>NZ_JBDVGB010000084.1:0-161451 GCF_039940735.1 Tateyamaria sp.
CGTTTCCCGTCGGGCATGACGGTTTTGGTTTCGTAGTAAACAGTGCCGCGTTCGCCCGAATAGGTGCTGTGCGTATCTGCATCGAAAGTCCAATAGGGTACATAGATACCCTGCAAGCTGCGCCCCTTGCGGGCATATTCCTGAAGGCCGCCGGGGGCGAACCAAAGACTGCCCAGCCAATCGGTCATGGAGTCGCGTGCCTCGGTTTCGTTCATGGCAAAGGGCAACACGCCGCGCGGCTTGATATGGCGGTGCGCGCCTGTGTCTGTGACCACGGGCGTTGCGCAAAACGGGCATTCGGCGGCGTGCACGTTGGCGTCAAACGCGACCTCAGCCGCGCAGTTGGAGCATTTCGAAACACGGGTTTCTTCGATTTCGCTTTCGGGCAGGTCCGTGTTCAACGCCGCGCGGTAATCCAATTCGGTGATGGCGCGAGGGGCGGTATCCTTTGAACCTTCGATTTGACCTGTGTTGCCACAATGGTCGCAGGTTAACGTACCCGCTTGCGGGTCAAACCGGAAATCTGCACCGCAATTGTCACAAGGAAAGCGATGGTCCGTCGAAGATACTGTTTGGGATAGTTCGGTCATAGACATTTCTGCATAGCTTTGCGCATAGCCGCGCTTTCTTTTGGTTTACTGTGCGTGGTCTTGAAATACCAATGGTTTGCTTCAGTGGCGGCGTTGCGAAACTCAGTCGGGCCTAGGGCCAAAGCCGCCATGAAACGCGCGTGAAAAGGCTGGGATCAATTTGTATCGAGCCGAAAGGGCGATGGTTTCGACGGCACCCGTGCTTTAAATAAGCGTCGCAGGTGATTTCAACGATCTCCACTGGGTCACACACCGTAACTGCGCCAAGCTATTGTGTTCAAAGGTCGTAACCGCGAAGCTTCAAACATGGCGAACGACCTAGAATTCTCTTTCCATACTCTACCGAGGGCCGTGCGGCGGCACATTCGAGTGTTTCAGATACACCAGTTTCTTGATCGCTTTGCTATGGGCCTTACTGTGGCCGTGGTTGCGCTGGCGTTGACGGACCGCGGCATGGACCTGTTCCAGATTTCACTTCTGTTCGGGGTTTACTCGATCACAACCATGACGATGGAACTTCCGTTTGGCGGCTTGGCGGATAATATCGGACGCAAACCCGTTTTCCTTGCAGCGGTCGTTGCCAGCTTGATTTCGCTGGCGCTTTTCCTGTCTGCGCATGACTTCCACATTCTGGTTCTTTCGTTTGCCTTTATTGGGTTTGGGCGCGCGTTGCGGTCAGGCACGCTTGATGCGTGGTTTGTTGAAACGTTCAAAGCCAATGCGCCAAATGTGGATGTCCAACCCGCGCTTGCAAAGGCGCAATGGGCCAATGCTATGGGTCTAGCTGTCGGTGCCGTTTTGGGGGGCATCTTGCCTGATGCATTCGGTTCGCTCGTTCAGGGGCATGGGTTTAGCATCTATGATGTTTCTTATGCTGCAAGCTTTGCCGTGATGGTCGGAGTGTTGATTTACACAATGCTTGTCATCGCAGAAAAACCGCGACCCCTTAATTTGGGCGCTCTCAAACAAGGGTTCGCTAGCGTCCCATCAGTGATCACGCAGGCCAGCCGACTTGCGTTGAAACATCCAACGCTTTCATTGCTGTTGATGGCGCTCGTGTTGTTACTGATGGCAACAAACCCGGTCGAGGTGATCTGGCCGACATATGCCAAGCCGATGTTGGATGAGGGCTATGCCAACACGGCAATTGGCGCTCTGACGGCCTGTTACTTTTTCTCAATCGCGTTTGGCGCGTCTCTGTCCCCGTATATCAGCAAGATATTTAAGCGCCGCCACGCCGTCACGCTTGCGGCGATTTTTGCGTGTCTGGCAGCAGTTCAGGTCGCACTGGCGATGCAGGGCGGCATTGGCGAGTTCATCGCTGTTTTTATCGTATATTCGATCATGCTTGGGGCAAGCGAAACACCTGCCAGCAGTATCTTGCATAGCTGTGTGGACGATCGTCAGAGGTCTACAATGCTGTCTCTGCGATCCCTAATACAACAGCTAGGGGCAGCCCTAGGGTTGGTCTTGGTTGGAGCCATGGCGGAGGTCTATTCCACACCGGCTGCATGGGTTTTTGGCGCAGGGTTTTTGGCCATCGCGGCGATCACAACCGGTGTGCTTGCGATGCGCATAGAGGCACTGCCAAAATAGACGGCAATCATGCGCGGCATCGATCAAATTGGGCTCAAGGCGGTCCTTGAGCCCCAGAAAACTGTCACCTCTATGGCGCTGTTATGCGCCGGGTGGGGGTGGGGGCAGGATGGTGAAAAGCTGTGCCAACTCGGTCACGTCTTCGGCCTTGAGCCAGCCATCTTGGCCCGCGGTCCAGACATAGGTTTCGCGTGTCAAATCGCCATCCGTGGCCATGCGGGCCATGCGGGCTTTGGAAAATGGACCCGTCGTTTTGCCACCTTCTGCGATATGCCAGACGTGTTCGACGGGCGGTGGCGGGGGTGCCATGGCCGCCGGGGCCGCAGCGGCCGGGGCTGGGGCGGCGGCGGGGCGTGATCCCCACGGACCGGCCGCCATTTGGCCCATCTGCATCCCCATCGCGGCGCCAAGACCCGCTTGCATCGCATCCGCACTGCCAGAGCCTTCGCGGCCCAAGGCCTCGGCGGCTTGGAACTGCATGTATTCGTTGAGGTTTCCGATCACACCCATAGAGGATCGTTTGTCCATCACTTCTTCGACCGCGGGCGGAAGTGAGATGTTCTCGATGTAAAGCTCAGGGATCGACAGGCCGTAGTCTGCGATTTGCGCGCTGATCTCTTTGGCGACAAGCTGGCCCAATTCGCGGGTGTTGGCCGCCATATCAAGTACGGGAATGCCGGATTTGGCCAAGGATCGCGACATTTCCTGCACAATGATGTTGCGGATTTGAAAGCTGATCTCGTCCATGGTGAATTCGCCGTCGGTGCCGACGATTTCAATAAGGAACTTGGCCGGATCCACGACTTTGACCGAATAGGTACCAAATGCGCGCAAACGTACGGGGCCAAATTCTGGGTCGCGGCAGATGATCGGGTTTTTGGTACCCCATTTCAGGTCGTTAAACCGGGTGGTGTTGACGTAGTAAATTTCAGATTTGAACGGGCTTTTGAAACCGTGATCCCAGTGCTGCAACGTCGTCATGATGGGCATGTTGTTGGTCTCAAGCATGTAAAGACCGGGGGTAAAGACGTCTGCCAACTGGCCTTCGTGCACGAACACGGCCGCTTGGCCTTCGCGCACTGTCAGTTTGGCACCATACTTGATTTCGTGGGCTTCGCGTTCAAAGCGCCAGACCATTGTATCACGCGTGTCATCCACCCAGTGGATGACATCGATGAATTCACCAGAAAGGAAGTCGAAAATACCCATTGTGCCCATACCTTTGGTTGCGTCCCGGTCAATATAGCGTGACAGGGGCGCAAGTGCGATGGGCAAGGCGTGGGAAAATTCAGGCTTGTGTCACCGCAGGTTTGGACCGTGTCAAAAGCGCCATGATCAACCCCATGACCGCAGCCATACCCACATGGGCAAAAAACGACGATTGGGTGTAGGCCCCAAATCCCATCATAAAGTCACGTCCGACCAGTTGCGCCAAAAATCCTTGCGCCACAAACCACAGCACAAAGCCGCTGACCACACCCGCAGCCACCAGTGGCAGTTTGGTCAGGCGGTGAAGGCACCATACGGCAAGGCCAAAGCCAACAATGCCGATCCCGACGTGGATGACAAAGGCGACGGGGTAGGGCAGTTGGACCCCCAAATACATCTTGAACAGCGCGGTTACCAGATTGGCGGGTTCAAGCGTGACACCAAAAACGAGTGGCGAAACAAGCCACGCATAGGCCTCAAACAGCAGTTCTCCGACCAGGCCAGCGATTGCGATGGTGCGTAGGGGCAGGGATGACAGCACGGTCTAAATCCTTTTGCAGGGTAACCTTAATCAATTAAATACGTCTTTTTCGTCAAAGCGAAAGGAAGATCACGCCAACGTGCGTGTCTGCAATGTCTTCGCTATTGAGCCGAGGTGTGTGTGGCGCTGGCGACTACATTGACCTCGCCCACACGTTCGCGGGCCAAACCTAAAACGGTTGCCCGGGCATCGATCAGCGATTGACCAGGTTGCAGGCGTGAATCGTAAAGCATACCTAGCAAGGCCTCGTCGTGGTTGGTCAGCAGGGCGAATTCGTCGTCATCGTTGAAAATACTGGGCCGCGCTGCGGGGCTGTCATTGGCCAACCCAAAGGCTTGGGCCAGTTCTTCGTGGATGCACGACAGACGCAGCAAATCTGGATTTTCGGACCGGATGACTGCGACGGCAGCGGTATAGGTCGAACGATCTGCGCCGGTGGCATAGGCCGCCACGGCGCAATATGCATCGTTGGGCAAGTCGCGCACCGCCGTCAGGTTCGCTTGCGTCACCCCCGGCAAGCGTGGGGCGCGTTGGTTCAATGTGTCGACCCGGTCATCTTCGCTGACGAAAAAGACCATGAAATTGGGTGTGCCAGCGTCAGAAATCGGATGACCGGTCAGGCGGGCAAGGCGCGCGGCATATTTGCTAACATCCGCACGGTCGCGCGCGCGTTGGCTGGGCGGCACAGAGGGGCCGAATTCCACACCAATGCGCACAGGTTCTTTCCAACGGCGTAGCGCGCCCGCTTGGCCTGGGGCCACAGTGCTTGTGGCGTATTCATTGAAAAACACGATCTGTTCAAAATTGCGCGCCAGCATTTCAGCGGTAAAAGGCGTGTCTGGCCCTCCACCGTCTTTGCGCAAAAGGCCCGAGGTCAGCTGGCTCGATTGCACTTGACGCAAGTACTGGCGTAGGGCGGCGCTACGCTCTGAGGTCGCCTGCGCGGTAGGTGCCGGCGGGGGCGGACTTGGTTCTATTGATGCTTCGGGACGGGCTTGCGGGGTCAGGACCGGTTCGACCGGTTCCACGTCTTCGCAAGCGGCCAGCAGGGCGAGGGCGGCAAAACCGCCCCACATCCCAACTTGCATTTTGCGTCGCACGTCCGACATGAGTGTTGTTTACTCAGGAACGGCGGTGTTTGCGGTGTCACCCACCCCATCTTTGCGTGCTTTGGCCGAAGCCAGCGTATCGCGCAAATCGGCTTCCATTTTCTTGAGATCGTCTTCGGCGGCGGCACGTTTGGCTTTGCCTTCGTCAGCGATTTTCAAGCTGTCTTCGATGGTGCCAATCAGATCTGCGTTGGCCTGTTTCACCGCTTCGATGTCGAACACGCCGCGTTCCATTTCGGTACGGATCGCTTTGTTGCTGTCGCGCAGGTTGGCAGCGTTTGAGGTCAGCAATTCGTTCGTCAGGTCATTGGCATCGCGCACAGCAGCCGCCGCTTCGGCGCTGCGTTGGATGGTGACGGCTTGGGCCAGTTGGGTTTCCCACAGTGGCACAGTGTTGACCAATGTCGAGTTGATCTTGGTCACCAAGGATTTGTCGTTTTCCTGCACCAACCGGATTGATGGCAGCGACTGCATGGTCACTTGACGGGTCAGTTTCAGGTCGTGAACCCGGCGTTCCAGATCGTCACGCGCGGCGCGCAGGTCGCGCAGTTCTTGGGCCACCATGACCTTGTCGTCTTCGGCCGCGGCCTCGACAGCTTTTTCCTTGGTCGGAATGTCGTTTTCGTCGATGTCTTTGATCTTTTCAGTACCGGCCGCGATATAAAGTGCCAGCTCGTCATAGAATTGCAGCGTCTTTTCATACAGCAAATCAAGGGATTTGATGTCTTTGAGCAAGGTGTGTTCGTGGCCCAGTAGGTTGTCGGTGATCTTGTCGATCTGACCCTGCACGGATTCGAACTTGGCGGTGAATTTGGCAAAGGGTGCGGCGCGCCCGATCAGCTTTTCCCACCACGAGCGATCGCGGCGCACATCCAACTCAGAAATCGAAAAGCCGCGAATTGTGGTCACGATGGAACGCAAGCTGTCACCAGCTGGCCCGACATCTTTGTTGCGCACGTCTTGCAACATCGCTTGTGAGATTTCCTGCAATTCGGCCTGCGCAGCTGATCCAAAGGACACGATGGAATTCGTATCGCCCATGTCGATTTCTTCCATGCGCGAGCGGATCTCGGCGCCGATAGGTGCGTCTGCTTCGGCCAATGGAACGATCGCATTGGCGTCCGTGGGTTCGGGCAGCACCACGGCAGCCGCTTCTTGGACTTCGGCTAGGGCGGATTCGGCCTTTTGGCGGACAGTTTCGGACATATTAGATCACCTTATTACTATGTGTTTTCGGCGGGGGCTGTGTGCACCCCTTCGCGCTGCAAACGATCGCGCAGCACGTCGATTTCGATGTTGAGGTCAGAGCGGTCATCCACCAGCAGCTTGCGGGTGCGCGCATCAAAATTGTCGCTGAGATCATCCAAGAGGGCGGCATAATCGGCGCGCGCTTGCGTGTCTCGGGTGCGCGAGTAAATGTCCGCAAATTTGACGGTCGCATCGCGCGCGCCCATCAAATAGACGCCCAAATATTTGCGCGCAGCGGTCAAATCGCGCGGGTCTTCTTCGACGGTGCGGATCAGGTCGCGTGCGGTGGCCTGAAAGGTTTCAAGCTTGAGTTCCATCTTGCGATCTTCGGCGCGTTTCATTGCGTCCGTCATGGCGGCCAAATAGGTTTCGGCCTCGTCCACGACGCGGGCAACGCGATCTTGTTGGAAGGTGTCGATGCCTTCCATGCCTTTGTCTTTCAGCGGATCCATCCCAAAGGCTGCCAGATGCAACCCGCCTGCTGCGATGCCAAACAGGATCGGGGCGACTAATCCGGGTTCGGACCAAAAAGCGGCCAAGGCGATGCCAATCCCGGTCAGCGCCGAGGCGAACAACTTGCGCGGAATGGAAGGGCGGCGCGCAACTTTGCGCGCGTGGTAGGCGGCTTCGGCCTGCAAGCCCCCGCGCAGCATCCAAGCGGCCAAAGTCAGAACCCCTGCGGCGACCAGTGCAAGAATCAAGTTTACGGCCCCATCATTGAGGGCAAAAAACACCATCGGAATCGGGGGCAGAAACAGGATGTTAGCGCGTGCGCCAACGGGGTCGACTTTGGCCCCTTGGAACGCGCCGCGTTCGGTGGTGTCGCTTGTGTCCGATGTGCCATCGGGGCTAAATTTTCCGCCAAATTTCTGAGCCATATCGCTTATAGCCCTCCGATTAGGCCGGTGGTGACACCAAACATCAGTGCAATCAGCACGACATAGGCGACTTTTTGAAAAGCAGTTGGCTGCATCTTTTTCCCCATCCAATGGCGCGACTATATGCACTTTGCCCGCGCAGCACTAGAGCCGTGGCGCGTCTGACACCTGTCGTATCCATCATGGCAGAAATATTAATCGCTGCGTGCCCCGCAAGGGGAAATGCGCAGCACTTGTATCAGAAACGGGGCGTTATCTGGGCTTGCGCCGCCCGCGAAATGGTATCTTGGGTTTAGGTTTGGCCGTGCCTGAGGTGTCCTCGGCCTCAATACCTAACTGATCGCGCACAATTTTACGTCGAATTTCTTCGACTGCACCGGGTTTGAGGTCGCCAAGCTGGAATGGGCCATAGCTGACCCGGATGAGGCGGTTCACGACAAGGCCAATGCTCTCCATGGCGCGGCGAATCTCGCGATTCTTGCCTTCGCGCAGGCCAACGGTCAGCCACGCGTTTGCACCTTGTTGGCGATCAAGGGTCACTTGCATCGGCTGAAAACGTTCGCCGTCTACAGTCATGCCCTTGCGCAATGGTTCCAAGGCCGGGTCCGTTGGCCGCCCATTGATACGCACACGATAACGCCGCATCCAGCCGGTGCTTGGCAATTCCAACTTGCGTTTGATGCCGCCGTCGTTGGTCAGCAACAACAACCCTTCGGAGTTGATATCGAGTCGCCCAATGGACATGACGCGCGGCATATCCTCGGGCAAGGCATCATATATGGTGCGTCGCCCCTTTTCGTCCGCGTCCGATGTCACAAGGCCAGCGGGCTTGTGGTAAAGCCACATGCGTTCGGGTTCGGCAGCACGCAGCGGTTGGCCATCAAGCGTGATGCGATCCGTATCCGAGACGTTCAGCGCAGGGCTGTCGATCTGTTTGCCATTCACGGACACGCGGCCAGCGGCGATAATGCCTTCGGCTCCACGACGACTGGCCACACCTGCGCGAGCCAACACTTTGGCGATACGATCACCTTTGGGGGTTTGTTCTGTCATAAGCAGGCCATAGCGGCGCCTTGCGCTGCTCGCAAGGGACGTGGCAATCAGGGGACATGGAGTTTCGATCATATATGGCATTGGCGCTTGAAGAAGCGCGCGCGGCGGGCGGGCGCGATGAAGTGCCTGTTGGCGCGGTGATTGTCGCGCCAAATGGCGAGGTCGTGGCGCGCGCAGGCAACCAAACACGCGAAACGAACGATCCAACAGCCCATGCTGAAATACTGGCGATCCGTGCGGCCTGTGCTGTTGCGGGGTCTGAACGGTTGGGTGGGCATGACCTTTATGTCACGTTAGAGCCATGCGCGATGTGTGCCGCTGCCATTGCAGCGGCGCGGATCGAGCGGTTGTACTACGCAGCATCTGATCCAAAATCCGGCGGCGTGGCGCAGGGCGCACGTGTTTTTGCGCGCCCTCAGACCCATCATGTTCCACAAGTCTATGACGGTATTGCAGCATCCGAAGCCGAGGCTCTGCTGCGCGATTTCTTTGTCAAACGACGGTGAATGATTTTTTATTTCAAAAATCGGGTCGGAAAATGATTTCATTTTCCGCGCCCCGCAGCCCACGTTTGCGCATCCCGATACTTGAAGGCCCTGTGCGAGCGCGCTAAAGCCACTTTAAACCAAAAGATCAGGGGTAGACCCATGTCCATTGACGAAAATACTGCCGCCCGCGTGGCAAAACTGGCCCGGATCAAAGTTGAGCCCGCACGCCTGCCTGCTTTGGCGGGTGAGTTCAACACCATCCTTGGCTTTATTGAACAACTGAGCGAAGTGGATGTCGAAGGAGTCGCCCCCATGACCTCTGTCACGCCGCAACGCCTTGCCCGTCGCGTAGATGAGGTGACGGATGGCAGTCAACAACCTGCGGTCTTGGCCAACGCGCCGGATGCGCGCGAAGGTTTTTTTGCAGTTCCAAAGGTGGTTGAGTGATGTCTGATCTGAACAAACTAGGACTGGCCGATGCCCGTGACGCTTTGCGCAAGGGCGACGTCACAAGTGTCGAGTTGACGCAAGCCTGTCTCACTGCCATCGAAGGTGCAGGCGCGTTGAACGCGTTTGTCCACCACACGCCTGAAATTGCCCACGCTCAAGCAGCTGCCGCAGACGCGCGTATCAAAACCGGCGACGCACCGGCCATGTGTGGCTTGCCTGTCGGCATCAAAGATCTGTTCTGCACCAAAGGCGTGCCCAGCCAAGCGGGGTCGCGTATTCTCGAAGGCTTCTTGCCTGAGTACGAAAGCACAATCACCCAGAACTTGTTTGATTCTGGTGCGGTAATGCTGGGCAAGCTGAACATGGACGAATTCGCTATGGGCTCGTCCAACGAAACTTCGGTCTATGGCAACGCGATCAATCCTTGGAAAGTGGACGACCGCGATTTGACGCCGGGTGGGTCCTCTGGTGGGTCCGCTTCGGCTGTGGCCGCTGACCTGTGCCTTGCAGCAACGGGCACGGACACGGGCGGCTCTATCCGCCAACCTGCGGCCTTTACTGGCATTACAGGCATCAAACCGACCTACGGGCGATGTTCACGTTGGGGCACAATCGCCTTTGCGTCGTCTCTTGATCAGGCCGGGCCTATGACCAAATCGGTGCGCGACGCGGCTATCATGCTGGAAGCAATGTGCAGTCACGACCCCAAAGATTCGACGTCCGCCAACTTGCCCGTCCCCAATTTCGAAGCCATGCTAAGTGGCGACATCAAAGGCAAAAAGATCGGCATCCCCAAAGAATACCGGATGGACGGGATGCCAGGCGAAATCGAAACGCTATGGGCAAATGGCACAGCCATGCTGCGCGACGCAGGGGCCGAAATCATCGATATCTCACTGCCGCACACCAAATACGCGCTGCCGGCCTATTACGTGATCGCCCCGGCGGAAGCATCCTCCAACCTCGCGCGCTATGATGGCGTGCGCTATGGCCACCGTGCCAAGTTGGAAGAGGGCGATGGCATCACTGAAATGTATGAAAAAACCCGCGCCGAAGGCTTTGGCGCCGAAGTGCAACGCCGCGTTATGATCGGCACCTATGTGCTGTCCGCAGGGTTCTATGACGCCTATTACAACCGCGCCCGCAAGGTCCGCACGTTGATCAAAAAGGACTTCGAGGACGTCTTTGCCCAAGGTGTTGACGCGATCCTCACGCCTGCCACGCCGTCAGCGGCCTTTGGTTTGGGCGAAGCATCCGACGACCCGGTTGCGATGTATCTCAATGACATATTCACAGTGACCGTCAATATGGCGGGCCTGCCGGGTATCGCAGTGCCTGCGGGCGTGGATGCGCAGGGCTTGCCCTTGGGCCTGCAACTGATTGGCCGCCCATGGGAAGAAGGCGATCTGCTGAACACCGCCTATGCGCTGGAATCGCGCGCCGGGTTTGTGGCCAAACCGAAAAAATGGTGGTAGGAAAGCGCAAACAACACCCAAAAAGGGTTGGGCAGATATGATGATCCGCAGCTTCTTTATTCTTGGCGCAACAGTGATGTTGGGCGCTTGCCAGCCGGCAATCCCCGACAGTGGTGCTGGCATTGCGAACCCCGGTCGCGGCGTCGGCTTTGACAATCCAAGTACTTTGGCAGCACGCGAAGCGCGCAATGCACAGCTTGCGAACGGGTCAGTGCCCGCAGCACCGTCCGTTGGAACGCAAGCTTTGCCACCATCCAACGCAGTACCTGCCGCGCCACGTCCAAGCGGCGCACGTGCCGTGTCAGACCCCCAAGGGCTTGACGCAGAGCTTGCGCAGATCGCGCGCCAAAATGATGCCGCTGCCGCACAGTCGAACTCCGGCCAGAACGTGGTGAATGCCAGTCCCTCAAATGCAGCACCGGCCATTTTGAACAACCCGGGCATTTCGGATGAAAATAGCTTTGACGCTGTGTCTTCGCGCCAATCCATCGAAAGTGACGCAGCTCGCATTGCGGCCAACCGCCAGCAATACGAGGTGATCCAACCAACGGCTTTGCCTTCACGCTCGGGCGCGACAGGGCCCAACGTGGTGCAGTATGCACTGCAATCGAACCATGCCAAAGGCACCAAGGTCTACCGGCGTATCGGCATCGCATCTGCTGCCAAGTTCCAGCGCAACTGTGCACAATATAACTCGGCGGACGAAGCGCAAATCGACTTCCTGTCCTTTGGTGGACCGGAACGCGATCGCAAGGGCTTGGACCCGGATGGCGATGGCTATGCCTGCGCATGGGATCCGGCACCGTTTAGACGCGCTGTAAACGGTTAAGACGGTGGTGGAGATCCACCAACATCCTTCTCAAAATTGCGGCCCCCGCCGAGACGGGCTGATCCCGCAATTTGTCGTGATACATTTCACGGCAATGGCCAGCGCCGAAGCTGCAATAGAACGACTTTGCGATCCGCAATTCGAAGTGTCCGCGCATTATGTGATCTGCAAAACTGGGCGCATCACGCAACTGGTTGGCGAGGGCGCGCGCGCTTGGCACGCTGGTGCGGGGTCTTGGCAAGGGTTGGATGATCTCAATTCACGCTCGATAGGAATCGAGCTCGACAATGACGGGCAAGGACCGTTCACAGAACCACTGATGCAAAGCCTTGAAGCTTTGCTTGCACCCATGTTGGTCGCATGGGGCATTCCGCCACAAAATGTGATCGGCCACTCCGATATGGCGCCGGGGCGCAAGGTTGACCCGGGCCCTTACTTTGATTGGGCGCGCCTTGAGGCTCAAGGATTAGCTGGCAAACCCGGCAAAAGCCTTGGGCCACTTGACGCAACACTTGACACATTTCATCGTATCGCCCGAAACGCGGGATATACCGCCGATGCCCCCCCCAAGGACATCTTGTCAGCAATACGCTTGCGCTATCGACCTTTTTGTACGGGGCCTTTGACCAAGGATGACTTTTCCCCGCTTGTAGACAACGACCCATGAAGAAAGGCGCGATCCCACACTTCATCTTGCCAAAAAAACTCCCCCGGAGGGTCCGGCAAAAGCGGAACAACACCGATCCCCCATTGACGCACCCCGCCAGCACCCCTTAAGGCAACCCTCGCGCGGAGGGGCGGATGGCCGCTTTGGCGGGGCAACCTGTCAGAGAGGAAAGTCCGGACTCCAAAAAGACACGGTGCCGGGTAACGCCCGGGCGGGGTAACCCGACGGACAGCGCCACAGAAAACAAACCACCTTGTGGGTTTTCAGGGGTTCGCCTCTGGCGAAACAAGGCCAGGGTGAAACGGTGGGGTAAGAGCCCACCGCCGGGCTGGTAACAGTCCGGGCATGGCAAGCCCCACCGGGAGCAATGCCAAATAGGGACCGCGTGTTGCGCAAGCAACGGGGCTGCTTTTGCCTCAGCAGGTTCGGGTTGGCAGCTAGAGGGGTGTTGGTAACAGCATCCCAAGAGGAATGGTCATCTCGGGGCGGGCAACCGCCCTAGACAGAATCCGGCTTACAGCCCCTCCGCGCATAACATTTCTAGTTCCGAAAAGAACACCGCGCGCAGGTGGTCTACCTGCGCGCGCCATGAGTGAGTGGAGGCTTCAATGATAAAGAAGGTCAGTTCTTTATGAACAGAGAGGTTGGCAAGCTATGCCTTTGTTTCTTCTTTGTGTAGGCCGACAACAATCAAAACGGTCGCGCCGATCACCCAATAATACAAGGCATCAAGACCGGAAAAACCAAGCACAAACGGGGCAATCACAAACACGACGCCAACAGCGCCATCTACGGTCAAATGCAGTTTGTAGGGCAGCACACGAACCACACCAAGGTGGTGATCGGTCAAAAGGGTCAACACAAGGGCGGCGACCCCGGTGACAACCGACAACCAAAACGCCAGCGGCGCAGACTGACCCAAACCCAGAAGAAACGGCATTGCAAACAACCCCGCGGCGACCGGGTAATCCAGATAAGCGTGGATGTCTTTTGTGATGAAACGCATGGACATGGTGGTCTCCCTAATAGTGTGATTGCGCGGTTTGCGCAGTGCGCCTAATATTGGGAACCATTCGGTTCCAATCAAGCCGAATTGCATCAGGTTTTCGTGATCGCTTGAGGGACGCCCTTGTTTGGGGGGACTTTCGCAGCGAAATGACGCTTTCTGCGTCTTGGGCCTAAAACCGAACCAACCGGGGTTGACTCGGGGGCGGCGCAGGGTACAAGCGGCGCTCATACGAATTTCCCGTTGGCGTGTCTAAACGCGCCCACGATGCAGGAGACATAAGATGGCCAAGCCAACCACGATCAAGATCCGCCTGAACTCGACCGCAGGCACCGGCCACTTTTATGTGACCAAAAAGAACGCACGCACCATGACCGAAAAAATGGTCGTCAAAAAATATGACCCCGTTGTGCGCAAACACGTTGAATACAAAGAAGGCAAGATCAAGTAAGATCTCCTTTCTTCTCTGTTTCAAAAGGCCGCGCCGCAAGGACGCGGTCTTTTTCGTTTTCAAGGGGGAAATCTGATGCAAAGGGTGATGATTGTTGGCGGATCCGGGTCGGGCAAAAGCACCTTGGCGCGTGCTTTGGGCACGTGCACCGGATTGCCTGTTCATCACATGGATCACATTCATTGGATGCCCGGTTGGCAAGCCCGTCCACGCGAACAACGCCGCGAGATGGCGTTAGAGGTCGAACGTGGTGATCGTTGGATTTTTGAAGGTGGGTTTTCGACCACTTACGCGCACCGTCTGTCGCGCGCGGATATGTTGATCTGGTTAGACTTGCCGGTGGCACTGCGCATCTGGCGCGTCACGGCGCGCCTTGTTCGTTACTGGGGGCAGCAACGCGCCGACATGGCAGAAGGCTGCACAGAAAGGCTCCACAGTGAAACCTTGCCGTTCTACCGTTGGATTTGGGACACGCGGCAATCGGGACGCCTGAGAATTTTAGCTTTGCTGGAAACCGCCCATCCCGACCTAAGCGTCCATCATCTGACCTCACGGGCTGCTGTGGATCGTTTTTTGCGGGACGTCCCATGCTGATCCGGCCATCAACTCAAAACGATCTGGGGTCGGTCGATGGGTTGCTGATGCGCACGTACCCTAAGCTGCTCAAAGCCGACTACGCGCCATCGATCTTAGCCAAAGCCCTGCCGATTATTTCGCGCGCCCAGCCCAAGTTATTGAGCTGTGGCACGTATTATGTGGTTGAGGAAGACGGCGTTACCCGTGGGGCAGGGGGATGGACGCAAGACGAAGATCAGCACGACCTTGGTCATATTCGCCACGTCGTCACAGATGATCGCGCATTGCGGCGCGGTGTAGGACGCAGGTTGATGCAGCATTGTTTTCAGATGGCGCGAACGGTTGAGGTGCTAAAGATGGAATGCTGGGCAACCCGCACAGCTGTGCCGTTTTACAAGGCCGTTGGCTTCACCGAAGTGGGACCAATAGATGTCGCGCTTGTGGATGGGATCAGTTTTCCGTCAGTGCGGATGCTACGCGACCTCTAGAACGGGCGTGACTCAAAGGAGCGCCTGTCGGCGCACGACATTCTTAATTGGAAAAAGACTTGAGCGCTTCGAGTTTTAGCTTGTCTACGGCGCGCCGCGTGTTGGGTTTCAGGCACAAAAAAAGGCCGGTCGCGATGACCGGCCTTTCAAATCGTTAGTGATGCGAAGGGTGTGCTATTCGCTTTGACCCATGAACATCAGCAGGAACTGGAACATGTTCAGGAACGAGATGTAGAGGCTCAGCGCGCCGTCAATTGCGGCCTTCTCCAGCCATTCCTGATCACCGTGCGTGGCGTGCGCCACATAGGTGTTCTTGATGTCTTGCGTGTAATAGGCCGTCAGGCCGGCAAAGATCAGGATACCGATCATCGAGATCGCATACATCATCGCAGGCGATTGCAAGAAGATGTTGATGACCATCGCAACGATCAGGCCAATCACGCCCATCATCAGGAAGGTGCCCATACCGCTTAGGTTCTTCTTGGTGGTGTAACCCCACAGGCTAAGGCCTGCGAACGCGATCGAGGTCACCAGAAACGTCTGGATGATCGAATATGGCGTGTACATCAAGAAGACGGAACTCATCGAGACGCCCATCGCGGCGGCAAAGATGAAAAAGCCCAGCTGAACAGTGGCAGCAGAGCCGCGGCGCATCAGTGCGCCCCAACCAAAGAGCAAGAAGCCCAACGGTGCAAACATCACGACATACTTCAGCGGCGAGGTAAACAAGGCTGCACCCAAACCGGTCAGGAATTGGCCATTGCGCAACCCATAGACGGCGCCTTCGGCGTTTGTTGCCGCAATGGACGGATCTGTTGTTGTTGACAGGCCAGCAATAGCCCAAGCGGCCAATGCTGTGATCAGCATGCCGACAGACATCGTGCCGTATACTTTATTCATGTGGGCGCGTAGCCCTGCGTCGATCTGGGCGGCCTGTGTGCCGGACGCGGACCCGATCGTATTCAACTCAGCCATATTGACCTCCAATTGATACCAGTTGCCGACACGCGATGTGCCGCAGCGCGGATTTAGTCCCGCATTGTGTCGAATATCGGGTCGTTGAGGCTGTCTTTCAAGGTTTTTCCGCATTCAAATTGAGGACAGGCGGCGACTTTCTGACTAATTTTGTCACAAATTAGGACGATCTGTCGCGGCCTGCCGATTTTTCGCTCATTTGCGCCATGTTGTGGGAACGTCCCAGATCGGTTTTGCGGCTTCTTGAGCGGCGCGTTTGGCGCTGATGCCGATATCGTTCAACGCGTGGGCGTCTAAACGAGCCAATGCGCGACGCGAACGCCAGACTGACAAAGCGGTCAGCAGCGAAAAGCCGCGTGCGGCGGGGCGTACATCGATGCAAGTGTTGCGCGAGGTGATGTCAATAAGTGCCATGGTGTTCTCCTTGGGTAAAAGTGATGGTTGGATCGGCTTTCATCAAAGCTCTTGATGTATATGCCGTGACGTGGCACATTTTGAAAACGAATGTTTGTCATGCGATACATCAAGGATGCTGATATGAGGAATTTGGACGTAACCACGCTGCGCTCTTTTGTGGCCGTGGCCGAAAGCGGGGGGGTCACGCGGGCTGCGGGCTTTTTGCATTTGACGCAATCGGCGGTTTCTATGCAGCTTAAGCGGCTCGAAGAACTGTTGGGGCTGTCGCTGTTTGATCGCACCGGGCGCAGCATCGCACTGACGGCATCGGGCGAACAGTTGTTGGTTTACGCTCGCCGTATGGTGTCACTGAACGACGAGGTTATTACACGGCTTACGGATCAGGCCTATGAAGGCGAAATCAAATTGGGCGTGCCTCATGACATTGTTTACCCTGCCATTCCGCAAGTTTTAAAACAGTTTCACGCCGCATTCCCGCGGGTAAAAGTTCAACTCGAAAGTTCCTTCACGCTTCATCTCAAATCTGAATATGCCAAGGGAGCGTGCGATATTATCCTGACCACAGAAACAGGTGTGGATCAGGGGGGCGAAGAACTGACTGTTAAGCCACTATGTTGGGTTGGTGCGCCGGGCGGGTCAGCGTGGCGGCAACAGCCGTTAAAATTGGCCTTTGGGCGACAATGCACGTTTCGCCCGCGTGTGGTCGAACATTTGGACGAGGCTGGCATACCATGGGACGTGGTGGTCGAAACCGAAAGCGACCGTACAATCGAAGCGACGGTCAGTGCCGATTTGGCGGTGCATACAATGATTGAAGGCACCGAACCACCACACTTGGATCGGATCGATCATGGAGGCGCTTTGCCTGATTTGCCCGCACACCGTATTAACCTTTATGGGGCGGAACGCGGTGGCGACAACGAGGTCCATGACGCTTTGGTGGCGATGTTACGCCGGGCATTCAAAGCGCCGGAACCGGTGCAATTGCGCGCTGTGAATAAGAATTGAGGACGTTTGATTCGCCTTAAGGGAGAAGTTTTCGGGTTTGTCAGCGGAAATTCGCTACTTTAACGAGACTTCTTTCTTGCGGAAATGTTGTGCCGCGGCCTCAATTTCACACGTCGATACACCCATGGGTTGCGTTCGCGTTTGCGTGAGCTAAGGCATTGATAGGGCCTATACAAACATGTGAACAAGGCAATGGGTTTGATCCGATTGTCTCGCAACATTCTGAAAGTGTTAACAAGTTTTTACAGTTCTTGAATTGGTTTTCAGTTCGCGTAACGCGGTGGGCAGAGCGCAAACAGACAGTTTGCGTTGAAAAATTTGTGTTTGTTGGGGTATGGTCCTTACAACTTAGACTATGCTGCACTCTTTGGCCGTTTCTGGTCAGGCACTGTGCGGAATGGCTGCTTAAGACATTGTAAACAAGGTTGGATTATCGAATGGCACATGAAGTCGACGTACATGTCGGAAAACGCATACGCCAAAGACGGTGGCTGATCGGTATGACACAGCAAAAATTGGCGGATTTGGTGGGGATTAAGTTTCAGCAAATTCAAAAATATGAAACCGGTGCCAATCGGGTTAGCGCATCGCGTTTGTTCGATATTGGTGAATCGATGGGCGTGGCCCCGGCCTTTTTCTTTGAGGGTATGACACAAAACGGTGCCCAATTTGAAACGATGCATGGTGATGTCCCGCCTGATCTTTTGGGCGACAAAGAAGCGATGGAACTTGTGCGGACCTACTACGCTATTCCCGAACACCAGCGGCGTCGGTTGTTTGAATTGGCGCGTGTCCTAAGCGACGTGGCCTAAGAAACTGCCCACATGATGTGTCGGTCTTGAGTACGGTCTTGCGCCGCGCCCTTGCTTTGTCTGCAAACGTCTGGCACGCCGCGCTGTATGGAATACGATTTTCACGCCTTGACGCAGGTCGCGCAAACGATGGCAGATGCCGCGCGTGCAGCGATTTTACCCCACTTTCGCGCCGATGACCTAAGCGCGGACAATAAGCTGGCCAATGGGTATGACCCGGTTACGATTGCTGATCGTGCAGCTGAAAAAGCCATGCGTGGTGTCTTAGCCGATCTGCGTCCCAATGATGCGATCATGGGCGAAGAATTTGGTGCACATCCCGGAACCTCTGGCCTCACGTGGGTTCTTGATCCTATCGACGGCACGCGCGGGTTTGTTGCGGGCACCCCGACGTGGGGTGTTCTGATTGCCGTCGGGCCGGATACCGGGCCGATCCTTGGGCTCATTGATCAACCCTATATCGGCGAAAGATTCTTTGGTGGCGCGGGGGAGGCGACCTTGACGGGACCGCATGGAACCCATGCCATTTCCACCCGCGCACCGCGTCCTTTGGCCAAGGCAATCCTGTTCTCGACGTTTCCTGAGGTTGGCAGTGACGCAGATCGCGCCGGGTTTGAAGCGGTCGCGCAGCAGGTGCAACTTGTCCGGTATGGAATGGATTGCTACGCCTACGCGCTTGTTGCTGCGGGGCAGGCCGATTTGGTGATCGAGGCCGGGCTGAACAATTACGACATACAAGCGCCGATCGCACTAATCGAAGCGGCGGGCGGCATCGTCACGGACTGGCAAGGCGGGCCCGCACATGAGGGCGGCCGCGTGGTGGCGGCTGCGAATGTCGAAATTCACCGGGCTGCGCTTGATATATTAAAGGCATTCCCATGACCGAAGTCCTGATCCGCGGGGCCGATCATTTGGTCACGATGGACGATGCGCGCCGCGTATTGGCTGGGGCGGATATACTGATCCGGGATGGTGTGATTGTCGATGTGGGCCACGGCCTGACCACCAGCAGCGGAGAGGTCGTGCTTGCGACAGGGTGCGTTGTGACACCCGGTCTCGTGAACACGCACCACCACCTGTATCAAACACTGACCCGGGCTGTACCTGCCGCGCAGGACGCGCTTTTGTTTGGCTGGTTGCAAACGCTTTACCCGATTTGGTCGCGGTTTGGTCCTGAACATATGTTTGTTTCCGCTCAGGTGGGGCTGTCTGAATTGGCGTTGTCGGGCTGCACGTTGACGTCGGACCACTTGTACTTGTTCCCGAACGGCGCGCGCCTTGATGACACGATCGAAGCCGCACGCGAAGTGGGCTTGCGCTTTCAGCCCACGCGGGGGGCGATGAGCATCGGTGTAAGCGACGGCGGGTTACCACCTGACGCGCTGGTCGAAGCCGAGACGGCGATCCTTGAAGATTGCATTCGCGTGATTGATGCCTTTCACGATGGCTCGGAGTCGTCGATGTGCCGGGTTGGGGTCGCTCCGTGTTCGCCCTTTTCTGTCAGTCGCGAGTTAATGCGCGATGCGGCCATTCTGGCGCGGGACAAGGGCGTGATGATGCACACCCATTTGGCCGAAAATGATGAAGATATTGCCTATTCCCTGTCGCAGTTCGGTTGTCGCCCGGGTGAATATGCCGAAAGCCTTGGGTGGGTTGGCCCTGATGTGTGGCATGCGCACTGCGTGAAACTAGATGCGTCCGAAATCGCGCTGTTTGCACAGACAAAAACGGGTGTTGCGCACTGTCCGTGTTCGAATTGTCGTTTGGGATCAGGCATCGCGCCAGTGCGGGCCATGCGTGACGCCGGGGTTCCGGTCGGCTTAGGCGTGGACGGATCCGCCAGTAATGACGCAGGCAATTTGGTGGCCGAGGCGCGTCAAGCAATGCTGCTGCAACGCGTCGCCTTTGGTGCCGATGCAATGTCGGCGATGGAAGCGCTTGAGATCGCAACGCGCGGTGGCGCGGACGTGTTGGGACGGCCCGAATGTGGTCGCATCGCAATCGGCGCGCGTGGCGACATCGCCATATGGGATGTGTCTGGTGTCGCTTCGGCGGGCAGTTGGGATCCCGCGGCGTTGTTGCTGGCTGGGCCAACCACGGTCCGAGATCTGTTTGTGGAAGGGCGTCAGGTTGTACGCGATGGTCACATGCTGACGTTTGATCTGACCAAAGCTGTGCAACGGCAAAATGTTCTGGCACGCGCGTTGCAGTAGAACGTGCGTTTTTTGAGCTTCAAAAAACGGCTCGGAAACTGATATCAGTTTCCGTCCCCGCGCAGGCGGCATCCGTTCACCCAGACTTCGGCAACGGCCCGGTCATCCCCCATCATTATTGTGGGAAAAACGGCATCCCAGATGTGATCTGCTTCGGCGTGTCGCTGTGCAACAGCTGGTGTTGAGGTCAGATCAAGGACGCAAATGTCAGCCGCCATTCCTTTTGACAGGGCCCCGATCTCGTCCCCACGGTGCAGCACGGACGCCGACCCGGCGGTTGCCAGCCACAACAATTGCGCCGCATGCACTGGTTCTCCGCGCAGTTGTGCAATCTCATAGGTCGCGGCCATCGTGCGTAGCATCGAAAAAGATGACCCACCGCCCGTATCCGTGGCAAGTCCGACCTGTTGGCCCGCACGCGCCAATCCCATCAGGTCAAACAAGCCAGATCCGATAAACGTATTGGACGTCGGGCAATGCACGACGCCTGCGCCGACGTCACGCAGACGGTCTATTTCGCGCGTGGTTAGGTGGATGGCGTGACCATAAAGGCCGCGTGGGCCTAACAAACCGAACGCCTCATAGGTGTCCAGATAATCGCGATGATCCGGAAACAAATCACGCACCCATGCGATCTCGTCCACCTGTTCGCTTAGGTGTGTCTGCATGAGCGTATTGGGATGTTCGCCCCAAAGTGCACCAAGAGCAGCCAGCTGGTCGGGTGTTGACGTTGGCGAAAAGCGCGGCGTGATCGCATAAATCGCCCGCCCATTGCCGTGCCAGCGCGTCAGCAGTGCTTTGCTGTCGTCGTATGCACTTTGGGCAGTGTCGCGCAGGCCCTCGGGGGCGTTTCTGTCCATGCAGGTTTTCCCTGCCGCCATAGCCATACCGCGCGCGCTTGCTGCTTCGAACAACGCATCGACGCTTGCGGGGTGAATGGTGCAAAAACTGGCCACGCTGGTGGTGCCGTGATCCAGAACCAGATCAAGATAGCGCGCAGCGATGGTACGCGCATAAGCCGGATCGTGCAGGCGCATTTCTTCGGGGAAGGTGTAAATGTTCAGCCAATCGATCAGGCGTTTGCCCCAAGACGCGATCATCGCCGTCTGGGGATAGTGCGCATGTGCATCGATGAAACCCGGCATGATCAGGTGGCCGGTATGGTCGTGATGCACGACATCTGGCCCGGCTTGCGTGCGTGCATCATTGCCGACTGCGCTAATCTGACCGTTTTCGATCAAAACGGCGCTGTCTTCTTCGATATACACAGTGTCCTGCCACCGGGCCGTGAACGGATTGCCGGAAAATTGCAGCACATGACCGGTAAGAAGGTGGCGTGTGTTCATGCCTGCTTTATGGGCATCTATGCTTTGAGGTGCAAAGGCAAAATGCGCCCCATTGTGCGTCTGCCGCACGGGCCTTATGGTTCGCGTAATTCTCACGCAGCTAAAGGGCGGCCCCATGTCAAACGATACAGATGTGATGGATGCCGCGGCCGCGGAAGACACCGGATATGTGCTTGAGCGTAAAGACGTATCTGCCATCCTTTACGCTGTCGATATTGAGGATCGCGCGCAGCTGACCAAGCTGATGGAGCCTTTGCACGCTGCTGACATTGCGGACCTTTTGGAGCAGGTTAACCCTTTTGACCGGTCGCGCCTGATCCGATTGTTTGACCGCGAGTTTGATGGCGAAATTCTGTCAGAACTTGACGAGTCGATCCGTGAAGAGGTGATTGCGGTTCTTAAGCCGACTGTCCTTGCGGATGCGGTGCGCGAGTTGGACAGCGACGACGTCGTTGATCTGGTCGAAGACCTTGATGATGTCCAGCAGGAGCAAATTCTTGATGCGCTGGAAGATGGCGACCGCGCCATGGTCGAGCAATCGCTTGCCTTTCCTGAGTATTCCGCTGGTCGTTTGATGCAACGCGAAGTGGTCATGGCACCTGAACATTGGACGGTGGGTGAAGCGATTGATCGTTTGCGCAGCGCGTCCGAGGCCGAATTGCCGGACCAGTTCTATCACGTTGTGCTTGTTGATCCGCGTTTGCATCCCGTTGGCAATGTGACCCTTGGAAAGTTGATGCGCTCGCGTCGCGAGGTGAAGTTAACTGATCTGGTTGAGCCGACGTTTCGTGCCATCCCTGCCACGCAGGCCGAAAGCGATGTGGCCTATGCTTTTAACCAATATCATTTGATTTCGGCACCCGTCGTGGATGATGAGGGCCGGTTGATTGGCCTTATCACCATTGATGACGCGATGGCTGTGCTGGATGAAGAACACGAGGAAGACATCTTGCGTCTGGCTGGAGTGGGCGAAGAGTCGGCGCTTTCTGATACTGTGGTTGAAACCACGCGCCGCCGTATTCCTTGGTTGGCCGTGAACCTTTTGACGTCGATTTTTGCTTCAATCGTGATTGCGCAGTTTGAAATGGCTTTGGCGCAAATTGTGGCTTTGGCGGTGCTCATGCCGATTGTGGCATCCATGGGCGGCAATGCGGGCACGCAATCATTAACTGTAGCGGTCCGCGCCTTGGCGACCAAAGATTTGACCGGGGCCAACATATGGCGTGTGATCCGTCGCGAAGTTCTTGTTGGGCTTATCAATGGGCTGATTTTCGCGGTTGTCATGGGGGTCGTTGGGATCATTTGGTTTGGCTCGCCCGCCCTTGGTTACGTCATTGCGGCGGCAATGGTCGTGAATATGGTGGTGGCAGGTTTTGCCGGGACGGTAATTCCTGTGGTGCTGGATCGGCTAGGGGTTGATCCGGCGTTGGCATCTGGTGCCTTTGTGACGACGGTTACGGATATCGTCGGGTTCTTTGCCTTCTTAGGGCTGGCCGCCTTGGTGTTGTTGTGACGGATGCGGGGCTGGTCTGTTTGCCCGTGCGGGCAAAGGCGCCCACCCACCGACCCAAGGTGCGCGCATGGATTTGATGGCGCGAAAAGCTGAGGTGCGTAAGGCCGCTTTTGCTGCGCGCAAAGCGGCATATGATCTGGACCGGGGCGGCGCTTGTGGCCTGTTGTCTTCGGTTTTGGCCGGTTTTCGTGGCGTGCCTTTGGCGGGCTATATGCCTATTCGGTCTGAAATTGATCCGTTGCCGGCGATGGCCGAAGCCGCGGCGCATGGGTCTGTCTGTGTGCCGGTGATCATTGGTGCGGGCTTGCCATTGCAGTTTTCCCGCTGGACTCCGGATGCGGCGTTGCGCGCTGGGCCGTTTGGCGCGCAGGTGCCTTTGGTTGATGAGTTCATTGAACCTGAACTTGTGATCGTGCCGTTGGTGGCGTTCAATCGCACCGGTGGCCGGTTGGGATATGGCGGTGGATTTTATGATCGCACCCTGGAACGGTTGCGGGCGCGTGGGGCAGTTTTGGCGATTGGCTTTGCTTATGGTGCGCAGGAATTTGATAACCTGCCGCTTGAGTCAACGGATCAACCGCTTGATATGATCGTGACGCCCGAGGCTGTGATTGAGATCTAAGGCGGGGCGAGGACCGTTCATTCTTACTCATCCGTGCATTTTACTGGCATGATCCAAGGACCAAGATGGGTTTGTGCTTGTCGTCACGGTTTTGTGCGGCATATGGAGGGGTATGAATATACTTTTCTTGGGTGATGTGATGGGCCGTGCAGGTCGTCAGGCGATCACCGATCATTTGCCCCGACTGCGTACGCTTTGGGATTTGGAATTTGTCGTTGTGAACGGCGAGAATGCGACCTCGGGTATGGGGTTGTCTGGGGCGCATGCCAAGGCTTTGCTGGCGGCGGGTGCAGATTGCGTGACTTTGGGCGATCATGCTTTTGATCAAAAAGACATGTTGCAGTTCATCGAATCCGAGCCGCGCATTATTCGCCCGTTGAATTTCTCAAAAGCGGCGCCCGGCAAGGGCGCGCGTGTGTTTACCACGCAAAGCGGTAAGCGCGTGTTGGTAACGCAGGCTTTGGGGCAGGTGTTTATGAAGCGCCCCTTTGACGACCCGTTTTCCGCGCTTGAGACGGTGTTTCGCGCGCATCCATTGGACGGCGACATTGATGCCGCGATCGTGGATTTTCATTGCGAGGCGACTTCGGAGAAGATGGCCATGGGCCATTGGTGTGATGGGCGGGCCAGCTTGATGGTGGGCACGCACACGCATGTTCCGACGGGGGATGCGATGATCTTGTCGCGGGGCTGCGGTTATTTAAGCGATGCTGGCATGTGTGGCGATTACAATTCGGTCATCGGCATGCAACGTGACGAACCCTTGCGCCGCTTTATCACTGGGATGCCTAAGGCGCGTTTTGCGCCGGCTTTGGGGGCGGCGACCTTGTCTGGCGTCTATATCGAGACGGACGCGGGCGGGCATGCCTCGCGGATCGAGATGGTGCGCCAAGGCGGGCTTTTGCAACAAAGCGGGCCATGACGAAATCCGAACGCCTGCTTTGTCTGGCCGTTTTGGTCGGTGTTGGGGCTGCGTGGGGCATGACGTTGCCGTTGACTAAAATCGCGGTAAGCACGGGTCACAAACATTTTGGATTGCTGTTTTGGCAACTGGCCATTGGGGTCACGGTGATGAGCATCATCGCTGTTCTTCGTGGTACAAAGCTGCCCTTGGGGCGCGCACAATTGCGGGTCTATGTGATGATTGCGTTCATCGGATCGGTCTTGCCCAACACTGCCAGCTATCAGGCGGCGGTGCATTTGCCTGCAGGAGTATTGTCGATCTTGTTGTCGATGGTACCGATTTGGGCCTTTCCAATTGCCTTGGCTTTGTCGCTTGACCGGTTTGAATGGCGACGTTTTGTGGGGTTGGCTGTGGGCTTGGGGGCGGTTCTTATGATCGTTCTGCCGGGCGCAGAAATGTCGGGGACGATCCCGGCGTTTTGGGTGTTCATTGGCTTAATCGCGGGGTTGTTTTATGCCTGCGAAGGCAATGCCGTGGCACGCTGGGGCACGGCTGGCCTTGATCCGATACAGGTGCTGTGGGGCGCGTCGATTATAGGATGCGTGTGTGTGTTGCCGTTGGCGATTGGAACCGGGCAATGGATTGATCTGCGCCCGCCGTTTGGCGCGCCAGAGTTGGCGCAGTTGGCCAGCGGCGTGCTGCATGTGACGGCCTATGTGGGCTATGTTTGGCTGGTGGGGCGGGCTGGGCCGGTCTTTGCAGTGCAGATCGGCTATCTTGTGACCCTCTTTGGTATCATTTGGGCCAAACTTGTCTTGGCCGAGGCATATCCGGTGGCCATTTGGGGGGCTTTGGCCTTGATGATGTTGGGGATGTACCTGGTGCAGCCGCGCAAACAGGCAGGTCTTGATGCGCGTGCCGCAATAAGCGACACTGAACGTTGATTTCTGGCGTGCAATCAGGACCCTGCCTTTATGAGCTTTCTCGATGACACGACCATTCTGAACCCGATATTGGCACTGCTTCTGGTCGCAGTCATGTTTATCATGTTCGTGCGCGAAACCTATTCGACCGAAGTCGTTGCCATCACTGGCACGGCATTGATGCTGGCCACAGGCATTCTGCCCTACGCCGATGCGCTGGCTGTCCTGTCCAATCCGGCACCGTGGACAATTGCGGCGATGTTCATTGTGATGGGGGCACTTGTGCGAACGGGTGCCCTTGATGTGTTGACGCGCACCGCCGAACGCAATGCCAAGACACGCCCCAAAACGGCTGTAGTTGCTGTGATTTTAGCCGTGATGGGTGGGTCGGCCATCATGAACAACACGCCTGTCGTGGTTGTCATGATTCCGGTGATGGTCCAGCTGAGCAAGACGCTGGGCACGAAGGCCTCTAAGCTTTTGATTCCACTGAGTTACGCAGCAATCATGGGCGGTTCACTTACGTTGATCGGGACGTCGACAAACTTGTTGGTGGATGGGGTGGCGCGCAACGCGGGGCTGGAACCTTTTGGCATCTTTGAAATCTTGCCCATTGGTTTGGTCGTCTGCGTATGGGGTTTGATCTATATGTCGATCTTTGCGCCCCGCTTGCTGCCAGATCGCGACAGCATGGCGAATATGCTGTCGGACCGATCCAAGATGAAATTTTTCACCGAGGCTGTAATCCCCCCTGACAGCAACCTGATCGGACGCGAAGTGATGGGGGTGCAATTGTTCAAACGCGAAGGCGTGCGCTTGATTGATGTGGTGCGGGGGGATTTGTCTTTGCGGCGCGATCTGGCCAAGGTGGTTTTACAGGTCGGTGACCGCGTTGTTTTGCGCACGCAGATGACCGAACTGTTAAGCCTGCAAGCCACCAAAGAACTGCGCCGTGTGGATCAGGTTTCGGCCGTTGAAACCACCACGGTCGAAGCGCTGATCACGCCGGGCTGCAAGATGGTGGGACGTTCACTGGGCTCCTTGCGTTTGCGCAGGCGCTTCGGCGTCTATCCCCTTGCGGTGCATCGCCGCAATCAGAACATCGGGCGTCAGCTTGATGCGCTGGTGGTTAAAGTCGGGGATACCCTTTTGCTGGAAGGCGCACCCGGGGATATTCAACGCCTGTCGACGGAAATGGAGATGGTGGATGTGTCCCACCCTTCGGCACGCGCTTTTCGGCGCGCACATGCGCCGATTGCGGTGGCTGCACTGTTCGGTATCGTTGTGCTGGCGGCTTTGAATGTCGCGCCCATCCTGCTTTTGGCGGTGTTGGCCGTGGCGGTCGTGCTGGTCAGCGGGTGTATCGACGCAGACGAGGCGTTCTCTTATGTTGATGGCCAATTGCTGGCGTTAATCTTTGGGATGCTGGCGGTTGGCGCAGGCTTGCAACATTCAGGTGCGATATCACTGATCGTCGAGGGCGTGTCACCGGGCTTGGCGACGCTGCCAGCGCCTTTGATCGTGCTCATCGTGTTCCTGATGACCTCAACCCTAACCGAGATCGTGTCCAACAACGCTGTTGCCGTTATCATGACGCCGATTGCGATCAGCCTTGGAACGGCCTTGGGGCTTGATCCGCGCCCGCTTGTGGTGGCGGTGATGATTGCAGCATCCTGTGCATTTGCCACGCCAATTGGTTATCAAACGAATACGCTTGTTTATGGTCCTGGTGGCTATAAATTCAGCGATTTCATGCGGGTAGGGATCCCCTTGAACCTTAGTGTGGGTCTGTTGGCGTCGCTTGTCATTCCCTTCATTTGGCCGCTTTGAAAATTTTTACGGGCTGTTAAGTGCCCGTTTGCTAAGCTTCCGACGCCATTTGGTTCCGGAGGAAACCCTTTGCCTGATCGACAGATGCCCGCGCAGGCAGAGCGCAGATTGCACCCGCGTCTTGTCAAACCTGAATACGAGGATTCGGGGCTGTTCAAACGGCACCCTTGCATCATCAACGCTGCACTGGTGCCGCAATTTTCCCACTCAAGACGGGGTGATTTGATCGTGCGGGGGGTTTTGGAGTGCGGAACAACCATTGAGGCGGTGTTTGCCGGACGCCGGGCCAAAACGGCCATCCCGGTCGAGGCGCGCTTGCGCAAGATGTTGACGAATGCGCGCCGCCGTGTGGCCGACGCAACGACCCTAAATGCAGATATGGTCCGTTTATATGCGCGCATTCATGGCGCATGGCGTCCTCGATTTGTGCGAAACCGCGCTGGGTGGGAAACGCGCAATTGGCAGTTCATGGCAGCACAATGGAGCATGTTAGACGGGTTCGGCGCGGTGCGGCAATTTGGTGAACCGCCTTTTATCTCGCAAGCGCTGATGAAAAGCCTTGGTGAAGGACATTGAGGGCTGAAAACTCTGTGGTCGACGATCTGTCGCCGCTAAAATCAACCGTCTCGCTTGATTCCAATGTCACATGTCCACGGGCAACGCGCCCGACACTTTCATCTGCCTTAGGATAAACGTGGTCGTCGTGGTGCGCACAACGCCAAGCCCAAGCAGGTTGCGCATGATGAAATCCTCCAAGGCTTCGGGGTCGGTGGCCGCAACTTTCATGACATAGTCGAAGTCGCCCGTAATGGACGCACATTCAAGAACCTGCTCGTTCTGGCTGACAAAATCATGGAAGGTTTTGATCGACGACACGTCGTGGCTGACAAGGGAGACCTGAACGTGGGCAAGGGCGTGTAAACCTAATTTCTTGCCGTCCAAAATAGCAGCATATCGTGTGATATAACCGTCTTCTTCCAACCGTTTGACGCGCCGCCAACACGGCGACGGCGACAAGCCAACAGCATCAGACAACGCCTGCGTGCTGGCGCGTCCATCGCGTTGCAGGACTTTGAGGATGAGCTTTTCAAAAGTATCGAGCATGAATTTACCTGAATATCGTCAAACTTTGGCGAAACTTACCTAATATTGACAAAAAGTGTTTAATTCCGAAAGCGTATACCTCAGTTTGCCCAGTAACATACCTTGAAAGTGTTGAAATCACAGAATTTCGACATCCCATCCAGCTATTCAAGCATTAATCAATGCACAAGGTGACACGCATGAGCCAAAAACAGTATGTTTATCAATCCATTGCGCGCGCGGTCAAAGATCACGGGACCACGACAATGTTTGGGCTGATGGGGGATGCCAACCTGTTTATGGTCGACAGTTTTGTGCGCGACAGTGGCGGTCGTTTTGTGCCCGCAGCGCACGAGGGCAGCACCGTTTTGATGGCATCGGCCTATGCCCATGTGTCGGGCAAGGTTGGTGTTGCGACCGTGACCCACGGGCCTGCCTTAACCAATTGTATGACGGCGTTGGTGGAAACTGCGCGCGGGCGGGCACCTTTGGTGATTTTGGTGGGCGACACGCCCGCCGACAATCCGCGCCATCTGCAAAGCATCGATCAACGCGATGTCGTTGGCAGCACAGGCGCGGGGTTCGAACAACTGCGCACGCCTGCAACGGTCGCAGAAGATGTCGCGCGGGCATTTTACCGCGCGCAGGTCGAACGCCGCCCCATTGTGTTAAACATGCCGGCAGATTTTATGTGGCAAGAAGCCGAATACGCCCCCCAAGTGCTTGATGTGTTCATGGAACCCGGAGGTGCGGCCGATGGCGACGTTTTGGACAACGCAATCGGCATGATCGCATCGGCGCGCCGTCCCTTGATCTTGGCGGGCGGCGGCGCAGTCGCGGCACGGGACCAATTGGTGCGATTGGCCGACCGGTTAGAAGCGCCCGTCGCCACAACGCTTCAGGCCAAGGGTATGTTTAAGGATCACCCCTATAACCTTGATATCTTTGGGACATTATCCACTCCGGCGGCCTATGACCTGATCGCGCAATCTGATTGCATCATCTGCTTTGGCACGTCGTTGCACGATTTCACAACGGATCGTGGCAAGCTGATGAAAGACAAGCGGATCATCCAAATCGATGTGGACCCAGTCGCGATTGGCGGCGGGTTACATCCTGATGCCGCTTTGGTCGCGGATGCAGGATTAACGGCTGATAAAATTATGTATTGGCTGGACGAGGCTGAAATCCCAGCAAGCGGTTTCACGCGCGAACTTGAGCCCGGAACGCTCACCGCGCATATCGACGGGACTGGCAAAGCCAAAGAGGGGTTCGTCAACTACGTTCACGCCCTTGAACGGTTAGAAGACGCCTTGCCCAAAGATCGTTTGCTTGTCACCGATGGCGGGCGTTTCATGACTGAAGTGTGGTGTCGGATTTCAGTTTCTGACCCGCAGAGCTTTGTCGGCACTGTCAATTTTGGGGCCATCGGGTTGGGCCTGCAAGAAGCGATGGGCGCAAGCCTTGCGGCGCCGGACCGCCCCGTTGTTTTGTTCAGTGGGGATGGCGGTTTCATGATGGGCGGCATTAACGAATTCAACACAGCCGTGCGCCTTGGGCTTGATCTGATCGTCATCATCGCCAACGATTCCGCTTATGGTGCGGAACATATCCAATTTGTGGATCGCAAAATGGACCCGAGTTTGACTGAATTTCAGTGGCCGTCTTTTGTTGATGTTGCAAAATCTTTGGGCGGGGACGGCGTCGAAGTACGTTCGAATGATCGGCTTGAACAAGCACTGGCAGCGATTGAGACACGAAAGGGCCCATTTCTGATAGAACTGCGATTGGATCCAGAGGATGTCCCTCGGATGCGCATCTGACGCGGCTTTGATAGCAGGCTGCCCAACGTGTTCAGGCAATCGCTTTGGATCGTCCTGCATTCCGCCCTGAAAAGATGCAGCCGCCCAAAAATGTACCCTCAAGCGCGTTGTACCCGTGGTATCCGCCACCACCAAAGCCTGCGACTTCTCCGGCTGCGAACAGGCCTGACACGCATTTTCCGTCTGCGCCGATCATTTGACTGTCGAGGTTGGTATGCAGCCCGCCCAGCGTTTTCCGCGTCAGAATATGCAGTTTGACGGCAATCAGCGGCCCGTTTGCCGCATCAAGGAATTTGTGCGGTTTGGCCGTGCGTAGAAGGCGATCGCCACGGTAGTTGCGCGCGGCATGGATGGCCATCATCTGCGCATCTTTGGAAAACGGATTGTCGATTTGTAAATCGCGCGCGGTGATTTGCGCACGCAGGTGACTTTCGTCGATCACCGCATCGCTCGCGATCTTGTTCATGCCTGTCACGAGGTCGCTGAGGGTGTTGGCAACTACAAAATCTTCGCCCTTTTCTTTGAACGCCTCGACTGGCCCGGTGGCTTTTGACCCCGACAGTAAACGCTGGCGCAGGACTTCGCTCCATTTGCCAGAGGTGAGGTCTGGGTTCTGTTCTGATCCGGATAGGGCGAATTCCTTTTTGATCACCTTTTGGGTCAGCACAAACCAGCTATAATCATAGCCTGTTTTCAGGATTTCGCGCAGAGTGCCGACGCTGTCAAAACCGGGCAGGGCAGGGGGCTTTAGGCGATTGCCGCGCGCGTCAAACCACATCGACGATGGCCCCGGCAAGATACGGATGCCATGCGCGGGCCAAATCGGGTCCCAGTTTTTGACGCCTTCGGTGTAATGCCACATGCGATCACCATTGATGACATGGCCGCCTGCATCTTCAGAAATCGCGATCATGCGCCCGTCAACGTGGGCTGGCACACCTGCGATCATGTTCTTTGGCGCCGGGCCAAGGCGACCTGTCGGCCATACTTTGCGCACCATTTCAAAATTGCCACCAATGCCGCCCGAGGTCACGACGATTGACGGTGCTTCATAGGTAAAGTCGCCAGTGGCCTCGCGGTTGGTTTTTTGACCACGTGCGCCGATGTCATCGGCCAAAACGGTTCCACTGACGCCTTTGGCCTCACCGTTTTCCATATCGATCCGGTCGACTTGGTGACGGAAATGGAATTGGATGAGGCCCGTTTTTTCGTGTTCAAAGCATCGGTGCACAAAATGTTCGATAATACCCGGGCCGGTGCCCCATGTTAGGTGAAAGCGCGGCACTGAATTGCCGTGCCCGTCGGCAAACCCGCCGCCACGTTCTGCCCAGCCGACGATGGGAAACCAGCGCAAGCCCATATCATGCAGCCAAGGGCGCATGTCTCCGGCTGCAAAGTCGATGTAGCTTTCCGCCCATTTGCGTGGCCATGCATCTTCGGGGCGGTCAAATTGTGCACTGCCCATCCAATCGGTCAGGGCAAGTTCGCGGCTGTCCTTGATGCCCATGCGGCGTTGTTCCGGTGTGTCGACCATGAACAGCCCACCCAGGCTCCAAAACGCTTGCCCGCCTAAGAAACTGCGCGGTTCTTGATCAAGGATGATGACGCGCTTGCCTCGGTCGGCAAGTTCTGCTGCGGCTGTCAGCCCGGCAAGGCCTGCGCCCACAATAATGGCGTCTGCATGGGCCATCACATGCCGCCTTTTGAGCGGCGAAACCACAGAACGAATGGGACAACAACGATGTACATCGTCACGCCATAGATGGCTGAAGGCAAAGTGAGTGGGCTCATGAACCCGTCCGGTTGATTGGCGATCAACGTGCCAAGCGCGATGCCAAGCGTGCCATTTTGGATGCCCGTTTCAACGGCGATGGTCTTGGTCTGGTGCCAGTCGAGCAGAAAGAGGCGGGCAATGACAAAGCCAAATCCCAACAACACGAGGTTAAGGGCGATCAAACTGGGCCCGAGGGTGGCCAGGTTTTCGGTAAACAATGTCCAGTTGCTTGCTACGGCCGCGATGACGATCAAGATGAACAATGCAGAAGACATTTTGCTAAGGACCGGTTCGACCTGCGTGGCAAAGCCGGTGGCAAAGTGGCGGACGAAGACGCCCAAACAAACGGGTACGGTGGTAATGGCAAAGACAGCAAGGGTAAGCGCGGCAATCGAGATGTCGGGTGCGTTTTCCCCCATGAAGTAGGTCACAGCCCATGCGGTCATGACAGGAATTGTCACCAAACTGAGCAGGCTGATGACAGCCGTGAGGGACACAGACAGCGCTACATCCGCGCGCGCCCACTTTGAAACAACGTTAGAGGTGACACCACCCGGGCAAAAGGACAGGACCATAATGCCGGCAGCAAGTGCAGAGGGCAGGTTAAATACCAGCACGATGACAAAGGCGACCGCCGGCAGAACGATGACTTGCGCTATGGCTCCGGCGGCAAAAGCACGAGGGTGTTTGAGGACACGCGCAAAGTCAGCGATCGTAAGGCCGATACCCAAACTGAACATGATTATGGCCAAGGATAGTGGCAGTACTACGTTTATCAATGTGTCCATGATTTTGCTCTCCCTCAACTGAGAAGTTAAGCGGGTCGGTGTACGTGGCGCAACCTTGACGCTGGGTGCTGCCCCGTTTTCCGAATTGGGAAAACGGTCCGGAAACTGAGATCAGTTTCCGGCTCCCAAGGGCATCACAGTGGCCAAAACACAAGGATGGCGGGGATGCTCACGGCGACCACGATAATCTCAAGCGGCAAGCCAATTCGCCAATAATCTCCGAATTGATACCCACCAGGACCAAGGATTAACGTGTTGTTCTTGTGCCCAATAGGCGTAAGAAATGCCGCCGATGCCGCTACGGCGACTGCCATCAAGAACGGGTCAGGCGATACACCAAGTGTCTGAGCCATCTGAATACCCACGGGCGCGGCCACAATGGTGGTGGCTGTGTTGTTCAGAACGTCTGACAAGCTCATCGTGACCACCATCAATACCGTCAGAACAGCCCACGCAGGCATGCCGTTTGTGAGTGTGACAAGCCAGCCTGCAATCAATTCGGTGCCGCCTGAACTTTCAAGCGCAGCGCCCAGAGGAATCATAGACCCTAGCAGAACGATCACAGGCCATTCGATATGGGTATAAAGCTCAGACAGGGGGACGATCTTGGACAGCACATAGGCCACCACCACAAGCCCCAAGGCGACGGGCAGATAAAGTAACCCAACACTGGCCGCGGCCACCGCGCCTGCAAACAACCCGATAGCAAGCCAGACTTTTTCATCGGCCGTCACTGCCAAGCCGCGTTCAGCCAATGGTAGGGTGCCCAACCACTGCGTAACATCCGCGCCAGTATCGCGTGGCACCAGCAGCAATAGGATGTCGCCCGCGCGGATTTCGGTCTTGCGGATCTGTTTGGTGATCCGTTTCCCGCCGCGTGAGATGCCCATAAGGATCGTTGATTGCCGCCAGCTTAGGCCAACCGCTTGCGCGGTGCGTCCGATCAGGCGGGATTGGTCAGAGACCACAACTTCGATAATTTCAACACCGTCGCCCGCGGCTTTCAATCGCTCTTCGCGGGTGGCTTCTGCGACGGCCAAGCCAAGGGCGGCGCGAAATTCATCCAACGCATCCGGCGTCGCTTCGAGCACAAGCGCATCATTGGCTGCCAACACAGCGTTGCGCGCGCGTCCATATTGGCGTTTGCCGTCGCGGATCAACCCGATGATGGCCACGTCTGCCTTTTCGGCATCTTCTTCCAATTCGCCAGCGCGTTTGCCGATCAGTTTAGACCCGACAGGCACCGTCAGTTCAGCAATGTATTGCGAAAGCGCGTCTTGCGCATCGTCTTGATCGTCGCGGGCCGGTATCAACCGCCACCCCACGAGTGCGACGAACAACAGACCTGCAATCGCGGCGATCCCGCCCACCGGGGCAAAGTCGAACATGCGGAAGGGTTCGCCAAGACTGTCTTGCCGGATCGTGGCGATGATAATGTTCGGCGGCGTGCCGATCAACGTGACCATCCCCCCAAGGATCGTCGCAAAGCTAAGCGGCATCAGGCTCAGGCCCGGATTGCGTCCCGCTTTGCGCGCGGTTTGGATGTCGACAGGCATCAGCAGCGCGAGGGCGGCAACGTTGTTCATAAATGCGGACAAAATCCCGCCAATTGCGCCCATCAACGCGATGTGACTGCCAAGGCTGCGACTGGCATCAACAAGGGTGCGTGTGATCAAAAACACCGCACCTGACCGTACCAAACCCGCCGAGACCACAAGCACTAGCGCGACAACCAATGTTGCAGGGTGCCCAAAGCCCGAAAACGCGTCTTTGTTGGGTACAACACCCAACACCACCGCGACCATCAGCGCTGAAAAGGCGACTATATCATAGCGAAAGCGCCCCCACAGCAGCAGCCCAAAGACGGCACCAAAAAGCGAAAAGAGGATAATTTGATCAGTTGTCATGGGCCGCACGTTAGGCCTGTCAGCGTGTGGTGACCAGCGCGATTTTGGCGACCTTGGTACCGCTTTGGCCGCGCGCTTGGGAATTAACACCACGGGAAAAGTGCAAAAGCTGCGTCGTTGCCTGCGCCATCGCGGTCGTGCGTTTGCACGCTGGGCTTGCCCCCCTTTGACAGAATGCCCTATAGCATCGCCCAACAGCATTTCCGCATATGGCAAGACAGGAGGCTCTGATGGCAGGCCACTCAAAATGGGCAAACATTCAGCACCGCAAAGGGCGGCAGGATAAAATCCGCGCTAAACTGTTTTCCAAAATGTCAAAGGAGATCACGATTGCCGCCAAAATGGGCGAACCGGATCCGGACAAAAACCCGCGCCTGCGCCTTGCCGTGAAAGAGGCTAAATCCAATTCCGTTCCCAAGGACGTGATCGACCGCGCCATCAAGAAGTCCGAAGCAGGTGATGGGGACGATTACGAAGAAATCCGCTATGAGGGCTATGGCCCCAACGGTGTGGCGGTGATTGTCGAGGCGATGACAGACAATCGCAACCGAACCGCGTCGACTGTACGTTCGACCTTTACCAAGAATGGCGGCAATCTGGGTGAAACCGGCAGCGTTGGTTTTATGTTCGATCGTAAAGGCGTGGTCAGCTATCCGGCGGCTGTGGGTGATGCGGACACTGTGATGATGGCCGCAATCGAAGCCGGTGCCGAAGATGTCGAATCCTCTGAAGATGGGCATGTGATCTGGTGCGCAGATACGGATCTGAATGACGTTTCAAATGCGCTTGAAACCGAATTGGGCGAGTCAGAGTCGACCAAATTGATCTGGCGCCCCACCACAACAACCGAAATGGATGTCATCGCGATGCAAAAGCTGATGAAGCTGGTGGACGCGTTGGAAGATGATGACGACGTGCAGCAGGTCACAACCAACTTCGAAGCCAGCGATGAAGTTATGGCACAGCTCGACGAAGGTTAAAGTCTTTGATCTGATAAATTGCAAAACGCCGCGCTGGAATACAGGCGCGGCGTTTTTGATTCCAGTCAGGGCGCTGGACGTGTTACCTAAACAACTGCCGCGCAGCTTTGCTCCAACTCGGGGTCGCAGCACTTTGCGCGCTCGGGGTTTGACGGCGCAGCCGACGCATCAGGCCTTTGATATCGTTCAAGCGGGTGCGCGCAGCACTGCCTCCGGCCCGGCTTTGAACCGACAAGATTTTTTCCTGCGTCTGTAGCGCGGCCTCGATCAATTGGAGGTCATGAGCGGTCAGATCAACGCTGTGAGACTCATCTGCCATCGGTTGCTTCCTTGTTTTTATTGACCAACTTTATGCGGCCTTAAGTTGTATACGCTAATCATCTCTGTTCAGATCGTCGTGATAAACATGTGTGGTGAGACATGCTTGCATCACAATTTCAGCGCGGTTCAATGGATATAGGGTGGGTGGGATGCGATTGCGCCCCCCAAAAACTGCAAAGGTGTGTTGCAAGAAACGTATAGCTAAAATGGATTTGTGCTGCGAAAGTGCCGAAACCAGCCGCATTTGAGACGAGCAAAACATCTAAATGGCCTCATTTTTACCGGGTTTCTTTCTTTCCCTGTCCCTCATTCTGGCGATTGGGGCGCAAAATGCCTTTGTCTTGCGTCAAGGTATACGGCAAGCGCATGTGTTTTGGGTGTGTCTGACCTGTGGGTTGGCCGACGCGGTGTTGATCACTGGCGGGGTGGCCGGGTTTGGGGCACTTGCGCAGGCGCTGCCGTGGTTTGAACCTGTTATGCGATATGGCGGAGCCGCATTTTTGTTGTGGTATGGCTGGAAAAATGCGCGATCGGCATGGCGGGGCGGCGCGGTGCTTGAGGCCGGCGGCACAGACACCCAAAGCTTGCGCAGTGTCATTTTGACGCTATTGGCACTGACCTTTTTGAACCCCCACGTGTATCTGGATACGGTTGTGTTGATCGGGTCGATTTCGTCACAATACGATGACCGATTGCTGTTTGGCATTGGGGCTGTATTGGCCAGCTTCGTGTTCTTTTTTGCGCTTGGCTATGGCGCGCGTCTTTTAGCACCGCTGTTCGCCAATCCGCGTGCATGGCAGGTGCTGGACGGGATCATCGCAGCCACCATGTGGGCGATTGCACTAAAACTTCTTTACCTTTGAAGGTGCGCGAACTGCCTTGCAAGCCCGCGCGCCAGCGCCCATTGGTAGGCGATGCAACGCGGTGAACCAAAACCCCTGACGGGCATATTCTGGATGCTTGTGACGGGCCTGTGCTTTGTCGCAGTGACAGCCTTGGTTAAGTATATGGGCCCGCGCGTTCCCCCAGCGGAGGCGGCGTTTTTGCGCTATTTGCTGGGGCTTGTTTTCTTGGTGCCGATGCTACCTGCGATGCGCGACGCGCATTTAAGCGCGCGTCAGTGGCGGTTGTTTACCTTGCGCGGCGCGTTTCATTCGGGCGGCGTGATGTTGTGGTTTTTTGCCATGACACGCATTCCCATCGCTGAAGTGACGGCAATGAATTACCTCGCTCCGGTCTATGTCAGCATTGGTGCTGCGCTGTTTCTCGGCGAAAAGCTGGCCTTGCGCCGGATTGCAGCCATTGCTGTGGCATTGATCGGCACGGCCGTCATCCTGCGCCCCGGCTTTCGCGAGGTCGAACCCGGCCACGTGGCGATGCTGTTTTGCGCCGTGGCGTTTGCGGGGTCTTACCTGTTGGCCAAGATCATGGCGGACGAAGTGAAGCCCGCAGTGGTTGTCTTTATGCTGTCGATTTTTGTGACGATTGGGCTAGCACCCTTTGCGTTGGCCAATTGGGTGACGCCCAGCTGGGGTGATCTGGGGCTGTTGTTTGCGGTTGCCAGCTTTGCCACAGCGGGACACTTCACGATGACAATGGCCTTTGCCGCGGCACCCGTCACAGTCACTCAGCCCATCACATTTTTGCAATTGGTTTGGGCCGTGGCGCTGGGCGCATTGGTGTTCAGCGAACCGGTGGACATTTGGGTGATCCTTGGGGGCGGACTTATTCTTGCCTCGGTGACCTTCATCACTTGGCGCGAAGCGGTGCTAAAACGTCGCCCGGTGACGCCGACAGTCACGGCAACCAAAGTCTAAGGCGTTTATTGATTGACTGATCAATAAAAAACCCTCACGGTCTTTCGTGTTGCAAGGCTGGGGGCGTGCAAAATGCCAAAATTGGGGATGGAACCGATCCGGCGCGCGGCGTTGGTGCAGGCCACCATAGCAGAAATCGGGGCCGCAGGATCACTTGACGTCACGGTCGGGCAGATCGCGAAACGTGCTGGCATGTCCACGGCCTTGGCACATCACTATTTTGGCGGCAAAGATCAGATATTTTTGGCCGCTATGCGCCATATTTTGCGCGAGTTTGGGGCCGAAGTCATCGCAGGGTTGCGCAACACACGAACACCACGCGCCCGTGCCGAGGCGTTGATTGCAGCAAGTTTCGCACCTTCGTGCTTTGCACCCGAAACGATCAGCGCATGGATGACACTGTATGCGCGCGCCCCAACGCACCCCGAAACGCGTCGTCTGCTCGAACTGTACCAACGCCGCTTACGCAGCAATCTTACCCATGCTTTGCGTCCTTTGTCTGGTGATCCGCGCGCGGATGCAGAAACGTTGGGTGCGTTGATCGATGGGCTGTATCTGCGCGCGGCTTTGTCCGAGGATGGTGCAATCGATGTGGCCAAAACCACGGCGTTGCGTGCGCTCGATATCCTGATCGGAGACGCCGCATGAGCCAGCCCAATATCTTGATCTTCATGGTCGATCAGCTCAATGGCACCCTGTTTCCCGACGGCCCGGCCGATTGGCTGCATGCGCCAAATCTGAAAAAACTTGCTGCGCGCTCGACGCGCTTTGCCAACTGCTACACGGCCTCACCGCTTTGCGCGCCCGGTCGTGCGGCGTTTATGTCTGGTCAGTTGCCAAGCGCGACCGGGGTATATGACAATGCGGCCGAATTTGCCTCCTCCATCCCGACCTATGCGCACCATTTGCGCCGTGCAGGCTATCAAACCTGTCTGGCTGGCAAAATGCATTTTGTCGGCCCCGACCAGATGCACGGCTTTGAAGAACGGCTAACCACCGATATTTACCCGGCTGATTTCGGCTGGACACCGGACTATCGCAAGCCGGGCGAACGGATCGATTGGTGGTATCACAACATGGGCTCTGTGACGGGCGCGGGCGTGGCCGAAATTTCCAACCAGATGGAATATGACGACGCGGTCGCCTACCACGCCAAACGCAAAATCTATGACTTGGCGCGGGGTCACGATGACCGCCCATGGCATTTGACCGTCAGCTTCACGCACCCCCACGATCCCTATGTGGCACGCAAGAAATATTGGGACCTCTACGAAGAATGCGACCACCTGATGCCACAGATCGGCCCGATTGCCTACGCAGACCAAGACCCACATTCCCAGCGCATTCTTGACGCCAATGACCGCGACAATTTTAACATCAGCGATGATGACATCCGCCGCGCACGTCGCGCCTACTTCGCCAATATCTCTTACCTCGATGATAAGATCGGCGAGGTGATGGAAGCACTGGAAACAACCCGCCAAGAGGCAATCATCCTATTCGTCTCCGACCATGGCGACATGTTGGGCGAACGCGGGCTGTGGTTCAAAATGTCATTCTTTGAAGGCTCTGCGCGGGTGCCAATGATGATCTGTGCACCCAATATGACACCCGGTTTGATCACGGACCCGGTCAGCAACATCGACGTGTGCCCAACGCTGTGCGACTTGGTGGGTGTGGACATGTCCGAAGTCAGCCCATGGAGCACGGGCCAATCATTGCGGCCACAAGGGCAGGGCCAAGAACGGACAGAACCCGTCGCAATGGAATACGCCGCCGAAGGCTCCTATGCCCCAATGGTGTGCCTGCGCTACGGCAAATGGAAATACACCCGTTGCGCGCTGGACCCAGATCAACTGTTCGATCTCGAAACCGATCCACATGAGTTAACCAACCTTGCCGAAGTGCCCGCACATCAAGGCACACTCAGCCAACTACAAGCGAAATCGCAAGCGCGCTGGGACTTAGCCCGCTTTGACGCGGATGTGCGCACCAGCCAAGCGCGGCGCTGGGTGGTCTACGAGGCGCTGCGCCAAGGCGGGTATTACCCATGGGACTATCAACCACTGCAAAAAGCGTCCGAACGCTACATGCGCAACCACATGGACCTCAATGCCGTCGAAGAAAACCAACGGTTCCCAAGGGGCGAATGATCCTGCTTCATCCTGCAAAATAAACTCTCGCCGAAGGCATAAAATCAAAATCATGACCTATCCAACACAACCCAAAGCCAGCCATTTTATCAATGGCGCATACGTGGAAGACACGGCAGGCACGCCCATCGACGTGATCTATCCCGCCACCGGCAAAAAGATCGCACAAGTCCACGCGGCAACCCCTGCCGTGATCGACCACGCCCTGTCATCTGCGCGCAACGCCCAAGCCGCATGGGCGGCGCTGACGGGCACCGAACGGGGTCGCATTTTGCGACGCGCCGCCGATATCATGCGCGAGCGCAACCACGACCTGTCAGTGTTGGAAACCTTTGACACCGGCAAACCCTATCAAGAAACCAGCGAAGTCGATGCCACCAGCGGCGCCGACGCGCTCGAATATTTCGGCGGCATGGCCGCAACGCTCACAGGCGAACACATCCAACTGGGCGAAGACTGGGTTTATACCCGCCGCGAAGCCTTGGGTGTTTGCGTCGGGATCGGTGCATGGAACTACCCCACACAAATCGCCTGTTGGAAGGGCGCGCCTGCGTTGACCTGCGGCAATACGATGGTGTTCAAACCATCGGAAACCACGCCGCTCTGCGCATTAAAGGTGGCCGAAATTCTGCACGAAGCAGGTGTGCCTGCGGGCGTCTACAACGTGGTGCAAGGCATGGGCGAAGTCGGCGCTGCCTTGATCACAGATGACCGGGTCGACAAGGTTTCACTGACAGGGTCTGTGCCAACGGGGCGCAAAGTATACGCAGCAGCCGCGGCTGGTATAAAACATGTCACGATGGAATTGGGTGGCAAATCCCCCCTCATCATCTTTGACGATGCGGATGTGGAAAACGCAGTGTCGGGTGCGATCTTGGGCAACTTCTATTCCTCAGGGCAGGTCTGTTCCAACGGCACACGGGTGTTCGTGCACAAAAACATCAAAGAAGCGTTCCTTGCGCGTCTGTCCGAACGGCTGGCAGGGGCCGTGATCGGCGATCCACAAGACCCTGAAACCTCATTCGGGCCAATGGTGTCCGAACGCCAACTCGGCATCGTCGAAGGCTACATTGCCAAAGGCCAAGTCGAAGGCGCGCGACTGGTCTATGGCGGCAACCGCATAAAAGATGACGGGTTTTACATCGAACCCACCGTTTTCGCAGACGTCACCGACGACATGTCCATCGCCCGCGAAGAAATTTTTGGCCCCGTTATGGCCGTGCTGGATTTTGAGGACGAGGCAGACGTGATGACCCGCGCGAACGCCACCGACTTTGGTCTGGCAGCGGGCGTATTCACCCGCGATTTGACGCGTGCACACCGCGTGGCTGCCGGGTTTGAGGCGGGCACGTGTTTTATAAACAGCTACAACGATGCCCCGGTCGAAGCCCCCTTTGGCGGCTCCAAACTCTCCGGCGTCGGACGCGAAAACTCCAAAGCCGCCATCGCGCACTACAGCCAACTCAAATCGGTCTACGTGCGCATGGGCGATCTAGAGGCACCGTTCTAACAGCACAAGAATCCTTCATTCATCTTGCAAAATAAACTCCCGCCGGAGGCATAAAATCTTCCGGTAAACGCCCTCAGCCCACGGACAGTCTTACTATGGAAGCAGATTACGTTATCGTCGGTGCCGGCAGTGCAGGCTGCGCTGTGGCCTACAGACTCGCCGAAGCCGGGAAATCAGTGCTGATCATCGAACACGGCGGCACAGACGCAGGCCCATTGATCCAGATGCCGGCCGCGCTGTCTTATCCAATGAACATGGCGCGCTACGACTGGGGCTATCAATCCGAACCTGAACCGCATCTGGGGGGGCGGCGTCTTGCCTGTCCACGCGGCAAGGTGATTGGGGGATCGTCGTCGATCAACGGCATGGTTTATGTACGCGGACACGCGATGGATTATGACCACTGGGCCGACGCGGGTGCGGATGGTTGGGCCTATGCAGACGTGTTGCCCTATTTCAAACGTATGGAGACATGGGACGCGGCCGGTCACGGTGGGGACCCGGATTGGCGTGGCAAAGACGGTCCTTTGCATGTGATGCGGGGCCCCCGCAAAAACCCGTTGTTCCACGCCTTTGTGGAGGCCGGTCGCGAAGCGGGTTACGAGGTCACCGACGATTACAACGGGCAAAAGCAAGAAGGCTTTGGCCCGATGGAGCAAACCGTGCACAAGGGGCGGCGTTGGTCGGCGGCGAATGCGTACCTCAAGCCTGCGCTTAAACGTGCCAACTGCGATTTGATCCGTGGTTTGGTCGAACGGGTGATGATGAAAGACGGGCGCGCCACAGGTGTCGCATTGGCGGGCGGCCAGATCGTACAGGCGCGACGCGAAGTGATCTTGGCGGCGTCATCGATCAACTCTCCCAAAATTCTGATGCTATCCGGCATTGGCCCTGCCGCCCATTTGGCCGAACACGGTATCGAGGTGATCGCAGATCGCCCCGGCGTGGGCGCGAACCTGCAAGATCATCTTGAGATGTACATCCAAATGGCGTCAAAGCTGCCGATCACCCTGTATAAGCACTGGAATTTGCTGTCAAAAGCGCTGATCGGTGCGCAGTGGCTTTTCACAGGCACCGGGTTGGGAGCGTCGAACCAATTCGAAAGCTGCGCCTTTATCCGCTCTCAGGCCGGGGTGGCTTATCCGGACATTCAATACCATTTCCTACCCATCGCCGTGCGTTATGATGGCAAAGCCGCAGCCGAAGGGCACGGCTTTCAGGCCCATGTCGGACCGATGCGCTCGCCCTCGCGTGGGTCCGTGACCTTACGATCGAATGACCCTGCTGATGCGCCTGTGATCCGTTTCAACTACATGAGCACTGATCAAGATTGGCAAGACTTTCGCCGTTGCATTCGCCTAACGCGCGAGGTTTTTGGCCAAGACGCTTTTGCCCCTTACGTGAAACACGAAATCCAACCCGGGGTGGCGGCGCAAAGTGACGATGAACTGGATGCGGTCATTCGCGAACATGTCGAAAGCGCCTATCACCCCTGTGGCACCTGCAAAATGGGTCGCGCGGATGATCCCAGCGCCGTGGTCGACCCCAAGGGGCGCGTTATCGGGGTTGAAGGTCTGCGCGTTGTTGACAGTTCGATTTTCCCGCGCATCACAAATGGAAATTTGAATGGGCCGTCCATTATGACCGGCGAAAAGATGGCCGACCATATTCTAGAGCGTGCACCGCTGGCACCCAGCAACGATACGCCTTGGATGCACCCCAATTGGGAAACGGCCCAACGTTAACGACGACCTTCGATTTCCTTTGAAACCTTAACCCATCATCGCCATATGTCGGGGATGTTAAGGATTTGTACTGCTATTGTTCTCGCTTTTATGCCCGTTTCGGGTATCGCTGATATCATGGGCGTTGTGCATGTGATCGACGCGGATACGCTAGACGTTGGTGGAATTCGTATCCGATTGCATGCGATCGACGCACCGGAACAGGACCAAAACTGCACCACTGAACACGGCGTCGCCTTTGGGTGTGGGGCATGGGCAACGGATCAGGTTGTTGCTCGGTTTGCGGGGCAATACGCCAAATGCAGCGCCACGGATATCGACAAATACGGGCGCACTGTGGCCACTTGCGATGTGGGTGGCGTGGATGTGGGAAGCGAAATTGTCTCGCTGGGTTGGGCCTTTGCCTATCGGCGCTATGGAATGGACTATGATCTAGACGAAGTCGCCGCCGCCGCAGCGGACCGAGGTCTGCACGGCTTTCACGTCCAAAGCCCGGCTCAATTCCGTGCGACACGGGCCAAGGGGCGCATCCCCTTAGACCCAAATTGTAGGATCAAAGGCAACATCTCAAAGCACGGTCAAATATTTCACGTGCCGGGCCAAGAATTTTATGAACGGACGGGAATAAACCTAAGCCGGGGTGAGCGTTGGTTTTGTTCCAACACCGAAGCCCGTGCCGCAGGTTGGCGCGCAGCAAGACGTTAATAATGAATGTGCGTTAACGTTTTGATAGTTAACGCGACAGCTGTGTTGGCACCGTTAGTTGACCGCGTAAGGCAACACACCGCGCGTGTTTGGATTGACCGACAATTGGCGCTCAAGCGGCGGAACAGAACGTTGATGACAGGTTTTGCGTTCGCAAATCCGGCAAGAAATCCCGATAGGTTCAAAGGCGTCAATGCGGCTGATGTCTAAACCGTCCGCGAACACCAGATGCGGCGCGTGTTTGACTTCGCAACCCAGTGCGATGGCGTATCTGCGTACGGGCGCGCCAAAGCGTCCACCGGTTTTCGACACGTCGCGCGCCAGGCTGATGTAACGCACGCCATCCGGCGTTTCCGCCAGTTGCCGCAAAAATTGGCCGGGCTGTTCAAAGGCACGGTGGACGTTCCAAAGCGGGCAAGCGCCGCCAAATCGCGCAAATTGCAAGCGCGTGGCCGAGTGGCGCTTTGTGATGGTGCCTGCCTGATCCACGCGCACAAAGAAGAACGGAATGCCTTTGGCACCCGGGCGTTGCAGCGTCGACAGGCGGTGGCACACCTGTTCGATCGAGGCCCCAAAACGGGTGGCCAATTGTTCAAGGTCGTGCCGGGTCTTGGTCGCGGCATCTAAGAACGCGCCATAGGGCATGATCGCAGCCCCCGCGAAATAGTTGGCAAGTCCGATCTTGGCGATAGCGCGGGCCTCGGTGCTGTGAAAGCGTGCCAAATCCAAAGTCGCTTCGAGTAATGCGTTTTGGCGGATCAGGGCGACTTGCAACACCAATTGAAAGGTCTGGCTTTCGTGGGCTGCGCGGGTGGAAATGCTAAGCGTTTTGGCTTGCGCATCGTAATTGCGCAATGTGTCGCTGTCTTCGAATGCGATGGTGATCCCGGCATTGCCCAGTTTGGAAACGGCAGCGGCACGGATGTTGTCGTGGCCCCCTTCGATTGTGGCGAAGTGTTCGGCGGCGCGGTCAACAGCATCGATGTAATTGTCGCAATAGTGAAAGAAATCGCGCACTTCTTCCCAAGGGGAAGGGCGGGCCCGGGCGTCTTCGCGCCCCAAAGCTTCGTCAAGAGAGGCAAGGCGTTCATGGGTTTGGCGATAGGCGCGGTGCAGGTCCAAAAACGCATGGGCAAGGGCGGGTGCGTTGGAAGCCGCAAGTCGCAGATCAGCCAGGGGTGGCATATCGGCGGCAAACACCGGATCGGCCAATGCCTCGCGCATATCGGACACCAACCGTTCGCCGTCGCCTGCGCTTAATTCGGTCACATCTAATCCGAATTCCTGCGCAAGGCTTAACACCACAGATGTGCTGACGGGTCGATTGTTGTTTTCCATTTGGTTGAGGTAGGGCAGCGAAACACCAAGCTTGGCGGCAAAGTCCTTTTGCGTGAGGCCAACGCGCGTGCGGACTTCGCGCAGCTTGGCCCCGGCGTATAGTTTTGGGTTGGCCATTCGAATCCTGCCTTTGCAGCTTTGCAATGTCGGAAAGCTAAGTTTGCAAAGCGCAGGTTGCAACCCTTAGGTGCGTGGTAGTCGCCGCTCGCGTCGATAGACGCTGGCAATCGCCACAAGGGCGCACACGCCAGTTGCGAACATCAAATAAAGCAGCGGGAAAGCCCCGGTTTCGGGCGTCAGCAAAAAACCAGCCAGCGCAGATAGTGCGGCCCCGCCGCCAATCATGATGGCTCCGCCAAGGCCAGACGCCGTGCCGGCCAGATGCGGGCGGACCGACAGCATGCCCGCGGTCGCGTTGGCGATCACAAGGCCATTGCCCAAGCCCACCAATGTCATCATCCCGAAAAAGCTAATCGGCGTGCCAAGCCCCGCGACAAAGATGATCAATGACGTGAAGGTGGCAAAGGCGTTGATCATGCACCCCCACAAGACCAGTTTGTTCACGCCAAACGTGGTCGCGTATCGCCCTGAAAAGAAGTTGCCAAGGAAGTAACCGACAGCCGGGGCACCAAAGAAAAAGCCAAGCTCGGATGGATCCATGCCAAAGACAGCTGTGCCAACAAAGGGTGCGCCGCCAAGGTAGGCAAAGAATGACCCCGAACAGAAAGCAGCCGCCAGCGAATAACCCCAAAATCGTGGTGATCGCAGCAATTCAGGGTATTCTTGGAATTGGGCGATTAGGGTTTTCGAAGATTTCCGCGCGGTTTCGCCCAAGTCGGCCCAAACCAGCCAAAACAGTAAGCCACCCGCTATGAAGTAAAACCAGAATATGGACGTCCAGCCAAAGGACTCTTCGAGCAGGCCACCGATGCCCGGTGAAATCATCGGCACCACGGCCATGCCCATGGTGACATAGCCGATCATCGATGCCGAATGGTCTTGGTCATAACGGTCTCGAATGACCGCGCGGCTAAGCACCATTGCAACAGCAATGACCGCTTGGCACATGCGGAACATCAAAAACACCGTGGCGTTGGGTGCAAAAATACAGCCCAAAGTGGCCAGCATGAACAGGCCAATCCCCCACATCAAAACCTTGCGGCGTCCAATATTGTCTGACACGGGCCCAATGATCGTCTGCAACACGGCTGACATCGCAAGATAAAACGCAACCGACAATTGCATCACGCTGTAATCAGTTTCGAAATGTAGCGCCATGTTCGGCAGGCTGGGCAAGAACATGTTCATGACCATCGCTGACCCACCGGCCAGTAGGATCAATGTCGAAATATGTGGCGGAGTTGTGCGATCCAGATGGCGGACCTTGGGGGGTGATTGCATAACTCTGGGGTAGGCCGATGGCGCTGACCTGTCCAGTGCACTTATGCAGAGGGGTGTGCGCTTTGCTGATTTGCAGTTTGCAAGGTGTCGTCTGAAAATGATTTGCAAATATGCCAAATGCCCGTTTCCGTTGCTGGGCCGCCTCTGTATGCTGCGCCTAAACAGACCAGCGGGGACAGCATGAACGATATTCTGACCGAATTGGATGCCCGACGTGCACAGGCACGTTTGGGGGGTGGGCAAAAACGCGTGGACGCACAGCATGCGCGCGGCAAGTTGACGGCACGCGAGCGGATCGAATTGCTGCTGGACGAGGATTCATTCGAAGAATTCGACATGTTCGTCACCCATCGCTGTACTGATTTTGGGATGGAAAAACAAAAACCCGCAGGCGACGGCGTTGTGACGGGGTGGGGCACGATCAACGGGCGCATGGTCTATGTGTTTTCGCAGGACTTCACTGTGTTTGGTGGGTCGTTGTCGGAAACCCATGCGCAAAAAATCTGTAAAATTCAGGACATGGCGATGCAGAACGGCGCGCCTTTGATTGGGATCAACGATTCCGGTGGCGCGCGCATCCAAGAAGGTGTCGCGTCGCTTGCCGGTTATGCCGAAGTGTTCCAGCGCAACATCATGGCGTCCGGCGTGGTGCCGCAGATCAGCGTGATCATGGGGCCGTGCGCGGGTGGGGCTGTTTATTCCCCGGCGATGACCGACTTTATCTTTATGGTCAAAGACACGTCTTACATGTTTGTGACGGGCCCCGATGTGGTGAAAACCGTCACCAACGAAGTGGTCACGGCCGAAGAGCTGGGTGGCGCGTCCACCCACACCAAGAAATCCAGCGTCGCCGATGGCGCGTTCGAAAACGACGTCGAGGCCTTGGCCGAAGTCCGTCGTCTTGTCGATTTCTTGCCGCTTAACAACCGTCAGAAACCGCCCAAACGCCCTTTCTTTGATGAACCGGGGCGGATCGAAACCTCGCTTGATACGTTGATCCCGGCCAATCCCAACAGCCCCTACGACATGAAGGAATTGATTCTGAAGATCGCGGACGAGGGCGATTTTTACGAAATTCAGGAAGAGTTTGCCAAGAACATCATCACCGGGTTTATCCGGCTTGAGGGGCAGACTGTGGGCGTTGTGGCGAACCAACCTATGGTGTTGGCGGGTTGTTTGGATATCGATTCCTCACGCAAGGCCGCGCGGTTTGTGCGGTTCTGCGATGCGTTCGAAATCCCGATCCTGACATTGGTGGATGTGCCTGGGTTCCTGCCCGGTACGTCTCAGGAGTATGGCGGCGTGATCAAACACGGTGCGAAACTGCTGTTCGCTTATGGCGAGGCGACGGTGCCCAAGGTGACGCTGATCACCCGCAAAGCATACGGCGGGGCCTATGATGTGATGGCCTCCAAACACCTGCGCGGTGATTTCAACTATGCGTGGCCCACGGCCGAAATCGCAGTGATGGGGGCGAAAGGTGCGACCGAGATCATTCACCGCGCCGACCTTGGTGATGCGGACAAGATCGCAGCCCACACAAAAGATTACGAAGACCGTTTCGCCAACCCATTTGTGGCGGCAGAAAAAGGGTTCATCGATGAGGTGATCCAACCACGATCCACCCGGCGGCGTGTCAGCAGGGCGTTTGCGTCACTCAGGGGTAAGAGCTTGCAAAACCCATGGAAGAAACATGATAATATCCCGTTATAAGTGTGGCGCATCTCGCGTCTCCGAAACGGTTTATGGAGTTTTTCGATGCGTGTGATACTTGCCTTTATCTTTGTTGTGTTTGCCTTGCCTGCGGTTGCTCAGCAGGAACGTGAATGTCGTGGAAAGCAAGCCTTTAACCTTGGCGACGGGGCCTATGGCTGTTTGGACGAAGTCGGCACAAGCTCGATCACCACAACGCAAACACGCGATGATGCTGCAAGCGAGCAAATACGCAGCAATCAAGTTGGATTGATCCGGGTTTTGATGTTTGGGACGCACGGCAGTTCAAGACAGGTTGTGGGCTCTCGTTTGCGTACGATTTGCCAAACGTTCTTGCCGACTTTCAATGCACAAGTGACGGGCCGCAAATTCAGCCGCATCACAGTTGCGATGGTTTGGCCCCGCGTCGCGAACAAGGGTGATTTTGTTCCAGTAACCACGTCGCAGGTCGATGTGCAGGTCGCGTTTTCGAACGGGAAATGCCGCGGGATCAGGTTTTTCGGATGATGACAGAACTGCGTCCACCCATGCGAACATTTATGATCTTGGCCCGACACGTCATGTGTGGGGACAAGACAGAACAGGGGCGACATGCCTGATTTCCACCTCCTATCAAACGGCCCACGCCCTGTTGCACCGTTCAGCCATGCCGTTGAGACCGACGGCTGGGTGATCCTCACCGGCCAAATGCCGACGGACCCGGATGCCCCGGACGCACCACTGCCCAAAGGCATCGAGGCGCAGACCCGGCGTGTCATGGATAACCTTGAAATCATCCTCAAAGGCATCGGCCTTGATCTGTCGCACGTGTTGCAATGCCGCGCCTATCTGACGGAATTTGAACGCGACTACGCCGCTTTCAACGACACTTATCAGACCTATTTCCCGGCTGACCGCCGCCCGGCGCGTACCACCATTGGGGTGACGGCGCTGGCTGTCGGGGCTTTGGTCGAAATCGACTGCGTGGCGAAACGCCCATGAGCGCGCGTTGGCATATCTTGCATGACGCCGACAGCGTCACGCTGGCGCGCCACTTGCCGCCCCGGTTGGAATTGGCGGTGCAGACGGTGTTGCCGCGTATGAACCCTGTGCGCCTTGCCCATCAAATCCGACAGGACCTGTGGCGCAGCCTGCAATCCTTGCGTGGGTTTTCCCCGGTTGTGCGCCTTGACCCAGTCGAAGGTGGCTGGGCCGTGACCGCAGGCGGTCGTGCGCCACAACCCATTGCCGATGCGGCCTTTGCCCGTGCGCAAGCCGTTTTGGATGACCCAAGCAACCGCGCCCGCTGGGTGCGCCACGCCGGAGCCATCAAATGAGCACATGGACCAATCACGCCTTTACCATTTCTCATGCCGACAGCGGCGCGTTTGAGGGCGCGGGGTTGCGCCCGTTCTTTGAATATCGGCAGTTGGGCATCGATACGGCAACGGATGGTAAGTTTGGCGCGCATGTGATCCGTGCTGTACCGGGCATGAAAAGCCCGGGCACGTGGCATTCTCATCAACTTGAATTTCAGATGGTCTATGTCACCAAGGGCTGGGTTGTTTTTGAATACGAAGGGCAGGGCGAACACGTGCTGCGGGCCGGGTCTTGTGCGCTGCAGCCTGCGGGCATTGTGCACCGCGAGCTGCGCCATTCCGACGATTTGGAATTGATCGAAATCACATCACCGGCTGTCTTTACAACGACCGAAGAAGGTGCAGAGTAATGTTTGGATATCGTCACATCCGAACCAACAGAACAGTGCGTTGGCCAAGTATCGCCCGCACAGCAGCCTCGGAGGGAGGAGCCCTACGCTGGAAACAGCGCTGGGTCCGAGGCTGCACCTTACTGTTCTTGATGGCATCCCCAGCTTTGGCGCAGGATGTGCCATCCGGGCAATCCGTCACCCTAAACGAAGTATTGATTGATGAAGTAAACGCAGAAAGCTGGCTGCGCTTTCGCTTTCTGGCGCCGCAGATCGCGCGCGAGACGGGTGACATTACCTATACAGCTGCCGAAGAAGACTTTGCCCACCTATGTGAAACGGTGGCGCGCCCTTATCTTGTTGAGTTTGACCTGACACCGCAGGTGGTTGTCATCACGTTGATGGACCGCCCTGTGCCGTTCGGGCAGGCCGATCCTGAGGCCACTCAATTCATCGAAGCATTCCGAATTTTGGACGAAACTTGCCGTTGGGAGGCATTCTGATGCCCATTTTTGCGCATATTGCGTTTTACGATTTTGCGACTTTGCGGCCACAACCCGCGCAAGTCGTTGCGATACCGTTTCTTTTCGCAAAAAACTCACGTATAGGGCTATTAAGGGGTCCCCAAGACCGCCTTACCTCGCAGAGGACGTGTAATGACGCGCGTTCCAAAGTTGACTACAGGAGAGACAGATGTCGAAGAACATCAAAGTGCTGGGCATGGTTAGCCTCATGGTTTTGGTCGCAGCTTGCGGTCGTAACAACGCAAACGAAGAATTCGTTGTTGTTGAGCCCGAGCCCATCAGCCAAGAGCCTGTCCACACCGGCAAGTTCAAGTAAAAAAACAGGGCGGATTTTTGAATCCGCCCTGCTTCTTCCCCTTTTCGCGGGGGGAAGCACATGCTGAAACATCGCGGGTTTCCCGGACGACTGTCCGGCACTGATTTCCAATTCATAATTCGAAGGCCAAACCCTAAAGGGGTGACACCGTTGACGCGGCGTGAACGGTTTCCTGACCGTCGCCCGCCCGACAAGCGTGCGGATGCAGCGTTTATGACGGCGCTTTGGGAGCAGTTCGGAACGGAACCGTTTGAGCGCGGCAATTTGGATGCAGGCCGTCTATCGTGGTTGTTTGGCCGCGAAGTGATCCCGGCAACAGACCCCTTTGATCTCGCCGATTACGAAGCTTTGCTGGTCATCGACGAAGCGGTTGTCCGCGCGTCCTTTCCTGACATTTTTGGCGCAGGCTAAGACGATGGGCGCCACAGAATTGAGCGCAATGCCGCCGTTCCATCGCGCCAAACGGCGAAAGCTGGCTGATTTCACCGACGCGCAGCTATCGCGCTTGGCGAAACGCGCAGCAGCGTGCAACCACTGGCATATGGCGTCGGATCCCCAGTTTTACCCCGGCGCTAAGTACTATTTCCGTACCCCTTCCCCTTGCGGGCGGCATGCCTTGGTTCAAGGTACGCTGCCCGCATTTTTTTTATCACCGGCGTGCGGGTCCGTCGCGCGACACCGCAAAGCACCGCGCCTGTCGTCGCAGGTTAATGGGCAAATGGTGTGTTTGCCGACGCACCAACGGACCAAACAGAGCGTTAGAAGACGCCATCAAAAAACGAGCAGAGGACGAACTAAATGGCGCTTAGACCTTTCACATTCGCCATCATCGCAACTCTTGGCCTCGCAGCGTGCGGTGACACCGTCACGGAACAAGCCCTTATCGGGGGCGCTGTTGGTGCAGGCGCGGGCGCTGTTGTCGGGGGCAGCGTGCTTACCGGTGTTGCCATCGGTGTTGGTGCAAATGTGCTGTATTGCGAAGTCGCAAACAACGACTGCTGAGCATTTAAGTCACCACACAGCCGGGGCTGAAAAACAGTTGAACCGCGAGGAGCATGTGAAGTCCACCTCGCGGTTCTGTGGTGTCTTGAGGCCGCCGCAGAGAAGCGGCCTGCAAGTTTGTTTTAAGTTAGAAGCTGAAAGTAATAGACGCCCCGATCCGGTCAGCATCGGCGCTGAAGCCGGTTGTTTCGTCTTCAGAGTCGATGTGGATGTATTCCAGCGCGAGTGTCAGATTGTCGACAGGTCTATAGAACGCGCTGAGGTGAATAGACTCAAGATCGGTGAACGCATTGGACGTTGCGGTATCGCCTGTGCCAACCGTGTTGGTGGTCACCAGATCATAGCTTTCACTACCGTAGGCAAGACCCAAGGTCCATTTTTCGCCAATTTCTTGAAGGTATTGGACGGTAAACCCGTCCACATCGTTTTCTTCACCGAGGAGGTCGCGCGCACCGTTACCGATCAACAGGTTACCAAGACCTTGGCCGGTGACGTAAGTGGCGTTGAATGTGCCGCCTGCCCAAGGAGAGAAACCAGCCGAAAGCGTCAGACCGTTGGTATCGAGGTCTTCGCCACCCTCACCTTCAAATTCCCCGGCCAAAACGGCAGCACGTATCGACCAGTTATCGGTGCCGTAGAATGCTGCACCGGTGAACACCGGATCGGGGCCGCCGCCATTGGCTTCTTCGATCGAGGTCGAAAGGACAAGCCCGTTGCCATTGTTGTAAGTGTAACGTGCCTGCGGAACGCGTGCGAAAGTGATACCAACAGGGCCGTTGAAATCAGCCGTGGTGGGGTAATGCACCAGTGGCATAAAGTTGGTCCACGTCTGACCCACCAAGACGGTGTCGTTGATGTTCACGTTGGCATGACGCAGTCGAAGGTTGGGCGAACTGCTGTCGTCACCGCCGCTTCCGAACAAGTCGAATTCCAACTGTGTTTTGATGTCACCAATGCCGGTAGCCGTGGTCGAGCGGATACCGAAACGCGATACGCGTACACTTGTATCGAATTCACCGTCCGTCGCGAAAGCGGCGTTACCGACACGTCCCGCGCGAGACAGATCGCCCTGTGCAAAATCGAAGTCAAAGAACGCTTCGGCGCGAATGAAGCCGTACAGTTCAATCGACGTATTTTCGCCAAGGTTGAAACCCAGCTGTGGACGGTTTGGAACATCGTTTGTCCGTTCCAGTTCAGCGACGCGTTCGCGCAATTCTGCAAGCTCTGCGGCAGTGTCGGCGGATTGTGCAAAGGCACCCGTCGCCATCAAACCGGCCGCTGCATAGATTGCCGCGGTTGTTCCTATTTTCATGATATTTCTCCTGTTAGGCAGGTCACGACTCGTTCCCCATGGTCAAATTTGCACCCAAATCACGGTGTTCAGAACTCACAACTACGCCCGAAAACGTGTACATTTCGTGAGCGTGGGACCTTTTCAGGATGTCGGATTTCGCAACCAATCAACAAATTCCAACAAACAAGGACGATCGATCTTCACAGTGCTGCAACGCGGCATCACGGATGACGGAATAGTGAGTGATATGCGCGCAATGGCCGCCTGCTTAAAAACACCCGATACATCTCTTAGCGCGGCTTTATGTGTCGCTTGGGCAACAAAGGACACAACATGTTCAATAAAATTCTGATCGCCAACCGGGGTGAAATCGCCTGCCGTGTCATCAAGACCGCGCGCAAGATGGGGCTTTCGACGGTCGCTATTTATTCTGATGCTGATGCGCAGGCCCTGCATGTGCAAATGGCGGACGAAGCTATTCATATTGGCCCGGCCCCTGCCAACCAGTCCTATATCGTCATCGAAAAAGTGATGGAGGCGGTGAAATCTTCGGGCGCTCAGGCGGTGCACCCAGGCTATGGTTTCTTGTCGGAAAACTCCAAATTCGCCAAGGCATTAGATGCCGCTGGTGTTGCTTTTGTCGGCCCACCCGTGGGCGCGATCGAAAAGATGGGGGACAAGATCACCTCGAAAAAAATCGCCCAAGAGGCGGGCGTCAGCACGGTGCCCGGTTACATGGGCTTGATCGCGGATGCGGACGAGGCGGTGAAGATATCGAACGAGGTCGGGTATCCAGTGATGCTTAAGGCCTCGGCCGGGGGCGGCGGCAAAGGCATGCGCATCGCTTGGAACGACCAAGAGGCGCGCGAGGGTTTTCAGTCATCTAAGAACGAGGCTGCAAACAGCTTTGGCGATGATCGCATTTTTATCGAAAAATTTGTGACCCAACCTCGCCACATCGAAATTCAGGTGCTCTGTGACGCACATGGCAACGGCATATATCTGGGCGAACGCGAATGTTCGATTCAACGCCGTAACCAAAAGGTCGTGGAAGAGGCCCCAAGTCCGTTTCTAGACGAAGCGACCCGCAAAGCCATGGGTGAACAGGCCGTCGCTTTGGCCAAGGCAGTGGGTTATGCCAGCGCGGGCACGGTGGAATTCATCGTGGACGGGTCCAAGAGTTTCTACTTTCTTGAAATGAATACACGCCTTCAGGTGGAACACCCGGTGACTGAATTGATCTCCGGCGTCGACCTTGTTGAACAAATGATCCGTGTCGCTGCGGGTGAACCTCTCAGCATCACTCAAGACGATGTAAAACTGACGGGCTGGGCGATCGAGAACCGATTATATGCCGAAGACCCCTATCGCGGCTTTCTGCCCTCGATTGGCCGTTTGACCCGTTACCGCCCGCCTGTCGAGGTCGCAGCGGGCCCGATGCTCGATGCGGGCAAATGGCAAGGCGATGCGCCAACCGGCACCACAGCTGTGCGCAATGATACTGGCGTCTATGAAGGCGGCGAGATCAGCATGTATTACGACCCGATGATTGCGAAACTGTGCACATGGGGCCCGGATCGCGCCTCGGCGATCGAAGCAATGCGCGTGGCCCTCGACAGCTTTGAGGTCGAAGGGATTGGCCACAACCTTCCGTTCCTCAGCGCAGTCATGGATCATCCGATCTTTATTAAAGGCGAGATGACGACCGCCTTTATCGCGGAAGAATACCCCGATGGGTTCGAAGGCGTCACGCTGCCCGAACCGCAACTGCGTCGCGTCGCGGCCGCCTGTGCGGCCATGCACCGCGTCGCCGACATCCGGCGCGCACGTGTTTCGGGGCGTATGGACAACCACGAACGCACCGTTGGCACCGAATGGAATGTCGCACTGCAGGACCAATCCTTTGACGTCACTATTGACGCGGACCACGACGGGGCAAACGTCAGCTTTGGCGATGATGCGACGTTGCGCGTGACGGGGTCGTGGACGCCGGGGGATCAATTGGCCGACATGGTCGTGGATGGCGCGCCGCTGATCCTAAAAGTCGGCAAAGTGTCGGGTGGTTTCCGCATCCGCACACGCGGGGCCGATATGGTCGTGCACGTGCGCACACCGCGTCAGGCGGAATTGGCGCAGCTGATGCCTGTAAAGGTTGCGCCCGATACGTCCAAACTGCTGTTGTGCCCGATGCCCGGTCTGGTCGTCAAAATGCACGTGGAAGAAGGCGAAGAGGTCCAAGACGGCCAAGCGCTGTGCACCATCGAGGCGATGAAGATGGAAAACATCCTGCGCGCCGAACGCAAAGGCACGGTGTCCAAAGTGAACGCAAGCGAAGGCGACAGTTTGGCTGTGGACGAAGTGATCCTAGAATTCGAATGATCACAGTCGGCGTCATATCTGGCTGGGTGTCAGCGATTGATCCCCGTGTCTGGCAGGCCGTTCTGGCCGGCCTGTTCGTGGCCGTCGGGTGGATCGTGAACGGGGCACAAAACCGACGCGAAGCCACAAGGCTGCGCCGCGAACAGCGCGAAGATGTGCAACGCGCCTTGGTGGCCGAAATCAAACACTATCTAGATGTGTTGGAAGGCGAAGATTTGAATGCCGCATGGGAGGCGATGCAGCCGCGGATCGAAGCCGGTTATGTGCCGTTTTTACCGACTGAGGATAACGATATGGTGTTTCAATCTGTGTTGCCCACCATCCACATTCTGCCCAAAACGGTGATTGATCCGGTGGTTAAATACTACTCGCAGCTCAAGGCGATTGACGCACAGATCGCGGATTCACGGCTTGATGCTTTTGTGACGGGTACAGACGAAGACAGCCGCCGCCGTCGCGAGATTTCGTATTTTCAGTATTTGCAGATGAAACAACGCGCCAAAACCTATGCGGTTCAGGCTTTACGCGAAATGGGTGTCGCGCCGGGGGTTAATAGCCCGGGCTTGGCCCATTCCGGCCAGTGATAGGAGTAGAGCGCTTGGTTGCTTCAGCCATATCAAGTCCTGTTGGTGGCGAACGACCTGCGCCGTTCCATTCGCTTACAAATATAGGCCACCGCACGGCGTCGCGCAAGGACCAAGCCCGCTGTAGCGCAGGCGAACTAAGGACAGGTAAACGCGCCACTCAGTTGTCTTGGAGCGTGCGCCGCTCGTGGATTTCACGCTGCCGTATCGGCATTTTGTCGATGGTACGGGTCAATTCGCGCACATCCCACGGGAAAGGCTTGCGCAATTTAACTTCTCCGTCCTTGCCGATCAGCACCATCATAAAGCCACGTGGGCGCAATTTGGTGCGCAGGGCGGTTTGTAAAGATGGGTCCGTGTCGGTCAGTACAAGGATATCGCGTTCGACCAATTCATCGATGCGCGCCTCTAGATATTCGATCTGTAGGCCGAAATTTGGATCGTTTGGGCTGTCGGCAAATATGACGACAAGACGGTTTTCCCAGACAAATTGGCTTAAATCGTCAACTTCACCTTCGATGAATATGGGCGAAGCCGCGTCATCGTTGCCTTGTGCCGCAGCCAAAGAACCGCCCAAAAGCCCTGCAAGAACAATGGGTAATATCTGTTTCATGTGCTCTCCTGTTGCACACAATGTAGAGGTTTTTTCCCTGATTGCGACGGGGTGTCGTATCAATTTTAGCTTTAATCGCTCTGCAAGGCTCTTTGTGGCAGGTTTCCCTATGCGGCTTACGTTTGTGACGCTCGCAACGCCATTCAAAGGGGCAGGGATGAAAGTTATTTTACATATCGGTGCGCATCGGACCGGGACCACCAGCCTCCAAGCTTATATGCGACGCAACGCGAATGAATTGGGCGATCTTGGTGTCGGGTTTTGGGGACCGAAACACACCCGTAAAGGGCTGTTTTCTGGGATCCAACCGATGCAGGGACAGGGCCTGAATGCTGCACGTCGTGCGCGCGGGCGTATCATGTTGCAGCTGGAAACTGCGGCGCAAAATGGGGTCAAGACCCTGTTGGTCAGCGACGAAAATCTGATGGGATCGGTGCGATCGAACTTGCGAACAGGGCAGTTGTACCCGGATGTTGGTGCGCGTTTGGCGCGCTACATCTGTGGTTTTGATGGCGCGGTTGATAAGGTGGTAATGTCTGTACGCAGTTTGGATCGGTACTGGTCGTCGGCGATTGCGTTTGGGGTTGGGCGTGGCCACAATCTTCCGACGCCTAGACGCCGAAACGCGATTGCAGGCGATACCCGCTCGTGGCGGGATGTGATCGCTGATGTGTCCTGTGCCGCGCCCAAGTCCAAGATCGAAGTGATCCCATTTGAGGTCGTAGCAGGTCGTGTCGACAGTCTGGCAGCCGTTTGCGTCGAACACGGTGTTCCGCGCGATGGTGCCCGGGATTGGCTGAACCGGGCCCCTGATGCAGCACATCTGCGCAACTTGTTAATTCAACGCGGTGACGACGCAGGTGATGTGCCGGATGTGCAAGAACGCTGGAACCCGTTTGACCCCGCTGCGTGCGCTGCAATGCGCGAAACATATGCTGACGACATGCACTGGCTTGTGGCCGGGGCAAACGGTTTGGCAACCCTGACAGAAAAATTGGACCCGACACGCGTGAGGCAAAACTTACCACACGGTCTACGAAACAGAGGACAAGGACATGACAAGCAAGAAAGACGCGTGGCGCACCCTCGCTGAAGGCGAATTACGCGGCAAACCAGTCGAGGGCCTGACCTGGAAAACGCTCGAGGGCATCGACGTCGCCCCGGTCTATACCAAAGACGACCTTTCGGATGTGTCACACCTTGGCAGCATTCCCGGAGAGGCACCCTTTACCCGCGGCGTAAAGGCGACGATGTATGCGGGACGGCCTTGGACCATTCGCCAATATGCGGGGTTTTCAACGGCAGAAGAATCCAACGCTTTTTACCGCCGTGCATTGGATGCAGGTCAGCAAGGTGTGTCCGTCGCCTTTGATCTGGCGACCCACCGTGGCTACGACAGCGACCATGATCGCGTGCAGGGGGATGTCGGTAAGGCCGGTGTCGCGATCGATTCCGTTGAGGATATGAAAATCCTGTTCGACGGCATCCCATTGGAAAAAGTCAGCGTTTCCATGACGATGAACGGCGCAGTTATTCCAATTCTTGCCAGTTTTATCGTCGCAGGCGAAGAACAAGGGGTCGCGCGATCAACGCTCTCGGGCACCATTCAGAACGATATTCTCAAGGAATTTATGGTCCGCAACACCTACATCTACCCGCCCGAACCGTCGATGCGGATCATTGCGGACATTATTGCCTATACCTCTGCTGAAATGCCGAAATTCAACTCGATCAGCATTTCGGGCTACCACATGCAAGAAGCAGGCGCGAATTTGGTGCAAGAGCTTGCGTTCACCCTTGCTGATGGGCGTGAATATGTGCGCGCGGCCATTGCGCGTGGCATGGATGTGGATGCTTTTGCGGGGCGGCTGAGCTTCTTTTTCGCCATCGGCATGAACTTTTTCATGGAGGCATCAAAACTGCGCGCCGCGCGTCTGCTATGGCACCGCATCATGTCAGAGTTCGAACCCAAGAACCCCAAATCCTCGATGCTGCGCACCCATTGTCAGACTTCAGGCGTCAGCCTGCAAGAACAAGACCCCTATAACAACGTGGTGCGCACTGCCTATGAAGCGATGGCCGCTGTGCTGGGGGGCACGCAATCACTTCACACGAACTCCTTCGACGAAGCCATTGCATTGCCTACACAATTTTCCAGCCGTATCGCACGCAATACCCAGTTAATTCTGCAAAACGAAACCGGCGTGACAAATGTGGTCGACCCTCTTGCCGGGTCTTATTACGTCGAAAAGCTGACCCATGATTTGGCCGAAGCCGCATGGGCACTGATCGAAGAGGTCGAAGAGATGGGTGGCATGACCAAGGCGGTCGCGTCCGGCATGCCCAAGCTGCGCATCGAAGAAGCCGCCGCCACCCGCCAAGCGTTGATCGACAAGGGCGACGAGGTGATCGTAGGCGTCAATAAATTCCGCCTCGACAAAGAAGACCCAATCGACATTCGCGACATCGACAACGCCGCTGTGCGCGACAGTCAGATTGCGCGTCTTAACTCTATTCGCGCCGATCGGGACGACGCGGCATGCACCGCAGCCCTCAATGCCTTGACAGACGGAGCCAAAAACGACGGTAATCTACTTGAGTTGGCAGTGGAAGCCGCCCGCGCCCGCGCCACAGTCGGAGAAATCAGCATGGCCATGGAAGCCGTATTTGGACGTCACCGCGCCGAAGTCAAAACGCTGGCCGGTGTGTATGGCGCGGCCTACGAAGGTGATGCAGGTTTCGCCGCCATCCAAACATCAGTCGAAGAATTTGCCGAAGCGGAAGGCCGCCGCCCGCGCATGCTGGTCGTGAAGATGGGGCAGGACGGGCATGATCGCGGGGCCAAGGTCATCGCCACCGCCTTTGCTGACATCGGTTTTGACGTCGATGTTGGGCCGTTGTTCCAGACCCCCGCCGAGGCCGCGCAGGATGCCGTGGACAACGATGTGCATGTCATTGGCATTTCGTCGCAAGCGGCGGGCCACAAGACTTTGGCACCTCAACTTGTGCAGGCGTTAAAGGATGCTGGTGCCGAAGATATCATCGTCATCTGCGGGGGCGTGATCCCGCAGCAAGATTATCAGTTCCTTTATGATGCAGGGGTCAAAGCGATCTTTGGGCCCGGCACCAATATTCCGACCGCCGCGCAGGATATCCTGACCATTTTGAATGAGGCCCGCCCATGATCCTTGACCATCTTGTTGTTGGCGCCACAACCTTGGCCGAGGCTCAGGCCTATATCGAAGACAGGCTTGGCGTTGCGATGCAGCCGGGTGGACAACACGCGATTTTCCACACGCACAATACGTTGTTGGGATTGGACGACGGCCTGTATTTGGAAGCCATCGCGCCCGATCCCGACGCGCCCGTCCCCGTGCGTCCTCGGTGGTATGATCTGGACCGGTTTAGCGGACCTGCGCGACTGTCAAATTGGGCCGCGTCCGTTCAAGATATGGAAAGCAAGCTTGCCCAGATGCCGCAGGGATGCGGCGCGGCGGTTGACGTTGCGCGCGGCGATTTGCGCTGGCGCATGGCTGTGTCACCAGATGGAACAACCCCGTTTGACAACTTGTGGCCTGCGTTGATTTCATGGCCGAAGGGCATGCATCCGGCTGCACGGCTGACCCCGACAGGTCTGCGCTTAACGCGCTTTACGCTGATTCATCCCGACGCTGCGTTGGCCGCGACACTCGCGGAACATATCGTGGATCCGCGCATTTCGGTCGAGGTCGGACCAGTCGCAATGCAGGCCGAATTTGACACACCACATGGCCCACGCGTCCTATGATCGGTGCGGCCACAGCTGATGATGCCGATTGGATCACGAGTCTTTGGAATGAGGTCATCGCAGATACGTTTGTCACCTTCACAACTGAACCCAAATCCCAGACCGCCATCGCAGAAATGATCGCAACTCGCCCCGTTCTGGTGTTGCCCGATGCGATGGGCTTTGCCACCTATGGCCCGTTTCGCGCGGGTCCGGGATACGCGGCAACGATCGAACACACGATTTTGCTGTCGCCAAGGGCGCAAGGGCAGGGGCATGGTCGCACACTGTTGACCGCTTTGATGAACACGGCACGGGGCGAACAAAAACACATCATGGTCGCAGGGATCAGCGGTGCAAACCCCGGTGCCATCGCCTTTCACGCAGCTCTTGGATTTCAACAGGTTGCGCAGATGCCTGAGGTCGGGCGTAAGGGCGGGCAATGGCTTGACCTGATCTTGATGCAAAAGCAGCTTTAAACTTTATCTAGGCCCTAACATACGCCAGCCTTCCGCGATAAGCTGAGGCTTATGTCACTTTGGACCCGCATATCCGACGCAATCGCTGCCTTGTCCGCAGGTGAAGGGCTGGCGGCCATTTTTGACCAATTGCGCACGCCGCCCGAACGCAGTGTGGCCTTTGCGATTGCCGTCATCGGACTTGGCGCGAAAATGGCCAAAGCGGACGGTCAAGTCACCCGAGACGAAGTCACCGCCTTTCGCGATGTGTTTCACATCGCCGCCAAAGACGAAGCTGGCGCGGCGCGCGTTTTCAACTTGGCGCGCACGGATGTTGCGGGCTTTCAGGACTATGCGACCCGCATTCACACAATGTTTGCCGATCAACCCGATATGCTAACGGACCTGATGGAAGGCCTGTTTCACATCGCCATGGCGGACGGGTTTTACCACCCGAACGAAGATGCGTTTCTGGAACAGGTGGCGCATATCTTCAACATTCCCGACATCGAGTTCCGCGCCCTGCGCGCACGGTTTGTGCCTGATGCGGTTCCCGATCCGTATTCGGTTTTGGGCGTAACGCCGGATATGGCTTTGGAAGATATGCGCGTGATCTGGCGCAAATTGGTGCGCGAAAATCACCCCGATGCGATGATGGCGCGCGGCGTGCCCGAAGAAGCGGTGCGATTGGCAGAAAGGCGCATGATCGACATCAATCGCGCGTGGGAAGACATCAGAAGCGCCAAAACCTGATGCGCATCGCGACCTACAACATCGAATGGATGAACAGCCTGTTTGACGAGGACGGCGCGCTTTTGAACGATGACGGTTGGTCGGGGCGACACGGGGTGACGCGTTCGGATCAGATTGCGGCGCTTACGCGGGTGTTTCGCGCCATGGACGCCGATGCGATCATGATCATTGAGGCCCCGGATCAAGGGCGCAATCGCAATACCGTTGCCGCCCTTGAAACGTTCGCGGTTCATGCTGGATTGCGCGCGCGCCGCGCCGTCATCGGTTTTGCCAATAACACCCAACAGGAAATTGCGCTGCTTTATGATCCCGATCAGATCAGTGCCCGACACGACCCTCAAAATCACGATACGGCACCAAGCTTTGATCAAACGTTCTCCATTGATCTGGACATTGATGCGACCGAGGATCAAGTGGTGTTTTCCAAACCTCCGCTGGAATTGTTGATCGAAACCAAAGGGCGCGCGCAGCTGCGCATGATCGGGGCGCATCTAAAGTCCAAAGCGCCATTCGGAGCGACAACGCGTGATGAGGTCTTGCGCATTTCCATCGCCAACCGGCGCAAGCAACTGGCGCAGGCCATTTGGTTGCGGGCGCGTATTCAAAGGCATCTGGACGAGGGCGCGGCGCTGATGGTCATGGGCGATCTCAATGACGGGCCCGGCCTTGATGAATACGAAAACCTGTTTGGCCGATCCTCGGTTGAAATCATTTTAGGGCAAGGCGATCAGGCACTGCTTGATCCGCACGCCCGCCAAGGTTTGCAGCGCCGATTGGGCGCAACGCCCACCACATCGCGCTTTTGGATTCGGCAGGAAAAACGGTTTTTACAAGCGCTGCTTGACTACATCATGGTGTCACCTGATTTGGCCGCACGCGATCCACGCTGGCGCATCTGGCATCCTTTGGACGATCCAGAGTGCTGGGCGGATGGGGCTTTGCGGGATGCGTTGGTCGCGGCGTCGGATCATTTCCCAGTTACCTTGGATATCGATCTGGATAGTCCCATATAAAAGTCATGAAAAAGCTAATATTGATCGCGACCCTTGGCCTTTCTACCCCAGCGCTTGCGCAAGAACAGGCGGGCGACGGTCTGTCTTTGATGGAACGGGGCGCGCAGATTTTGCTTGAGGGGCTCATGCGCGAAATGGAACCGGCGCTGGATGACGTGCAAGGCTGGGTCGAAGAATTCGGCCCCGCCCTACGCGGGCTTTTGGACGAGGTGGAGGATTGGAGCAACTACGCGGCGCCCGAGATGCTCGAAAACGGAGACATCATCATTCGCCGCAAACCCACCGTGGATAAAGACCACCCAGCACCAGATGAAAACGGCCAGATTGATCTGTAAGGCGGATGTTTATCCGCCTTGACGCTTGCGTTGTTTGACAACCACCTTGGCTTGAAGCGAGCTTGCCAGCGAATTCAGCCGCGCCTCGGCCACTTCGCCAAACAACGGCATGGCGTCTTTGCTTAGGTGTAATTCCAGTAATTTCTTCTTGGGAAACCAGCGAAACGCGCCAATATTGGCATCATCGTTCATCCAAAGCATCGCGCCAAAGCGCATCGCTTTGCCCAAAATTTCTGCATCATCGCGGGTCTTTTCGTCGACCAAATCATACAGATTTTCGAAATGCGTACCCTCGCGCTTGTTCGTATATCGATGCAGCAAGGCCAGCCCCAAAAAGATGCGCTCGGAATGTTTCAGACCGCCCAGATTGGCGCGGGTGGCATTGTCAAAGCAAACTTCGGCCCGGTAATCGGGATGGGCGCGCCAACTGACATCGTGCAACAGACAGGCCGCTTTAATCAGGCGCTTGTGCGCGAAAGGGGCTGATTTGAAAATCGGTTCGATAAATTCATAAAGCAGACGGCCAAAGCCCGGCATGCGGGCATCCTTTGCCTCTGCAAAGCGGCAGGCTTCGACCAATGGGTCACGGTCGCGCAGACGTTGAGGCATTTGTTCATAAAGCATGCCTTCGCGGATGCCATAGCTTGAAACGGCAATATCCTGAGGTTTGAAACTTTTGATCAATCGCACCAACACCTCGGCGGCCATCGGCACCAGGGCCATCCGGGTAGAGGAAATGCCGCACTCGGCCCGCAATTCGTCGTGGTTTGGATGGGCTGCGATAAATTTCGCCGTCTGGCGCACCGCTTTTGGGGTCATGCGGTACTCGTGCAAAACATGCAGGGGATAGCCGCGTCGAAACATGTCGACCCGCGCGATGGCGCGCCACGACCCACCCACCAAAAACAGACGGTCGCGTTGGGTGCCCATCGTTTCTTCGAGGCGCGCGATGGCGGCCTTGATATGCACTTGGCGCCCCTTTTTGCCGCCCTTGATGGCTTGCAGTTTTAGTGGACCAAGGTCTGATGTCTCGCGCCGCCCCACGATGCCGCCTGAAATTTCTGCCAATTCCATGGACGAGCCACCAATGTCGCAGACAAGGCCATAAGACCCCGGCCAGCCAAGCAACACCCCTTGGGCCGAAAGCCGCGCTTCTTCGCGGCCGTCGATGATGCGTACAACCAACCCGGTGTCGCGTAAGACATCGGCGCAAAAATCCGGCCCATCACTGGCATCACGGACCGCAGCCGTCGCTACGACGGTAAGGTCGGACAGGCCCATACCTTGGGCCAGCCGTTGGAACCGGCACAGGGCGTTCAGTGCGCGCACGCGCCCTTGCGGGTTCAGGTGACCTGTGTCGGACAGGCTTGCACCTAGGGCACACATGATTTTTTCGTTGTAAAAATAGGCGGGACTGCGTGCAGCCCCGTCAAACACCACCAATCGGACTGAGTTTGATCCGACGTCGACCACACCGACACGGGCCAATGCGCGGGCAGAGGGGTCCTCAAACAGGGGGCGGCCAAAAAGCCCTCCGTCCTGATGCGGTTCGACCAAAGCGTTCATGAAGCCCCCGTGGTGCTTTTGACTTGGAACAGTGATGGACCAGAGGGCGGGCGGGGTCAATGTGCGGGGGATTGCAAAGCTGTGTGCATTTGGTCGGTCGGCGGCACTGTTTCGGCGCTGCCGAAATGCGCCCGCCCACCGACCCAAGTGACGCTTTAGTCTTCTGTATGGGTCAGTTTTGGCACATCTGACGCCCCGGCTGACCCCCGCCCTGAAAGCGATGGGTTTTCCATGAAAAAGCGGTGGCAATTGAAGGCGAAGGTTCCTGCGGCCAGTTTTGGACGTGTGAAGGTGCCGTCGGGCGCCATAACCCAGCTTTGCGCCACGTCCGCAAGGTTTGCAGCCATGACTTGGCTTACGATTTGGGCTTTGACCGTTGCATTTTCGATCTCGACCAGGGTTTCCACCCGGCGGTTTAGGTTGCGCCCCATCCAATCGGCGCTTGAGATGAACACGCGCGCTTTTTTGGATTGCACGCCGTGTCCGTTGCCAAAGCAGACAATGCGCGAGTGTTCGAGGAAGCGACCCACGATGGATTTCACGCGAATGTTGTCCGAGAATCCTTTGATACCCGGGCGTAATCCGCAGATGCCGCGGATCACGAGGCTGATTTTTACACCTGCTTGTCCCGCCGCATAAAGCGCGTCGATGACCTCGGCGTCCACAATCGAGTTCATTTTGGCCCAGATTTCGGCCGGTTTGCCTTTGCGTGCGTGTTCTGCTTCGGCGGCGATCATTTCCAACAATCGCGCCTTGAGCGTTGAGGGAGAAATCGCGAGGTTGTCCAGCCCCTCGGGCGGGGCATACCCGGACAGATAGTTGAACACTTTGGTTGCGTCGCGTCCCAGCTTGGCATCGCAGGTAAACAGCGACACATCGGTATAAATACGCGCTGTGATTGGGTGATAGTTGCCGGTGCCATAGTGAGTGTACGTGACCAGCTGCTTGCCTTCGCGTCGCACCACGGTTGAGATTTTTGCGTGCGTTTTCAGATCGATAAATCCATACACCACATGTGCGCCTGCCCGTTCCAATCGCCGGGATTGGCGGATGTTTGCGGCCTCGTCAAAGCGCGCTTTGAGTTCGACCAAAGCGGTGACGGATTTGCCGTCTTCAGCGGCTTCGCACAGGGCTTCAACGATGGGCGATTTTTTCGACGTGCGATAAAGCGTTTGTTTGATCGCAACGACGTTCGGATCCCGTGCGGCTTGTTGTAAAAACTGCACCACAGTGTCGAAGGTTTCGTAGGGGTGATGCAGCAGCATGTCCTTTTGGCGAATGGCGGACAGCATGTCGCCGTCAAAATCGGTGACCCGTTCGGGCATACGCGGCTTAAAACTGGGCCAAAGCAAGTCAGGGCGATCATCCAGCACCAGTGCGTTCAGATCAGCCAGCCCGATCATGCCATGCACTTCGACCACTTCGGCATCATTCACGCCGAGTTCTTCCATGATCACGGCTTTTAACGCTTTGGGTGCGCCGGCAGAATGGGTCAGACGCACGACTTCGCCGCGCTTACGCCGCTTCAGCGCGACTTCGAATTCGCGCACCAAGTCTTCGGCCTCGTCTTCGACTTCGAGATCGCTGTCGCGCAACACGCGAAATTCAAAGTGGTTTTTTAGCTTATAGCCGGGGAACAGGCTGGGGATGTGCAACACCAGCAGCGCCTCAAGCGGCAAGAACCGCTGACCCGGGCCGGGCAGGGCGATAAACCGGTCGATCTGTGCCGGGATTGGCAACAAAGCCTGAAGCGAGCGTTTGTCCGCAATCCGTTCCATTTGCAGCGCCAGCGCGTAGCCAGAGTTTGGGATGAAAGGAAATGGGTGGGCGGGGTCAATCGCCAGCGGAGACAATACGGCAAAGACTTCGTCCAAAAACACGTCGGCCAGATGCTTGATGTCGTCTTCGGTCAACTCGTCGGCCGTCAGAACGTTGATTCCTGCGTCTTCCATCGCCTTGAGCAAGTCGGACAGAACACGTTGCTGTTGCATCAGCAGTTTGCGTGCGTTTTCATCGATCATCACCAATTGTTCGGCGGGCGAAAGCCCATCGGCGGCAGGTGTGGTATTGCCCGCAATTGCCAGTTCGCGCAGGCCGGCCACACGCACAGTGAAAAATTCGTCTAAGTTTCCGGCGGAAATCGACAAAAACCGCAGGCGTTCCAGCAGCGGCACGCGGGGGTTTTCGGCCTCTTCCAACACACGCCAATTGAATCCCAGCCAGCTGAGTTCACGGTTAAAAAACCGTCCGGGTCCGTCGAGATCTAGATCAGGCAGATCGACCGGTTCGGGAAAGGGCGAGGCAAGAAAATCGGCGTTTGTCATGGCGGGTGTATGGCGATCACATATGAAATTTAAGTGACGCTTATCCCTCAGGGGTGGAGTGGTTGTCCAGCACTGTGCTTGCAAGGTTGCGTGTGACGGGTTTTTTGCGCGCAAGGCTGGCACCGTCAAGGGCGGCCACAACGCGGCGTGCGGCATCAAAACTGCGTTCGATCCGGGCAAGAAGATAAGGGATCACGTCGGCAGGTGGCGTTAGTTGTCGGTCGTTGAACAGTTTGACCAGTACGGCGGCCAACAGCGCGTCATCTGGCGCGTCTAGGTTGGCGTGGCCTGCGGCGTCGATGCGGCTTTGTAGGTCGGGCAGGGACATGCCCCAATGGGCAGGCGCTTGGGTCCCTGTCATCAGCAGCGGCAGGCCTGCGTCTTGCAACAGGTTATGCAGGTGGAACAATGCGGTTTGCGCCGGTTGATCGGCGCGGATCAAAGGCACGTCTTCGATGGCCACGGGGGTTTGCGCAAGGGTTTCGATTTGATCATTGCGCAGGTCTTGTGCGGGAATGATTTTGGCGTTGGTTTCGGTGGCCCAAACATGGGTCAGGTGGGTTTTGCCCGCCCCAGTTGCCCCGCTAAGCACCAGTTTTTGCGTAGGCCATCTGCGCCATCCATCCACCATTGCAAGTGCGACCGCGTTGCAGGGCGACACCATAAAATCGCCACGTCCAAGGGCTGCGCGGGCAGGTAAGTCTAGGCCCAGTTGGGTGGCCATGATTAGTCCTCGGCCTTTGGGTCGGCGCTATCGGACAGGCCAGTGTAAAGCAGGCTGAGTTGATATTGCCCGATCAAGAAACGCACAAGAACGCCAAGGGATGCCGCCATTGGCACGGCCACCAGCATCCCTACAAAGCCAAAGATCGCGCCGAACACTGTCAAAGACAGGATCAGCCAAACAGGGTGCAGGCCGACGCTTTCGCCCACAAGTTTGGGGGTCAAAATATTGCCCTCTGCCACTTGCCCAACCATAAAGATCACGGCAACCGCGATGATCCAGCCCCATTCCCCCCAGAACTGAAACAGGGCCAGCCCAATCGCCAATGCGCCGCCCACCAATGCGCCGACATAGGGGATGAAGGTCAGCAAACCGGCGACAAAGCCAACGACTAGCCCGAATTGCAGGCCAACACTCATCAACGCGATGGCGTAATAGGTGCCAAGGATTAGGCAGACTGTGCCCATGCCGCGGATAAAACCGGCGAGCGTTTGATCGATTTCTTTGGCCAAGCAGCGGATCACGGGCGCATGATCGCGCGGCAAAAGCTGATCAACACGGGCCACCATGCGGTCCCAATCCAGCAGCATGTAAACTGCAACAACAGGCACGATCACAAACAGCACAACGATGTTCAGCAAGCTTGCCGCCGAGGTCAGCGCAGAGTTCAGCAATGCACCACCGCGTTCTGAAATTGTTTGACCCAGCCCGTTAAGGTATTGACGCACGTTCGAGCTTTCGTCTTGTAGGCTGGGGAAGCGTTCAGACAAGAAGGTGCTGATATTACGGGCTATTTCCGGCGCTGCCTTGAACAGTTGCACGGCCTGTTCGATCAGGTTTGGAATGATCAGCAAGACAAACAGAACAAAAATCACGATGGCGGTGACGGTGATGATACCTGTGGCGGCACCGCGGCTTAACCCGTGTGCCTCAAGCCAATCCGCGACGGGATCAAGGAAATAGGCGATCGCAGCCCCGAGGAAAAAGGGCAACAACTGATCGCCCAGTGCAAAGAGCAGCAGGAAAAAGATGGCCGCGGCTGCGCCCCAATACTTGAACTGTTCGCGCACTGGCAGGGCCATGGTCGCCTCGTTTTGTTGGTCGTTGATCAACAAATGGGGGGTTTTGTGTGTACCTGCAAGGGGTTTGCGCGGCCAAGGTGTGACCAAAAGGAGCCCTGACGCGCACGCCATTTGTTTTGGGGCTTTGCCCCGGTGGCTGTGTCTGGCGATGCCGTCCCATTTGGCCAAAGAAGGGGCGTTGCGAGTGTGTCGCCTTTGCCCTAATCAGGTCGCGACAATTCTGGGAGTGTTTTGCCATGCGCATGAGCCGTTATTTTCTGCCCGTTCTGAAAGAAAACCCAAGCGAGGCGCAGATCGTCAGCCACCGCTTGATGTTGCGGGCTGGCATGATCAAGCAATCGAGTGCTGGGATTTATTCGTGGTTGCCGCTGGGCTTTAAGGTGCTGCGCAAGATCGAAGATATCGTGCACGAAGAACAGCAGCGCGCAGGTCACATGCCCATGCTGATGCCCACCATTCAATCTGCCGACCTGTGGCGTGAAAGCGGGCGTTATGACGCTTATGGCGACGAAATGTTGCGCATCAAGGACCGGGGCGGGCGCGATATGTTGTTCACTCCAACAGCCGAAGAGATGATCACCGACATCTTCCGCGCCCACGTAGGCAGCTACAAAGACCTGCCTTTGACTATGTATCAAATTCAGTGGAAATTTCGCGACGAAATTCGCCCGCGCTTTGGTGTCATGCGTGGTCGCGAGTTCTTTATGAAAGACGGCTATAACTTTGACCTCACCAAAGAGGACGCGCTGCACGCCTATAACCGCCATTTGGTCAGCTATCTACGCACCTATGAACGTATGGGTTTACAAGCCATTCCGATGCGCGCGGATTCTGGGCCCATTGGCGGTGATGACACGCACGAGTTTCTGGTTTTGGCTGAAACGGGCGAATCCGAGGTGTTTTACGACAGCGCAGTGACCGACCTAAGCTTTGGCGATCGTGACATCGATTATGACGATCACGCGCAATGCGCGGCTGTGATGCAGGAATTCACCAATCTGTACGCCCGCACCGATGAAACCCACGACGCGGCCCTGTTCGACCAAGTCCCAGAAGAACGCCGCCGTGTGGCGCGCGGCATCGAAGTGGGGCAGATTTTCTATTTCGGCACCAAGTATTCCGAAACAATGAAGGCCACCGTCCAAGGCCCCGATGGCAAGCCCGTCCCTGTGCACATGGGCAGCCATGGCATCGGTGTGTCGCGTCTGTTGGGTGCCATCATCGAGGCAAGTCATGACGACAAGGGCATCATTTGGCCCGAAGGTGTCACGCCCTATCACTGCGGTATTGTGAACCTAAAGCAAGGTGACGACGAAGCCGACGCCGCTTGCGAAGCGCTTTATACCAGCTTGAAATTGCTGGGTCTTGAACCGTTGTATGACGATCGCAAAGAACGCGCCGGGGGCAAGTTTGCAACGATGGACTTGATCGGGTTGCCTTGGCGCATCACGGTTGGGCCGCGTGGGCTTAAGAACGGTGTCGTCGAATTAACCTCGCGCCGCACAGGCGAAAGCGAAGAACTGGCACCCGAAGAAGCGATCAAGCGCGTCGCGGAGATTTACGCAGGGGTGTGATTTCGATGCGGCTTGCGATTGCGTTAGCGCTGCTGTTTGGGCTGGCCCTCCCGGCCACGGCACAAGAACTGCGCACGCAACTCAATGCGGTGGGGCTTAAGTCTGCCTATGATGACTGGCTGGTCGCCCAAAGCACGACTGGCACCTTGGGCATGGGCACCCGGTTGGACGATGGGCGCTGGGTTGCGCTGCGAGAATCTGAGTCAGACGCGGTTCAAATGGGCGAATTGGCCAGTGTCAGCAAATCTGTCACGGCGGCTTGTGCGTTGCAGTTGGTTGAGGGGGGGCAGCTTGAATGGTCCACGCGCCTGCCAGCCCTTTTGGGCACGGCCCCTGATGTTACAATTGCTGAATTGGTCACCCATACGTCCGGACTTGGCCCGGATTCGACGCAAGCCACAATGCCAAGCTGGCTGGGCCGCACCACGGATTCCACTACGCATTTCAGTGATCATGTGCTGAACGCCGTCAACGCGCGTGACGCGCAACAAGGCACCCGTGGGGCGTACCATTACAACAATGAAAACTACGCACTGCTTGGGCTTGCGATCGAGGCCGCAAGTGCCAGCCTCTATTGGGAAACGTGCAAAGCTGCGCTTGATCTGAGCGACGGCATATCGCCAAGCCCGCGCGCGGGTGCATTTCAGCCTTGGGGCGGGTTGCAGGCGCACCCCGACGCCTATGTTTCGTTTCTTGAAACGCATTTTGGTCCCAACAGCATCATTGGTGCGGACCCGTTCGCTTTGCCCCATGTCGAGATCGCAGAAGGTGTTTACTATGGTTTGGGCATGGTGTTCCGCCGTTTTGGCGACAGTTATAATTTCTGGCATTTCGGCGCGCTGTGTTTTCCGGGGCAGATGAATGCGGGCAGTTACGCCGTACTGTGGGAAGGCGAGGTTGGTGCTTTGGCGCTTTATGATGCATGTGTGGATTGGCCTGCGATGGGCGCCCTTGACGGGGCCTTGACGCGGGCGGTGTACCCGTGATCCTGCGCGCCGTTGCTTTGGCGGGTGGATTGCTGGGCGGGGCGACCGCATCCCAGTTCCCTGAATTTTCGCAACAATATACCCAACGTTTGGGCGGAGCTGTTGATGCACTGAGCGAGGTCGTCGCTGATTTCGATACCTCGGCGGCAAGTGCGGATTTGACGCGGGATGAAGCACTGGCGCAGATGCAGGGCACGGCCTTTTTGGACAGTCGTCGCGCTGACATGACACGGACCTTCACGCGCTATGACGGGCTGCGGGCCGATTTGGACATTTTGGAAAGTGCAGGACCGTTTATGCGGGCCTATCACGCCACGCGGCTTAGTGATCGCGAGGTGGCGCGCGCCGCGTTGACAGCGTTTGAACCAGCAGTGCCGATCAATTTAGCCGGTATAATCTTTGCAGGGACTGGTTTTTTTGCGGGATTGATAGCTGTCTGGATCTTCTTCAAAGCGCTGCTTTGGCCCCTGCGGCGCAGGCGCAGACCCGCTGCCGGGGCTTGACCTAACGGCTTGCGCCCGCCACTTGTGAATAAAACCCCGAGCAGGAGCCGCAAATGGCCCAAACCACAGCCCCCTTTGCCCCGTTTGAATGGATGATCGCGTGGCGTTATTTGCGCGCGCGCCGCGCCGAGGGCGGGGTCAGCACCATGACCTGGATCAGCCTTATTGGGATCACGTTGGCGGTGTTTGCATTAATTGCGACGCTGTCTGTGCGCTCGGGCTTTCGGGCGGAATTTGTCGACACGATCTTGGGGGCGAACGCCCATGTCACCGTCTATAACATCGGCGAAGTGACTGAAACGGGCGCGATTGATCGCACTATCAAAGACTACGAAGCCAAAGCCGCCGCGTTGCGCGATCTGCCGGGGGTGGTGCGGACTGCGCCTGTGGTGCGCGGGCAGGTGATGGCCAACTTGCGCAGCCGTAATGCAGGTGTGCAGGTCTATGGCATGTCCGCTGCGGACCTTGCTGGCTTGCCTCGGATCGCTGATCCGGCAACGTCCCAAGGCGACATCGCGCGCTATGGTGCAGGCATCGCAATTGGGTCGGGTGTGGCGCAGGAATTGGGCGCGCAGGTAGGGGACCGCATCAAGCTGATTTCACCCAACGGGGTGCGCACTGCCTTTGGCACAAGCCCGCGTATTAACGCCTACGAAGTGACGTATATCTTTTCGGCCGGGCGTTACGATATTGACCGCGTGCGCGCCTATCTGCCGCTGGCTGAGGCGCAGACGTTTTTCAACCGCGAAGGCGCTGTGGATGAGATCGAAGTGATGGTGGACGACCCCGAAGCGGTGGATAGCTACGCCTCTGCCCTGTTAGAAACGGGCGGTGATCGTGCGCAGATTTGGTCTTGGCGTGATGCGTCGGGTGGATTTTTGCGCGCCTTGGAGGTCGAGGACAATGTCATGTTCATTATCTTAAGCATCCTCGTGCTGATTGCGGCGATGAACATTGTGTCGGGTTTGATCATGTTGGTGAAAAACAAGGGGCGCGATATCGGGATTTTGCGCACGATGGGTTTGACCGAAGGGTCGATCCTGCGTGTATTTTTTATCTGCGGTGCGTTCACGGGCATTATCGGCACGGCCATGGGCGTCGTGCTGGGCTGTCTGTTTGCGATCTACATCGATCCGCTGTTCTCATTCGTGAACTATGTGATGGGCGGCGGCGTTTGGGATCCGTCAATTCGGGGTATCTATGCGTTGCCTGCGCAGTTGAACCTATCGGACGTTTTAAGCGCGGTGGCCTTGTCGCTGGGGTTGTCCTTTGTGGTTACTATTTTTCCGGCCCGGCGCGCGGCGCGGATGAACCCGGTGGAGGCGCTGCGTTATGAGTGATCCGTCACACGATCCGATCTTGGCGCTGGCTAACATCACCAAGACCTATAACGCAGGCAAACCCAATCAAGTTGAAGTACTTCGCGGGGTCGATTTAAGCGTGGCACCGGGCGAAATTGTCGCCCTTGTGGCCCCATCTGGTGCCGGTAAGTCGACCTTGCTACATATTGCCGGGTTACTTGACACACCCGACACAGGCAGCGTCACCCTTGCCGGGCAAAATCTAACCGGGCAATCGGATCGCAAACGTACAATGGCGCGTCGTGCGGATGTTGGGTTTATCTATCAGTTCCATCATTTGTTGCCGGAATTTTCTGCACTTGAAAATATCGTGCTACCGCAACTTAGCAACGGCACCCCCAAAAACGAAGCGACGGCGCGCGCCCGGATGCTGTTGGAACGTGTCGGGGTGGCCTCTCGGGCCTCTCATCGTCCTGCCGCTTTGTCTGGGGGTGAACAACAACGTGTCGCGTTTTGTCGCGCTTTGGCGAATGCGCCGCGATTGTTGCTGGCGGACGAGCCGACAGGGAACCTTGATCCGGCCACATCCGATCAGGTGTTTGGGGCGTTGATGGCGCTGGTGCGCGATACAGGTCTGTCGGCATTGATCGCGACGCACAATCTGGAACTCGCGGCGCGCATGGATCGGACGCTACGATTGGATGCAGGGCAACTTAGCGACAAGTAACTGAGGGTTGTGCTATATTTAGAAACACTGTGTTTTCAACGTTGACGTGTTAATGACCCGTTAACCATGTTACCCGTGCTAGATTATAACCTCTTTCAGGAGTATTTCTTGTGTCGCCGATTCTTGCTTTGTTGTTGCTGTCCGTTCTTCCACTTGTTGGTGCGCTTGAAGGAGACTCAGATTCCGCTGGTTCTGCCGATGATGTGGACGACACCGACGATATGGTTGGCGGTGATGACACTGACGACATGGACGCGGACGATGACACGGATGCGGACGACGACACGGATGCGGGCGACGACACGGACGCTGACGGCGACACGGACGCTGACGACGACGCGGATGCGGACGACGACGGTGATGATGATACAGATGAGCCGGATCCGGCAGCAGGGGAAGTGATCGACGGTCAAGACGACTTAGATGACGATTTGGCCGGCACCGATTTGAATGACACGCTTAATGGTCTTGGCGGGAATGATACCCTGGACGGCGGTATCGGTGACGATGAGTTGAATGGAGGCGATGGTGACGACCTTCTTGAAGGGTTCAACGGGAATGACCGGGTCGTCGGTGGCTTGGGTGCGGACATCCTTCAGGGCAATGTTGGCGATGATCAACTCTTTGGGGGTTTTGGCGCAGACACTTTGGGTGGAGGCGCTGGCAATGATAGCGTGGTGGGCGGTGCCGGCAGTGATGAACTGAGCGGTTCCGTCGGCGACGACACACTCGATGGTGGTGCTTCGGGCAATCCCTTTGACGATGCCGCCGATACACTGGTGGGCGGTGTAGGTGCTGACTTGTTGTTCCTTTCTGACGGTGATCTGGGCACGGGTGGCGAAGACGCCGATACGTTCCAACTGGGCGCTGGCGAAGTCGGGGCAGTGGTCATTACTGATTTTGACGCGGAAGAAGATATGTTGGCAATCGAACAAACGTCCGATGTGCCGGTGACCGTTGCAAGTCAAGAAGCGACGGATGACGGTCTGCTGATTACATTTAGCAGCGGTGCAAGCGTGTTGTTGCAGGGTGTTGAAGAGGAACTGCCGGAAGACGAGATTACCTTCATCGAAGTCGACGATGCTGAAGATGAAACTGGCGACGAGACCGACGACGAAACTGGCGACGACGCCGAAGATGACACAACTGATGCCGAAGTGCCCGTAAACACGGTCGACGGAACAAGTGATGACGATGTTGTTGATCCACCTCTGGCTGGATCGGCGATCTTGGCCGATTTGGTTGACGGCAATGACAGTGCGACCGGCGGTGATCAGAACGACACGTTGATCGGTGGACTTGGGGCCGATACGCTTGCGGGTGCCGAAGGCGATGACATGCTGTTCTCGACCTCAACGACGCCGGATGACGGTTCAGATACCGATGTTGACAGTCTAAGCGGTGGTTTGGGCGATGACGTGTTGGTTCTGGGTACAAACGATGTTGCGAACGGCGGTGAAGGTGCTGATATCTTTGCATTGCGCGAAGATGCGACCGACGTGGTCACAGTCGAAGACTTTGATGCCGCGTCTGATGTGATTGTCGTCGAAGCGAGCAACCCTGACGATGTAACAGTTGCTGGTCAGACCACCTCGGCCGATGGGGTTCTGATTAACCTTTCAACGGGGACCAACATCTTGTTGTCGGGCCTGACGACGCCAATTGACGTCTCTTTGATCCGCATCGAAGCACCGGGTACATCAACCGCCGCTTGACGGAACCCACAAGGTTTGGTCTGACTGGTCTTCGCGGCCTTCGCCGCGAGGAAGACGATGATGGCAACTGTAACTCTGGCTGAAATTGAACGCACGGTTCAGGCTGCATTGATGCGCCACGGGGCAGGGGCCTTTGCCGCCGCCGAAGTGGCCCGCGCTGTGGCGCGTGCCGAAGCCACAGGCAACCGCATTTGCGGCCTTTATTATCTGGAAAGTTACTGCGCGCAGCTGAAATCAGGCCGCGTGCAAGGTGACGTGGTACCTGTCGTGACGGCTGTGCGGCCCGGCGCAATTCAGGTGGATGCACTGATGGGATTTGCGCAACCTGCGTTTGCCTATGGTTTGACCCCAGCATTGGATGCAGCACGCCGATTTGGGGTGGCAACATTGGCCGTGGGCCATGCGCACACTTGTACGTCGCTGGGCTATTTCACCGAACAGATTGCGCAAGCCGGATTGATCGCCATTGGAATGACCAATGCCTCGCCGATTGTTGCACCTCCGGGCGGCAAGTCGCGTATGATCGGCACCAATCCGATCGCCTTTGCCGTTCCGGACGGGCAGGGTGGTTTGGCGATGCAGTTCGATCAATCCACGACAACCGTGGCCTTAGGTAAGATCACCATGGCCAAAGCCGCCGGAGAAACCATTCCCGAAGGCTGGGCCTTGGATGCAGATGGTCAACCCACCACCGACCCGACGGCCGCGTTGACGGGGTCCTTGGTGTCGATGGGGGGCTATAAAGGCTGGGGCTTTGGGCTGATGGCCGAGCTTTTGGCCGCTGGCATGACCGGAGGAGTGCTGAGCCGCGATGTGAAGCCGTTGAAAGCACCTGACGGGCCGCCACATGATTTGGGTCAGTTCTATATTTTGATCAATCCAAGCACGTCGGATGCTTTTGTGGATCGCTTAACGGCTTTGACGGCTCTTGTGGAAACCGATGATGGCGGGCGGATACCAGGGCAAAACCGTGTGATTCATGACCCTGCGGATGTGGATGTTACGGCATGGGCACAGGCCCAAACCCTTGCAGGATTTGCAGAATAACGGAGAGCAAGTGGCGCGGCCAGGTTAGGCCTGCTGTGTAAGCCACACGCCTGTGGCCATCAAAGCAATGCCGCCGATCCTTGCCGCGGACAAAGTTGTGACCTGCGCGCCGAACAACCCAAAATGGTCGATCGCAGCCGCGCTGATCAGTTGCCCCAGAAGCACAAAAAACACGGCATTCCCAACACCGAAATGTGGCGCGATATAGGTGATCGAGATGACGTAGAACGCGATAAGAACGCCGCCGAGCAGTAGGTGTTTTGGCGCTTCTGCAATGCGGCTTAATCCTTGTGCGCCTGTGGCTGCGAATACGATCAACGCCGACGCCAGCGCCACCACAAAAAGCACCACGGCCGCAGTGGCTGGGCTGCCCAATCGCCCGCCAAGTGCTGCATTCAACGTGGCAAGAATTGGGATGCCGATCCCGGCCAGCAACATGATGATTGCGTAATGTGGCATTGGCTGTCCTTTCTTTCTGGCCAAAGGCGGACGACACGTCCGCCTTACGTTGTGCCGCGTTGTTTTAACCGCAGATGCCGTTGACCTCGACACCGTCCCACGGCAGGCGCACGTCTGATTGGCGCGACTGGGGCAGGGCGGCCACTGGCATGGCTTGTGCGATCAAAGAGTGTAGGCGCTGCGTCCGTGGCGCTTGCGGTGCCAGTGCACGGCAGCACACGAACTCTTCGACGATCGAACCTTGCTGTTCGAAGCCAAAGTCTGAAAACCGACGCTCTTCGTCGATGTTAAATAGATAGGGGTCATCGCTGAACGTATGTTCAGTGGCTGCCTTTAGCGGAGAATACCCCGTCACTTTTCGGTTCTGCCACTGCCACACGTGGGTCAGTTCATGGGCCAGCAACATGGCCGCGATTAGGTTAATTTCCTGTGGGTAGTCGGCAACGTAGTCCTCAAGGTACCAGTCTTTGTCGAATAAGACATGGTTCCACAGCGCGACCGCGGCCGGCTTGGCGGTTACGATTTCGTCTTTGGCGGGGGGCAGGATCAGTTCACGGCAGGTGGTACGTGGCCGCGCTTTGCGTCGGAACGTGACGGCACGCGTCGGTGCACCGTTCACAAGGCGCGCGCGTTTGGTATCAAGCGCGTCCCCATGGATGGTGGCGGAAAAGGCGATCTCTGCTTCGGTCAGCGGGCGACCACAGCTGACCAGTACAGAAAGGATAAGAAAAGCGCGAAGGATCATAGGTACAGTAGGCGGCGAATTGTAGCGGGGATCAAGGTGAAAAGCTGTTTAGCTTTTGTAAATAAAAAGTGGGTGCGCACCATGGGTGCAGCTAACCGTTGAATGTGTCTTGCTATGGTTCGTATGGCGTTGAGTTTGGAGTAGGCACGGGTAGGTATTCATTGAATACGCATGCGTACGGTTTTGTGCCTCGGTAAACTCCTCGTCGCGCATCCGTGAGCAGAGGTGATGGCGCAGGGGCTATCTGGATCGATTTTTCATGCCTAACTTGATTGCATGAACGCAGAGGCATTCTTTGCGGCACGCACCGCAGGCCTTCTTTTAAACAGGTTAGGTCTGCCTGGAAAGGAACTGACAGATGGAAAAAGTTATCATCCCAACCGTTTTTGGATTTGCAAGCATGATGGGCCTTTGGGCCGTGGTCGGCGCAGTCGTTTAACGACGTGTGATGAATCTTGCGTACGATGACGTATGGAGGGTTTGAGCGCTGTGGCAGTCAGGTGTACCTTGTGTCCCCCTAATGGCGCCTTCCTGCCGCCGCTGTAAGGCCTTGAAGATGCCTGGATCTGGTAAATATGCGTTAACTTATTACGGCGCATATTAACGACAACCCGAAGACAGGATCTCTTCGGGTTGTTTTTGAAAAGTTGTCAGATTTTACAGGCAGTTATTAAGGTATCAGTAGAGAGTAATGGCGAGGGTGTAGTGCCCTCGCTATTTTTTTAAGCGTAAATAAATATTTGCGCTTGTTGATTGGGTGCTACAGCGCGTTCTAGCCTGCTTTTTTGTTGGTCGCGAAAACTCGGAAATTCAACCCGAAATACACTTCATTGACTTGACGCCAATGCGCAACAGCCAATAGTAGATATGGGCCGTTTCAATGTAGAAACGTTGTCATTTTTTATGGTGGGATTACTGAAATGATTGCAAATAAACAGTTTAGCGCTTGCATGTTGGCATTTCTTTTGGCGTCTGGTTGCGTGTCGCCGGAAGTTGTCACGACCCGTTCGGTCGACGATGGCAATTTGAGCTGTGAAGATATCCAAGCGCAATTGGTTCAGTTGGAAGAGATTAAAGTTGAAGCCGAAAAGGGGCGCACTGCGTCTGGCGAAAATATCGCGGCGGCTATTCTGTTTTGGCCTGCCGTGATCGGCAATGCGACCAATGCAAAACAAGCGATCGAAGCGGCTAACGCACGTAATGACGTTTTGGTTGCCTTGGCTGAAAAGAAACGCTGTAGGTTCTAAAATGCGGCTGCCCGTCTATAGGGCAGCCGAACACTGCGCGACTTTAAGGTGTTGGACTAACGGTGCTTTGGAGGTATTCGGCTTAACGCATTTGTCGAAATATTTTTGCGCCTTTTAGGCGATCATTCTCTGATACGCCTTGATGTCGACTTTAAACATCCAATTCCTCAACAAACCGCGCATTTTCTTGAATGTACTGATACCGCATCTCGGGCTTCTTCCCCATTAACCGCTCGACCAGATCGCCTGTTTCGCCGGGTTCGTCATCATCAACAGTCACGCGGATCAGTTTGCGTGTGGCGGGATTCATCGTGGTGTCTTTCAAATCCTTGGCGTCCATTTCCCCAAGACCTTTGAATCGCGACAGATCAATACGACCTTTGCCGCCAATCCCTTTTTCCAACCACATGTCCTTTTCCGCCTCGTCAATGCAGTAGACCCGTTTGGCCCCTTGCGTGATCCGAAACAGGGGCGGGCATGCCAGATATAAATGCCCCGCGTCGATCATCGGCCGCATCTGAGTAAAGAAGAACGTCATCAACAACGCCGCAATATGCGCGCCGTCCACATCCGCATCCGTCATGATGATCACCTTGTCATAGCGCAGGTCATCAACGTTGAATTTAGCGCCCAAACCAACACCTAGCGCTTGGGTCAAGTCCGAAATCTCGGCATTCGACCCCAACTTGCTAGAGGCCGCGCCCAACACGTTTAGGATTTTGCCGCGCAGGGGCAGCAAGGCTTGCGTCTTGCGGTCACGGGCCATTTTGGCAGACCCACCCGCGCTGTCGCCCTCGACGATGAACAATTCGGTGCCTTCGCGCGCCTTGTTGGAACAGTCCGTCAGCTTGCCGGGCAGGCGCAGCTTTTGCGTGGCCGTCTTGCGCGAGGTTTCTTTTTCTTGGCGACGGCGCAGGCGTTCTTCGGCGCGCAGTACCAGAAAATCAAGGATCGCGCCCGCGGATTTGGTATCGGCGGCCAACCAGTTGTCAAAGTGGTCGCGTACGGAGTTTTCGACCATGCGTTGGGCATCAACTGTGGCCAGCCGGTCTTTGGTTTGGCCGACAAATTCCGGTTCGCGGATAAAACAGGATACAAGCGCGCCCGCGCCGGTGATCAGGTCGTCGCGGGTGATGGTGCTGGCTTTGCGGTTGTTCACCAACTCGCCATAGGCCTTGATGCCCTTCAGGATGGCCGACCAAAACCCGGCTTCGTGTGTGCCGCCTTCGGGGGTTGGGACGGTGTTACAATAGGATTGGATAAAGCCGTCGCGCGCGGGCGTCCAATTGATGGCCCATTCGACTTTGCCGGGCACTTTGAATTTCTCAAAACTGACGCTGCCGGCAAAGGGTGCTTCGGAATAAGTGGTGGCCCCTGACATGACTTCGTTCAGATAATCGGCCAATCCGCCGGGAAAGTGGAATGTGGCTTCTTGCGGAGTTTCACCGTCGTTGATGGCGGTTTTCCAACGGATTTCGACGCCCGAAAACAGGTACGCCTTTGAACGGGCCATTTTGAACAGCCGCGCGGGTTTAAGTTTGAGCGAGCCAAAGATGTCTGCGTCAGGGTGAAAGGTGACGGCCGTGCCGCGCCGGTTGGGGGCAGCGCCGACTTTTTCCAATGGCCCTTGGGGCAGGCCACGCGAAAATTCCATGGCGTAAAGTTCGCGGTTGCGGGCGACTTCGACGCGCAGATGATCAGACAAGGCATTCACGACGGAACTGCCAACGCCGTGCAAACCGCCCGATGTCTCATAGGAATCGCCCGAAAATTTGCCACCTGCGTTCAACGTACAAAAGATGATCTCAAGCGCGGACTTACTGGGGTCTTTGGGATGGGGATCGGTCGGAATGCCGCGCCCGTTGTCGCGCACAGAAACGTGGCCGTTTTCGTGCAGTTCGACCTCGATCCATGTGGCGTGGCCCGCGACGGCTTCGTCCATGGAGTTGTCGATGATTTCCGCCACCATATGGTGCAACGCGCGGTCGTCCTTGCCGCCGATGTACATGCCCGGGCGCAGCCGGACGTGCTCCATATCCTCAAGCACCTGAATAGAGGAGGCATCATAGTCGGACGTCTTCTTTTTTGAAGGTTCATCCGCATTCAACAGGTCATTCATGGCAGCTGCTCTTTTGTTGGTTGGGCGCAGTATGCCAGAGGGCGCGAGGTGGGGAAAGAGTAAGGCGCATCATTGATGCGCCTTACCACGGTCCTGCATCACAGAACCTTAAGGTAGGTTATTCCGGCCACATTTTTCCTAATTTCCCCAAGGCTTGCTGTTCAGCGACCATGGTGCGGTAGTGTTTCATTTTGTGATCAAAACGTAAAAAGGCGCGTGTACCACCGCTGTGAACATGGCCCATATGTCCGAAGGATGCAGGCAAATCACAGACCCTGTCATCCCGTCTGTTTAGGCACAGACACAGATCGTGATGATCATGCCCAGTTGCACTGCGCAACGGGCGCGGTGCGGCAAATGCAATGCCGGGCACGCCCCAATTGCGCACCAAAATTTGTGTCGCAGCGGCCCCCAACGAATGTCCAACGATGAACTTTGGTTTATACCCGCGTTCATCGATCCAATCGGCTATCCCTTTGGCGTGTTTCAGAAAACCTTGATGCCACACGGCCCCTTGGTCGGTTTCGGTGTCCGTATCGTTCAGCCGATACTTTTTGCCGCCAAAATTCAGAACACGCAGATTGAACATTAAGTAATCCGATACCGAATTCGACCCTGGGATCAAAAGGATGTCTTGCTTGAGGTATATCGCCTGTACATGGTTTTCGTCGAAATATTCACGCACATGCGGCTTCAGGCCACGGCTTTTCTTCATGTAATAGGCGGACGAAATCATCTGTGCTGCAAGGGCAATATCGTATTTATATAGGGGCATAATTGGCCTTTCTTCAATCGGTTCATTAATTATGTTGGCAACTATGGCGTGTGTTTGTGCTTGTGTGAAGAGCGGGCGAGTGGCCTAGGTCAGCCAGTTCTTGATGATTGCGGCAATCTTGTCGGGTGTTTGATGCATGACCCAATGATCTGCGTGGGGAACGCTGACGCGGGTTAAGTCAGGTGCGAATGCTTCCAACCCCTCGTGAGACACAGGCAACAGGGCGGTGTCACCTTCACCCCAAATCAGCAGGTGTGGGCAGTGCACGCGCAGCCTATCCAAAGGCAAGTCAGGCATAGGTACAGGCACCCCCGGATCGGCCACGATCAACGGCGAAGCACGATACCAGTTGATCATGCCCCGCAGCCCCGATTGACGCCAAATCGCCTTTTGCGCGTCCAACACGTCGCCCTGTAGCCAGCTCATATCCATATGCGCTGAAAACAGTTGCATTAACCGTGCGAAATCGTCCTTCGCCAACACATCTTCGGACCCATCGCCGCGCAACGCATTGATGTACTGAGAGGCGCGCGATTGCGCCCCGCCTGCTGCCATAGCGCGTTGAAAGGGCACGGGGTGGACGCCATTTGCGATGATAAGGTGGCTGACCAGATCAGGCCGCGATGTGGCCAACCCATAGGCCACCGAAGCACCCCAATCGTGGCCGATGACGATGACAGGCCCGTCGTCGCCAATCAGTTGTACGATATCGCCAACCAAGTTTTTCATGGAATATGCGCCAACATCGTAAGGCGCAAAACTTGCGCCATAACCACGTTGATCTGGTGCGATACAATGAAAACGATTTGCCAACCGTTTTGCCAGCGCATCCCACGCGCCGCCGTATTCGGGAAACCCGTGTAACATTAACACTTTAGGCAGGCCTGGTGCCCCCCATTCACGTACCGTAAAATCATGCCCACCCAAAGAACGGGTGGACAGTCGCATCATTCGCCCGCAGCCTTGGTTTCGAACTGCAAGCCCTTTGCGGTGCGCGGCGAAAAGCCTTTCCAATACGTGTGGATGTCGGTTGGTTTGTCGTCGTCATCTAGATCGACAATGCCGTCAGCAGATTTAGGGACCAACTCCATAAATGACGACGCTTCGGTATCGCCCTTCAGATGCACGTTCATAAAGGCCGTCGCGAAATGCTGGGCAATATTGTTCATGCGCACAGTATCCCAGACCGGATCGGCATAGTGTTCAAAGGCAGAAAACCCCAATGTTTCGGAGGGCGCCCATGCCTCGGCCGGGGCGGGCATCGGGGCGGCGGCGTTGTGGTTGGCATATTCAAAGGTCAGCAAATGTCGGTCGATCCCGACCGCGCTATCAAACACGCCACGCATCGCGCCATAAACAGACACGTCATCGTCACTACCGGCCATCATCATCAAAGGCACACGCAGACCTGACAGCCCGTCGGCGTCCCAAAATCCTGCATTATTGCCCCATGGGCCAATGGCGATGATCGCTTTGATGCGTGCGTCCATCAACGCTTCGTGGGTGTCAGAACCCGCTAAATGCTGCGCCAATAATCCGTTGGGCGTGCCCCATGTCAGCTCGGTTGAGGCTTGCGTGACGCCGGCCCCGCCAAAGATCAAAGCGCCGTACCCGCCCATGGAATACCCAATGACGCCCGTGTTGTTGGCATCGACGATCGCGCCCAAAGGACCGTCCATTGCGGCCATGTAATCCACGACGGCTGCTTGATCGAGTGGGCGGTTTAGCAAGGTCGATCCAAACGCAGCCTGATCGGAATAGGTGCTGTCCGTGTGATCAATAGAAACGGTGATATAGCCCTTAGAGGCAAGGTTTTCGCCCAAATGGCTCATCAGGTAGCGGTTGCCCGGATAACCGTGGCTGATCACAATAAGTGGAAAGGTCTCGCCCTCTGCCGGGGTCGCATCGCGTGCAGCACTGCCCGTCAATTCGATCTGCGTTTCCCCATCGCGCAGGATCGCTTGGTAGGTGCCGTTTTGCACTGTGCCGATGGCCGCCGGATACCAAACTTCAAGCACGAGCGGGCGGTTGTAACGCGGCACATCTGCGCCATCGATGTTCAAGACATCAACGCTGTCGGGGATGGCCATGGACATGGTTTGCACGCCAACGGGATAATCCCCATAGGCCGCAAGCGCCGGGGCGTCTGGGCGGATCTGGTCAATAGGGTTGGCGAACGCTGTTCCGGTCGCACCCAACGTGGCCATACCAGCAGCAGCGGTGATGAGGGCGGATTTGCGTGATGTCATGCGCTTTCCTTTGTAGATGAAGCCCGTGGTTAATTTTGGCGCGGCGTCGTTCACCTGCTTCTATCACGTTACTGTGACAGACACGCCGCGCTGATCAAGGCTTAACACTGATGTGATGGGCTGTACCACGCTCAGATCGCCAATTTCCAGAACACGGGGTTGAGCCGGACAAGGTGCGCGGCTACATCTAAACAATGTTGAACACTTTGTTGCGCCCCGGCCTGCTGGCCTTTGGTCTTTGTGTTGCCCCAACTCTTGGTGCCGCGCATCCTCATGTCTTTATCGAAACTGCGGTGCGCGCAGTGGTCGACGAAGATGGCACATTTAAAGGGGTCGAGGTCACTTGGACCTATGACGACTTTTATTCCTTGCTGCTTTTTGCGGACATGAAGTTGGACAGTGATGCCGACGGAAGCCTAAGACCGGATGAGCTGGCACAGCTCGAAGGTTTCGATTTGAATTGGGTCGAAGGCTATGAGGGCGACAGCTATGCGCTTCGAAACGGCGTTCCGCTGACACTTGGTGCGCCACAATCGCGCGGGGTGAACGTTGAGAATGGCCGCATCATTTCTTCCCATTTCCGCGCCGCTGACGCACCGGCTTCTGGTGTGGTGATCAAGATCTACGATCCAACGTTTTATACGGCCTACGAAATCGTCGGACAGGTTGAGGTCGACGGGCCATGTACGGCATCGGTTGAACCGGCAAATCTGGACGAAGCCTATAGCTATGTCGAAGAACTGCTTTATGCCACGCCGGCGAGCCAAGCGCAGGATGAGTTCCCCGAAGTGGGCGACCGTTTTGCAGATACTGTGATGTTGTCATGCCAGTCGTAAAATGGGGCATACTGCTGGTCGGCGTTTTGGTGCTGGTCTGGCTGTTTGGTTTTGGTGGGATGAGCGACATTTCCGTTTGGGCCGCAGCGCAACAACGCGAGGCGCAAAATGCGCTGGCCCAAGGTTTGCGGGCCGTGCGTGCGGGTGAGCCGGGCGCATGGGCGACCTTGATGGGGCTGTGCGCGGCCTATGGGTTTTTCCATGCGGCGGGTCCGGGCCACGGCAAATTGGTGATCGGCGGGTATGGCGCGGCAGCGCGCGTCACGGCATTGCGGCTTTCGGGGTTAGCGTTGGCGTCTTCTTTGGCACAGGCCGTGGCAGCGATTTTACTGGTCAGTGTCGGTGCCTTTCTGCTTGACCTAACCCGGGACCAAATGACTGACACCGCTGATAAAATCCTTGCGCCTGCCAGCTATATCGCCATCGCGATGGTCGGTGCGTGGTTGGTTATCCGGGGCATCAGACGCTCGGCGTCAGCTGCGGCGCATCCGGTGGACGAACACGGGCATTGCCACAGCTGCGGTCATGCCCACGGGCCAAGCGTAGATCAGGCGGCCTCCGTCGCATCTTTTCGTGATGCGGTGGCGATTGTGTTGTCGATCGCAATCCGCCCCTGCACAGGCGCGGTGTTTTTGTTGATCTTGTGCTTTGCCCTTGGCATCCCATGGGCGGGCGTTGCTGGCGCGTTGGTGATGGGGCTGGGCACGGCGAGTGTGACGATGCTTGTGGCCTTGGCCGTGGTCGGCACGCGCAGCACGGCCCTGTCGGGCATGAGCGGATCCGGTGCGGTGCGCGCAATGGCAATGATTGAGGTCGTCGCCGGTGGTTTGGTGGCATTGGTGGCCATCAGTCTGGCTTTGCCGCTGCTTTAGCGGAGGGCCGGTGTGCGCCACCCTTTTAGGCGGGCGTTCATCACGAGGCTTCCCACAAGCGAAAAGCAGGCGTAAGGGGGATGGGTTATGTCCATTTCCCAAATGTCATATTCCGGCCATGTCCGCGCGGTGGGTATCCTTGGTTTGCCCCTGATTGGTGGGCACCTTGGGCAAATCGCCATCGGTGTTACCGACACAATCATGCTTGGCCGGTATGGCGTAAACGAATTGGCCGCAATGACGGCGGCTGGGTCGTGGTTCTTTTTGCTGTTCTTGATGGGGTCGGGCTTTGCTTGGGCTGTCATGCCCATGGTCGCATCCTTTCATGCCGAGGGGGACGAAATCGCCCTGCGCCGCGCCACGCGCATGGGTCTGTGGCTTAGTCTTGGGTTTGCCATTGCGGCCATGCCCCTGATGATCTGGTCCGAGGCAATTTTGCTCGCCCTTGGGCAGACCGAACAAGTCGCGCGCGATGGGGCGATCTATTTGCGGATCGCGGGATGGGGGATCATCCCGGCGCTGATCGTGATGACCTTCAAAAGCTATCTGGCCGCACTTGAGCGCACACAAGTGGTGCTTTGGATCACGCTGGCGGCTGCGCTGGCCAATGTGCTTGCGAATTACGCGTTCATCTTTGGCAACTGGGGCGCGCCCGAGATGGGGATCGCCGGGGCCGCGTTGGCTTCGCTAATCACGCAAGTGGTATCGCTGATCGGTATCGTGGTTTACGCGCTTTGGGCTCTGCCAGAGCACAGCATCCTCGTGCGCCTATGGCGTCCGGACTTCGAAATGCTGGGGAAAGTATTCCGATTGGGTTGGCCCATTGGTCTGACCTCGCTTAGCGAAGTGGGTCTGTTTGCGAGCACCGCGATGATGATGGGCTGGCTGGGCACCGTGCCATTGGCCGCCCACGGGATCGCACTGCAACTGTCCGCGATCACCTTTATGGTGCATTTGGGGCTGGGTAATGTGGCGACGATCCGAGCAGGCAACGCCTATGGGCGCCACGATTTGGATCATATGAAGCGCGGTGGACGGGCAGTCATTGTTCTTAGCCTTGCTATGGCAATCGCCACAATGGTCGTCTTTATAACTATGCCCCGGCCGTTGATCGCCATCTTTATCGATGCCGGTCAAGAGGCGCGGGCCGAAGTCATGGCCATCGGTGTCGTGCTTATCGGATTGGCCGCTTTGTTCCAATTGGTGGACGGGGCGCAAGTGGTGGCTTTGGGACTGCTGCGCGGTATTCAAGACACGAAAGTGCCGATGGTGCTGGCTGGCGTGTCATATTGGCTGATCGGGATGCCTGCGTCTTATGGGCTTGGCTTTGTGCTAGGCTGGGAAGGCGTCGGGGTCTGGCTTGGCCTTGTTTTGGGGCTGACGTGCGCCGGAGTGGCCTTGATGTTTCGTTTTTGGTGGGTCTGTGTGCCGCGTCTTGAGCAGGACAGGCACGAACCCTCCCGTTAGGGGGCGTCGTTTCGTACTGACAATATGTGGCATGACGCGATTTGCGCCACTTTCGGTCCTTTCGAACTGTTGATAAGCGTTGCGGGACCAACAACGGATAAAGGACATTTGATGGAACTTGTTGAACTTATTGCCCTATTGGCACTGCTACAATTCCTTGGTTTCGGCGTTTTGACTGGACGCGCGCGCGGGGCTGCTGGGATAAAAGCACCTGCGATATCAGGTGATGAAGGTTTTGAGCGCATGTACCGTGTGCAAATGAATACCATAGAAATGTTGATCGCCTTTTTGCCCGCGTTGTTTCTGGCGGCGAAGTACTGGCCGGCGCCGCTGATCGCGGTATTGGGTCTGGCTTACCTGATTGGGCGGCTCATGTACTGGCGTGCGTATGTCTCTGACCCGTCCACGCGCGGTTTGGGATTTATGATTTCTTTTGCCCCTGTCGCGATACTTATCCTGATTGGGATCATTGGGGCCGTGCTGACATTGCTTGGTCTTAAAGGCTAATCAAAGTGCCCGTTGCCCCCGAGGTTCACTTGGGGGCAGCGCTGCAACTGAACCCTTTGGCCGCCCGCGGGGGGCGCTTAGCTTTCAGGTTTTGTGACCAAAGATGGCGCGCACATATGCAGGTCTTGCGTCTTAAAGGTACAAAGGAAGACTTCGCTTTAGAAAGCCCTACTTTTTACCCATCAAACGATCGGCCTTTTTGCGCACAAGCACAGAACGCAGATCGTGCATCGCCAACAACAACGCGTCTGTCACCAGCTCTAATTGTTCGTCCGTGGCCTTTGATTGTGTCCACTGCGTGGTGATGTTCAGGTAATCCACCGCGCGATGGATATCGTCGATATCACGATGCGCCAGAACAGCGCTGCGTTCTTTCATCCACTGCTGAATACGCGTCAGATCCGCCTGTGACAGTGTGCGGTCGCCGTGCGGTTTGATCTCTCCGTTACGGATGTTGACGACCGCAATTTGGTCCATTTCGATCCGACGTTGGCGATTTTCAGTGTCCACCCGGAATACGGCTGCGCCATTTTCGCGCACACGAAAGTAGTATTCCGGCAGTTCGGTACCCATAAATCCCTCGTTACACCAGGCCCGCGCAGAACGTTTGAATGCGTTTACAGGCTTCTGTTAAGGCGTCGTCCGAAGTAGCGTAGCTGACGCGAAAGTTTGGCGAAACCCCGAAAGCTGCGCCAAAAACAACGGCAACGCCGGCATCTTCCAGCAAGGCAGTGGCGAATATTTCGTCATTTTCGATTTTGACACCGTTCGGAGTCGTCTTGCCAATTAACCCTTTGATCGAGGGATAGACATAAAACGCGCCCTCGGGCACGGGGCATTCCATGCCCTCAATCGCGTTCAGCATTTCGACCACAATATTACGGCGGCGTACAAATTTCTCGTTGTTGGGCACAAGGAAATCCTGCGGCCCGTTCAACGCTTCGACGGCGGCCCATTGGCTGATGGAACAGGGGTTGGATGTGGATTGGGATTGGACCTTACGCATCGCTTTGATCAGCATCTCGGGCCCGGCGGCATAACCAATGCGCCAGCCGGTCATGGCATAGGCCTTGCTAACCCCATTCACAGTAAGCGTGCGATCATAAAGGCCCGGCTCGACCTCGGCTGGGGTGCAGAATTTGAAACCGTCATAGGCAAGGTGTTCGTACATATCATCCGTCAGCACCCAGACGTGGGGGTGGCGCATCAGCACGTCTGTCAACGCCTTGAGTTCCTCGCGGTCATAACCTGCGCCTGTTGGATTGGAGGGCGAGTTAAAGATCAGCCATTTGGTTTTCGGCGTGATCGCCGCCTCAAGCTGTTCGGCCGTCATTTTGAACGCGGACTCAATGCCACAAGGGACGGTGACCGGCGTGCCGCCTGCCAGCAGCACCATGTCAGGATAGCTCACCCAATAGGGTGCGGGCACAATCACCTCGTCACCGGGGTTCATCGTTGCGATCAACGCGTTGTAAAGCACCTGCTTGCCGCCCGTGCCTACGGTCACCTGCGCCGCGGTGTAATCCAACCCGTTGTCGCGCTTGAGCTTGGCAACGATGGCTTGTTTCAGCTCAGCAATACCATCCACAGCCGTGTATTTCGTCTTGCCCAATGCGATAGCGACCACAGCAGCGTCCTTGATCGACTGCGGGGTGTCGAAATCCGGCTCGCCCGCGCCCAAACCGATGACATCATGCCCGGCGGCTTTTAAATCTGCCGCCTTGTTGGTCACAGCAATCGTCGGAGACGGTTTGACGCGGTCGAGAGTGGCGGAAAGGAATGTCATTTTGGCTTTGGCCTCGCTAAAAGGGTGTGCGTCCGTCATATGCGTGACAGATTGCGCGGGCAAGCAGAACACAGTGCCCCGCCGCGCATTAGGGTGCGCAAAACAGGAGAATAACCCATGGATGATGCAACAGACTGGTACGGAACCGACGCTGCGACCTTTGGGGACCGTGTCGCGGCAGCACGCGAAGCGGCGGGCATGACGCAAAAGCAGCTGTCCAAACGCTTGGGCATACGTGTGGCCACCCTGCGCGCATGGGAAGAAGACCTAAGCGAGCCGCGCGCCAACCGTCTGTCGATGATGGCGGGTTTGATGAATGTTTCGATGATGTGGTTGATCAATGGCGAAGGCGAGGGGCTAAGTGGCCCTGTGGATACAGCCGACGCCGTGACGGATCAGACTCGTGATATTCTGACGGAATTGCGCGAAATGCGCGCCGATATGTTGGCGCGCGCCGAACAAATGGCGCGCCTAGAAAAACGCCTGCGGGCCACATTGGAGCGCTCTGCCCATGAGTGAAGAAATACGCGAACACCGCCTGAAACGGCTTCAGATGCGTTCGATGCGACGCGGTATCAAGGAAATGGACTTGATCCTAAGCGCCTATGCAGAGGCAAATTTAGGTGCCATGGATGATGCGGCGCTGGATAATTACGACGCGCTTTTGAACGAAAATGACCAGGATTTAATCCGTTGGGTGACCGGGGTTGAACCAACGCCTGCGCCGTTTGAAACGCTTATCTCCCGTATTTCGCAGACGTTTCAGGGCCAATAATCCAGTTAATTTGGCGTTTAACTGAATATTTCCGAATCATGGTCATCTTCTGGTCCCGAGCAGAAACGCAATCGGAGACAACGGATGAGCATTCAGGAACCCATTGGCCAGCCATCCGGGCAGGCCAACCTACCACGTAACGACGCCAGTTTTATGATTGGCTATCTCGAAGCGTTATCCTTGGTCGAACGGCTGCACCGGTTGTTGCTGGATGTGATCAAGGACGAATTTGAACGCGTCGGCGTGCTGGAAATCAACGCGGTTCAGGCCCTGTTGTTGTTCAATATTGGCGACAACGAGGTGACGGCAGGCGAACTTAAAAGCCGCGGTTATTATCAAGGGTCCAACGTCAGCTACAATCTGAAAAAGCTGGTTGAAATGGGTTACATGCACCACCAACGCTGCGAGATTGATCGCCGTTCAGTCCGGGTCAAGCTGACCGAAAAGGGGCGTCACATCCGGGATGTGATTTCAGAACTGTTCCTGCGTCACGCGGACGGTCTGCAAGCCAAGGGCGTGCTTGGGCCCGAGGGGATTGTGGACATAACCGCGTCGCTGAAACGGATGGAACGCTATTGGACGGACCAAATCCGCTACATCTACTGATCAGTTCGGGGCGCCGGGGCGATTGGTTGCGCTGGGGCTTGTCCCAAAATCAAGGTCTCAAGCTCGCGTTCCAACTTTCGGGTCATGGCTGCGGCGTAATCATCAAATCCTAACGCCGTTTCAACAAAACTGTCGGGTCCGACAACAACATTGGCCTGGAAGTAAGCGGAAAGATTCGAAATCTCAGTCTCGCGAATGTCGCCAATGGATGGATTGTCGGCGCCAATAACAAGGGCATTTACCGTAATGCCGGTGGGTAGGATTTCTGCCTTCACATCCAATGGGCGCGGCCCCAAGTTCGACTTACCATCCCCCGACAGATCAAGAGTTCGTTTCCAGCAGTCTGAACGCTGGTTCAGGTGCGCCACCCCTTGACGCATGGCCAAACCCAACGCGGTTCCAGGGGTCGCTTCTCGCCGTTTAAGGCCGCGCAACTGATCAATAATCCCGTTCAGTGCCAACGGTCCGGTTACCGATGTCCACGGCACGACCACCGCAGGATCTTCGGGGCCGCTCCATTCATAGACAAGCAGATGCACGGGCGTGTTCGGCATAATCATCAACGCCTGACGCACCTTCGGGCTGTCGAGAGCGGATGCGAGGCCATGCATTTGCAGTTTGTATTCGCGCGCATCGACGGACCCCGAAACATCCAATCCCAACGCCAGTGCTTGACGGCAGTTGGCGTGTGCTGCGCTACACAAGGCAACAAATGCCATCGCCCAAAATGCCCCCTTCATCCCGCGTTCCGTTCTTTACTTGGCACGGCACCCAGCACCGGTGGCGTCAACTCGCGTTCTAATTTGCGGCGCATCGCGCGTTCGTAGTCTTCGAAACCCTGTGCCACTTCCATAAACGCGCCGGGGCCGTGCAAAACCTCTTCCCGAAAGAACTCGATCAGCATGGTTTCGGACGTGAATTCACCAGCATTGACGACCAGCCCGTTCACGGTGATCTCGTCGAAATCAAATTCGCGGTACGCCAAAAGTGGCCCGAACCCTTCGTTGTTCTGACCGTCGCCTGCCATGTCGATGGTCTGATGCAAGCAGCGCGGACCGCGCGCCAACATTTCAGAACCGAACGCCAAAGCGTGGCCCATCGCAGTAGGGAATTCGTTGTGACTGCGCTTGCTTGCGGCAATCGTTTCTGCGGCCTCGAGTAAAGCAGCAGGGCTATCAATCAGCGTCCAATCCAGAACGATTTCTTGATTATAGCGCCCGGACCATTCGTAAACCCCCAATGCCACAGGGGAATCGACGGCGAAAAATGCGGCTTGTACTTCCGGAGACGTCAGGGCGGACACCAATCCGCCCCGTTGCAACTGATCTTCTGTCGGATCGACCGAAGACGACACGTCCAGCGCCAACAGCAAAGCCAATCGGCACGCCGCGGCCGGTGAGGCCGCAACGCAGGCGGCCAGAATGGCCGCAGTCCTTACCAAGACCCGGTGTTTTCCATGCTTGCCCACGGTTCAGCTGGAGGCAGGTCGTCACCTTCTTGCAGCAATTCAATCGAAATGTTGTCAGGTGAGCGCACAAAAGCCATATGCCCATCGCGCGGAGGACGGTTGATGGTCACGCCGTTGTCCATCAGCAGCTGGCACGTTTCATAAATGTTGTCGACACGATACGCGAGGTGGCCAAAATGACGCCCATCGCTTGGTAAACCTTCGTCACCATCCCAGTTATAGGTCAGTTCGATCGGACAGTCCGGTTGTCCCGGAGGCGCCATGAAAATAAGGGAAAACCGCCCTTTTTCACTGTCCATGCGACGCGTCTCTTCCAGCCCAAGCAGCTTGTAAAACGCCATCGAAGCGTCAAGGTCTTTGACCCGAACCATGGTGTGTAGATATGTGAGCGGCATGTTCGTCTCCTGTTGTGATCCCTTGCGCGAACCTAACACAAAATGGGCCAACCTCCAGCTTGCTAATAGGTGGAGCGGAAGGACAAACTGAGTTGCGTTGTCTGCTTATCAAAACGGGGTACATTTGAGAAAACGCGATCCCGGCGCAATTCCAACACTGGGGCAAAGCCATAGACGCCAAGCCCGGGTAGGGTGGCCGTTGCGCTCAAGCCAAGGGCATTGTCATCGCGTGGATCAGGGCCAAATAACGCGTTGTCGAAAGTTGAATTCCGTAAGTCCACACCCAGACTGATGTGGGCTGTCATGACTGGTTTGGAAAAAGAATATTGCGCGCTTAATCGGACCGAGTCATGTGCCACCGCCGAACTGTCGCTGTTTGTGTCGGCATAGGATAAATGTAAATTCAGACGATCCGCACTGGCGCGCGTATGGAACCAGTCCACCGACGCCCGATAGGTGTTTGAGGACCGAATTGGGCGGTCGCGACGGTCCAAGTCTTCGATCTCGAACCCTAAGCGCACCGTATTTCGCTCATTCACAGGCACGGTATACCCGCCGCGGGCGCGTAACCCATCTTGGGATCTGCCGCCCCCGTGCCAGTCAAAGAACGCACCGAAGCTTAGGTCATAAACCCCTTTGGTCTTGCTATCGGGATTGCGGAATTTGTGTGCCCATTCCACCGTTACACGGTCGAAAGAAAAATCGCGATTTTCAATGTCGGGGTCGATTTCATTTGCTTCGCTGTCAAGATCCACGCGCCGCCCGTCATACGAAAAGCGTAATTCACTTTGTCGTTTAACTGTGGCCGGAAAACGGTATCTAGCCGTCGCCCCAAAGACGTATTCAATGCCTGAAATGGGTTGTGCTGTGGGATCGCGAAAGACGTTGCCGCCGATGACGATCTCATCGGACGTAGGTGCGTCATTGGCATTGTTTGTTGGCGTGACCGAGCCGCGGAAGGAAAAAGCCCACGGATTGCGCGAACGTACATATCCATAGTCGCGTCGGACCAAGGCTTTGGCGACCTCATTGGGTGCAGTTTGGCCCGCGCGGCGCAGCCAAAACTGCGCGCGGGTGTGTTGACCGTCACTGGCCAATGCTTCTGCCATGACCCGGGCGGTCAGATGTTTATGTGTTTTCGTCTGAGATAAGGCAAACCCTTGGCGCGCATCCTTAATCGCCTGTTTTGTGTCCCCCAAAGTACGATGGGTCCGAGACAAAGCGATATAGATTTCGGGGTCGTCTGCGCGGTGTTTGGCCAATTCCGCCAGAATGGCAAGCGCAGCCTTGGACTGGCCTTGGTTGGCCAAGCCTACGGCCAACTTCTTTGCCGTTGCGATATCTATTTCTGTGCCACTAGGAAGGGCCGGCAGGGCGCTCAGCAGCGCGATACTTGCTGCCAACCACCAGCGAGAGGATCGCATACTAGCCGCCGTTGACCACAATAAAGGTTCCCGTTTCACGCACAGTGTCATCGGGTTCGCCATCCGTTGTTGATCCTTCGATCACAATGATACCGGCAATCTCTTCGCCGTTAGGGCCCGCAAAAATACCCTGCCATTCGCCGGTACCAAGCGCCTGGCCGTCTTCAATTGTTGTCGCTTGGGCAGCCTCGATCGTAGCATTTTCGAAATCAATCCCAGTCGTTGTTAGGGAGATGAAGTCATTCAGATCGCCTAGTGACGCTCCGTTGGCATCAAATAGTTCGCGGTTAACGACGACGCCGGTCACAGCGCCATCATTGTCGAAGTCCAGAATATCAGCTGTCAGAATGGTTTCGCCCGTGACAAAGGTCACGTCATTTGACCCGCCGTTGATGGTGCCGATACGGACTGCGGCGTAATCACCAGTAAACGTATAGCTCGCGGGACGTGCGTTAGGCACGCCGGCGCTACCCGTCCGTTCGGCAATCAGACCACCTGTGCCGGGGGTTACGAAATCTCCGGTGCCAACAGCCGCCACTTGGGCCAATTCACTGCGACGAAAGACAGCGAAATAATTCAGTTCGCCTTCCGTCCCCAAAACCGGGCTCTCATAACGCTCAAACCCATTGGGCAATGTGCCGGTGCGGGTATAGGCCCCACCAGTGGAATCGACATTGTCAAAAGGTATGTTGTTGATAACTAACGTGTCGTCTGTTGGATCTGCAGGCGTCCCGTTGTCGGAAAAAACCAACCCGTTGCCTGTTAATTCTTCGTTCGACTCTGATGCGTCAATGACGTTTGTGGGTGACACAGCATCGTCTGTGCCGTCATCACCATCATCAAAGGGGTTGCCACCACTACATGCCGCAACGCCAAGTGCGAGCACGCAAACTGCTGCTGTTCTTTTCATGCCTGTAAAACCTTTTGCGGTTTATTTTATCTGCCTCATTGAGGGACAGACTCTGCCTCAATCCCCCAAAAGTCAACGAATTCCTAAGGATTCCGACACGTTGCGCGGTTGCACCGTTGCTAAAAAACGACCCCCATATGGTGGTTCACGTATCGCTTTCCACAAGATAAAGTGAACGCCTGATAGATTCTGTGGATAAAGGACGCCCCCATGCCGCTCGAGCCCGAACAGCTTGCCGAAATCGAAGACCTGCGCAGCCATCCACAGCCCACTTTGCGCGCCACGGTGCCGGGAATGGAGGCACATTTGTACCACGCGCGCCCCGTGCTCGATCACGGCTTTGTCCGGGTTATTGACTACATGGGTGACGATTCAGCGATCTGTCAGGCCGCGCGCGTGTCTTATGGCAAAGGCACCAAGTCGGTGCAAAACGACGAAGGTCTGATCCGCTATCTCATGCGCCACTGGCATTCGACCCCGTTCGAGATGTGCGAAATCAAACTACACGTTAAATTGCCCGTCTTTGTGGCGCGCCAATGGATCAGGCACCGCACCGCCAACGTAAACGAATATTCCGCGCGCTATTCGATATTGGATCGCGAATTCTACATCCCGCAACCCGACGCGCTGAACGCTCAATCTGTGGTCAACAATCAGGGCCGGGGTGCCGTGCTGGAAGGGGCCGAGGCCGAACGTGTTCTTGAAATCCTAAAGGCGGACAGCAACCGCGCTTATGACAATTACGAATCCATGATCTCGGACGAGGGGCAGCAGGGGCTGGCCCGCGAACTGGCCCGCATGAACTTGCCCGCCAACATCTATACGCAGTGGTATTGGAAAGTGGATTTGCACAACCTGTTCCATTTCCTGCGCCTGCGTGCCGACGCCCACGCCCAGTACGAAATCCGCGTCTATGCCGATGCGATCTGCGAGATGGTCAAAGACTGGGTGCCCGCCGCCTATGCCGCGTTCGAAGATTACCGTTTGGGTGGCGCGACAATGTCAGGCAAGGCGCTCGATTGCGTGCGCCGGATGGTGAAGGGCGAAGAGGTAACGCAAGAGACGTCTGGGATGAGTAAAGGGGAATGGCGGGAGTTTATGGGGGTTATTGGGTGAGTGGCTTACCGTCTCAGGCTTTTGACGTCGCTTATCAACAATTACGTGGGCAGAAAGAAGATTTGCGTACGATAAGGAATCAAGCGATTTTTTCAGCAACTATAACTGGCCTTGTAGCAACAATCTTTTCGTCAATTCTTGTGTCAGCCGCTCCCGATACTCTTTTCCATGACGCCATTTTATTTGGCATGAGTTTAGAGGCGTTAATTGTTTATTCTTTAGTCTTTGCATCTCTGGGGCTTGCTATAAAGACAATTATTGGGTGGGAAGAAGTGCGATTTGAATTGAATCCCGGTTATTGGCTGCATGCGTACGATTTTCGCAAAGCGGAGAATGATTTGGAGCAGAAAGTTCAAGCTGAAATGGCTGATGAAGCTATCAAAAACCTTATTGCCAATGAAGCAGTGATTGACACGGCTAAATCTAATTTGTTTTATAGCCTCATATTGGCATTTCTGCAGGTGCCTGCGTGGCTATATTTCTTATATTAGGAGAGAATTTTGATGGCTGAAAAAGACGAGGCACCCGCAGCTCCTCCAAAGTCGATTCCTACTCGAAGATCCGGGGCCAATGACGATGGTCCTAAGCCGAGACTTTAAATAAATTTGTGAGACTAAAGCGGGTTTGTAAGGTGTAAGATAGGGGATTTGGTGAAACCCAGCACGGAATCAAGGCCGCAGGCCGCCGTGCCAGCGCCGATCCGCCCCCCGGGGCGGCGCTATTTCAACGTGATCACTATCGTCTAATCCACACACCAAAGCCGCCACCATAAATCGCAATCCAGATAGTTAGAATGCGCCACCCCGCGGCTCGGCGCTGGTACGGCTCTGTATCAGCGCCTCAGGGCTCCGCCCGTTGGCACCTCAATTGATCCCCCGGATCAATTGCCGGGCTTCGCCCGGTCCGGTGCCAACCCCACCCGGGGCGGCGCTTCTTCAACGTCACCACTATCGCCCAAACCACACGCCAAAGCCGCCACCATAAATCGCAATACGGATAGTTAGAATGCGCCGCCCCGCGGCTCGGCGCTGGTACGGCTCTGTATCAGCGCCTCAGGGCTCCGCCCGTTGGCACCTCAATTGATCCCCCGGATCAATTGCCAGGCTGCGCCCGGACCGGTGCCAACCCCACCCGGGGCGGCGCTTCTTCAACGTCGCCACTATCGCCCAAACCACACGCCAAAGCCGCCACCAGAAATCACAATACAGATAGTTAGAATGCGCCACCCCGCGGCTCGGCGCTGGAACGGCTCCACATCAGCGCCCGGGGCTCCGCCCGTGATTGCCTCAAACGATCCCCCGGATCGTTTGTCGCTGTGCGAACCGGCACTCACCCCCACGGCTCGGCGCTGTCCCGGCTTGCGCGTTACGCTTGGCCCGGGGCTCCGCCCGTGACCCACTCAAACCATCGTCCGGATGGTTTGCCGCTGCGCGGACCGTGGATCACCCCCACGCGCATCGGTGTTGTTACGGGTTGTGATAGACGTCCGAGGCTCGTTTGCGACCCACCGGGTGCCCCGCAACCTTCCTAAAGAGGTCGCTGAATCAAAACTCCGACACCTGCGCCTTTGCGCGCGTGCGCAAGGATGCAACAAGTTCTGAGTTCTCTTTTTCCCAAATTTTCCAGCGCGCGTATCCTTCGATCTGTGCGGCGGGACCATCAAGGTCATCGGCAAAGTGGGTTTTGATCTGGTGATAATGCCCCATGCAGTTCGCCCATTGCTGAGGCGAGGGGAACTGCGTCTCGGCGCTTACGTCACAGGTATAATACAAAGCCAAAAGGCGAATCAGGTCTGTCATGCGTATCCTCCGTCGTGGATGAAGGGTGTGTTTCCAGATTAGACACAAATGAAACAGATCGAAGTAAATCTTGCGTTAACAGGCGCTAATACGCAAAATTTCTGGACTTAAAGGCCTCTGAACGGCAGTGTGCGCGCATATATGTCGTGGTTAATTAGAAAAACGAGGGAAGATATGCGTTTCACACAGGTCATCGTCGCCGCTGCCACCGTCACTTTGATAAGTGCCGTCCCGTCATTGGCGCAACAGAAAGTCTATCCGTTCAAGAGCAGTCACAACTATTGCCCAACCGGCTTGCAGCCCGTGACAATCAACGGCGAAGTCTGCTGTGGCGTGCCGACCGAAACCATGAGCTATCAGCATGTCATGTCGCATCCCGTCGCGGTCAAGAAACGGCACGTCCGCAGAGTCCGTCACGTGCGTCGCGCGGATTGCCCAATCGGCACCAAAGGGTGCACATTCGATTAATTCAAACGATGCGCAGCGCAGGGCAAAATGTCCTGCGCCGCTGTGTCAGTTGACTTAAATCAGCTTTAGATCGCCGGCCATTTGCCGCCCATCGCGCCCTTCCAGCATTTCGAAGTCGACCTTTTGGTCGTCCGCCAGCCCGGTCAAACCTGACCTCTCGACCGCCGAAATGTGAACAAATACATCTTTTCCGCCGTCATCTGGGGCGATAAATCCGTAACCTTTTGTGGTGTTGAACCACTTCACGGTGCCAGTTGGCATAATCCGTGCCTCCTTTTGCCTTGTACTATAACCCGCAGGTTGCGGGGCCTTTGAAAACGCATGCGCATGGGCGTGCCACTTGTGTGCGTATCATGTAAAATGATTGCGCAACTGTGGAAAAAATCAAGGTGGTTGCGGGCAAAACCCCTAAATGCTGCATAAATCTACGAAAAAGTGAGTGATGGTTATGGAAATATACGGATTGAAAACCTGCGATACTTGCAGGAAGGCGGTCAAAGCGCTGCCTGCGGCGCGTTTTGTTGATGTGCGTGCAGAGGGTGTTCCAAGCACTGTGATGGCGGCGGCCCGTACTCAATTTGGCGATGCGCTTGTGAACACCCGTTCGACCACATGGCGTGGGTTGTCCGAAGATGAGCGGGCGCAATCAGCTGTCGTTTTGCTGGCCGATCACCCGACGCTAATGAAGCGTCCGCTGATTGTTGCGGGCGATACGATGTACCTAGGATGGACGAAGGACGTACAAAGCGATCTTGGCGTTTCTTAACTGTGCGTTCTTGGGGCAAAAATCCGATCGATTGAAAACGGCCCTGCGCCCTTGATGGCAAGAACGAGCAGCAAAAAGATCCACAGCATGCGCGTGTCGACGAGTTCGGGCAGGTTGTTGAACAACGATCCCAGCGCAATGCTGTGCCCAACAACATCCGTGAAGGTCTGTACCAAAACAAAGCCGATCATGCCGATGGCCGATAGGCGTGTGAACAGACCTAAGATTAGGAAAACAGGCAAAAGAAATTCGGCCCACGTGCCGATGACTGCAAGGACCCAGTAGATCGATGGCATTGCTGTTTCATCATATCCAGCCGTTTCAAAGGCTTTTGGGAACATCTGTACAAAGGCGCTGGAGGCGTCAGGTGTAAGCGCCAAAGGCACTTTGATCGACAAAAGTGGGATTTCGAAGCTCGAGATTTTGGTGCCGATCGAATTGTTGAAGTAAAAGAAAAACACGGCCAAAAAGACGATCCGTGCGACGGTGGGCAGCAACCAGTCGTCCCTGTCAAAGGGCGCAAAAAGGGCGGCTTGCAAACGGGTCAAGGCAGTCATTTTTGTTCCTTTGGCGTATTCAAGTTCGCGACACTGTTCGTCTGGATCAATAGGGTTAACATTCTACCAAAATCGAAATCCGGATTGTGGGTGCAGGCCTCTTCTTGTGCCGCAACAAGAGGTTTACCGGTCATCACAGCGGCAATCCACGCAGCCTGATCCAAAGAAAGGGCATGCGGTTTTGGGTCAAATTCCGCGCGCGTGATCAGTACAGATTGGGCGGCGGCGCGGGGTTTGTCTGCACCAACCTGCGTGTTGAAACGCCAAATATCAAAGAGCGGCCAATCTGAGGGCACCAGTTCAATCGAAACAGCTAGGTTGAGCGTCGAATTCATCAACACTTCTGGCGCGATTACGGCGAGTTTTGTCGCGTCAAAGGGCGCTGTGTCGGCGGCGTGGTAAGATCGCCGCATAGCCAGTTCCAAACGCGCGACATCCGGTAAATAAGCAATATGGCTAAGTGGGGAAAACTGCGTCAAAAAAACCGGCAATTCAGCGCCATAGTGCATCATTAAGGGGGACGTTGGCGGATGCGCGCGGACAAAAAGGCGTACCAATTGGTCAAAATTTTGCGCGCCCAACAGCTTGTGAAGGATAGGAAAAGCCGCCTGCATTGCTTGGATCAAAGCAACTGTGACGTTGTTGCGGTACACATCAAATCGTTTTTGTGCCGGACGCCCCGCCCCATCTTGCAGTCCGGCGGGGGCGGGCGCTTTGGGGTCAAGCAGGGCGGCACGAAATGCACGTTGTCGGGCAGGTATCGTCGTTTTAATTCGCAACCAAAACATCCAGTGCTTGGGCCGCACGGGTGGCTTCGCTTCGCAATGTGGGCCAGTCGGGGACGTTGTTGTCCCATTCCACAAGAATTGGCGCCGGGCCGATCTTGGCCAAAGCGTGATCAAGTAAGTCCCAAACGGGAGGGGCGGTAATTGTACCGTGGCTGTCTATCAACAACGGCGCACCGTATTCGTCACTGTCTTCGGCATGCCCGCCGACATGGATTTCCCCGACGGCCGAAAGGGGGTAGGCATCCAAATAACCTTTGGGGGTGTAATCCAAATTGGTGGCTGAAATGAACACATTGTTCACGTCTAGCAAAAGACCACAGCCCGTGCGGCGCACCAATTCAGTCAGAAAATCTGTTTCCGACCACGTGCTGGTATCAAAGGCGAGGTAGCTTGAGGGGTTTTCCAGCAGCATTTGTCGCCCCAGCACGTCTTGCACTTGATCGATATGATCCGCCACGTAAGTGAGCGTTTCATCCGTATAGGGCAGGGGCAGTAGATCATCCATGAATTCGGCGCCATGTGTTGACCATGCTAAATGCTCAGAGAAACTGGATGGTTGCAACCAGTCGATCAGCGTCTTTAAGCCCGCCAAGTGATCGGCGTCCAATGTGCCTTGTCCGCCAATAGACAGGCCAACGCCGTGCACCGAAATCGCAAATTCATCGCGCAAAACGCGCATTTGTGCGTGTGGGCGACCGCCATCGCCCATGTAGTTTTCAGCGTGGATTTCCAGCCATTTGACTGGGCCAGGATCGGCGCGTAAGTCGTTGAAATGCTGCGGCTTGTAACCGACACCGGGTGCTGTGGGCAGGGGGCGGTTCGGCAAAGTCGCATCCAGCATGTTATGGTCTTTCTGGTGGTTGACTGGCGCGTGCTCGGCGACGAATACCAAACGAGTCTAAGTGAACTTACACAGGCAGGTCGCGGTCCAATTCAAGAAGTGATCCCGTTCTTTGTGTACCATCCGCCATGGCGGGCAGTTCGATTTCGGCGCAGGTGCCTGCGTTGACCAATGTCCAAGCGTTGCCCTGATAATCTGTGACCGAGGTTCCTGCGCAAGTGGTGCCGGGACCGGCGGCACAATCGTTTTCCCCGGCCAGCGACACGCCATAGCACTTTTCCTTACCAGCGGCTTGGGCTTGGGTTGTGGATTGTGCTGCCAACGCAGCAGCGACAGCGCCGGCGATTGCAGCAGTTTTCATAGCGTTTGACATCTTGTGGCTCCCTTTTGGGGTCGGTTGTGAAACTTTATGCCCTAAACGTAAGGGAGCGCGCACATTTAGCGCCACTCACAGAGGCGTGGGTCACACAGCCGTGACGAGACGTCAGAAAGTAGGCCGATTTCGTTAACAAATCGGCCTACAAACTGCGTTTTACGCGTCGCGAAGGTCGGGCGGCGTCGCGTTTGTTGCAAGATCGCGCACCACATCATCCAAGGCTTGAACGCTGGTTTGCTTTTCACCAAGGCGTCTGACCGACAGCGTCCGGTCTTCGACCTCACGCGCGCCAACTGCTAGAATGACAGGCACTTTGCCCACCGAATGTTCGCGGACTTTATAGTTGATCTTTTCGTTGCGCAGATCAGCCTCGGCGCGAATGCCTTTGGCGCGCAGCTGTTCGACCACATCATGCACATAGTCGTTCGCATCCGAGATGATCGAAGCCACAACCACCTGACGCGGGGCCAGCCAGAAGGGCAGCTTGCCTGCGTGTTCTTCGATCAGAATGCCGATGAATCGCTCAAAGCTGCCCAAGGTGGCGCGGTGCAACATATAGGGGCGGTGTTTGCCGCCATCTGCCCCAACATAGGACGCATCCAAGCGGTCGGGCAGGTTGGGATCAACCTGCAAGGTGCCGCACTGCCATTCGCGCCCAATTGCGTCTGTCAGTGTGAATTCCAACTTGGGGCCGTAAAACGCGCCTTCGCCGGGCAACAATTCATACTCATAACCCGCCGCATTACAGGCATCGCCCAGTGCTTTTTCGACACGGTCCCAGCTTTCTTCGGACCCGATCCGCTTTTCGGGGCGGGTGGACAGCTTGATCGTCCAATCATTGAACCCAAGATCGGCATAGACCGAGGCAAGGAAGTTGATGAACTTGGCGGTTTCATCGACAATTTGATCTTCTGTACAGAAGATATGCCCGTCATCTTGGGTAAAACCACGCACCCGCATGATGCCGTGCAACGCGCCCGATGGTTCATACCGGTTGCACGACCCGAATTCGGCCATGCGCAGGGGCAGGTCGCGATAAGACTTCATGCCGGTGTTAAAAATTTGCACGTGGCAGGGGCAGTTCATGGGCTTAAGCGCGTTGACAGTTTTTTCGCGCGCATGTTCCTCGTCCACTTCGACGATAAACATGTGGTCTTGATAGTTCTGCCAGTGGCCGGAATCTTCCCACAGTTTGCGGTTGACGACTTGGGGTGTGTTCACCTCGACATAGCCGTCCGCATGCTGTTTGCGGCGCATATAGTCTTGCAGTTGGGTGTAGATGCTCCAGCCGTTGGGATGCCAGAAAATCTGGCCGGGGGCTTCTTCTTGCATGTGGAACAGGTCCATTTCGCGGCCCAACTTGCGGTGGTCGCGTTTGGCAGCTTCCTCAAGCATGTTCAGATGCGCGCGTAGTTTTTCCTTGCCAGTAAAGGCCACGCCATAAATGCGTTGTAACATTGCGCGGTCGCTGTCGCCGCGCCAATAGGCACCGGCGATGGACATCAGCTTGAAACTGTCGCCCGGTACTTGGCCGGTGTGTTGCAAGTGGGGGCCACGGCACAGGTCTTGCCAGTCGCCATGCCAATACATGCGCAGCGGCTCGTCTCCGGGGATGCCTTCGATCAGCTCGACTTTATAAGGCTCATTGCGATCCTCATAGTACTTGATCGCGACATCACGTGCCCACACTTCGGTGCGCACGGGCTCACGCTTGTTGATGATCTCGCGCATTTTCTTTTCGATGGCACCAAGATCTTCGGGGGTGAAGGATTCGGCACGTTCAAAGTCGTAATACCAACCGTCCTTGATCACAGGGCCGATGGTGACCTTTGTGTCGGGCCAGATTTCTTGCACCGCGCGCGCCATGATGTGGGCTAGATCGTGACGGACCAGTTCGTTGGCTTGATCTTCGTCGGCCATGGTGTGAATGGCGATCTTGGCGTCGGCGTTGATCGGCCATTGCAGGTCCCAATGTTCGCCGTCCACAGTGGCGCTGATCGCCTTTTTGAACAGCGACTTCGAAATGCTCTCGGCCACGCCAGCAGGGGTGATACCCGCATCATATTCGCGTGCATTGCCATCAGGGAAAGTTAAAGAAATAGGGGCCATATCGGCTCTCCTCGTCAGTTTGGCGCCCACGGAACGCCCGGTTGCGGGTTATATGTGTGTCAGGGCATGTGGCAGTGCATGAGCGCGTCGTCAAGGACCCCAAGATCAGCAATGCCGTGCTGTTGTCATTTTTGTCCACATCTTGCTGTTTACCAACGGGCAGGAAAAGCGACTCTTGACGGGCGGTTTGCGACGTTTTGGGGTGGACCTTGGGGGCGAAATGCCTATTTTACGACTCAAGTTCACTATCGGAAACTTTTGATCCTACGAGGAACGCGCAGTGCCTAAGTACAATACAAATTTTGAACTGAACATCCAAGAGCTTGATTTGATCGAAGCTGCGTTGCGCCGGTCCAAATTGGCACAAACGCAAGACGATCTCAAACCCAGCGACGCAGATGATGAGGCGCGCCAAATTCACAATCTGCTTGGCAAGCTGCACAATCAAAAGACGTTCTACCGCCCCAGCAAAGGCACCTACGTCGGCGGCTGATCCGGCCCCTCCAGTTTCATTGCAAACCGCGGGGCGTTACGGGTGCGGCGTATAAATCCGCGCGACTCGTAAAACGATGCGGCCCTATGGTTGCCCCGGGCGGTGCCGACGGTCAGAAAACTGCACCCAAGCGCGTTTGCCTGAGCGCGGCAGGCCTCGATCAGCTTTGATCCCACACCTTGGCCGCGCGCACTGGCCTGGATGAACAGGTGGTGCAAATCCATACCCCGCCGTCCGAATTGCAACTGCCCAAGCGGGAAGAGCGCAGCATACCCCAATAGGTCAGTTTGCACGGCTTCGGCTACAATCACGGTACACCACGGCTGCGCACCCAACATGTCGCGCTGTAAGTCATGCAAGTTTAACTGTGGCTCATCGTCATTAAAGCGCGCCAAATCAGAAATCATTTCAATCAGCTGAGGCAGATCATCAGCTGTGACAAAGCGGGTGTGAACGGTCATTTTCTGTCTCCTTACGCGAACCAGAGAGACAAAGAATGACCCGCTGGAGCGCGGGCATTTGGGGGTGTCAGGGGGTAGACATCACAACGGCGCGCAGGAATATGCGGGCCAAATAATACGACGTGATGTGCGATTTTATCATGGAAGTAACGGTGGAGCAGGCCGGCGAATAGGTCAAGGCTTTGCACGATTCTTTAGCCACTAGGATGGACAGTGCGTTCGACGCGGCACATGATCGCGCGGACAAAAACCGGGAAAGGGGACACCGTGGCCGCGCACGCATATCTTGAGACACCGCAGGGGCGCCGCCTTGCTTATCACCACACGAAAGGTGCCGGGCCGACGGTCGTGTTTTTGGGTGGGTTAAAGTCGGACATGCAAGGCACCAAGGCCATCCACCTTGAGGCATGGTGCGCCGCACAAGGCCGTGCGTTTCTGCGGTTCGACTATTCTGGCCACGGTGACAGTTCTGGCACCTTCGAGGAAGGTTGCATCGGGGATTGGGCCGAAGACACGGCGGCGGCGCTTGGGTCTTTGACCACTGGCAAGCTGATCGTCGTGGGCAGCTCGATGGGGGGCTGGCAGGCGTTGCTTTTTGCGCGGGCCTTTGCAGATCGCGTCGCGGGCCTTGTTACCATTGCCGCGGCACCCGATTTTACCGAAGACGGTTATGCGGCGTCGTTCAGCGATGCGCAGTGGGTCACGTTGGAACGAGACGGGCAGGTTGAAATGCCTTCGGATTATATGGAGCCGTACATCATTACCAAACGGCTGATCGAAGATGGGCGGCGCAATTTGGTGTTACGCGATCCTTTGGCATTGCCCTTCCGCGTGCGTTGCTTGCAAGGCACAGCGGATAGCGCCGTTAGCACCGAAACCGCCGTGCGATTGCTGAACCATGCAGGCAGTCCTGACATGCGCCTGTTGCTTGTTAAGGACGCAGATCACCGGTTTTCTGATGGGCCTTGCCTTGGGTTGATTGAACAGGCCGTCAACGAAGTTCTAGACGCAAGCGTGTGAAAAGGCTTGGTAAAGGGATATTATATCTGTTCGTTGGCTTTGCTGTCGCCATCGGCGCGTTGTGGATGTTTGGTCCATATGAGGATGCAACACTTACCCCGCACAACATTACTGTTACGGCTGATCTGGACGCCTATTTTGCGACAGTCGAAGCTGCGTATGACGACATCACGCCGGGCGTGGAAAAGCGCGTCATCTGGGCGGATGAGCCGGGTGCACAAACCGATTGGGCGATCCTTTATGTGCACGGCTTTTCTGCAACCTCGCAAGAAATCCGACCCGTGCCCGACTTGTTGGCTGACGCGCTGGGCGCAAATCTGATCTACACGCGTCTGCAAGGGCATGGGCGCAACGGCGACGCACTTGCAACAGGTACAGTGCAAGGCTGGGCTACTGATCTGGACGAAGGCCTGCAAGCCGCACGCATCGCCGGGCGCAAGGTGTTGATCTTGGCGACGTCAACGGGTGCCACGCTGGTGGCCGCCAAAGCGCAAGACACTGATATGATGCGGGACGTCGCTGGGTTGATCTTTGTCTCGCCCAACTTTGGGGTCAACACGCCTGTGGCACGGCTGCTCAGTTGGCCTGCTGCGCGCTATTGGTTGCCCTCACTAGCCGGGGCACAACGCAGTTTCGAACCTGCCAATGCGGATCACGCGACCTATTGGACAACCTCTTATCCCAGCGTTGCAATGCTGCCGATGGCGGCACTTATCGACGCGGCTGTGGCGCAGGATGCCAGTGCACAAACCCTGCCTGCGCTGTTTTGGTTTTCCAACGAAGACAACGTCGTACGCCCCGATATTGCTACAGATATTGCCAACCGTTGGGGCGGGCCAAGCAAGGTTGTGAACCCGGTCATGGGGTCAATGGATGACCCCAGTTCGCACGTAATCGCAGGCGACATCCTGTCACCCGGTCAAACTAAAACCGCCTTTGAGGGTATGCTGGCATGGGCGCACGAATTAAGGGGGCAATGATGGAACAACGGATATCTTTGATCACGCTAGGCACGCGCGATATGGCGGCCCAAGGCGCGTTCTATGAAAGCCTTGGTTGGGCGCGGGTGGACAGCCCGGACGGGGTTATTGCCTTTGACCTGATTGGACAAACGTTGGGGCTTTACCCGCTAGAGGCCTTGGCCAAAGACATTGGCGTTGCGGTGTCTGATCTTGGGCATGGAGCATCAACTTTGGGCTACAACGTGCGGGAAAAGCACGAAGTTGGCGCACTTCTTGATCGTGCCGCTGCATCTGGTGGGCGGATTTTAAAACCGGCCGAGGATGTGTTTTGGGGCGGACACAGCGGATACTTCGCTGATCCCGAAGGGCACATCTGGGAAGTGTCTTGGAACCCGTTTTCGCCATTGGGTTCGGACGGCACATTCCAATGGAACGGCGCGGAATAATGCGCAAACCCGCCAGCATGTGGAGCCTTGAGACATTGGGCCGCGTGCGTTTGTCGAAACATTTTTACATGCGCGATTTCCTGTATTCTGAAATCGGGAATTTTCATGAAATCAACAACATACCGGACGATCCTGATTTGGCTATCGCCCATGGTCGGCGCCTATGTACGGACTTGCTGGACCCGCTTGAGGAAACCTTTGGGCGGTTGGCCATCCGGTCGGGGTATCGGTCTCGGGCGTTGAACCAATACGGCAACGACAACAAACTGAACTGCGCACGTAACGACAATCCGATGGAATGCCATATCTGGGATTGGGGCACAGGGGATGCGGCCATCGCAGGCACGTCACTGGCGATCCCGTGGTTCACAGACCAATACGAACACGGGCGCGACTGGCGCGACCTAGCCTGGTGGATACACGACCATTTACCCTATTCTGCGATGTGGTTTTTCCCCAAACTGTGCGCATTCAATCTGGATTGGCGTCCCATTCCGCGCCGCACGATCAGCAGCTATATCGCGCCAAAAGGGCTATTGCTGCGCGCAGGGGACGACCCGGCCGAGGACCTTGAAACGCGGCAACGCCGATACAGCGATTTTCCGCCGTTTCGCGGCATCAACTTGCCCTAAGACGTCTGATGCACGGCGAATTGTCCACACGATGTGGGTTAGGCGTTGACGTGGCCCTACAAGATGATGAATTTTGGCGGGTATGACCGTGTTAGGCAATGCATCAATAAAACGCTCACTATGTGCGGCAACGATGGCGCTGTTCGGCGCAGGCGGTGCTTTGGCTTGTGGTGGCATCTATACGGTGCAGTTGGATGACACTTTGTCCGAAATCGCGGACCGACTGTACAAGGATGTGAAAGTTCTGCCCATCCTGCACCGCGACAATCGCGCTGTGGTGGGGGATGATCCGGATGAATTACGCCCCGGGTCAAAATTGAACTTGCCGTGCATTGATGGGCGACCCATTGGGCTGGACGTGGCGATCGACGCGACAAATCCGTCCCCGGCGCAAGTTTCGGTTCCGCAAAGCACAGAACGCTCAGAAGACGTTGGGGTTATCAATCTGGTCACCGCCGGGGACTTTACGCCGTTTACGGACCGCACGCTGGCGCAGGGGGGGATGATCACAGAAATGGTCAGCCTCGCTATTGGGCAAGCAGGGCGAACCGAAAATTTTCGCATCAATTGGATCAACGACCGTACTGCACATCTGGATCCATTGATGCGCGAGGGGATGATGGATTTGGCCTTTCCGTCGTACCGTCCCGATTGTGCGACGTTGCGGGCTGATCCTTTGTGTCAGGAATTCTTGTTTTCCGACCCGATGTTTGAACTTTTGACGCTGTTGTTTGTGAACAAACGTCAACCCATCCCTTTTTCGCAAGATATTGATGTCGAGGGTAAAACACTGTGCCGCCCCGAGGGCTTTTCAATTGCCGACTTGGACCGGGCAGACCGGCGCTGGATCAGCGAAAAAAAGATTACCTTGGTTCAGCCTTTGGCGGTCCAAGACTGCTTTGCGATGTTGGCGGCGGGTGACGTCGACGGGGTTGCCATCAATGAATTCACCGGGCGTGCGGCGGTACGCGACCTTGACTTGACGGAACAGGTCGAGGCCCTAGAAGGGCGCCCTTTGGCGATCGAAACCTTGCATGCGCTGATTCACAAATCACACCCGCGCGCGACGGAATTGCTGGAACTGATCAACTCTGGCCTCGCAGACATTCGGAAAACGGGCGAATATCAACGGGTAATCGATCGGCATCTGCCGCAGTTTTGGTCTAGCCTGTGATGGGCGGTCTTTCTAAATATACCGGGGGGATAGCGACCATTTTTGCATTGGGATGGGCGGGTAACGCGCTGGCCTGTCAACCAACAGTCACGGTGCAAAGTGGCGACAATCTGTTTTCGATTGCCGAAGAACAGCTTGGCGACATGTCGCAATGGTCCGCCATTTTCTACGCAAACCCCGAAGTGCAAGGCGGCAGCCTGTTGGATATTGACCCAGGCACGGTGCTGCGTATTCCGTGTCCCGGCGCAGCTGATCACGCGCCTATCCCAACGCCACAACCTGTTGCTGAACCTGAACCTGAACCGAAACCAGAACCGCCAATCGTAGCCCGGCAACCTGCAGTGGCGGCCAAGGAATCGGATGTGGATGTGCGACTTTTGGCGCGTTCCAATTATCCGCCGTTTGCAGACCAGACATGGCCCGAACAAGGGATGTTAAGCGAGTTGGTGCAGGCAATTTTTTCCGAAACTCCTGACCCGGTGACACATGCAGTAAGTTGGGAGGACGACTGGTCGCGCCAACTTTTCCCAATGCTGGATGACAAAGAATTTGATTTGGGCTTTCCATGGTTTAAGCCGGATTGTGACTATGATCCCTCCAACCGCTTGTGCACGCATTTCCACTTTTCAGATCCCTTGATTGATGTGGTGATTTTGCTGTTTGCACGCTCTGATACGACGTTGCCATTCGAGGTAGACAGTGACCTACATGGCCGTAGGCTGTGCCGCCCTGCGGGTCATTTCACGCATGATCTGGACCGGCCGGATCGTTTGTGGCTAACGCGTGGGTTGATCACATTGGTGCAACCGCTAAAGCCCGAAGATTGCTTTAACATGCTTATGGCAGGCGAGGTCGATGCTGTAACCCTGAACGAATTTTTGGGGGTGCAAAAGATGTTTGAGCTGGGGCTTACAGAAATGGTGACTCCACTAGAGCGCCCTGTGTCGGTCGAGGGGCTGCATGCCGTAATTTCCAAGACGCATTGGCGCGGCACGACACATCTTTATCGCTTTAACGCGGGCTTGGCCAAGCTGCGCCAAAGCGCGCGTTACAACGAGATCGTCAGCCGTCACTTGGCGCAGTTTTGGGATTAAATCAAAAGCTAGGTTTTGCGGCCAAGTATGGGTTGCCGCGACGTGCGTGGCGGGCCATTGTAGCGCAAAATTAATGGCAGGCGGGACATGTTGAAAATGACGGGGCACTGGCATGGCTGAGCCACTTGTTTTCCTTCCGGGAATGATGTGCGATGCGCGCCTGTTTGGCCCGCAAATAGCAGAGCTGTCTTCGGAATTTTCCGTTATGTTGTCGCCAGTTACCCGTGGTGATCGCATAGAAGAGATCGCCAGCGGTTTGCTGGACGAGCTGCCGCAACGGTTTGCTTTGGCAGGGCTGTCGATGGGGGGCATCGTGGCGATGGAACTGCTGCGCCGCGCACCCGATCGCATCACACGTTTGGCGCTTTTGGATACCACACCTTTGGCCGATACACCGCAAGCTGCCGCCGCACGAGAACCACAGATTGTGAAGGTGCGCTCGGGTCGGATGCATGCGGTTATCCGCGATGAATTGATACCAAGTTATCTGGGGCCGGGTCCGTATCGTAACGAGATTTCTGAATTGGTTATGGACATGGCGGATGCCTTAGGGCCGGACATGTTTGTGCGCCAATCGCGCGCTCTGCAACGCCGTCGCGACCAGCAGGGAACCTTGCGCAAATGCCGTGTCCCGACCTTGGTCTTGTGCGGAGAACATGATGTGTTGTGCCCTGTAAAACGCCATACATTCATGGCCGAATTGATCCATGGGGCGGAATTACGGGTCTTGCCAACGGCGGGCCATTTACCCACGCTCGAAGCGCCGGCCGAAACGACACAAGCCCTGCGTGACTGGCTGCGCCAACCGCTGATTTTACGTTAAGGTATTCGCCGTCTCGCGGCGCAAACAAACCGCGAAAAAGCTAGGCCGCGGTGGCTGCTTTGCGTTCATCTTTGCTAAGAACATAGATGTCGGCCACAGGTTTTAGCGTCTCAGCATCGAAAAACGGTGTGTTCTTCCATTTTCCGCTTATACGGCGCGACACGGCGCGGGATGCAAAGCGATAGATGAATGTCCCAAGCCGGTCGTGGCCGATTTTCCCGTTTGGTTTACGCACAAATGCGCGGGCAATAACCGGGCCAAGGGCATCGGGGTCCGTCAATCTGTCCGTGCGGATCGAGGCAAAAGGGATTTTGGGCGAGCGCATGGTGAAAAACATGATCGCTCCGCAGCATTTCGCCTGCCAACGCAGCAACCCTTTTTCTGATAAAGAGAACACGGCCAATTGTTCGTGGCCAGCATCGAAGCGAACCTGGTCAGGCATGGCTTGAAACAATTGCACCCCATTTGGGGCCGGATCGGGTTGGCGTGCATAGATTTCAGAGGCGCGGCAGTCGGCGCAGAAACATTCTGCACGCGTGCCCTCGGTTGCGGACGCCCCCACAAGGGCGCCGCGCACAGTGCCGCACGTACAGGCAAATGTCAGCTCAGGCGCAGCCATCGCGTTTACGCCGCTGCGTTTTTGTTAGCGGTTTTCTTGCGCGCCGGTTTCTTATCTGCCGTTTTGGGCGAATTTGCGTCGATGAAATCCAGCACCAAGGGGCGGATGTTGTTACGCCAGCTTTTGCCTGCAAAAATACCGTAGTGGCCGGCCCCGTCTTCGACATGGCTGGCCTTTTTTTCGTCGGGCAGGCCTGTGCACAGATCAAGGGCCGCGATACATTGGCCGGGGGCAGAAATGTCGTCGTTTGAACCTTCGACAGTTTTGACGGCCACCGTGGTGATCTTGCCGATATCAACCTGTTTGCCCGCAACGGTAAATTCGTTCTTCGCGATTTCGCCGTTCTTAAAGATGCGGTCGACGGTCGACAGATAGAATTCTGCCGTCATGTCCATAACGGCAAGGTATTCGTCATAGAACTTGTTGTGCTTGTCGTGATCGCCCGCTTCGCCTTTGGCGACGGCACTGATCTGGTTTTGGAACGCTTTGGCGTGTGTTTCGCCGTTCATCGACACAAAAGACGCCAGTTGCAGCAGACCGGGATAAACTTTGCGCCCAACACCGGGGTGTTTAAAGCCGACGCGTTGGATCATGGTCTCTTCGAGCTGGCCCATGGTGACGCGGTGACCAAAGTCGGTGACATCCGTTGCGTTGGCATCGGGATCAATTGGGCCACCAATCAGGGTCAGCGAGCGGGGCTGGGCCTGTGGGTCTTCTTCGGCCAGATAGGCAGTTGCCGCCAGCGTCAACGGTGCGGGTTGGCACACGGCGATCACGTGGGTGTCAGGCCCCATATGGCGCATATAATCAACAAGATAGAGAGTGTAATCTTCGACGTCGAACTTACCTGCGCTGACGGGAATGTCGCGGGCATTGTGCCAATCGGTAATATAGACTTCGCAATCGGGCAGCAGCGACATCACGGTTGAACGCAGCAATGTGGCGTAGTGGCCCGACATGGGCGCAACGACCAGCACTTTACGTGGGCGTTCCGGGCGACCGACCACATCAAAGTGGATCAGGTCGCCAAACGCGCCAGGAATGACCATTTCGACATTAACCGGGTGGTCTTTGCCGTCTTCTGCGGTGATGGAAGGGATGCCCCAATCGGGTTTGACCACCATGCGCTGGAACGTGCGTTCGGTGACTTCGCCCCATGCGCGCATCCATTCCATGCTTGGATTGGGGATCATCGAGAACGCAGGATAGCCGCCGATTGCTTGGGCCGTAGCGCCCAGCCATTGGTTCGTGGTTCGCATGGTTTCCATGAAGTCGTAACTGGCCATGTAACGCATTGCACTCTCCTTCGTTCTCATTATGGGGCGGGCGTAAATAAAATACCCGTATGGGACGGTGTGTCGCTTTGCCCCCAGAAACATGCGACAATATTAAGGGGCTAAAGTCAGCCTAAACCTAAATGCTGCATGTGCAAAGTCTACGAGGAACACGTTAATATGACAACCGCAGACACTACGGGTGGTGCTCCTACCGGCGAAAACCTCGATAAATTGACTGCAAACTTGCGTAAAGTCGAGGAACTGAGCCAACGTCTTACGAAAGTCATGACGCACCGCAGCATGCATAACGAAGCCTTGGATGGTCCGAATCAGGAATTGTTTCAAAAAGCTGCAAGTGCCTATTGGACCGAAGCCTTGCGTGATCCGGCCAAAGTGTTGGAACATCAGCTGCAATTCTGGTCCAAATCGGTCACCCACTTTGTCGAAGCCCAGCAAGCCTTGGCCAGCGGCAAGCTGACGGCACCCCCAGATCCCGGCCCGTCGGATCGTCGCTTTGCCAATCCGTTGTGGGACACGCATCCTTATTTCAACTTTGTCAAACAGCAATACTTGATCAATGCCGCCGCCGTGGAGCAGGCCATTGATGACGTCACGGAAATGGATGACCCTGAAAAGCGCCGCCTTGCATATTTCAGCCGTCAAATCCTTGATATGATGTCGCCGACGAACTTTTTGGCCACCAACCCGGATGCCTTGGAAAAAGCGGTGGCGACGGAAGGGGACAGCCTTGTTCAAGGGCTTGAGAACCTAATTTCCGATCTTGAGGCAAACAACGGCGAATTGATCGTTAAACTGGCTGATGACAGTGCCTTTGAGTTGGGGCGCAATATTGCTACTGCCCCCGGCAAGGTCGTGTTTCGCAACCGCATGATGGAACTGATCCAGTACACGCCCACCACCAAAACGGTACACAAAACTCCGCTGGTGCTTTTCCCGCCGTGGATCAACAAATACTACATCCTTGATCTAAAAGAACAGAACAGCATGGTGCGTTGGCTGGTGGATCAAGGGCACACGTTGTTTGTCGTGTCGTGGGTCAACCCGGACGCGGCGTATGCGGGTGTGGGTCTTGAGGACTATGTGCAAGATGGATATCTGGCCGCGATCGAAGCGGCCAAGGCCATTACGGACGAAAGTCAAGTCAACGCCATCGGGTACTGCATCGCAGGCACTACCCTGACTTTGACGTTAAGTTTGCTGAAACAACGTGGTGATACGTCGATCAAGTCCGCCACATTCTTTACCGCGCTCACAGATTTTGGCGATCAGGGGGAATTCCAGCCGTTCTTAACGGACGATTTCATTGATGGGATCGAAGCCGAATGCGCAGATAAGGGCATTCTGCCATCTATCATCATGGCGCGTACGTTTACGTTCTTGCGCAGCAATGATCTGGTCTATGGCCCTGCGATCAAAAGCTACATGATGGGGGAAACACCGCCAGCTTTTGATTTGCTGTATTGGAATGGCGACGGGGCGAACCTGCCAGCCAAGATGGCGATGCAGTATCTACGAGGCTTGTGCCAGCGCAACGAACTGGCGACCACTGGCTTTGATCTCATGGGGCATCACTTGACGCTTGGGGATGTCGACGTACCTTTGTGCGCCATCGCCTGCGAAACGGATCACATCGCACCGTGGAAAGACAGCTATCGCGGCATTCAGGCAATGGGGTCCAAGGACAAGACCTTTATTATGACCCAGTCGGGCCACATCGCGGGCATCGTCAATCCACCATCTCGCAACAAATACGGACACTATACCAATACCGACCTCAATCTTGACCACAAGGCGTGGGCTGAAGGCGCGGAATTCCACGACGGGTCGTGGTGGCCGCGGTGGGGCAAGTGGTTGAAATCGCGGGCAGGGGCGCAAATGCCAGCGCGAGACCCCGGTGATTCCGCGCATCCCGTGCTGTGTGATGCGCCAGGAACGTATGTTGCGATCAAAGCCAAACCTTAAGGTTTTGAAAAATTACACGTACTTACAGGTAGTTAGGAATTTATTGCTGCGCTGCGGCAGAAAAAACTTGAAATGCTGCGTCGCGGCATTTAGATAGGTGTCAGACGAGAAACGGTGGGGATGTCCCACAGAGAACCTGAAGGACTGACACAATGGCTAAGACACAAGATATGACCGCGATGCTGAAAGACGTAATGGGCGCATTCCCAGTGGACACAGCTTCCATGGAAGACGCATTCAAAACAGCCACATCGCTGAACGAAAAACTCAGCACTGTCGCCATCGACGCCGCTGAAAAATCCACTGAAATCTCCTCCAAGTGGACAAAAGAGACATTGGCCAAATTGACAGACATGTCCAAAGCCAAAACAGAGCCAGCTGACTATGCCAAAGCGATGACCGACTTTGCATCTTCTTATGCCGAAGTCACAGCCGAGCACATGGCCGCATTCGCCGAAGTTGCGAAAAGCGTTCAAATGGAAACAGTTGAACTGATGATGGCCGCAGGCAAAGACATCAGCGAAGACACATCCAAAGCCGTGAAAAAAGCCACTGGCGATATGACAGCTGCTGCCAAGAAAGCCGCAACTGCTAAGTAATCTTACGATTAACGAGTGTACTGACGTTAACGATTAAACTTAAAGAATATCGCGTTTCCTTCCTCCCAGAAATGATGCGATGACTTTGGCGGGCCCCTTTAAAGGCCCGCTTTTTTTGTTGTGCAAAGGTTGCAGCTTTGCGCTTTCGCCGCACTCGCTGCGTCATTGCTTTGTAAGCGACCGAATGAAGCTTGGGACATGTCGGGCGTCCACACATGCCTCGCGGACAAGCCAGTCAAAGTGATTTGAGAGTGACTTAACGCGTTCAACCTCACGAAATGCGAGGTAGCATTGTCCGATATATACGACCGCTAAATTTGGACCAAAAACGGTGACAGGGGAACTGAACACCCGATGCGCGTCAAATAAGAACACCCGAAGACGTGGAAACATCTGATCACATTGATCGGCAATGAAATTCAATTGCTCATGCCTGATGCCTTCATCAACACCCTTGTAATATGCGGTACCCGCCGCGCAGGCTTCGACTTCGTGAATGGGAATGGCTATTTCATAATCCGAAACGCCTGAAGACAACCATTCAAGCTGATCCTGCATCGCATCAAATGCTTCGGGTAAACGGCGTTCCCGTACGGATGCGTATTCCCACTTCAACATGCTTTTTGTCTTTAGAATATCTGGCAACGTTGCCGGCACATGGCGCACTTTGTATCCCGCTGCCTCACGATGCCATTCAAGAAGTTGTTCATCTGCCGACGTGCGTTCCGCAGGGCTAAGAGACAACGCCGCCGCAACGATATCGCCGGGTGTTTCCGGCCTATTTGTCAGACCAAGCAGCCAGTCTGTGCTCACGCCCAATGCATCTGCGGCATCGGCAGCCAATTGTGCGTTTGGCAGGCGCGGATGGTCGTCCTTAAGGAGTTGCCCAATCGTTGAACGATCCACTTTCGTTTCTCTGGACAACGCACTTTTGGACAAGCCCTTGCGCAACATCGCTTCCTCAAGGCGGTTTCGGAAAATGGTTGCGCGGTCCCGTTTGTCCACTGAAAATTCCTTTGCAGTTTAAAATCTACAGTAGAGAGCAAGCGCAGCAAATTCCCATAATGTCCATACATCCATATCCGCAGTAGCAAAGCCGCAGTTAAATACATCCCGAGGCACCCCCCCAATGGACAGCACAATCAGACTCTTTACCAAAGCCGTGACCTGGCAAGTCGCTGGGTTCTTCTCAATGATGTTGATTGGATTTCTGTTTACAGGATCAATTGCCGCAAGCGGTGGCATCGCCTTTGTCGGAGCCATCACCGGCTTTGCTGCATATTTTGTGCACGAGTTGGTCTGGTCAAGAATCCCTTGGGGCAGAGGCGTTGTCGATTCCGCTGGTAAATGATCACCAACCAAAACTTCTGCTTGGTTCAATTAGGTTTGGTTTACCAAGAACAAGCCGACCCTAGCCGTGAAGCCAAAATGTAGTAAGTAGAACGAATTCGATGCGACCAACGCCTTACACGTCACATGTGTCAGGACAGTTTGTGTGCTGCCAACAGATCACCAACCGGCGCAGGCAGCGTTTTGTGTAACGCGACTGCGACGGCCTCTGGTGCTGATGAATATGGTTGGAAGCTGCTCGATCTTACTGGCGAAATCGTGGCAAGTTTGACGCTTAAGGCTGTGCTTACCTTCGAAACGGTTACGCGCGTTGGCCCCCCTACTGATCCGCAGGGACCCAATCGGGCAAAGGCGTTCCGCCAGTATAGTGGTTTTCGGCCGGGTTTTCGCGAAACAGTACATAAAGATCGACGGGGTCAGAATTGAGTTCTTGTTGCAAAAGCACGGCAATTGCATCCGTAAGCGCCTTTTTACGCCCTGCGTCCCGGCCCGGGCGCAGGTCGACAGTGACCAGCGGTAAACCATCGCCCAATTCGCCAAATACTTCGCGCACGCCAACGTAGTCGTATTTGACCTCCTTGGGGGCAAGGGTGTCGAGAACGGCTTGTTTCACGCCGTCCCGAATGCGCCGTTTGGTGTCTTGGGGCGTGCCTTCGGGGACTTCAATGCGGATGACTGGCATGATCTACTCCTTTGACGGTGCTGCATATGGTTGTGAAATGTGGTTTCAATTTAACCGCTTAGGCGATCGAAACGCGATATCCCGCGCGTGGAAAGTGAACGCAAACAGTGCCGACGTCGTCGGTTGTCCGCTCGATCCCGATTGTGTCAGCATCGGCAAAGCGCACTTTGCCGTCAACAGGTTGCTCACCGCCATCAAGGTCGGGGCTGACGGTTACCATTGTCCCGACGTGCAGGTCTTGCGGATCGTGTGCAGCGACACCCGTAGGCGAAGCCGGTTCCAACAATTTGGCCCGTGCAATCGCTTCCTGAGCATCCATTGCGTTGGACGTTCCGTGGCCAATCGCTCGGACATTGTCTTCCCAGCGGACAAGGTCGGGAAACTCGGACAACATCGCCGCGCCGCCGCTCCAACGTCCGCGGATGAACCAGATATTGTGATACATCTGCGCATCGATCGCAGCCGGATCTGCGCCTAGCAAAAATGCGCGCCCGTCGCCCAGCTGATTGTTCATCCACGACAAGGGCGCACGCATTTGGGCAACAAGATGCGGAAGGTCTTCGTTGGCGCGTTTCAGCCCTTCAACCCAATCTTGGCCCAGATACAATCGCCCACGATCCTCGGCAAAATCGCTAGGCAGATCACTGCCGGCAGAGCCAAGAACAAGTTTCACAGCCAACGTGAACAGATCGCCATCGGTGTAACGGCTAAGGCACCACATTAAACCGGCCTCGGATGTCGGCATAAAGGACGGCTTGGGATTGCGGCGTTCAAGTTCGCGCAGAATGCACTGGCTGTCGCAATAGATGTCGGCACCGATTTGCATGACTGGGGTCCGTCGATAACCACCGGTCAGCGCCGTCAACATCGGTTTTGGCGGCAGACGCGGGATTTCAACATCACGCCAAGACACATTCTTGATGCCAAAAGCGACGCGCACTTTTTCTGCCACAGGGGATTGTGGGTAATTGTGAAAGACAATTTCTGTGGCTGGATCAGTCATGCTGTTTCTCTTTTTTCGGGGCTTGTTGAACATTGGACGCTATCGGAGGCACGTATGTGGTTCAACCAGGGTTGGCAATCTGCACGGTCAAACACTGATGGGCGTGATCGTTTGCTTTGGGCTCAGAACGTTGTGGTTCGTAGTGGAATGGCTTGCAAACGGGTCCGTATGTTTAGTGCGCAATTCTTCTTGAGTAGAACCCAGCGTTGCACCCTTTCTTTTTAAACGTACCCGTCCTAAGCTGCAATGCAGCACGCCGCATCGGGGAGATTAGGCACGTGACAGAGAAATCAGCACCACTTTTTATCAAACGCTATGCCAGCCGTCGGCTTTATAACACCGAAACCAGCGATTACGTGACGCTTGAGGACATCTCGGGGTTCATTCGTGATGGGCGCGAAGTTCAGATTGTCGACCTGAAAACCGGAGATGATCTGACCCGTCAATACCTGCTGCAAATCATTGCGGAACACGAAAGCCGGGGCGACAATGTCTTGCCAACGGATGTTCTGACGGACCTTGTGCGCAGCTATATGGGCGGTGGCGCGTCTGTTGTGCCGCAATTTCTTCAAACCTCGTTCGATATGTTGCGCGAAGGTCAAAGCAAGGTGATCGAGAACGTCTCGGCCATGAACCCGATGACCAAGATGCCCGGTTTTGAGATGATGCAAGCGCAACAAGAGGCGTTCATGAAGGCAATGACCGGCGGCATAACACCGGGCTGGAGCGCAAGCGAGGAGCCTGAACCTGAAACCAAGGAAGAAGCCGAAGATTTGGCCACGATCAAAAAGCAGTTGGCCGAATTGCAGGCGAAGCTTTCGAAAATGTCGTAACGCCTAGAGCGCGCGCATCTTCACCCGCGATCGACGAGCAGGCTTTAAACCTGCTCTGGGAGTGCGACGCTTGCGGCTGCGTTCAACAGAATGTCAGCTACCGCATTAAGGGTGTTCGTCGGTAAATGCGTCGGCAACCGCACATCGCATGCGCGCATCAACATGGCGCGGGTGTGCGGCAGTTCGGGCAAGTCGGGGATGAACTGCCAATTCCAGAAAGCGCGTGCGTTGTCGGCACTTGCCCCAAACACCTGTACTTTGACCCCAGCATCTGCGGCCTTTGCGACGAAGCGGGTGACTTGATCGTCGTTTAAGCCCGTAAGGTTAAATTGAATGCTGTCGGGTGCACGGATTTCACCGGGCAGGGGGGACGGCACTTGCATGTGCGGGCTTTGCTCTAGCCGGTCGGCCACAAGGTCATGGTTGCGCCGCCCGTCTGCCACACGTTGGTCAAGATGCTGAAGTTGCGGGCGAATTACGGCTGCCGACAGATTGGACATACGCAGGTTATAAAGCGGCAAGCGATTTTGGTGAGCGGCAAACGCGTCTTGCAGGACGGCATGCTTTTTCCAGTTATGTTCGTAAGCGCCCGACATGATGATGGCGCGCGCAATCAGGTCGGCGTCATCGCTGATCATGATCCCGCCTTCGCCGGCATTAATCATTTTGTAGGACTGAAACGAAAAACACCCCATCCGGCCCAACGTGCCGATTCTGCGCCCATTCCATGTGGTGCCCAATGAATGGGCTGCGTCTTCGATCATGGGGATATTGGCGGCGTCGCACATCTGCATGATCGCATCCATATCCGAAGTGTGGCCGCGCATGTGGCTGATGATCACCGCCTGAACGCCGGGCAGCTTGGCGGCGAAATCTTGCAGGTCGATGCGGTAGGTGTTGTCCACTTCGCACAAAACGGGCCGACAGTTGGCATGCAGCACCGCCGAAGGCACAGCGGCGAAGGTAAAGCCGGGGATCAGAACAGGTGCATCCGTCGGTAGGTTTAACGCTTTCAACGACAAGAAAAGCGCGGCCGAGCAGGATGACACAGCAAGCGCGAATTTTGCGCCCAAAAGCGCTGCAAATTCGGATTCAAGCAAGGATACAGGGGCTTCGCTTGCCGCAGTGTAGCGAAACAGGTCGCCAGAGTTGAGAAGGCGGTCAATTTCGACGCGCGCCGCTTCAGGGATCGCTTCAGAACTGTGCATATCAGGAAGGCTCATATTTCAGATTCCTTATGAATAGATTTCAGTTTTTTAAATCCATGTATCAAGAAAGCAAAGCTTTTTTGCGACGGCATGGTAAAATGCCGCCCATGTGATGTGCGAAATTTTGGAAAATCAAAGCCCGAGGCGGTCTCGCAATGCATACCACGTCATCGCCAACATCAAGAGAGGCGTGCGCATGCGTGGTCCGCCGGGAAAGGGTTGCGTTGGAATCGCAGCCATTGTGTCAAAGCCACGCGCATTGCCATCAATGGCCTGTGCCATCAATTTGCCAGCATGGGTTGCGGTGCCCACGCCGTGCCCAGAATAGCCCGACGCAGACAACACTCCCGGTGCAACCCGTGCCAGATAGGGCAGGCGTTTCATCGTGATACCTAAGGTTCCGCCCCACGCATAGTCGATGGGGACATCATGCAGATGCGGAAAAATCTGCGTCATCGGTTTGCGCACTTTGGCGGCGATGTCGCTTGGAAAGCGATAACCGTAACTTTCGCCGCCCCCGAACAGCAGGCGATTGTCGTGAGACAGGCGGAAATAGTTCACCACAAATCGGCTGTCGGCAACGGCCACGTTTTGGGCCAGCACCCGTTCGGGATTTTCTAACGGGGCTGTGGCGGCGATGAAGTTGTTGATGGGCATAACCCGGCGCGCAACACGTTGATCAAGCCCACCAAGATAGCCGTTACAGGCAAGGATCACATGATCGGCACGCACGTGGCCAGTGGTTGTGTGCACGGTGGTTTGCTGCGCGTTCTCAATACGCGTAACGGCGCTGCGTTCATGGATAGTCGCACCTGCGGCCTCGGCAGCACGGGCCAAGCCAAGGGCATAGCGCAAGGGATGCAAGTGGCCGCCGTCGTGGCACATAACGCCACCTTTGTAGGCGGGCGAGGGGCAGATGGCTTGCAATCCCGGCCCGTCCAACGCCTGCATTTCATAGCCGTAATGGCGGTGCATATGCTCGGCATAGGCGTGTAATTCGTCCACTTCGCCTGCACTTTCACCTGTCCACGCGATGCCGGGGCGTAGATGGCAGTCAATGTCATGTTCAGCGATCAGGGATTTGACCAAAGCCGTCGCGTCTTGCCCCAAGGCCCACAGGTCGCGCGCGCGCTCCATTCCGACCATTTTCTCAAGCCCGGGTTGTTCAACCCGTTGGCCCCAACCAAGTTGCCCGCCATTGCGCCCCGATGCCCCGAAACCCACGCGGTGTGCCTCTAGCACAATGACTTTGTGGCCCGCCTGCGCCAGATGCAAAGCGGCGGACAGGCCAGTGTAACCTGCGCCGACGATGCAAACGTCGGCCTGAATGTCACCAGCCAAGGGCGGGCGATCAGGTGAAATATCAGCCGTCGCCGCATACCAACTGTCGGGGTAAGCCCCCTCGCGATCGTTTGCGTAAAGAAGGTCCACGGATCAAACTCCTAAGCTTCATCTTGCCAAGAAAACCCGCCCCGCAGGGCCGGGTGCCAATTAGACGTTGATCAGCAAATGTTCGCGTTCCCAAGGGGAAATCACTTGCAAGAATTCGTCATATTCTGCCCGTTTCACGATGGCGTAAACGCGGGCAAATTCAGGGCCCAATACGTCATGCAAAGGTTGGCATTCCTCAAATAGACTAAGGGCAGAGCCCAGAACGCGGGGAATTTCGCCGTCGCCTTCATAGGCGTCGCCTTTGAACTGCGCCGAGGGGCGTTTTTCTTCCATCAGCCCCAGATAGCCGCACGCGAGCGACGTCGCGATTCCCAAGTAGGGATTGCAATCCATGCCTGCGATGCGGTTCTCGACCCGGCGGGCTTGGGGTTCGGACAGTGGCACGCGGATGCCAGTGGTACGATTGTCCCGCCCCCAAGCAAGGTTGATCGGGGCGGCGTGATCCTTGACGTAACGGCGATAGCTGTTGACGTAGGGCGCCATCACCGCCAAGGCCGCCGGCATGTAATTCTGAAGGCCTGCGATAAAATGAAAGAATGCGTCGGTGTCGCCTTCTTGTGGGCCGACAAAGATGTTTTGGCCGGTTTCCATATCCAGAATGGAATGGTGAATATGCATGGCTGACCCGGGTTCGTCTTCGATGGGCTTGGCCATGAAGGTGGCGAAACAATCGTGGCGCAGGGCGGCCTCGCGGATCAAACGTTTGAAGTAAAACACTTCGTCGGCAAGCTTTACCGGGTCGCCGTGCAAAAGGTTGATTTCCAGCTGACCGGCCCCGCCTTCTTGGGTGATGCCATCAATCTCGAATCCTTGGGCTTCTGCGAAATCATAGATGTCGTCGATCACGGGGCCAAATTCATCGACCGCCGTCATGGAATAAGCCTGGCGCGCAGCCGCCGGGCGACCCGAACGGCCGGTCATCGGCTTGATTTCTTGGGCAGGGTCCAGATTTCGCGCAATCAAAAAGAATTCCATTTCAGGCGCAACAATGGGTTCCCACCCCTGATCGTGATACAATTGCACAACGCGCTTTAGCACATTGCGCGGGGAAAACGGCACCGGCGCGCCATTGCGGTCAAAGGCGTCGTGGATCACTTGCAATGTCCAATCCCCGGTCCACGGGGCGGCCGTCGCGGTGGACATATCCGGGCGCAGGACCATGTCCTTTTCGATGAACCCTTCGTCGCCTGCCGCTTCGCCCCAACCGCCGGTGATGGTTTGATAAAAGATGCTATCGGGCAAGTGGAAATAGTCTTGCTTTGCGAACTTCGACGCAGGCACAGCCTTGCCACGCGCGATGCCGGGCAGGTCCGAGATGACGCATTCCACCTCATCCAGCCGCCGTCCTTCAAGGTACTGTTGGGCGGCGTCAGGCAAATTGTTTAACGTGGGGGTGTTGGCCATGGATTAGGACTCTTGCTTGAGGAAAGCGGCCATATCGGCTGCAACTGCGCTTTGATGCACGGGTTTAGACAGATCGGCGCGTGCCGCATCTAACACAGCATCCGGCACCACGCCGGGGCCACGGTGCGTGGCAAGCGCATCCACCACCGTTGCGTTGAATTCCGGATGGGGCTGAATAGTCCAAATGTGGTTGCCGTATAAAAGGGCGGCGTTTTCACAGGCGTCGTTTGAACCAACCACGCGGGCACCGGGGGGCAATTCGACCACCTGATCCTGATGCCATGCGTTGATGACCCGCGTTTCGTCACCAAAGTCATAAGTCTGTCGCCCGACGATCCAACCGCCATCAAATTTCACGACCTTGCCGCCCATTGCCTGCGCTATGATTTGGTGGCCAAAGCAAATCCCCACCATGGGGCGTTTGGTGTCGGCAACATTGCGGATCAAATCCTCAAGCGGGGGAATGAACGCCAGATCCTCATAAGCGCCGTGTTTGGAACCTGTGACGATCCACCCATCGCAGGTTTCGGCGTTCGCGGGGAACTCCATGTCGACCACATTATAGGTTTCGAACTCAAAGCCGTGCCCGCCCAGAAGCTGCGCAAACATGACGTCGTAATCGCCGATTTGCTCCAAAAGAACGTCAGGGGCGTGACCGGTTTGCAAAATGCCAATTTTCATAGATCACCTGAGGGTTACGCAGCAAAGCTAAAGCATGGCCTAAACTGTGTCGAGGTAGATTTCCGTTTGTTCTTCGGCGCTGAGATCGGCCATAGATCGCACTTCTTGCCGCTTGGTCATCACAAGATTACGGACAAGTTCTGCGTCAAAAATACGTTTGATGTGCGGATCAGTTTCAAAGGCATCAATGGCAGCGTCCCACGTCATTGGCACACTGCGCAGGTCCTGTGCATAGGCGTTTCCAGTGATCGGAGCGGGCGGTTCGATTGCGTCCTCGATACCATTCATGGCGGCACCCAAGACGGCGGCGATCGACAGGTAGGGGTTCACGTCGCCCCCAGCAAGACGGTGTTCGATGCGCCGCGCGGGCGCTGGCCCGGACGGAATGCGGATGGCGGCGGTGCGGTTTTCATAGGCCCAGGCAATGCCGGTGGGCGCGTGCGCGCCGGGCACGAACCGGGCATAGGAATTGGCATGCGGCGCAAAGACCAGCGTTGATCCGGCCATCCCGCTTAGGCACCCCTGCACCGCGTGGCGCAGCATGTCACTGCCAGTGTCCGACCCGTCGTCAAAGACATTTTCGCCGTTCGCGTTCAGCACGGAAAAGTGCATGTGCAAGCCGTTTCCGGCATAGTCTTCGTAGGGTTTCGCCATAAAGGACGCCGCAAAGCCGTGTTTGCGCGCCATGCCTTTGACCAGCATCTTGAACAACCACGCATCGTCGGCCGCCTTAAGCGCGTCAGGTTGGTGCATGAGGTTGATTTCGAACTGGCCCAAACCGGCCTCGGAAATCGAGGTGTCCGCGGGAATGTCCATCGCCTCGCAGGCATCGTAAAGTTCCGAGAAAAAATCGTCGAACTGATCTAGCGCCCGCAATGACAAGATTTCGCCAGCCACCCGCCGCTTGCCCGACCGCGGAGAGACAGGCACCCGCAGTCGCGTACCAGCATCATCGATCAAAAAGAACTCAAGCTCTACTGCAACAACGGGTGTTAACCCACGGTCCTTGTAGCGTTTTACAACAGCGGCTAAGGCATGACGCGGATCACCCATGAAGGGGCGGCCATCTTCGTGAAACATCCAAATCGGCAACAATCCGGACGGATTGGCAAGCCACGGCATCGGCATAAACCCGCGCTCTGTTGGTTTTAAAACCCCGTCGCGGTCACCGGTTTCCATCACTAGCGGGCTGTCTTCAATGTCTTCCCCCCAGATATCGAGGTTCAGGACCGACATGGGAAATCGGGTGCCATCGCCTGCAACTTTGTCGGCATAGCGCACAGGCATCCGTTTGCCACGCGCGACGCCGTTCAGATCAGATGCGGCGACGCGGATCGTGCGAATGTCTGGGTTGTCGATCAGCCATGGGTGCATGGGTCTTCTCTTATTTGTTTGTCTTTCAGTCCCGACAGGCACGCCTTAACCACCTTAGCGGATAAGATTGGGGCGCGGGCGTAGTCTTTGGCGGGTGTTGGCTGGAAGGTGGCGGTTGAGGCGCGCATTTACCAGCCCAAAGACGCTGATAATGACCAAGGTAAGCAAAATAAAGTACATTGCCAGAATGGGGTAAGGGACAAAGGGGTTGAACGTCTTGTCCGCAAAATAGCTGGCGTAATAGAGCGCGTCGCCACGTTGCTGCCACGCAGGAAACCCCGAAAAATAGACCAGCGTTGTGGCGTGGAACAAAAAGATCGCTTCGTTCGTGTAGGCCGGCCATGCAAGGCGCAGCATGGTGGGCCACACGATGCGGCGAAAACGCGACCAACCGGATAGGCCATAGGCATCTGCGGCTTCGACTTCGCCTTTGGGTATGGATTGCAGTGCGCCGTAAAAGATTTCGGCACTATAGGCGGCTGTATTCAAAAACAGCACGATCAACGCACCCAACCATGCGGCGGTAAACGGCGAAAAGAACGGGTACGTGCCCTTGAGGCTGAGGAAAAAGAAGTAAGCAAAGAAGAATTGGATGAACAGCGGCGAGCCGCGAAACACAAAGATGAACCACTCAGCAGGTTTGCGCACCCATGGGTTGGCCGCACCTTTGGCGACCGCGATGGCCGTGGCGAATAAGAATCCGGTGCACAAGGCCATCACGCCGAAATAGACGTTCCAGATCATGCCGGATCCGATCAGGGTGAACTGCTCGCACAGTGTAAAGTCGGACCGGGGCAGCAGGCGTTCACCAATGCCGATGGCGCGCAAGCCGTAGTCTTGGATGGTTTGGATGCAAGACATCAGGTCGCCGCCCCCTTGCGTTGCGCTTCGCCACCGGATGTGGCTTGGCCACGGGTCAGACGCGTCATAATGCGGGCTAAGATTTTCTCAGACCCCCAGGTCATGAACAAGTAAAACAGCAGCAGGGCCAAGAAGTACCACATGCGCAAATCGCCGTGCGGATAGGCGGTGAATTGCGGGGTTTTGGTGCCACCAAGTTCGCGGGCCCAATAGACCACGTCCTCGATCCCCAGAAGAAACAGCAGTGGTGTGGCCTTGATCAGCACTTGCCAAAGGTTGGAAAGGCCGGGCAGGGCAAAGACCCACATTTGCGGTACCAGTATACGCCAAAAAGTCTGACGCGGTGACATGCCGTAAGCTTCGGCCGTTTCAAGCTGCGCTTTGGGCACAGCGCGCATTGCGCCAAACAACACATTGGCCGCGAAAGCGCCAAAAACGATGGCAAAGGTGGTGACCGCCAAAGCAAAAGCATAAAGCTGATGCACCGTTTGGGGGGCGGTTCCAAGTGGCAGTTTAGCTTGCGGGCAGACCAGAAAATCGTTGCCTTGGCGGATCGGGTCCGTCCAGTCAGGGCACAGAGCTTGGTGGCGCATCCATTCAAAACCCTGATCCAGCGCAATCACGAAGAACAGAAAAAATGCAATGTCGGGCACGCCGCGCACAACTGATATGTAGCCTTTGCCAAACCACGATACGGGCGCAATTTGCGACCGCGCAGCCATCGCGCCGCCAAAACCAAAGGCCAATGCGACAGGGGCAGTGACGGCCAGTATGCCGATCACTTTGAAGAAACTGTAATAAAATGAAAAATGCACACCTGTTGTCAGGTAGCAAGTTAGCCACCACACGCGGTTCAGCGTGTCAGGGTCGGTACAATGGGCAAACATCTGGGGTCAGCGGTAGGGCGGGAAATAATCCCCGCCCAAGCCTTTTGATCAATACTGGGCCGTTTCTTCGCCGAACCACTTCACCAACAGCGCATTAAGCGAACCATCGGCCTTCATTGCGGTGATGGCGGCGTCAAATTTCCCTTTCAACTCGGCGTCGGATTCGCGCAGGCCCATCCCTACGCCACCGCCAAGAGGGACGTCCGGACCGATAAAGACCAATTCGCCACCAGAGGCTTCGACCAATGGTGCGAGGTAGTCTGCATCAGCAAACACCGCGTCCGCTTCGCCGTTGCGTACGGCTGCGACTGTTTCTTCGGGTGTAGCGAATTCAACCAGCGTTGCGCCACCTTCAGCGATGTGACCGGCTTGAATGGTCGCAGTCTGTGCAGCGACTACGCCGCCTTCCCAATCGGCACCGTCAGCGGCACCTACATAGGCAGAAGCCGTGGGTGGGAAATAGTCTTGTGTGAAATCAATGACTTCGTCGCGCTCATCCGTGATGCTCATGCCGGCCATGATGGTATCATAGTTCGAAGACACGAGGTTAGGGATGATGCTGTCCCAGTCGTTCTTGACCCATTCGCAGGTCAGTTCCGCGCGGGCACACATTTCGTCGCCCAGCTCGCGTTCAAAGCCGTCGACTTCGCCCGCATCGTTGATGAAGTTGTAAGGCGCATAGGCGCCCTCGGTGCCCATGCGCACGACGGAATGTCCGTCGGCAGCGGCGAAAGTGGCCGTAATTGCGACAATAGCAGTGCTAAGAAGGATGGATTTCATAAGTATTACTCCCGTTGGTTTTTTATAATTTACGCGGCGTGGGTTGCAGATAGAAACCCGCGCAGACGTTCGGATTTGGGCGCGCCAAACAGATCAGTTGGCGCCCCTTGTTCTTCGATCAAGCCTTGATGCAGGAACACAACGTGGTCAGACACATCAGCGGCCAGTTTCATATCATGGGTGACGATTAGCATGGTGCGTCCTTCACCGGCCAAGTCTTTGATCACGCGAATAACTTCCTGTTCCAGTTCGGGATCAAGGGCGGATGTCGGTTCGTCAAACAGCAAGGCTTCGGGTTCCATACACAGCGCGCGCGCAATCGCGGCACGTTGTTGTTGGCCACCCGATAATTGAGCCGGGTAAACGTCGCATTTGTCACCGATGTCGACTTTGTCCAGATAGGCCCGCGCGGCCTTTTCGACCTGGGCAGGGTCGCGGCGCAATACGGTTACGGGGGCTTCCATCACGTTTTGCAAGATCGTCATATGGGCCCAAAGGTTGAACTGTTGAAACACCATGGACAGGTTCGTGCGAATGCGAAGCACTTGTTTGGGATCAGCCGGGCGTCGGCTGTGGTCTGCGCCCTTCCAAGTGACGGGTTCGCCCTTGAACAGCATTTCGCCTTGCTGGCTGTCTTCAAGCAGGTTGCAACAGCGCAAAAGCGTGGATTTGCCAGACCCGGATGATCCGATCAGCGTCACCACGTCGCCGCGTTTGGCGGCGATGTCGACGCCTTTCAATACCTCTAGCTGGCCATAGGCCTTGTGTAGGTTGCGAATTTCGATGACGGGCTGATCTGACAAAATCACAGTCTCAATTTGTTCGTTGTCGATTATATGGGCGCAATTTTGACACTGAGTCTACGTCCAAATTGACGGATTGGCGGGTAGAATACCCAATTCGGCAGGCTCTGGCGACAGAATGATCAGAATGCTGGCGGAATCGGCAGAGCAAGGTAGTCGGCTTTGGGAACCTGGATCAGCCCTTTTAGGCGCAGATCATGACGGTCTTCATGCGCCAGTGAGGCGATGGCACGCTTTATGGCTGTCGCGATGGGTGCCGTGTCGCGCCCCTGCGCCGTGATAAAGGGCAATGCGGGTGTTGGATCTGTGCGCTCAAACGCATCAAGCAAGGCAACGGCGTCGGTGTCATTGGCCCCCCACAACAGCAGGGTAAGCGCGTCGATGGCCGCATAATCCGCCCGTTTGTCCAGAACTGCGTTGATGCTTGCAATGTGTGCGTGGGTTTGAAGTGTACGTATGGGCCGCAAATCGTGTTGCGCCATATGCGCCAAAGGGGCGGCCCAGCCAGATTGGGACAATGGCTCGTTGTAGGCCAAGGTTCCGCGTGCGCTAAGTTCGGCCAAGTCGCGCGGATCATCACGCCGCCGGATCAGATAGCTAAAGTAATATCCCGCAGGGCAATCGGGCAGGTCGTAGTCAGGCGTGCCCACAAGTGCGACTTGATCATGCAGGCGGGCACGATAGGGCAAGCCGCAAGTCTGTCCCAGCAGCAGATCGCTTGATTGCCATTCCACCCAAGGGTCGCCGCCTCGGGTCAAGGCGCGGGGGCCAAACCCCAGTTCGGATCGGATGGCGCGCCACAGTCTGTCATGGGCGTTCTTAAGGTGCGCCATGTCGTACATACCGAGTGACGCTATCACTAGGATACCTGTTGACGTGCTCTGGCGCTGTCGGGGTCGGATACACCTAACAGATTGGTAACAAGGCGCAAAAGCGCGTCTTCTTCCTTGGCGCGTTTGCCATCGGCCAGCACGACTTTCCAAAGCGCTTTGATCACCGCGAGGCGGTCTTCATAGGCGACGCTGTCTTTGATGGCACGGGTAAAGCGGACGGTATCGGGGGCCGCAGCCTCCATCGCCTCACCTTCGGTGCGCAGAGCTTGGGCCTCGGCAAGCGACAGCCCATAGCGGTCTTGCGTGATTTGGTCGATCAACTGCTGTTCGTCGCTGCTATAATCGTTGTCCGAACGGGCCACGCGCACCAGCAAAGCCGTCAGCGCAAGGCGCGCGTCTGCGTCCGCGATGGGGGCAGGGTTAGGTTGAATTAGTCTTTTGAGGAGGTCTTGGAACATAAAATGTACTTAGTCCTTGAGTGGCTTTATCCAAGCGCACGCTTTTTGATTTCTACGCTGTCTTCAGGAGTTATACCGATTGCAGCCTCGATTTGATGCAAGGTTGCCTCTTCAATCGCGACCAGCTCGCCGTCTGCAAGCATCACCGCCCACATCGCGTCCGCAAGTGACAGGCAATCCTCGTAGGGCACAGCGCCGCGCAGGAGTTCGGCAAATTCCGGTGTGCCGGGGGCGTCGCGTTCAAGCGCTTCGCAGGTGGCGCGCAATTTGGCAGCTTCGATAGGGTTGAGAGAGAAGGTCGCCGTAAGTATCTTGTCGATGGCCCCGATTTCCGACGCGCGGTAATGTCGATCCGCCATCGCGATCCGCACAAGCAGCGCACCAAGTGCAAGCTGCGGCGTCGGTTCGGGCAGAGTCGGCTTTTCCTTGGGGCGTTTCGGAAACAGGCGTTCGAACATGGCAGATGTCCCCTTAATTTAAAGCATCAAAGCGAGTTTTCAATTTTGCGCCCTCTTCGGCAAGTCCAAAGGGCGGTCGAATCACAAACAGGCCCGATCCGATCATGCCGTGACCTGGGCGAGCAGGGGGGAACCGGACTTCGTGGCGGAGCGCGTCAGGGTGGTTACTTTCTAGTATTTTCAGCATGTTGTGGTGTGACCCTGCGGTTAAAATTGGATACCACAATGCAATGACACCCACGTTCCATGCACGTGCGTATTTTTTTATGTGACCGGGGATGGTGTCGTAGTCATCTTTGATTTCAAAGCTCGGATCGATCAACATAAGACCACGACGCGGCGTTGGTGGACACATGGAATGGCCCATCATAAAGCCGTCGGTGCGCCAGCATTTTGCTGTCGGCAACGCCAGTTCGAGGTTCAAATGTTCGGTCGGGTGCAATTCGGCCAGCGTGATTGTGTCACTTTCGCGCAAGGTTTGCACCGCAATCATCGGAGACCCGGGGTAGGCATTTTCACCATGGGTTTCGGTGGTTTGGTTCAAGGCCTTGGAATAGGGATGATCGGGCGAAAACCATGTTTTGGCCCGTGCAATCCCTTGGGCGGCTTCGCCTGTCTTGACCGCCTCATCCGAGGTCAAATCATAAAGAGCACGCCCCGCATGGGTTTCAATATAGCTGACGGGTTTGTCCTTGCGCGTGAGATATTCAAGCATCCACGCCAAAAGGCTGTGCTTGTGGACGTCCGCAAGGTTTCCGGCGTGATAGATGTGTTGATAGCTAAGCATACGGTGGGGTGTAGCGCACTGGCGCGTACGCGCAACGGCTAAGGGGGGCGTTTTGGGGTGGCGGCACGAATCAACGGTTAACGGACCGTGCGGTGGAGTTTGTTAAGGTAAGGTTAAAGTCGGTTGTGCGCGACCTAACTGCCGTTCGAACCGAAGAAATCAACGTCTGCTTTCTTCGGTCGATCAAATCGTTAAGCTGTTTGTACATTGTTAAAGAAGCTTGGGAATCTATGTCTTTAAATTATACCGCTGCCCGTCGGGCAAAATTTGAGGACCTGGCCGAGATGTCACGCTTGCCAAAGCGACCTGGCCATACTTCCATTGGGTCTAGATCACTGGCATTTTGTCACCCGAACCACAGCAAGGAAACGCTCGAAGCGTACTTTTCGATGTACCCGCAAGGTATTTTCGTAAGCGAAGAAGACGATCACATTATCAGTTTTGCATGTGCTGTTCGTACTTCCATAAAGGCAATAGAAGAACCAATCGCTTGGTCAGATGCTACAGCGGGTGGAAAAACTTTGGGCCATCAAAAACGGGGGCAATGGCTGTATGTCAGCCGCTTAGCGTACACTGCTGGTCCTGGACATGCCCACGTAACGAAGGAGATTGGCCCACTTTTGATCGCACTACAAAATTTGGCGGTCAAACAGGGCTTGGCTGGTGTAGCGATAGCGACACGGTTCCCCGGCCGTAGAGAAAGATCCGGAACAACTCCATTCCAACGCTCATGCATCGATGACCCGCACGATCAAGTGCGTTCAGGGTTGAACCCGACTGGAATTGCATACCACGCAGGTTTTCGACATTGCCTCGCACTGCCAAATTATCTTGGAGATGGAAGGCACTTTGCATTGATGGTCTGGCGAAGGAATATCGACCAGTAGCTGATCACAAAAGATCAGAAAGCTGACCTTCAAACGACTTGCAGCATCGGTCAAATTGGGCTCAAACCAGACTTTGCCGCGGCCTTACACTAGTCGCGATACTTCCGTCGCAGCACGCACAAAATCCTCAAACAGCGGGTGCGGCTCGAAGGGTTTTGATTTGAGTTCAGGGTGGAACTGCACCCCGATGAACCACGGATGGTCGGGCCATTCCACGATTTCGGGCAGTTTGCCATCTGGCGACATACCCGAAAATTTCAAGCCTGCTTTTTCCAGCTGTTCGCGGTATTTTACGTCAACTTCGTAGCGGTGGCGGTGGCGTTCGTCGATTGAGGTGGTGCCATAGGCGTCCGCAACGCGGGACCCTTCGCTCAAGACGGCATCGTATGCACCCAGACGCATGGTGCCGCCCTTGTCATCGCCCACTTTGCGTTCGACTTTGTGATTGCCCTGCACCCATTCTTTGAGGTGGTAAACCACGGGTTCAAAACGCTTTTTACCCGCTTCGTGGTCGAATTCTTCGGAACCGGCGGTGGTCATGCCAGCCACATTGCGGGCCGCTTCGATGACAGCCATTTGCATACCCAAACAGATGCCAAGATAGGGCACTTTGCGGGTGCGGGCGAATTCGGCTGCTTTAATTTTGCCTTCGGTGCCGCGTTCGCCAAAACCGCCGGGCACGAGGATGGCATGAAAGCCTTCGAGATATGGCGCGGGGTCTTTGTTTTCGAACAGTTCGGCGTCGACCCATTCGATTTTGACGCGCACACGATTGGCCATGCCACCGTGGGTCAGGGCCTCGGCGATGGATTTGTACGCATCTTCAAGCTGCACATATTTGCCCACAATCGCGACTTTCACTTCGCCTTCGGCGTTGTGGATGCGATCTGACACGTCTTCCCATTTGCTCAAGTCTGGCTTGGGCGCTGGGCTGATTTGAAAAGCATCGAGCACGGCCTGATCCATGCCTTCGCGGTGATAGGCGAGGGGGGCATCATAGATGGTCGAAAGGTCTTGGGCGGCAATCACGGATTCGGGGCGCACATTGCAGAACAAGGCCAGTTTTTCGCGTTCTTTCTTGGGGATCGGCCCTTCGGAACGGCAGACAAGGATGTCAGGCGCAATACCGATAGAGCGCAGTTCCTTGACACTGTGCTGCGTCGGTTTGGTTTTCAATTCGCCCGAGGCTTTGATGAACGGCAACAAGGTAAGGTGCATGAAAATGCACTGCCCACGCGGTTTGTCCTGAGAAAACTGGCGGATGGCTTCAAAGAACGGCAAGCCTTCAATGTCGCCCACCGTGCCACCGATTTCGCACAGCATAAAATCGACTTCGTCGTCGCCCACGTTGATGAAGTCTTTGATTTCGTTGGTCACATGGGGGATGACTTGGATCGTTTTGCCCAAGTAATCGCCACGGCGTTCTTTTTCCAGAACCGTGGAATACACGCGGCCCGAAGAAATCGAGTCGGTGTTGCGCGCAGCCACGCCAGTGAAGCGTTCGTAATGGCCCAAATCCAGATCGGTTTCGGCGCCGTCATCGGTAACAAACACTTCGCCATGTTCAAAAGGCGACATCGTGCCCGGATCGACGTTCAAATAGGGGTCAAGCTTGCGCAAGCGCACCGAAAAGCCACGGGCTTGCAACAATGCGCCCAAAGCGGCCGAGGCAAGGCCCTTGCCCAATGAGGACACAACACCGCCGGTGATAAAGATATAGCGCGCCATGGCTGGGTACTCCCGTGGTTCAATCTGGGCTCAAGGCCTGTTTGAGGACGCGCAAAAAATGCGTTCCCCACGGGACCTCAGTATAACAGGATTCGGTTTGCAGGGGCAAGGCATACGCAACATGATGTTGAAGCGCTTTGCCTTGTCTCAATATTTCGTAGGTTAAGCGGGGCGGTCGGGCCGGTTCAGGCCCGACGCACAGGATCAATCGGCGATTGGAACCAGCGGCGCGTCGTCTTCAGCCGTTGGTGGCAACAAGTCGTCCCCCGGTGGGACAAGATCGCTATCGGGTGCGTTTTGCGCAGGCGGCGTGATGCCCAATTGGTCGATCACAGAGTTGCCAGATGCATTTTCAGCGGCAAAGATGGTTAGGGTAATCGACGTGCCGATAAAGCAAATCGCCAGCCCCCATGTGATTTTGCCAAGAGCAGTTGCCGCGGATCGGCCTGCATTGGCGCCACCACCACCACCCATACCCAGACCGCCCCCTTCGGAGCGCTGCATCAGCACAACGGCGATCAAACCGAGGGCGAGGAACAGATGGACGATAAGAACGACAGTTTCCATGAGGTGGATTAGCCCTTTGCTGCGCGATGGGCGGTATCTATGCAGAAACGCTTTGACCCGCAAGCCGTCTTTCACGCTAATCCGCACGCTTGCACATTTGGATGTGCGTTTGGGGGCTGGATTTGTCACGACGCCTCGCGCAAACTCGGATTTATGCCCCATGATCATTCAGACCACGACCACCCGCACAGCCTGTTGCCGCCAGAACCCGCATTGCGCGTCAAGGCACTGGAAACGATCCTGACTCAAAAAGGGTTGATCGACCCCGCAGCTCTAGACGAAATCATCGACACCTATGAAAACCGCATCGGCCCGCGCAATGGTGCGCAGGTCGTGGTGCGCGCTTGGATGGATGCGGATTTTAAGGCCGCATTGCTGGCCGATGCCGATCCCTTGTTGGTAGAGATGGGCTTTTACGGCCGTCAGGGCGAACATATGGTTGTGGTCGAAAATACCGACACGCTGCACAACATGGTCGTTTGCACGCTGTGTTCTTGCTATCCGTGGCCATTGCTTGGCATTCCGCCGGGTTGGTACAAGTCGGATGCATACCGCGCACGCGCCGTACGTGAGCCGCGCAAAGTGTTGGCAGAATTTGGCGTAACCTTACCAAAGGACAGCGCCGTGCGTATCTGGGATTCGACCGCCGAGGTACGTTATTTGGTGCTGCCGCAACGCCCGCCCGGCACTGAAGGGTTGGATCAAGCCGCATTGATGGACCTCGTCAGTCGTGATTCGATGATCGGTTGCGGATTGGCTGGTGCGCCGTGACGCGTCCGCATGACATGGGGGGGCGATTTGGGGATGGCCCTATCGAGCCCGAAGCAGAAGACGTGCGTTTTCACGCTGACTGGCACCCACGCGCATTAGCGCTGACGCTGGCATGTGGCTCTTTAGGTTTGTGGAACATCGACATCTCGCGCCACTCCCGTGAACGCCTTACCCCCAAAGATTACGCGCGTTTTTCCTATTACGAAAAATGGATCGCAGGACTTGCAGACTTACTGGTCGAAAAAGGGGCAGTCAGCCGCGACGAACTGGCCACAGGGCAGGGGCAAGGCATTAGTGATTTGACATCGAGACAGCTCAAAGCCGACGCTGTGGCCGCTACATTGTCCGCGGGTGGTCCCGCGACGCGGCCAGCTGTGATGGAACCACGCTTTACGGCGGGTGACACAGTGGTTTTGCGCACACTGCCTGAAAACCTTACAGTTCCCGGCGGGCACACCCGGCTTCCGGCCTATGCCGCAGGTGCCACGGGGCACGTCGTGCGCCTACATGGGCACCACGTTTTGCCTGACCGCAACGCGCATGGGCAGGGCGACGCGCCTGAACCTCTTTATGCCGTCGCAATCAAGGCAGGCGATCTGTGGGCACATCCCGAACACCCAAGCGATGAAGTGATCCTTGATCTGTGGGACAGCTATCTGGAGCAGCCATGAGACCGGAACCCGCTTTTGAAGCACCATGGCACGCGCAACTTTTTGCACTGACAGTACACCTGAATGAGGCCGGGCTGTTTGCATGGCCTGACTGGGCCGTACGCTTTGGGGCGACACTAAAGCAGAACGGGCTGGAGCGTGATCTGAACGGTGGCGACGACTATTTCGCCGCATGGTTGGAGACTCTGGAAGCGCTTTTGGCGGATTCGGGCGCTGCCGCCCCTGATGCTGTTCAACAGATGCGCACCAAATGGGAAGCCGCATATTTGCGGACGCCGCATGGCATGGCCGTGAAACTTTAGAGCGCCAAAAGCCGACATAGAAGCATTTGTAAATTCACGGCCAGCCGAGGGCTATTTCGTTTTTTCGGCAGTTTTCTTGAGCTCGCCCAAGAGCTTTTTTTGCTGCGCCTGCATTTTCTGCAATTCCTGCACCATTTTTTTAATCTTGGGATCGTTGTTTGACTCTTTTTGAACTTCGGTGAACCCTTTTTTCAATTCTTTTTCGTGTTTGGTTACACTCTGCATAATTTTCCCGATTGACGCAAGCATTTGATATTCCTTTATTTTTTAAGTGCATTGATAAATTTAGTCATGAATAATCTGAGGAAACCAACAGTTCGCCAATTGGTCAAGGGACGTTCGCGATTTTCCGCCTAACCGGAAACCCGTTGCGCCCGTTATTCGTCGACGTCGTCGATGTCTGACTGACCAGACAGATAACGACGCACGTGGCTCCAACTTAGGCCGATGCCCAACACCAGTGATAGTGCAAGCAATGCAAGCCACGTGATCAAACCGGGATCATCCAGACGTAAAATCCCCAGATCATAAAGTACCCAAATCATTGCACCGGCGACGGCCAGCACCAGCAACATGCCGAACGTCCCAATCGACCGGAGAGTGGCGCGTAAGTAAATGATGTAACCGATCAGTAAGAACAGCCCGACAAGCACGGCTATCGAAAGATTGTCGCGCCCGAAATCAAGAATCCAGCGGACATAGTTATATTGCGTTGGGTTATAGGTGACCGCCAAAAGCCCAAATGCACAAAGCCAGCGCCAAAAAAATCCCATATCGTTACTCATTCCTGATGGTTTCGCTGCCTTGATGGCGTGAAATCTGCGCGTGCTCAAGCGGTGGAAGCCTGTGACATGGATATTTTCAGCCCGTCGAGTCGCAGATAGCGGTTTTCCAATGCCGCGCGCATCGCTATAGGTGCGCGGGTTTGAAGCAAAAGGGGTCCAGCATGGCCAATGTAGTGGTTGTCGGCGCGCAATGGGGCGATGAGGGCAAAGGCAAGATTGTCGATTGGCTGAGCGAGCGTGCCGATGTGATCGCGCGCTTTCAGGGCGGGCACAACGCGGGGCACACGCTGGTCATTGATGGCAAGGTTTATAAACTGAATGCGCTGCCTTCGGGTGTGGTGCGCGGTGGCAAGCTGTCTGTCATTGGCAACGGGGTGGTGCTGGATCCATGGCACCTTCTGAAAGAGATCGATTCGATCCGTTCTCAGGGGGTCGAAATCACGCCCGAAACATTGATGATTGCGGAGAACACGCCGCTCATCCTGCCGATCCACGGCGAACTCGACCGCGCACGCGAAGATGGCGCACAGGCTGGAACCAAGATCGGGACGACCGGACGCGGCATTGGGCCCGCCTACGAAGACAAAGTGGGGCGTCGTTCGGTGCGCGTTGCCGATTTGGCCGATGACGCAACTTTGGTCGCTCGCGTAGACCGCGCTTTGCAACACCACGACCCGCTGCGCCGCGGTCTTGGCATTGATCCTGTTGACCGCGATGCGTTGCTGGAACAGTTGCGCGCCGTTGCGTCCGAAATTTTGTCCTATGCGGCCCCTGTCTGGAAAGTGCTGAATGAAAAGCGCAAAGCAGGCAAACGCATCTTGTTTGAAGGGGCGCAAGGCGCGCTGTTGGACATCGATTTTGGCACTTATCCCTTTGTGACGTCTTCGAACGTGATTTCGGGCCAGGCGGCTACGGGAACTGGCCTTGGGCCGGGTGCGATCGATTACGTGCTTGGCATCGTCAAAGCCTATACAACCCGCGTTGGCGAAGGACCGTTTCCAACGGAACTGGACGATGCGGATGGGCAGCGTTTGGGCGAACGGGGCCATGAATTTGGCACTGTGACCGGGCGCAAGCGGCGCTGTGGCTGGTTTGATGCCTGCCTTGTGCGCCAGACTTGCGCGACGTCGGGCGTGAATGGCATTTCGTTTACCAAACTGGATGTTTTGGACGGCTTTGAGACATTGAAAATCTGCGTCGGCTATGAGCTGGACGGCACCACGCTGGACTATTTGCCAACAGCCGCTGACCAACAAGCGCGCTGCACGCCGGTTTACGAAGAAATGCCCGGCTGGTCCGAATCGACCGAGGGCGCGCGCTCTTGGGCGGATCTGCCGGCCAATGCCATCAAATACGTGCGCCGCGTTGAAGAGTTGATTGACTGCCCGGTTGCGCTACTGTCCACCTCACCCGAGCGGGAGGACACGATTCTGGTCCGTGACCCGTTTGCGGATTAAGGGAGGTTTGCGGTGAGCTATAAGGCGCGCAAATGGCTGGCAGGTTTGATTTTGGTCTTCGGCCTGCCGCTTTATATCGTGATGGCCGTGAGCGTTGTGGGGCTGTTTGAACGCCCTTCGATATTGGTCGAGTTGCTGATTTACATCGGCCTTGGCGTGCTTTGGGCATTTCCGCTTAAGTACGTTTTTAAGGGAATTGGGCAGCCTGACCCGGATGCCTGATGGGCTTTGAACGACGCTCGCCCCGCCTATGATGCGCGCTGCGCATGCCGATTTGGTGGTCAAAGCCAGGCGAGCGTCACTGCAGCAAGCCCAATGTATCGCGCGGCTTTTGCGATTGTGACCAGCACAACAAACGAACTGATGGGTTCCCGCATGAGGCCCGCAACAACTGTCAGCGGGTCTCCGATCACTGGAAGCCAACTGCCCAAAAGCGTCCAGCGCCCGTAGCGGCCATACCAACTTTGGGCACGTTCAAGCTGGGTTTGTGAACATGGGAACCAGCGGCTTGTTTTATACTTCAACAGGTGCCGCCCAAGGAACCAGTTGATCAAGGATCCAAGGACGTTCCCGGTCGTGGCGATCAAAACCAAGAACAATGCTGGATGTATTTCGGCGATCAACAGGCCGACCAATACAGCCTCGGACTGCATCGGCAAGATGGTCGCCGCCAAGAAGGCGGAAAGGAAGAGGCCGAAATATGCAATCATGCGTTCGTAAAAATCCGGCGTTCGACCGCTAAGATACTGGTGGAATGCAAAGGCTGACCTCGAAAATCAAACGTGTTCCCGCTGATATGTCGTTTCGCGAGAACTGCAAAGGTCACATGATTGATTGCACTGGCAGATTAACACGGCCGAAAAAAAAGGCGCCCGATGAGGAGCGCCTTTTGGTCATTGATCATGGTTTGTCTTAGCTGGCGGCGCGTTCGTCGGGGCGAAACCCGATGTCGCCGGTCACAGCAAAGCGACCGCCCTTGGTCTTTTCGATCTTGCCCGCGCGAAGGAGTTGGCCAAAGGAACGCAAGCCATCTTCGCGGCTGAAATCGTCCTTTTCGACCTGGCGCACTTTGTTCATCAGTTGGGGGCGCGAGAATTGGTCGCGACCCTCGACAAAGCTAAGATAGCTGGCCGCCGCTTCCAAAAGAGCAGGGAGATCATGTGCGCCTTGATCTGCCGCGTAATCGGCAAAGCCACCTTGAGCGTCCATAGCAGGTTCGGGCGCTTGGACCGCCGTGACACGGCGTGGACGGACAGGACCGGCATCGACAGGTTGGACGTCCACACGTTGTTCGGCCACCAGTTTCAACGGCGTTGATTCCGAACTATCTGGGCGTTCGGCCCGTTCAGCACGTGTTCCATCGGCGGTAGGACGGCGAGGTTTGACGGCGGATGCCAGATCCGAACGGAATGCGCCCTCGTCCTTGATCGAATCGTTGCCGATGTCTGCGTCTGCCTTTTTCGCCATGACCGCAGCCTTAAGGTGCGCAAAGGCGCTACGGCGTCCGTGACCTTCGGGTTCGTCCATTTGGTTATCGGCTTCGGCCATCAGGCGCGTGACGTCATCATCTTTGACTTCGGCTTCTTCGACCACATGGCCGTCCTTGTCAGATTCTGCGATGATAGTATCGATGTCATTCGCCGTGTTTTCTGGCTGCGAGGTTTCGTCATCCAGTTCGGTTTCGACTTCGTCCAATTCGGCTTCGACTTCGGCCAGTTCGGCCAATAAATCGGCTTCGTCTTTACGCGACAGCGAGGTGTCCGCGGCGGAGTCCGCCTCATCGTCTTCGATTTCTTCCAACTGACCGCTTGCGAGGGCTTCGTCGATATCGGCGCGTTTGACTTTCACGATCCGGGTGCGACGTGGCTGGACTGGTGCTGCGACCTCTTCTTCGACAGCGGTGGTGTCTTCTGCGCCTTCTGCCTCTGACGCATCTTTAGCCTCTGGTGCGTCCTCGGCCTCAGTCAGTTCTGGGGCCGCGTGTTCGTCAAAGATGTTGTCGTCGGCGTCTTCGGGATCTGCTTGACCGTCATCCGCCGCCAAAAGGGCTGCGAGTGTGTCAAGGCCCAAGTCGTCCTCTTTTGTGTCGCTAGTTTCTTGTACGGGTTCAATTTCTTCGATGATGGCTTCTTCGGTGACTTTGAATTCAGCATCGTCGCCTTTGTCCAAACGTGCCAACATGGCGGCGATGTCGTCATCATCGTCATCTTCTACTTCGTCCTGAAGCGCGTCTTCGATGTCGCGTGCGGCGTCTGCGACCACGCTAGCCGGGGCCGGTTGATCCGCTTCAACGGTTTCAACAACTTCAGCGGCTACTTCGATTGTGTTTACACCGTTTTCGTCTACGTCGAGGTCTTCGGCATGTTGATCTTCGAGTAGTTCGTCTTCTTCGACGTCTTTTTGGCTTTGCGAAACGACGGCACGAATGCGCTGCAATTTGGCCGCGATATTGTCGGCAACGGCAGGTGACGGGTCAATGATGTCGTCGGTTTCTAAGTCTTCTTGCGAGTTTTCGTTTGATGGCGCGACTTCGAAACCGACTTCGGCGTCATCTGCTGGGACGTCATTCATTTCGCCTGCATCCGCAACATTTTCAAACAACGGGTCTTCATCTGTTGCGTCGTCTAAAGCCGTCATTTCGGCGGAGTCTGCAAAAAATGCTTCGGCGGCGTCTTCGACAGCTTCGTCGGCAATGGTTTCAGCGACGACAACACCATCGTCTTCTTCCGCTAAGTCGGGAGCTTTTGTGAGATCAGGTGAAACAGCGTGTGCTTCTGTATCATCTTTTGTTGCATCATCTTTTGGAGCGACGTCGTCTTTGATCGTGACGGTTTCACTTACTGCGACGGCTTCATCTGCTTGGGACGCGTTGCTTTCGATCTGTTCAGCTTCGTCCGCTGTGACCTGCGTCGCTGCAACGGCGGCAACCGCTAGGGCAGGGGCGGCTGTTTGCGCGTCAGAGGCGCTGAGGACGATTCGCCCTTCATGTTCACGCGCTTCGACACGGCGCGAAATCTCGCGCTCGGCGATTCGCGTCAGCATTTCTGCGTCTGGCTGTGCAGGTTCGGCGCCGAAATAGCGATCGTCCGCGGAAAGGTCGCGGAAGTACTCTGCTATGGCTTTCATGGTGCCAAAACTATCGTCAAAACCTTCCAACGTGCATGAAAACGTGCCGTAGGAGACTGTTAAAATTTTATTATTACTCATCATAGGATGCTCGTCCTCTGCCTGTCTGCGGAGGTTGGTTTAATGGGCATACCGGACCAAAGCGGCCCGAATTTGTGCCCTTGAGGGTATCATTTTGTGGCAACATTGTGATCTCTTTCCAGAAATTGCATTAAAATCGAATGAATGACAGCATTGTTCACAGTTTCGACCCGGTCACTCTTTTGGGAGGTGGAGAGGCATCGATCGCCGATGTGCACGCCGCACATGCGCTTGCACCGATGTGCGTTGGCGCAGATGGCGGCGCGGAATTGGCGCGGATTGCTGGGGTCGAGCTTGATGCGATTGTTGGGGATTTTGACAGTATTTCGCAAGAAACGCTTGAGACTGTACCATTGGCCCGCCGCTTGCACATGAGCGAACAGGACAGCACAGATTTTAGCAAAGCACTGCGATATATTCATGCACCTGTGGTCGTTGGGGTCGGTTTCTTGGGCGCGCGGTTGGATCATCAATTGGCGGCCCTGCATGTGTTGGCGGCGCACCCGGATCGCTCTTGTGTGTTGCTGGGTCCGCATGAGATCGCGTTTTTGTGCCCGCCGCAGGTGCATCTGAAACTTGAGAAAAGTGAGGTCGTGTCATTGTTTCCCCTCGCACCGGTTACAGGCACGTCCAAGGGATTGCGCTGGGACATCGAAGGGCTGGCTTTTGATCCAACGTCTTTTATTGGCACGTCGAACGAAGCGTTCGGCCCGTTGACGTTAACGATGAATACACCTGCGATGATCGTTATGTTGCCCCGCGCGCATTTGGCGCAAGTTACGCAGGCACTGGCCCGCGCGCCTCAAGCTGCGCGATGGCCCGTTCGCGCAGCACAATATAAAGCCCCGACGCAATTGTAATGGCGATGCCAATGGCCGCGAGGCCGTTGGGCAAGTCTGAAAATACGATGAAGCCGATCACCGTCGCCACCGGGATTTCGAGGTATTGCATCGGGGCCAATGTCGCCGAGGGCGCAAAGCGCAAAGACCACGTCATCAACAGGTGCGCCAACGTTCCAAGCACGCCAATCGCTGCGAGTAACATCATTTCTGTGTTTGTGACGGCATTGAACTGTAAGGCGGGGATGTTTGTGTTTTGTGTCAGCCAAAGCAGGGGCGCCATAAAGACGACGGCCATGACACCGCTGACGGCCTGAAGCCCGATTGGATCAGTGTCTTTGGCGATTTGTCGCGTGACTAGCATGAAGACGGCGAAATTAACCGCAACGATCAGCGGCAAGAACGCAGGCCAGCCGACATCGGCAAAGCTGGGTTGTATCACCAAAAGCGTTCCGATGAACCCGACGGCGCAAGCGATCAGTCGGCGGGTACCGACTTCTTCTTTGAGGACGTATTTACCAAGAAGTAGCATCAGAAACGGCATGACAAATGCGATGGCGACTGCATCCGCCAAAGGCAGGTATTGCAGGGCCATGAACATCGCACCGATCCCAAAGATGTGCAGCCCTGTTCGCAAAACGGTGAGCCGCAGAACACGCCCGCGCATTTTCCAAACGCGCCGCCCCAACCAAACAAGAGGGATCAGAACCACAGCTTGAATTGCAAAGCGCACCACCAGCAATTGTCCAAGTGGTACGGACTGGCCCAACAGTTTTGCAACCGCGTCCCCCATCGGGGCCACGACACAAAATCCAAGCATGAGCATGATTCCCAAAAGCGGGCGATCTTTTAACATAAGCAAAAGTTAGCAGGGAGAAATGGGATCGCAACGCTGCAATTGCAGCACATGTGACGCCAGTTGGCGTCAGGTGTGGTCGGTGGCCGGAACTGTTTCGCGCAAGGCGCGAAAAGCGCCCGCCCACCGACCCTACGCGGTTTGCGTCACAGGCGTTGGGAATTTGATGGGATATTTTGGAACGATGCATTGTGCGTGAGTTTCAATAGGCGACGTTTTGCAGGGTCTATTCGTATGAACATGACATTAGCAATTGGGCACATTCACCGCCAAACCGCCCAAGGAGGTTTCCTTGTACTTTTCGCTCATGTCTGCCCCGGTTTGACGCATGGTTTCGATGCAGGCATCCAGCGGCACCAAATGGGTGCCGTCGCCGCGCAAGGCAAGGGATGCCGCACTGACGGCTTTGATTGCGCCTAAACCATTGCGTTCGATGCATGGGACTTGGACGAGGCCTTTGACCGGGTCACAGGTCATGCCAAGGTGATGTTCCAACGCGATTTCGGCGGCGTTTTCGATTTGTGCAGTCGTGCCCCCCATTACCGCACACAGGCCTGCGGCGGCCATGGCGGCAGCGCTGCCGACTTCGGCCTGGCAACCGGCTTCGGCCCCCGAGATTGAGGCGTTGTATTTCACCAGCCCGCCGATTGCGGCGGCGGTCAACAGGAAGTCTTGGATATGGGCCGTGGATGCGCCGGGCACATGGTCAAGGTAGTACCGCAAAGTGGCAGGCAAAACGCCAGCGGCGCCGTTGGTGGGGGCCGTGACCACTTGGCCCCCGGCGGCGTTTTCTTCGTTTACGGCCATGGCGTAGACCGCCATCCAATCGTTGACCGTATGCGGGGCTGTTAGGTTCATACCGCGCTCGGCTTGTAGCTTGTCATGGATACCTTTGGCGCGACGTTTCACGTTTAATCCGCCGGGCAGGGTGCCGTCGGTCGTTAGGCCGCGATCAATGCAGTCGTTCATCACCTGCCAAAGCCGCGCGGTGCCGGATTTCAACTGCGCGGCCCCTCCGCGTGATTCTTCGTTGGCGCGCTTCATCGCGGCGATCGACTTGCCCGAAGCTTTGGCCATCCCAAGCATTTCTGACGCCGTTTTGAACGGAAAGGGGACGGGCGCGCCTTCGTCCGTCGCTTTCCCGTCGGCGAGCTCTTCTTCGGTCATCACGAAACCGCCGCCGATAGAGTAATAGACTTGGCGCAAGATCACGTCGCCTTGGGCATCGGTGGCCATCAGGATCATGCCGTTGGCGTGGCCTGTCAGTTGCGTGTCGTAATCAAAGACAAGGTCGGTTTTGGGGTCAAAGCGCAGCGGCGGCAAGGCGTCTGGGTGCAGGGTATGATCGGTCGCGAGGCTGCTTAGAACGTCTTCGGCGCGGGCATGATCGTAGGTGTCAGGCAAAAATCCGGCCAAACCAAGGATTGTGGCGCGATCCGTTGCATGGCCGACCCCGGTAAAAGCAAGGCTGCCGTGCAGTGAGGCGCGCACCCCTGCAAACTGAAACGGGGCGGCGCGCATCATGTCCAGAAAACGTGCGGCGGCGACCATTGGCCCCATCGTATGCGAGGACGATGGGCCGATGCCCACTTTGAACATCTCAAAAACGGAGAGGAACATGACCGCAGATCCTTTGATGAAGGCGTTGGTCTATCATAGCCCGGCGATGACGACTGGTATGGTCAAATTACGACCATTTCATCCGTGATTTACACGGACTTAAACTTCATTTTAACAAACATGGCGTTGCTTAGGGGCATGAAGGAGATGTCTCATGCGTTGGATTATTGCCATTCTTTCCATTGCCAGCTGTCTGATGCCATGGCGGATGGCCTTGGCGGGTGGAACCGGATTCGAACCGATGAGCGGAGCGGTTGAGATCGTGACCTATAGGCCGTGCAATGGCTGGCCGTTAACCCGCAAGGGTGAAGATACGGGGTAGGTTAGAAGGGCAACAGAATCATCAAAGCCGCGCAAACAATGATTGCCGACGGCAACGCCTTGGAACGTGCAATGTCGTGCGAAAGCGCCAGTGGCACACCGTATCGAATCTTTAACGCGGGTTGTGTGCTGGAATTGGTTGGTTCGACCGGCGATTGCTGAAAAGTGCAAGTGCGGTTCGTTTCACGGTCTAACTCTAAGTCAATCAAGCCGACTGAAGGGGGCAGGATCTGCCCGCTGATGCCTAGCCTTGTTACAGGCATGCCGCCTTTAACAAGTTAGGTGCTAAAACCATGGGCAAAACTGGTGATCGTGTCCCCGCCCAATGCCTGATCAAGCAGCCAATTCGTCATATTATCAAATAGGTCAGGCACGGTTGAACGCATCGCATTCCGAAATGTCGTTGCCATCCGCCCCATGGATTCGCCGCTTTGTTACCCTTTCCGGATCAATTGTCTGCGCCTTTAGGGTCGCAACGCGGCTGGCCTGCCTCTATAACCCCGGCAATCATCTACGGAGTCGCCGCCATGACCGGAGAATTGTCACCCATCGACAAGGCCAAATATGTCGCTGCCAAACGGGCGGCCGACTATGTCGAGGATGGCATGCGGGTTGGTCTTGGTTCTGGATCAACGGCGGCGTGGCTTGTACGTTGCCTTGGTGATCAGGTCCGTGATGGAGGTTTGCGCTTTAAGGGGGTGCCGACGTCTTCGCGCACGGCGGCTCTTGCACGCGATGTGGGCATCGACATCATCAGTTTGGACGAGGCCAAGTGGCTGGATTTGACCATCGATGGGGCAGATGAATTTGACGGCGATTTGAACCTGATCAAAGGTGGCGGCGGTTCACTGCTGCAAGAAAAAATCGTGGCGACGGCATCGGATCGGATGATCGTCATTGCAGACATCGGCAAAGAGGTCGAACACTTGGGCGCGTTTCCATTGCCCATCGAGGTGATCCCCTTTGGCTGGCAAACAACCCAGGCTTTGGCCGAAGAAACGCTGATTTCAATGGACGTGTTGGGGCGGCAATCGACGTTGCGGATGAATGGCGACCAACCTTACATCACAGATGAGGGCAATTATATCCTTGATCTGCACTTGCAACGTGTTGGAAATGCACGACAACTCAGTCTTGTGATGAACCAGATGCCGGGTGTGGTTGAAAACGGACTGTTCATTGATATTTGTGATGCAGTTGTCATCGGTTTTGGCGACGGTCGAGTCGAAGTGCGCGACATAAATGAAGGCACAGTGGAACAAGATCGGTTGGACTTTCTGGAAACAGACAATCTGTTCACCGATTTGGCGGAATAAAAAAGGCGGCACTTATGGCGGAATATGATTATGACCTGTTTGTTATTGGCGGCGGGTCGGGTGGCGTGCGCGCCGCGCGCGTCGCAGCAGGCGATGCAGGCGCAAAGGTGGCACTGGCCGAAGAGGACCGCTATGGCGGGACCTGTGTGATCCGAGGCTGTGTGCCCAAAAAGCTGATGGTGTTTGCAAGCGAATTTGCCGATACGGCAGCGGTGTCTGCGGCCTATGGTTGGGACATCAAAAAGGGCGATTTCAGCTGGCCCACCTTGCGCGGCAATATCGAAAATGAGCTGGACCGCCTTGAGGGCATCTATCGTCGATTGCTGAAAAATTCCGGCGTCGAGAGCTTTGATGCCCGTGCGCGCTTAAAGGATGCCCACACGGTTGAACTGTCGACCGGCGAAACCAAGACCGCCAAGACCATTTTGGTCGCCACGGGCGGTCGTCCGACACGCCCCGATATCGAAAATGCCGAACTGGGTATCGTCAGCGACGATATTTTCCATCTTGATGCGCTGCCCAAGTCTATCTTGGTCATTGGCGGCGGCTATATCGCATGTGAATTCGCCTGCATCCTGCACGGGTTGGGCGTAAAGGTGACGCAATATTATCGCGGTGATCAGATCCTGCGCGGCTTTGATGACGAAGCCCGCGGCTTGGTTGCAGATCAGATGCGCGAACGCGGGATTGATTTGCAGGTCAACACCAACATCGCGTCCATGAACGGCACCAAAATCGGCGAACCTGTCAACGTGACAGACACGCACGGCAAAGATCATGTGTTTGACATGGTGTTCTTTGCGACGGGTCGCGCGCCCAATTCCAATGAATTGGGTCTGGAAGAGGCCGGCGTCGTCTTGGGCCGTGGCGGTAAGGTTGAGGTCGATGCGACCTCTAAAACCGCTGTGGACAGCGTTTATGCCATCGGTGACGTCACTGACCGCGTAAACCTGACACCTGTCGCGATCCGCGAAGGCATGGCGTTTGTGCAAACCGTATTCCACGACAACCCAACCGAGGTCGATCACGATCTGATCCCTTCGGCCATCTTTACGCAGCCTGAAATGGGCACTGTGGGCCTGAGCGAAGAAGACGCGCGCGCTCAAGAACCGATCGAAGTGTACGCAACGGACTTTAAACCGATGCGGACCTCGTTTGCGGGTCAACCGGATCGCGTGTTGATGAAGCTTGTGGTGTCCAAAGCGACGCGCAAAGTGCTGGGCTGTCACATCGTCGCACCCAATGCAGGCGAAATGATCCAATTGGCCGGCATCGCCCTCAAAATGGGCGCAACCAAAGAAGATTTCGACCGGACTGTGGCGGTTCACCCGACCATGTCCGAAGAAATCGTAACAATGAAGACACCCGTGCGCACCGCTTGATTTTCTGATAAAAAAGCACAGGTAACAGACCAACTTGCAGCAAGACTGCACGGATCAACAGGAGAACAGTACCAAATGGCTGGCAATACGGGCGGCCCCTGGGGGGGTGGCGGAAATTCTGGTGGCGGTGACGATGGACGTGGCAAAGGCCCACGCGACACCGACCATGGCAATGGCGGTCAACGCCCGAACGGCGAAGGCCCCCAAATTCCTGAGATCGACGAGTTGGTCAAAAAGGGCCAAGAGCAACTGCGCGTTTTGATGGGCGGTCGCGGTGGCGGTAATGGCGGCGGAACAGGCGGTTCCGGCGGCGGCGCTGGGCCGTTTCTGACACGTGGTACGGTTGCTTTGGGGATTTTGGCGGCCGTTGGTTTGTGGCTGTTTTCATCCTTTTACACAGTCCGCCCTGAACAGCGCTCGGTTGAATTGTTCTTGGGTGAATTTTCTTCGATCGGCGATCCGGGTCTGAACTTTGCGCCATGGCCCTTCGTCACCAAAGAGGTGATTCCGGTCACAACGGAACGGACCGAAGAGATCGGTGTGGGCCGTGCTGGGTCCGAGGCTGGCTTGATGTTGACTGGCGACGAAAACATCGTCGATATCGACTTTCAGGTGCAGTGGAACATCAATGATCCTAGTGCTTTCTTGTTCAACCTGCGTGACCCTGGTCCGACGATTCGCGCCGTGTCGGAATCGGCCATGCGTGAGATCATTGCGCAGTCAGAACTGGCACCAATTCTTAACCGTGACCGTGGTGTGATTGGGGATCGTTTGCAGGATCTGATCCAATCGACGCTGGACAGCTATGACAGCGGTGTAAACGTCATTCGTGTGAACTTTGACAAGGCTGACCCGCCCGAAGAAGTGATCGATGCCTTCCGCGACGTGCAAGCGGCAGAACAAGAACGTGACCGTTTGCAAAACGTTGCGGACGCTTATGCCAACCGGGTTCTCGCCGAAGCGCGTGGTCAATCCGCGCAGCTTTTGGAAGAGGCCGAAGGCTATCGCGCCCAGCAGGTCAACCAAGCGGAAGGTGAAGCATCGCGCTTTAGTGCTGTTTTGGCAGAGTACGCTAAAGCACCCGAAGTGACACGCAAACGTCTGTATCTGGAAACGATGGAACAGGTGTTGGGGCAAATGGACAAGATCATTCTGGATGAATCCGCAGGCGGCGGTGGTCAAGGCGTCGTGCCTTACCTGCCGCTCAACGAACTTCGTCGCAATTCAGGGGAGTCAAACTGATGAACCGCTCAACTTATCTGTTGCCCGTTGTCGTCATTCTGGTCGCGGCGCTGATGTCATCGGTCTTTATTGTGGACGAACGTGAAAAAGCGCTTGTTTTGCAGTTTGGCCGTGTTGTCGCCGTGAAAGAAGAGCCCGGTCTCGCTTTCAAGATCCCGCTGATCCAAGAAGTCGTGCGGTATGACGACCGTATCCTTAGCCGTGACATTGACCCGCTTGAGGTCACGCCTTTGGATGATCGTCGCCTTGTTGTGGATGCGTTCGCGCGCTACCGCATCGTGGATGTAAACCAGTTCCGCCAAGCGGTTGGTGGCGGCGGTATCGCCTTTGCCGAAGATCGCCTTGATTCGATCCTGCGCTCTGAGACGCGCGAAGTTCTGGGTTCGGTGTCGTCCAACGACATTCTAAGTTCTGATCGTGCAGCGCTTATGCTGCGCATTCGCAACTCGTCCATTCCGCAGGCCCGTGCCTTGGGGGTTGAAATCATCGACGTTCGCCTGAAACGCACTGACCTTCCATCGGAAAACCTTGATGCGACGTTTGAACGGATGCGTGCAGAACGTGAGCGTGAAGCCACCGATGAACGCGCCCGTGGTAACGAAGCGGCGCAACGTGTGCGTGCCCAAGCCGACCGGACTGTGGTTGAATTGGTATCCGACAGCGAACGCCAAGCCGAGATCATTCGCGGTGAAGCAGATGCCCGTCGCAACGCGATCTTTGCCGATGCCTTTGGTGCGGATCCTGAATTCTTTGAATTCTACCGCTCATTGACGGCCTATGAACGCGCGCTTCAGGGCAGCAACTCGACCATGGTGATGTCGCCAGACAGCGAGTTCTTCAACTATCTGCGCTCCGATCAAGGATCGCGCAGCGCTGAAGGTGAATAATCAATGGCGTGGGTGCTTTTGGCACTTGGGCTTGTGATGATCGTAGAGGGGCTGGCCTATGTGCTGGCCCCTTCGCTTATTGAGCGTATGCTTGAAGCGTTGCGCAGCCTGCCGGAAGCGGCACGGCGTCAATTGGGCGCTTTGGTGTTGGTCTCTGGGCTGATTTTTGTGTGGTTGGCGTTTTTTATGGGAATTTGAGCTGATCTGTTCACACAATCGTAACGAGATGTTGAAAGCGTCGACGACAAAACCATCTTTAATGTTGCAAGGGGGCAACCCTACATGCACCTTGTAAGTAGATGTACGCAGATGCGTGCAAGACTGGCCAGTACGGCCAAATGAAGACTCAGGAGAAACTTGATGCAACGACAGGCAATCGCCATTTCCAAGCAGCTTCCAAACCTTAATGCGATGCGAGCCCTTTGGCTTGGCGCGCTGGCTTTGGCCTTTGTGGTGGTGCAGGCTGTGATGGCGCAAGCGCGCCCCGACAGCCTTGCCCCATTGGCCGAACAAATCAGCCCCTCAGTGGTGAATATCACCACCTCGACAGTGATCGAAGGGCGCACTGGCCCCGAAGGCGTCGCGCCTGAAGGTTCACCGTTTGAGGATTTCTTTCGCGAATTTCAGGACCGTGACGGGCAAGACGGCCGTCCGCGCCGATCTTCGGCCCTTGGGTCGGGTTTTGTGATTTCCGAAGATGGTTTCATTGTCACCAATAACCACGTGATCGATGGTGCAGATGAAATCCTTATCGAATTTTTCAACGGCGACGAACTTGAAGCGACGTTGATCGGTACAGACCCCAACACAGACATCGCATTGCTGAAAGTCGACGCTGATGGGCCACTGCCTTTCGTGCCCTTTGGTGACAGTGACGTTGCGCGTGTTGGCGACTGGGTTGTGGCGATGGGCAACCCGCTGGGTCAGGGTTTTTCCGTCTCAGCTGGTATCGTTTCGGCCCGCAACCGCGCGCTAAGCGGCACCTATGACGACTACATCCAGACAGATGCCGCGATCAACCGTGGTAACTCTGGCGGGCCGTTGTTCAATATGGACGGTCAGGTAATTGGTGTGAACACCGCGATCCTGTCGCCCAATGGTGGCTCGATCGGGATTGGTTTTTCCATGGCGTCAAATGTGGTCACCAACGTTGTTGATCAGCTGCAAGAATTTGGCGAAACCCGTCGTGGTTGGCTGGGCGTGCGCATTCAAGACGTAACGGAAGACATCGCAGAAGCCATTGGCCTTGATCCTGTGGCGGGTGCGCTTGTGACGTCTGTGCCGGATGGTCCTGCGCTTGATGCCGGAATGAAGGACGGCGACGTGATCACGTCCTTTGCGGGCGTCGATGTGCAAGACACCCGTGGTTTGGTCCGTCAGGTGGGCAACAGCCCTGTTGGCGAAACAGTACGTGTTGTGGTGTTCCGCGATGGTGAAACGGTGACTTTGCGTGTGACCCTTGGCCGCCGTGAAGAAGCCGAAGGTGCAGTTCCTGCCGTGGCCGTCGAAGAAGATGAAGCCCCGGAAGCCCCTGCGACCAAGGAAGTACTTGGCCTGACGCTGAGCACGCTCACGGATGAGATGCGCACAGAACTTGGTGTCAACGAGGACCAAGAAGGTTTGGTTGTCACTGATGTGGTCGAAACGTCAGAAGCCTACGAGAAAGGCTTGCGCGCTGGCGACGTGATCACTGAGGCGGGCCAGCAAAAGGTCACCTCGATCGCGAGTTTCGAGACACGTCTTGCAGAAGTCGAAGAGGCCGGGCGCAAATCTTTGTTGCTTTTGGTTCGTCGCGGAAGTGATCCACGCTTTGTAGCCTTGAGCCTTGAAAAATAAGCGGCAGTTTATAAAGAATAACGGATTAAGGCGCTCCTTGTGGGCGCCTTTTTCTTTTGGGAATTGCGGCCCAATCATTCCGCGTTGCCAATGGAAATCCTGGTGATCACAGAAGGCGGGTGCCAGTGATGGTTACATTGGAACGCGCGCCACATCTTGTTGAAGTATTATCGCTATGTCGCGCAGACTGCGCCCGTCACAAACAGAATTCAGCATGTTGACGAAGCGACGGGATTGAGTGCTGCGCTTATGCGTTTGGTGTGCGTTCGACGGCGATCAATCCTAATGTGCGAGCGCCAGCGACGGTCAGGACCTTTTGCTTTAGCCCTTGGTCTTTTTGATAGCGACGTACAGCGTCGCGCGTGCGGGCATCCATTTCACCGGTGACCGTGCCGCGATGATAGCCGCGTGCCTGTAATGCACGTTGTAAGGATGAGACGAAATCAGGCGTCAGTTGCTCTGCGCAGGGGATTTCAAACCATGCGTTCTTGCGCGGTGTAATGACCTCGGCCTTGGTTTCTTCTTTGTAGATCGGCGGGGCCTGTACGCGGCCATCACTGCTGACCTGTGCGGGTTGCACTAGTACTTTTCGCGTGACCGTTTCCACGATTGCGGGGCTGGACGTTTTGCCCCAGCACGAGCCGGGGGCAGCACCGGGCGGCGCGGTGGCCAGCGAAATGGGGTCGACGTTATTGGCGGACGTTACGGTGCCGTTTTCAGCACAGGCCGTCAGAAACAGCGCTGCTGTAAGGGCAGGGACGAGGATTGATGATGTCATGCTCGGGCCTCTGATTGGGCTTTTGCGGCATCATAGCGCGATGCGGGCTGTCTGCATAGTCCTGCGGTCTATCGGTCCTTGCTGTGCATATCCCATGTTTCGGTCCGCGTGTCGGTGGCCATTTTGCTGCCGGTATCTTCGGCCAGAAGTTGATCGAGTAGGGGCGAAATGTCTTCGATCTGTTCGGCCAGCACGTGGGTCACGCTGTGCGCGCGTTGCATGCGCCCCGTCACCCGCAGCATTCGTCCGGCGACCACAGCGCGCCGGAATCGTTCATAGATGTTACGCCACACGATAATGTTGACCACACCGGTTTCATCCTCAAGCGTAAGAAAAATCACACCTTTGGCAGTGCCGGGCCGCTGGCGCAGGATCACAAGGCCCGCCACGGCCACAAGCGCGTTGACGGGCGGCAGTTCTAAATCGCAGGCGCGCAGGCAGGATGGCGGACGCGGCCAGTGCGCTTGTTTGCCAGAAGGGGGACTTTGGGCAATTTGCATGAGAACAAAAATAGAACATACATCACATGTTGCAAGTCGAAAAGGGTAAGGGTGCAAAAGGGGGTGGCGGGGCGAAATCGGGGCGGTTAGAACTTTCGCAACTGTAAAATTAAAGGGGCTCAATCATGGCCAAGATCACCTATATCGAACACAGCGGCACGGAACATGTGGTTGACGTGGCCAACGGGCTAACGGTCATGGAAGGCGCGCGCGACAACAATGTCCCTGGCATCGAAGCCGATTGCGGCGGGGCCTGCGCCTGTTCGACCTGCCACGTGTATATCGCGCCTGATTGGGTCGAAAAACTGCCCGCCAAGGATGACATGGAAACGGACATGTTGGATTTCGCCTACCAGCCGGATGAAGCGCGGTCGCGTTTGACGTGCCAGTTGAAGGTGACGGATGCGTTTGATGGGCTGATTGTCCAGTTGCCTGAAAAACAAATATAATGACCAAGAGGGCGCCGCGTCCACTGTTGCGCTTTTTACGCGGTTCTTTGCGCGGCGCACGGCTGGCATCGTGTGTGTTGTGGGTTGGGCTGGGGGCAGCGCCTGCTTTTGCCGAAGGCATCACCTCGGCCCGTTATACGAAGCCGACGGACAGATATGCGCATGGCGTTCTAGGTGATGCCATCGAATGGGGCACGCTGGAGATTGACTCTGCGGACAATGACAAGGCTGGGCTGGGGCAGGACGCGGTTCTTAAAACACAAACCCATATAATCACATTGCCTTTGGATCATGTCTTTGAGGATGTGGCCCCGCGCCTTGTAGATGTCGATAATGACGGAGATATGGAAGTCATGGTGGTCGAAAGCGACGTGCGTCAGGGCGCGGCGCTGGCACTGTATGACGCGGGTGGAAAGATCACCGAAACACCGCACATAGGCACGCGCAACCGTTGGTTGGCCCCGGTTGGCGCGGCTGATTTGGATGGGGATGGCTTGGTCGAAGTCGCTTTTATTGATCGCCCGCATTTGGCGAAAAGCTTGCGTATCTGGCGGTATCAAGACCGTGCGCTGACGCTGGTGGCGGCCCTTGACGGTTTGACCAATCATCGCATTGGCGAACGGGACATCGCCGGTGGCATCCGCACCTGCAATGGCACACCTGAAATGATTGTTGCGTCGGCCAATTGGTCGCAATTGGTGGCCGTGACATGGCAGGGCGAAGAATTTGACTGGACTGTGATTGGCTCCGACACCTCGCGCCCAGCCTTTGCCCGCGCGATGGCCTGCGCAGGCTAGGCGTTGGCGTTCTGCCCTTAGTCGTCCAGCGCGCGCCAGCCGATATCGCGGCGACAAAACCCACCGGGAAAGTCGATGGCGTCAACCATCTCGTAGGCACGGGTCGCGGCCTCTTTCAGTGATGCACCGCGCGCTGTGACGTTCAGGACGCGCCCACCTGAAGCCGTAAGTGCGCCATCTTTTGTTGTGGTGCCTGCGTGAAACACCATTTGGCTGCTGGTTTGGGGCAGCGCGTCGAGCCCCTTGATCACCGCCCCTTTGTGATAGGCGCCGGGATAGCCATTGGCGGCCAGCACAACAGTAATCGCATGATCGTCGGCCCAGTTGACTTGCGCGCTGGCCAACTGCCCTTTGGCGGCGGCTTCTAGCAGATCAAGAGCCTGTGCACCCAAGCGCATCATCAAGACTTGGCATTCGGGGTCACCAAAGCGGGCGTTGTATTCCACAAGCCGTGGCGCGCCGTCTTTGATCATAAAACCGGCATAAAGGACGCCTTGATAGGGTGTGCCACGCCGCGCCATTTCGGCCATGGTGGGGCGGATGATTTCGGCAAGCGCGCGTTCGGCTACAGCGTCGCTAAGCACGGGGGCAGGGGAATAAGCGCCCATGCCACCTGTGTTTGGGCCAGTGTCGCCTTCGCCCACACGCTTGTGGTCTTGGGCGGTGCCAATAGGCAGCACGTCGGTGCCGTCGCACAGCACAAAGAATGATGCCTCTTCACCGGTCATGAATTCTTCGATCACGACTTCGGCGCCCGCACCGCCGAATGCGCCGCCAAACATGTCGTCGATGGCGGCGTGAGCCTGTTCAACTGTGTCGGCCATGATCACGCCTTTGCCTGCGGCCAAGCCGTCGGCCTTGACGACGATCGGCGCGCCTTGGGCCGTGACATAAGCTTTGGCTGCGGCGGCGTCGGTAAAGTGGCCATAGGCGGCAGTGGGTGCGTTTGCGGCGTCGCAGATTTGCTTGGTGAAAGCTTTGGAGGCTTCAAGTTGCGCGGCGGCTTTGCTGGGACCAAAGACCAACACACCAGCTTCGCGCAAGCGGTCAGCAACGCCGGCGGCCAGCGGTGCTTCGGGACCGATGATCACAAAATCAATGGCCTCTTCTTCGACAAAACCAGCGACGGCCGCGCCATCCATGATGTCGAGGTCCGCGCAATCGGCGATCGCTGCGATACCTGCGTTGCCGGGGGCCACCACAAGGCGGTCGCATTTGGGGTTTTGCAAAACAGCCCACGCAAGTGAATGTTCGCGACCACCGCCGCCTAGAATGAGGATGTTCATTTGGGACACTCCTTGGCCTTTGTTGGTTTGCGTTCTAAGCTGCGCGCGAGGCGCACACAAGGACATGCCATGGACCTGCTTGACGATCCCATCCCCGGCTCGAACACCCCTGAATTTTCGGTGTCGGAAATCGCGGGGCGGGTCAAAAAACTGATCGAAGGCGAACTGGGCTGGGTGCGCATTAAGGGCGAGGTGGGGCGCGTTGTTTTGGCGCGTTCGGGGCATTTGTATTTCGACCTTAAGGATGATCGCAACGTGCTGTCTTGCATGACCTGGAAGGGGCAGGTGAGCGGTTTGGGAACGATGCCCGAAGAAGGCATGGAGGTCGTCGCCGAGGGGCGCATGACCGCGTCTGGGTTTCAATCTAAGTTTTCGCTGAACGCCGAGCGCATTGCCATTGCAGGCGAAGGCGCGCTGATGGCGCTTTTGGAAAAACGCAAAAAGGCGCTGGCGGCAGAGGGTTTGTTTGACGCGGAGCGCAAGAAAGCACTGCCTTATCTGCCGGATGTGATCGGAGTTGTGACGTCGCTACAGGGGGCTGTGATCCGCGATATTTTGCACCGATTGCGGGATCGTTTTCCGCGAAAGGTGCTGATTTGGCCCGTTGCGGTCCAGGGTGCGGCATGTGCGCCGGAGGTGGCGCGTGCCATTGCCGGGTTCAATGCGTTGGAACCGGGCGGGGCGATGCCACGACCTGATTTGATTGTCGTCGCGCGCGGCGGTGGATCGGTCGAGGATCTGTGGGGCTTCAATGAAGAAGCTGTGGCGCGTGCGGTGGCGGCCTCGGAGATCCCGCTGATTTCGGCTGTTGGCCACGAAACGGATACGACGTTGATTGATTTTGCGTCCGACCAGCGTGCACCGACGCCCACGGCGGCCGCCGAGATGGCAGTGCCTGTGCGCCATGAATTACTGGCCTGGGTCGAACAGGCCGGCGGGCGAATGACGTCATCGATCAGTTCTGGCCTTTTGCGCCGCTCGCAACGCATGCGCGATTTGACGCGGGCTTTGCCGCGCCCGGATGCGTTGGTTGAGGGGCCGCGGCAGCGTTTGGATGTGCTGGGGGGGCGGCTGGGACCGGCCTTGATTTCCGGTGTGCAGCGCCGTCGCGTACGGTTGTCTGATGTGTCGGGCAGTTTGCGTCCTGTGATGTTGGGTCGCCAGCTGCGTGCCGAATCGCAGCGATTGGATGCTATGTCGGATCGACTTGCCCCGGCGCTTGGGCGCATTGCGGCCCATCGCCGCGAACAGTTAGAGGCCCGATCCGCGCGCTTAGCCGCCCGTTTGTTGATGCAGGATGTCGAACAGGCGCAGGTGCGTCTTGGGACGGTGAGTTCACGATTGCAGGCTGTGGGCACACGTCAGATCACAGAATTACGTGCACGACTTGAGGCGATGGACCGTCTGCGCGAAACGTTGAGCTACAAAGCGACGTTGGCGCGGGGTTACGCGGTAGTGCGTGGCGGTGGAGAGATTGTCACGAGCAAAGCGGATGCGGAAGCGGCGTCGGGACTAGAGATCGAGTTTTCCGATGGAAAGCTCAAGCTGGGCGGGGGGGCGACGAAAAAGGCCAGGGCAAAGCCGCCCGAGCAAGGATCATTGTTCTAAAGGCCGTAGGCGTACCATAGGTACGCCTTACAGTTGTGCTAAGATGCAAAGTTGTGCCTCAGACGCCGATTTTCGGGCCCAAGCAGATCAGCTTTTCGCCGACGTCCTGCGCCTCGTAGAGGTCTTGGCTTGCGGAGTTGTTTTCAAACGTAGCGACCAATCCGCCCGCGCTTTGTTCAAAACTCCAACATTGCGGATCGGGTCGGTCTTCGTACACGAAGCAGATGTTGGTTCCTTCGTTATACCAGCGGCCATCTTTACATTCGCCGTCCAGAAACGACCACGTGACGCGTCGATTTTCGTGATAAATTTCAGCGCCATAGGCTTCACCGGCGCGACCATAATATAGCGTCTTGCCTGTGACGTAGGCTTCGAATTCGGCGGCGGACATGGGTTCGGCGGTGGCCGCAAGCGGTGCCGTAAAAAGCGCAAGGGTCAGTGTAATGTATTTCATGACGCGAGTGTGGCAGAGCGTGCGCAGCTGTGCGAGTCGATTACGCGCGGTCATGGTGTGGTTGGCATCATATCGCCGTGAATTTTTGAGCGCCGGCGTCGCAGATATCGGCAAGGGTCCACATCCCGCCCTAGATACAGCCCCTAATCAGCATAGTGGCAGGCAAAAGAGACGCGACCGTAAATCGAAGCATGCAGACCATCAGGCAGAATCATTCCGAATTTGAAGAGCGAGAGCTATCACAACACGGTTGCGCATTTCTTAATCGGAAGCGGCGGTTCTCATGCACGCCTTTATGACGCGCATCGGCGCGGTATTTTCGCGTCATGGGGTCGTTTTTGGACTGATCGGACCTCTGGTCGGCTGATAAGTTTACCTCAAATTAAACGCGCAACTGATGAGTGTACCGCGACAAATTGAGCTGGGGAGATACGGCATGGCGCTGGATGAATCGCAAAAAGGTAAAGGCGTTTGGAAGTCCGGCAAAGGCAAGGGACGGGTGCGGCCCAAAGGGCGTGCCCTTGAGGATCAGCCTTGGGACGAAATTCGCCACCTGCTCGCAGGACGGCCTCGTCGCCGCGATCTGCTGATCGAATTCTTACATCTCATTCAGGATGCATACGGCCATCTGAGCGCGGCGCATTTGCGCGCCCTAGCCGAAGAAATGCGCCTGAGTATGGCCGAAGTTTACGAAGTGGCGACGTTCTATGCCCATTTCGATGTGGTCAAAGAAGGCGAGGTCGCGCCGCCTGCATTGACCATTCGTGTTTGCGATTCACTGTCGTGCGAATTGGCCGGCGCGCAGGCGTTGAAAACCGCGCTCGAGGACGGCTTGGATGCCAGTGAGGTGCGTGTGCTGCGCGCGCCCTGCATGGGGCGTTGTGATGCGGCGCCTGTTTTGGAGTTGGGTCACAATCACATCGACAATGCCACGTTCGACAAGGTCACATCGGCGATCGCGGCGGATGACACGCATGCGCACGTGCCTGAATATGAAGGCTTTGAAGCATATTTGAAAACAGGGGGGTACGAGGCACTTCGCACCCTTCGGATGAACGGAAATTGGGAAGACGTCCAAACCAAAATCAAAGAAAGCGGTTTGCGTGGACTTGGTGGGGCGGGTTTTCCATCTGGCACCAAATGGGGCTTTGTGCGCGGCAACGCTGGTCCGCGTTATCTTGCCGTGAACGGGGATGAAGGTGAACCTGGAACTTTCAAAGATCGCTACTATTTAGAACGCGTTCCTCATCTATTTCTTGAAGGCATGTTGATCGCGGCATGGGCGGTCGAGGCAGACACGGCGTTCATCTATATGCGCGATGAATACCCCGCCGTGCTCGAGATTTTGACGCGTGAAATCAAAGCTTTGGAGGCGGCAGGCATTGTCGCGCCGGGCTTTATCGATCTGCGCCGTGGTGCGGGCGCCTACATCTGTGGCGAAGAATCCGCGATGATCGAAAGTATTGAGGGCAAGCGCGGCATGCCGCGTCACCGCCCGCCTTACGTGGCGCAGGTCGGAATTTTTGGCCAACCGACGCTGGTGCACAATGTCGAAACCTTACACTGGATCGCACGCATCTGCCGCGAAGGGCCAGAGGTTCTGAACAGCACGGAGAAAAACGGGCGTAAAGGTTTGCGCAGTTATTCGGTGTCGGGCCGTGTGGCCGCACCGGGGGTCTATCTGTTGCCCGCCGGTTCGACGATCACTGACGTTATCGCAGCGGCGGGCGGCATGGCCGAGGGCCACGTATTCAAAGCCTATCAGCCGGGTGGGCCGTCTTCTGGTTTGTTGCCTGCGTTGATGCACGATGTACCGCTTGATTTTGACACGTTGCAGCCGCATGACACCTTTATCGGGTCGGCTGCTGTGGTCGTTTTGTCTGATCAAGACCGGGCGCGCGATGCAGCGCTGAACATGTTGCGCTTTTTCGAGGATGAAAGCTGTGGGCAATGTACGCCGTGCCGTGTGGGGTGTGAAAAGGCGGTCAAGCTGATGCAGGCGGATGCGTGGGATCAACCTTTGCTGGACGAGTTGTGCACAGCCATGGCTGATGCCTCAATCTGCGGCTTGGGGCAGGCGGCGCCAAACCCGATCCGACTGACGATGAAACACTTCGCAGACGAAATTTAGGGCACTCGTTAACTGGGGTTGCGATAAACGCGGCAGATGCAGCCCGCGCGCGAGATGGCGCGGCATAGGTCGTTTGCCTCTTGGCGCGAGGATCGCCCTAGGCGTGCCATGATGTAGGGTTTGCGACCCTTCACCCGCGACGAGACAGGGATGTACTCCATCGCGCCGTCGTTAATTTGAGCGGAACAAGATCGCGTAAACCGTGCGACTCGGGCGCGCGCGTCTTTTTCCGTCACGCCGTATCCGACTTGCACACCCCAAGGTTTCCAGCGCGAAGGGGGCGGGCCAAGCGGAGAAACCTTGCGCCCCTGCGCCATCGCCAGACATGCCGGCAAAAAAGGCTTGGTTTTATCAAGGCGAAAATCGTGGTCTTTGGGCGGACGATCACGCCAATCTTCGGCATTCAGCCCGGTGACGATGCGCACATAATTGATGGTTTCACGCGCCAACCCACCGCCGCGTAAAAAGCCGTCTGCACGACCTTCGCCGCCATTATAGGCCACGGCTGCCATACCTTGGTTGCCATAGCGCCGGGTCAGTTCCGCTAAATAATGGGCTGACCTTTCAAGGGCTTCTGCGGGATTGTAGCTGTCCTTTAGGTCGCGCAACTTGGCTGTGCCGGGCATAAATTGCGCAATGCCTTGTGCCCCTGCAGGGCTTAATGCGTTAGGATCAAACCGGCTTTCTTGCCAGATCAAGCGTGCAAAGAACCCCGGATCCAAGACATGGCGATGGCTTGCGCTTTCTATCTGCTGGCAGATGTCAAAGGCTACGTGATCGGGACGAATACAAACGACAGGCCCAAGGCGGCCCGTACTGCACATCGTGCCTTGAGCTTGTGCAAAAACAGGCAACGGTAAGAACAGTAAGACCAGCAACAGGACAATGCGCATAAACTCATACCTTTTCATGGCGCGATGCCCGTATTAGGTCAGTAACAGATTTAGTACCGGGGCATCATGGCATTTTTCAAGAAACTCAAGGATCGTTTGTTCAAATCTTCGTCTAAAATCGACGAAGGACTAGAAGCGATTATCGTAGACGGTGGTGTCGAGGCCGCGGCCGAGGCGGATGTGACGCCTGCTCAAGATGCCGTTGTTGAACCCGCGTCTGTTGTTAACCCGGCCCCGACGCCGGTGCCTGAAGGCATACAAGAACCTGTGCTTGACGTGGTGTCGACAACGGAATCTGTTCCAGAGCCAGAGCCAGAGCCAGAGCCAGAGCCAGAGCCAGAGCCAGAGCCAGAGCCAGAGCCAGAGCCAGAGCCAGAGCCAGAGCCAGAGCCAGAGCCAGAGCCAGAGCCAGAGCCAGAGCCAGAGCCAGAGCCAG
>NZ_JBDVGB010000085.1:0-5677 GCF_039940735.1 Tateyamaria sp.
TGGCCTTCCAGCACTTCACCCGTCTGGACCTCACGCGCGATGGCCTCACGCAGCTTGTGGGCCAGCACAAAGGCTGTCTTGTACTGGCAGTCAATGTCGCGGCTCAGTTGAACCATGCTCATGCCCTTGGATGCGTTCACGGTCAGGAAAATCGCGGCCAACAGGTCCACAAAGTCCATCTTGCGCGATGCAAAGATTGTGCCAGAGGTTACGCTAAACTGGTGATGACAGTTCTTGCATTTGAACTTGCGGCGCGTGGTGATCTTGTACGTCTCACCGTGGCTGCACTGTGGACAAACCGCTTTGCCGTCAGTCTCAGGCCAGCGCATCTTGCAGAACACATCATGCGCCGCCGCTTCGCCAGCTTTGTAGATGCTGCGAAGGCTTAGGGTGCGTGATGCTGCTGAAAGAAGGAAGTGCTGGGCCATTGTTCTGTTTTCTACTATGTTCGTTATCTTCATATCGAATATAGTATAGTGACATACTGAATACAATAAGTTACATACTAAATATGATAACTTTTTAACGGAAAAGATATGCCGGAGCAGAACGAATGGGAAAAGCAGGCCGCAAACCTGCTTAAGTCAGAGTTGAAACGTAAGGGGGTGACTTACGCCCAGCTTGTTGAAAGGCTGGACGCCATTGGAATCAGCGAGAAAGAGGCGAACGTCGCCAATAAGCTATCCCGTGGGAAGTTTTCAGCGGCGTTTATGTTGGCATGTTTAAGCGCTTTACAGACGGTAACTTTGCACTTGGATTAACTATTGGTGGGCTTCTGACAATATTCAGCTTGGTGTGTGTGATCGGTTTAAATTACTGCCCAAACCAACCCTGCCAATATACCGGTGCAGCCGATAATCCATCCAACAATGCAAGACAAGGCGTATGGAATATGCCAAATCCCGCTCGGGGCACGTTCAGCTACAATTCTGAACCAGAATATACTGAAGGCAATCCCGAAAGACACGAATACTATGACCTTCGCGCCCAAGAACGCATGGCTCATGCGACTGATTGGATAGCTTGGATTACCGCTGTTACCGGGTTCTTTAGCATTTTGGGGCTGGGTGCTATTGTCTACACGCTCAACCTTCACAGGTCTGCCAACAAGATCATGCGCGACGAGAAGCGGCCTTGGATGCAATTCGCTCCGACTGTCGCGCAATATGAGAGGGACGGAGTCACTCGCGTTTCCATAGGGTTCAAGCCTAAAAACATTGGCGGGCGACCCGCAAAGAACGTCAGATTTCAAATTCACGAAGGCAAAACGCCTAATAAGATTGAGCCTGCGGTTGAAATCGCTGAGGCGTTGAGGAAGGCCGAGGCAATTCCCGCACGAGCCGGAGTAGTTTTCCCCAATAGCAGCCCAACTACAAAAGTCACCACCAGCATCGTTCTTCCAAAAGGTGAAAGCACCTGCTCTCAGGTATGCACTTGCGCAGTTTTTTATGACATTGGAGAGAGCAAGCCCGCCTGCACTGTTTTTTGCTGGATACTGGCTGTCCGAACCAAGAACGGCCTGCCATTCGGGGAGGATGTGCCTGTGGGGGGGGATCAAGTTAGCTTCGTTGAAATGGCAAGCCATGCAACATAGCGAGATAATTAGAACCTTAATCACCCCTCACACCCCGCCGCGCTGGGTTGAAGTGGTCCGCACGCTTGGTGCGTTTGATACATAAGGCCGGTAAGTTGTCGTTTCCACTGCGAACGCAGCGAAGGTCCGGAATCCGCCCCTTGTGTGGCTCGACGCTCATGGCCTTTAGCCGAAGTTTGTGCCAATTGCGTCTGACGGCAGCTCCCAGCCCAAAACAGACATGGCCGTTCTACCAACTGGGCGGAAGCCAACCTGCGCTGCTTTGTTAATGAGTTCCATGGAACCCACGTAAGCGAACAATTAGCATCGAAGCTTTGGATCCCTTGCTTCATCACAAACCGCATAAATGATGGCATCTGCCGCGCATGAAACAGCTAAAGTTAGGGCGAGACTTCCTCTTTCTATGACTTAAAACCCTATGCCTGCCTGTCTCTGTCTAGAACGCAGGCCGGTGCGATGATCTGCACCAACCTTTGTACTTCATACAGCGTCTGTTTCGACAGGAAGCCTTTCGTTCTTGCAGATGCGTTCGACCATATTTCGGATTTGCCGTCCTTTTGTGGGAATGGCGCGCGCCGACACTGGTTCAAATCCAGGCTGCACTATCTCAGGAAACAAGGTCTCAATTTCAGCCTTTGCTTCTTGCGACAGTGACTTCATGGCTTCGGTTCCTGTAAAAAGACTTTCAGTCCGGGCTCCGTTGGATACGACGATCTGATGATGCTCGAATAATATGTGGAAGTACTCCACGCCGTGCCATGCTTCGACCACCTCAATACCGTCAAGCCCGGTCAATTTGATCGCAGGCACCAGTATTTCGTTTTCCCCAAACATCCGTTGCGCGATCTTGGATCTGATCAGAATTCGGTGCTGCGGTGAGACAAACAAATCTTTCTCGGGGCAATTGGGCGCCAGCGCGCCTGCTTTGATGCGAACAGGGTGTAGCTTGGGATGCATCACCAGATCAGCGGCGCTTAAACCACGTGATCCAATCCAAAGAACAGGTTGATAGCCTGCATCGACCGTGAACACTTCGTCACCGACGGCAAGGTCTTCGATTGATATCTGACCCTTCTTGGTCGCGATCAACGTGCCGCGTACGAAACATGGAACAGATCGGAAATCCGTTTCCGTTGTGTCGACATCTGTGTCGCTTTCAAGATCCGTCAGCAAGTCATCGACGCCGCCTGATGGGTCTGTAAAAGATCCCGGGGCGGTGTCTGACAGGCCGTCACCATTATTGTCAGGACCGCTATTGTCAAAACCGCTTTCGTCTTCGTCCAACGACCCATCATCGTCACTATCAAGATCAAGGTAGTCCGCGTCGCCAGTGCCGTCCGTGTCTTCGGGGGCCTCAAATGCGCCGCCAAACAAACCGTCGTCGACATCGCCTGTCTCAAAAATATCGAGCACACCGTCGCCGTCGGCGTCATTGTCTCTGACGTCGCCATCGGTGCCTTGGTAGTCGGCCGTTGACTGCGCTTCGATAAAGTCGGTGATGCCATCATTATCGGCGTCAATGTCGATATGGTCGGCGATGCCATCATTGTCGCTGTCGCGCGCATCGCTGAACGGCGCGGGGTTGCCGCCTGCGTCCTGCTGCGCAACGTCGGCGATACCGTCGCTATTGATATCCGTGGCCTCGCCTGTGCCGGGTGTCAGATCCAAGGTGCCATCGTTGTTGGCATCCAATGCAGGGTCGGTCCCGCTCTCGCGCAGATCCGAGATACCGTCATTGTCGCTGTCTAGATCAACATGGTCTGCAACGCCGTCGCCATCCGTATCGCGCGGCGCGTCCGTACCACCATCCAGTGAGGTTCCGTCGAGCGCATCGGCACCGTCGTCTAGCCCGTCGTTGTTGGTATCGGTGAAGTTTGTACCGTCAATTTGACCATCACGATCCGTGTCAAAGACATCAAGATCAACGCCGCTTTCCTCAAGATCAGAGATCCCATCGTTATCGCTGTCTAGATCAAGCCGGTCATCAATGCCGTCGCCATCCGTGTCACCGATTTCGTCGGCGTCAAGAATGCCGTCATTGTCGTCATCAAGGTCTTCGTGATCCCCGATGCCGTCATTGTCACTGTCTTGAACCGAACGGAAATCGACGTCAGTGGCATCATTATCAGACGTGTTATCGGTATAATCCTCTAGCCCATCCACCCCGGTTTCAGTGTTACCGACCTGACCGTCTTGATCCGCAAAAGTGACGTTCGATCCGTCATCGATGCCATTTGTGGACGTACCTGTTCCGGTCAGACCGCTTTCGTCTTCGTCAAGGATGCCGTCGCCGTCACTGTCCAGATCGAGCACGTCAGCGGTGCCGTTTCCGTCGATGTCAGGCAAGGTTGGGTTGAAATCGCCACCAAAGGCAAAATTTGGCGCAGGGTCATTATCAACCAGATCGATGATGCCATCGCCATCGCTGTCGGTATTGTCATAGGGGACAAAATCGTCGGTTGGGCGGCTCTCAATGAAATCCGAGATGCCGTCATCATCGGAATCCAGATCGATGTAATCGGCCAAGCCATCGTTATCAGTATCGGCCACAGTCAGCGGAATTGTCGCGCCACCTGCGTCTTGTTGAACAACATCAGCGATGCCGTCCCGATTCAGGTCCGCAGCTTCGCCACCGGCCGAGCCATCTGCATTGATGTCGATCGTACCGTCGTTGTCTGCGTCAAGCGCAGGATCAATCCCGCTTTCGCGCAAGTCCGAAATACCATCGTTGTCGCTGTCCAGATCAAGATAATCAGCAATGCCGTCACCGTCGGTATCGCGCGCAGCGTTAACCTCGCCGTCAAGGGTGCCGTCCAGTTCATCAATACGGTCATCCAAACCGTCATTGTTGGTGTCGACAATTTCGTCTGCATCAATCGTACCATTGCCATCGGTATCATAAAGCGACACGTCAACGCCGCTTTCCTCGATGTCACTTATACCGTCGTTGTCGCTATCAAGGTCTTCGGAATCTAAAATCCCGTCGCCATCAGTGTCGCCCGGTGTTGGGACTGAGAGGGTGCCGTTGCTTGCCCCGTCATTTGTCGGAGCGGGCAAAGAGGCAAAAAATTCAATCTGCGGTGAAGTTGTGTCATAGTCTGTCACTTCATACAGGTTTGAATCTGCGTTTGAGAAAAACAGACGATCGCCTTCGGCAGAAAACACCGCGCCGTTACCACCACCGGGAACATTCGTACCACCAAGGGCTTGGATTTCGACGTCAGGAGATGCCGCATTAAAGTCAAAAGAAAACAGGTCGCCATTTGAGCCGCCATAGGCAACACCATCAATGATCGCAAAATCAACTGGCGTGAATCCTGAGCTGCCTGCGATTTCCGTGCCCGCACCTGTGAGAGGATCAACCTCATACAAGGCGTTGCCCGGGCCACGAATGACCAAAGCATCATCGTGGAACGCCGCAGCAATTGTGCTGACATTATTGAACGTCGAACCTGCGCCGTTGGTTAGGGAAATTGATGGGCCGCCAAAAACGTCACCGGTTTCTGGATCAATTGTAATGATATCGCCGCGAGCGACAGCATCACCGTCGGCGTCGGTCCCGTTGCCTGTTGCAACCGCATAAATCACATCATCAACAGCGCCATCATCCGTACCGGGATCAATCGCAAGGGCATTGTAGCCAAAGCCAGCTGGATCACCGACCTCAATGTATTCGTTTGTGACAAAGTCGTAGTCTAAAAGCTGCCCGGACAAGACCTGGTAGAAACCACTCCCATTGCCTTCCTGCGCGCCTTCAGCAACGTCTAAAATGCCGTCATTGTCATCGTCAAGATCGATGTTGTCAGCGATGCCGTCACCGTCGGCGTCATCAATGGACCGGAAATCGACATCACTTGTATCAGCGTCGGTTCCATTCTCGAGACCGTCTTCAAGACCATCCACACCGGTTTGCGTATTGCCTGTCTGACCGTCTTGATCCGCAAACGTGACGTTTGATCCGTCATCGATGCCGTTTGACGACGTGCCCGTGGAGGTTAGCCCACTTTCCGCACTATCGTTAAATCCGTCATTGTCGGTATCGGTGACGAGCAAATCCGCATCACCGTCACCATCGGTGTCAGT
>NZ_JBDVGB010000086.1:0-7952 GCF_039940735.1 Tateyamaria sp.
ATACCAGAGGCCGAAGCCGGTCCTTCTACCCCGCCACCCGAGGTACCAACGCCTTAACCAGATCTTTCATGTCCAACTGCCCCAAGACCGCGTCCCCGTCCATCACACGGTAAACATGGCCCGTGTCACCGCCGGACAATGCGATCATGTCCTCAAGATTGCTGTTGGCGGCCACGTCGCCGTCGAAACGTTCAGTGCTGACAGGTTGCATAACGGATCGCACTTTCAGCACGCGGGCGCGGTTGATGTCGCTGACGAAGTCTTCGATATAAGGATCCGCCGGGGCCAAAAGAATGGCTTGCGGGTCGCCTTGCTGCACCACGGCCCCATCCTTAAGGATCACCAAATGGTCCGCCAGCTTTAATGCTTCGTCCAGATCGTGGGTGATAAAGATGATGGTCTTTTGCAGCTCTTTTTGCAGTTCTAACAACAGGTTCTGCATGTCGGTGCGAATAAGTGGGTCAAGGGCGGAAAACGCCTCGTCCATCAGCATAATGTCAGTGTTGGCCGTCAACGCACGTGCAATCCCGACACGCTGCTGCATACCACCCGACAATTGTGCCGGATAGCGCCCTTCGAACCCATCAAGGCCGACACGGGCCAGCCATTTGCGCCCCTCCTCGTCCTGAAGCGCGCGGTCAGCCCCTTGCACGCTTAGCGGTAATTGGGCGTTTTCCAGAACAGTCTTATGCGGCAACAGCGCGAATTTTTGAAACACCATCGACATATGCTGTTGGCGCATCTTGCGCAGAGCGTCAGGATTTAGCGCAAGCACATCCGTGCCGTCGACGATAATTTCGCCCGCCGTTGGGTCGATCAAGCGATTGAGATGGCGGATCAAAGTGGATTTGCCAGACCCAGACAGCCCCATGATGACCGTGATGTCCCCGGCCATCATATCGATGTTAATGTCGCGCAGCCCCAAGACATGACGGTGCTGTTCCAGCAGCGTGGCCTTGTCCATGCCGCCTTGGACATGGGTGACCATGTCGCCTTCATCTGGGCCAAAAATCTTGTACAGCCCGCGTATCGCGATCTTGGTTTTGTCGGTGCTCATGGGTTGCCCCGCGTGTCGACCCGCGCCAATGCGGCCTTGGATACGCGATCAAGCACCACGGCCAGCAGCACGATGCCCAGCCCGGCCACCATGCCCACGCCTAGGTCTGAACTGCGGATGCCTTGCAGCACCAAAACCCCAAGTCCGGGGGCCGCAACAAGTGACGCGATGACCACCATTGCGAGGCTCATCATAATGGTCTGGTTCACGCCCGCCATGATGTTGGGCAAGGCCAACGGCAGTTGGACCCGCGTCAATTTCTGGCGCGCCGTCAGGCCAAATGCATCCGCAGCCTCAATTACGTCGGGGTCCACAAGGCGAATGCCAAGGTCGGTTAGACGGATGACCGGAACAATGGCGTAAAGGATGATCGCAATGCCATAAAGCTTTGATTCTGTGACAGAAAATAGAAATATCAACGGGATCAGATAGACGAAGGTCGGCAACGTCTGCAACAAATCCAAGATCGGTACGATTAAGCGCTGCGCGGTATTAGACCGCGACATCGCAATGCCGATGGGCACCCCCAACAGCACCGATATGCCCGTGCACACAAACACGATGGCCAACGTCTGCATCGCCACCTCGTAGTGGTCGATAAAGGCAAAAAACAAAAGAACCATGGCAACAAAGCCAGTGACCGCCCGCGACCGACTGACATACCATGACACCAGCAACAAGACAGGGATTATGACCCACCAAGGTGCGGCTTCAAACACAAACAAAGTACTGTCCAGCAGCCAGCTTAGCGGCTGCGTGATCGGGTCGAGTACGAATTTCAACTCTGGCCGCATGGCCAAAAACCCGTCCTCGAGCCCTGCGGTCAGATCACGGGTCTGACCGATCTTGGAACATGCAGCGTGTAGCACATCCAAAGATGGAAAAGGCAAACCAGGTGTCGCCACCTCTTCGCCACCTTGGGCTTGGGCCAGCAGTTGCGCCATGGACAAAGGGGCTTCGACCTTGTCGGCATCGCACCATGCACGCAGCCCTAAAGCGTCGAAAATTGCGTCATAACGCGCCATGCCCTGCCCCTATCTTAGCTTCGCGATCACGCGCTGCGTCGTAAGGTGCACGCCGCAAAGCGGCCTGCACCCATCTTTCAGTTTATTGCAACAACGCAGATAGTTTGCCCTTGGCATCGTCGTCCAACCAATTGCCCCATGTGTCTTTATAGGTGGTCAGGAAGTAGACAGCGGCCTCTTCGTTTGACGCATTGTTGGCCTCTTGCCATGCCAACACGTCACCCATCTGTGCATTGGTAAAGGTGACATTGCCCATAAGGGCGGCCGCATCTGGTTCGCGATCCACAAAGGCCTGCGTGGCCGCAGTCACAACATTGGACACAGGATAGGCAGACAGCTCTGGTGTCGTGCAATCTTCAAGACCGTTGCAGGTGTGTTTGTCCGCGTCATAGGCTGGCATTTCGACCTGCACCATTGGGTATTTTCCCAGAACAGATGTCGGCGCCCAGTAATAGCCGAACCATGGTTCTTTGGCTTCGGCTGCCGCCGCAATGGCTGCGGCCAATGTTTCACCCGAACCATGTTGGAAGCGTTCGACCCCTGAATCGCCAAGGCCTGCGGCAATAAAGTTGTTGTTGTTGGTGATGTCACAGCCCCAACCCGTTGGGCAGTCATGGAAACGGCCACCGATCAGTTCAGGATTGGCTTTGATGCCTTCCAGAGTCGTCAATTCGGGGTGTGCTTCGGCCAGATAGGCGGGGATCCACCAAGCCTCAATACCACCATCTGACAGCACTTTGCTCAGCTCGACAAGCTTGCCCTCGGCGCGCAGTTCTTCGTAGACTTCGGTATAGCTGGTCCACAATTCAGTCAAAATGTCCGGCTCGCCCGTTTCAGCGACCGACGTCATGGCAGGTACTGTTGTGGTTGGCACGATGGCGACGGTGCAGCCATATCCCTGTTCCAACAAGAACTTAGCAACGTTGGTTACAACCGCTGCTGAAGCCCAGTCCATTTCGGTGATGGAAACTTCGCCGCAGTCGGCGGCGGCAATAGTGGCGGCGCCGGACGTGACGGCCAGCGTGGCGGCAAAAGCGAACTTTTTCATGGTTTTTATCCCTCTGGAATTGGCAGATTCTAACGTGGTTATGCGCCACGACAGTACATAAGAAAAGCAATCAAACCAATTCAACCAGATATCATCGCCCTGCAAAGCCCCCTGACACAACGACAATCCCATACTATGACGCAGCCGCGCATTTATCACTGATCCCCGCCGCAAGGAAATTTCACGTGTAAACACGACCGCAAAAGCCGCGTCATCTGTCGAACCTTCCGTCAGAAAGGCGAACAACGCTTTGACGTAACCCCTGTCTGCCTATACGACGATTAATGGTAACAAGTACAAAGCAAGAAAAATGGCAGCAGATCTCACAGACCAGACGGCGACGCCGTTTAACCTCGCTCTCGTCGGTCAATCCGGGCGGTTGGGCTATGAAGCGTTGCTATTTGTTGCGTCATTGCGCGCCAACAGCCCAAAATTTAACGGCCGCGTCCTGATTTGCGAACCCCAGCCCGGCCCGCTTTGGCCCAAAGACCCTCGCATTGAACCCGAAGACCTGCGCTCCGCCCTGACCGACTTGGGCGCAGAGATCATTCCGTTTGACAGCGTTCATTTCGGCGCCGCCTACCCCTACGGCAACAAAATCGAGATGCTCAGCGCCCTGCCCAAAGGCGACCCATTTGTCTTTTTTGACAGCGATACGTTGATCACCGGCGAATTGGCCGACGTCCCATTCGACTTTGCCAAACCAAGCGCGTCCATGCGCAGAACAGGCACATGGCCAGAGATCGAACTCTATGGCCCCGGCTACACCGAGACTTGGAAATCGCTTTACGACGCGTTTGGTCTGGATTTTGAAAGCAGCCTCGATCTTTCTGAACCTGATGAATATTGGGAACGGTATCTATATTTTAATGCCGGTTATTTCTTTGGGTCTTGCCCGCATGCGTTTGGCGAAAAGTTTCTAGAATACGCCTTGGCGATCGCCAATGACCCGCCTGAAACGCTGGTATGTCAGTCGTTAGACCCATGGTTGGACCAAGTCGCCTTACCGCTGGTCATTCACGCCCTTGGCGGCGGGCGCGACAGTGCTGTGCATGACCATTTGGACGGGCCTGTAAGTTGCCACTACCGCCTGCTGCCCTTGCTTTATGCCCGCGAAAGCGAGGCGGTGATCGCCGCGTTGGAAGCGATTGCAAGCCCCAACAAGATCAAGAAAGTCCTAAAGGGTTATGATCCGATTAAGCGCATGATCTATCAAGGTCGTGGCGAAAAGGTGCGCGCGTTGTTTGATCAAAATGACATGCCACGCCGCGAACAAGCTATCCGTAACCGGATCAAATCAAATGGCTTCTGGATGCGCTGACGTTTGACGCCGTTTAACGTCAGCTTTCTTGCCACATAGACGCAAAAACCACAGTTTCCCCCTTACAAAGTCGCGCCATTTATCCATCTTGGGTTGAATAATAACTTGCACTCAAGCGAACGACCTGAATGTCAAAAATCAATACGCAGTTTTTGAAGGCTTTGGCGGGCATGTTCAACCAAGGCGACCTCGCTGGTGTCGCCGAACAGTTTATCTTTCCACTGCCATTTTATTCGAATGACCGTCTGTTCGTGTTCAAGACCCCCGAAACCTATGTTGAAGCTTTAGATCTTTATCGAGGCGAAGTCTCAGCGGGCGCTCTTGCAAAGATTGTCCCACGCGTCGTCGCCGAAGGGATGCCAGTGCGTCACTATTCAAATGTTTGGGTGGAATGGGACCATCTAGACACCGCCGGGCACCTTTTCCTGACAAGCCAAGTTCACTATATTTTCCATCGCCATAGCGACGCGGATTTCCCAAAAGTCGAACTGATCGAATATAAAGTCGGCGAGTTTCCCGACGTCCTTGATCGCCTATCAGGAATGGCGACCGCCCAAAAAACAGACGGTCGCGTGTGTTAATTAGGCCGTGGGTGGCGCAGCTTTGGTCAGCAACGTGTAGGTCGAAATTAGCGCATCATTCGCGGTCGAACGCACAATTCTGCCCGTGTCATTGCGAAGACTTTTAGCGCCAACTGTGCGCTTGATGACGCGTCCCAATTGTTGATTTAACGTTGTTCGCGCACGGTGAGCGGCTTGCTTTGATTTCTTTTTCGAATTTGCTGCACCTGTCGCGGTAGCATAAGCTTCTGCAAAGGTTGGGTTCGACGCGGCCTTCTTTAAGACATTCAAGATAAAATGATCGTCAAACTGGCCTGCCGCATCCATTTCGCTGGCGAAATTTTGCGTCATGTCAATCACAGCACGCTTCGCCGTCAGACGTTTAGATAACTCACTGTCTTTGGGCGCACTATCAATGATGTAACCCTCAACGATCTTTTGCATCATGTGCGATAAATCAAGCCCTTGCGCCTTGGCACTTCTTGCCAGGAAAGCACGCACGCCCGCATCAACAGCAAAATTTAGCGTTTCCGCTTTTTTCAACTTTTCCAGACGAGCAGCACGCTTTTCAGCCTTGCCGTCATCTTCTGAGTTATTGGTTTCCATTGTTGGCGCATCTGCATTGGTGGTCATTTTAATCATCCCATTCATGTATACGCCTGCATGTATACACAACACCATAACACGTCAATATACATGACATGTATGTTCGGGACACCCTTTCTAAATTTCAAAATGGGCTCTCCACCTTGCCGATGGGGCTACCTTTGCCTATCGATAGTGCATCTCATTAAAGCCACTTGGCAAAGGAGCGATGACATGACTGACGGTCCAAAGTACGGCTTCGACACCCTTCAAATTCACGCAGGCGCGCGGCCTGACCCGGCCACTGGGTCACGCCAAACTCCGATTTACCAAACGACGGCGTATGTTTTTCGCGACGCCGAACACGCGGCCGCGTTGTTTAATTTGCAAGAAGTTGGCTACATCTATTCCCGCCTGACCAACCCGACGGTGGCCGTTTTGCAAGAACGCGTCGCCACTCTCGAAGGTGGCGTTGGCGGGGTTTGCTGTTCATCCGGGCACGCTGCGCAAATTATGGCGCTGTATCCGTTGATGTCACCGGGCAAGAACGTTGTCGTGTCGACCCGCCTCTATGGCGGCACCGTTACCCAATTCAGCCACACCATCAAACGTTTCGGATGGGAGGCAACCTTTGTTGACTTTGATGATCTGGATGCGGTCAAAGCCGCCATCGATGACAACACCCGCGCCGTTTTCTGCGAAGCGATTGCCAACCCCGGCGGCTACATCACTGACCTTGATGCCATTTCGGCCATCGCCGATGCGGCTGAAATCCCGCTGATTGTCGACAACACTACAGCCACCCCGTACCTGTGTCGGCCCATCGAACACGGCGCGACCTTGGTTGTGCATTCCACCACCAAATACCTGACGGGCAACGGCACTGTCACGGGCGGCTGTGTTGTGGATTCAGGTAAGTTCGATTGGTCTGCGAACGACAAGTTCCCAGCCCTTAGCCAACCAGAGCCCGCCTATCACGGCCTCAAGTTTCACGAGACCTTTGGCCCGCTGGCCTTTACTTTTCACGGCATTGCCATTGGCCTGCGTGATCTGGGCATGACGATGAACCCACAAGCGGCGCACTATACACTTATGGGAACTGAAACACTATCTTTGCGCATGGAGCGGCACGTCGAAAACGCGGTCAAGATCGCCAATTGGCTCGAAGCGGACGATCGCGTCGACTACGTGACTTATGCAGGTCTAAAATCTTCGCCTTATTACGACCGTGTGGCCAAGATTTGCCCACGCGGTGCGGGCGGGTTATTCACCTTTGCCGTCAAGGGCGGCTATGACGCCTGCATGAAGCTGGTCAATGCGCTAGAGATCTTTAGCCACGTGGCCAATTTGGGCGACGCACGTTCGCTGATCATCCATTCGGCATCGACCACGCACCGCCAATTGACAGCTGACCAACAGCGCGCAGCCGGTGCCGCCCCCGAAGTTGTGCGCGTATCCATCGGCACCGAAGACGTGAACGATCTGATTGCCGACCTCGATCAAGCATTGACCAAAGCGGTCAGCTAAAAGTGATGCGCTGGCGCTTTTTTATGTTGCGCCAGCGCATCAGGGGAAAACGCATTTTTTATCCCCCTTTCTGCGGGCTTTTGCTATGCATGGGCAAAGTCCTGCTTTATCCTGGGTTTTAATGTCGTGGATGTTTCATCCGCTCCGCAAAATTGCTAAAGGCCTAATATGAAGCCAAACTTTGCGCTCTCCTTGTCCTTCGACGGGATCCGTCTGCTGCACCGCGCAGCTGGCGGATGGCATTTTATAGGTGAAGTTTCCGTTTCGGATCCGAACCTGTCAGATGCACTGGCCGATCTGTTGCAAGACGGCCATGTCGCCAAAACGCGCAAACGCTTGCGCAGCAAACTGATCATCCCCGATGCGCAGATCAAATACCTAACGATCGACACACCGGACATGGACGATGACGCGCGCCGCGTGGCCGCAGTCACCGCGCTGAACGGCGCCACTCCTTACCCTGTTGATGCCTTGGCATTTGATATCTCGCCCGACGCAGACCGCACCCACATTGCGGCAGTCGCAAAGGAAACGCTGCTTGAGGCTGAGAGCTTTGCAAAAGATCATGGCTTTGAGCCCGTCAGTTTCGTGGCGGCCGCCGAAGGTAGTGATTTTCTGGGCGAACCCTTCTTTGGCCCGACGGCGCACTCAAAGGATATTTTGGCCCCCAACGCCGAGGTGGTACCAGACGGCGTGCGCGTCGTTGTCGTCGAAGCGCCCGCAGCTGACTTGCCGGAAAAGGAAACCATTCTGGCTGAAGCAGCGTTTGAAGTCGAACCACAGCTTGACGCCATAGAACCATCTGATGTGCCAGAGCCAGAGCCAGAGC
>NZ_JBDVGB010000087.1:0-42171 GCF_039940735.1 Tateyamaria sp.
CACAGATCCGTGGCCAGATCGAAGAAACATCGTCGGATTACGACAAAGAGAAGCTGCAAGAACGTGTTGCCAAATTGGCAGGCGGCGTTGCTGTTATCCGCGTCGGCGGCATGTCCGAAGTCGAAGTCAAAGAGCGCAAAGACCGCGTTGATGATGCCCTGAACGCTACCCGTGCGGCCGTGCAAGAAGGTGTTGTTGTTGGCGGTGGTGTTGCTTTGATCCAAGGCGGCAAAGCGCTTGAAGGCGTGACCGGTGCGAACTCTGATCAAGACGTTGGTATCACGATCGTGCGCAAAGCAATCGAAGCACCTCTGCGTCAGATCGCTGAGAACTCGGGCGTTGACGGTTCGGTCGTTGCGGGCAAAATCCGCGAGAGCGACGATGTCACATTCGGCTTCAACGCACAGACCGAAGAATATGGCGACATGTTCAAATTCGGCGTCATCGATCCGGCCAAAGTTGTGCGCACGGCACTGCAAGACGCCGCATCGGTCGCTGGTCTGTTGATCACAACCGAAGCAATGGTTGCCGACAAACCCGCCAAAGAAGGCGCAGCCCCAGCAGGCGGCATGCCCGACATGGGCGGCATGGGCGGCATGATGTAAGCGTATGTAAAATCTCACCAGATTAAGCAGCGCGGTTTCAACTGATTGAGCGCGCAGTCTTATTAAGGCTGCGCGCTCAAAGATCATCGCATGGATTTTCCTTCGAGCAGCAGAACGTGAGAATTGCTTCGAATACGGTCCATGAGCGCATCAGCCAGCAACGGATCACCAATGTGGTCATACCATTCTTGAGGGGATCGTTGAGCGATCATAACCGTAGAACTTTGAACTGAGCGGTCCTCGATGATCTCGAACAAATCATTGAGTTCCTGTTTCTTCATCGGGCTGAGAGAGAAGTCATCAATGATCAGCAGCTCCAATCGAGAAAGCTTCGCTCTGAATTTTGCGATGCTACCGTCTAGGCGCGCGTACATCACCCCTTCCACAAGACGGCTAGCGCGGACATAACGTACTCCCATCTCATGTCTGACGGCCGAGACACCCAACGTACATGCGAGCCATGTTTTGCCAGTACCTGAAGCGCCAGAGATGAGGATGTTCTGATGCCGCTTAATTCAATCGCATTTCAGCAGTGCCAAGGTCTCCGATTTATCGAGGTTTCGATCTTGTCGGTAGTTTATTTCTTCAGCTTCAGCTTGGTACTTAAAGCGTGCAGCCTTCATCAGGCGGTCAATCTTGTTATTGTACCGTCTTTCCGTCTCGACCTGCAGCATACGCAAAAGCCTATCCTGCAAAGGCATCTCCGAATACTGTGGATGCTGCAACTGGTGCTCCAACTCCTCGCGCACACCAGGTAAATGCAACGCATGCAATAGTTCAAAAACTTGGGTGTTAGACATTCCCGTCGCCTCCGCGCTTAGTCTGTTGCAGTGATGCAAAGTATGAGGCATCGCGCACATTCGCTTGAGGTTCGGGCGGCTCGTCAAAGTCTGAGGACTCGTCATCCATTATGTCTAAACCAGACGCTAGGATGCCTTGGACTGTCTTTGCGGAGTGTTTCCCTACGGTGATTGCCTTTTCGCAGGCGGCTTCCACTCGTTCGCTGGGGTATTGGTCCGTCAGTGATCTTAGGCAGATTGCGTTCTTTGCAGTCCTTGTCGGCTTCTTGCCCGTTCGGAAGTGCAATCTATCAGCTTTTCAGCTGACGGACCTATCTCACGGACGTAACTCTTCATGCCAGTGAAGCGCGTCATGGCAGCGTGTTGATGTGCGACGGGCATATCGGCAGTATGGCGCATTGTGACGCCGGTTGGAGCAGGAGCCGTCCATCCCATCAGATTTCCCATGCCCTGTACCTAAGATTGACCATCTGTTTGCAGCCGCATACGGTGAATGGGCGCTTGCGCCTAACCATTGATAAGGTCCTTAAAGTCCAATGAAATTTTGTTCTCTGGCATTGCTTTGTGCCATTTCCGCCCAAGCGGCTTTTGCTGAAAACACAGCTGTTGTCGGCACTTTCGATGGTATAATTTGGTCCTCTGGCGATACGCCAGGTGCCACGCGTTTCGTTCTTACGTCAGATGACAAAATCATAGGCGCGTATAGCTACGACAGCTTTGGTGAGACTGCCGAAGGCCATTTGGAGGAATGCGCACTGACCGCTCAGATTTTACGTTGCATTTGGAACGATGAATGGGGCTCGGGAGATTTTGCGATCGCTTTTGCCTCTGATTTCTCAAGTTTTTCGGGCAAGTGGTTTGATGACATCGGTTCAGGGAACCGAAGTCCTACAGATGCCGAGGGGCACGTTTGGACAGGGAAAAAACGATAGTTTGATTGCCGCGCCTGCCTTGATACGACGGTTGAGCGACACTTTGGTTAAGTTGATAGAAAACGTGGACGCGCTTAATGCTCCAGGCGAAGGTTCTGCGGTCAATGGTATGGAGCGAGATCAGCTGGTGTCATTGTTGAAGCGCGCCCTTGAGATCTAGTGTCTCCGCAGATTAGCACCAAAGATCGTATTTGGCCCACACTCAGCCCGCGCGATCGTTGAAGTAACCAGAATGGGCATGGAAAATTTCATATAACGACCTCATCAACGCAAGATTTCTATCGTGAGCTGCCTTCTTCAAGATGGCCCGAACATGGTTGCCCACGGCCTTACAGGATGATCCATTGGGCCTGACCAAAACCGGCCGGGTGCTGACGATCATTCTGGCGGATGAGTACCAATGGTAGTGCCAGATCAATTGCCCAAACCCCGCTGCACCTCGTGTGGCTCCATTGATATCCTGCGGGGAGCATATGCGTTTTGGGATGTGGGTACCCAGCAATTCCAGTTATCATCGGAACGGTAGGTTTGTCCGCGGATTGTATGTTCGATCAGGTTCAGATGTTGCATGTGCAGCGAGTGGCGGCAAAGCGAGCTGTGATTGCAGCATTGAGATGTCATCGCCGACGGCAGCTTAGGATCGTTGTCGCAGATGCTAAGTAATACCTGAATGCTGGCTAAGAGATGTTCATACAAAAGCAGCAGCAATCACCAAGCGGTTTGATAAATTTCCAAAGCGTCTATCTCGCGTACCTCTCGAGGGTTGTTAACCAGTAGTCGGGATTGGTTCATGGCATCACTTGCGAGTTTCGGTAGAAAATCCTGAGGAATTTCCATTTCGCGCAGCGTCTGTTGAAGTCCGCACCGTTTTGACAAAGCAGCCATTGCGTCACAAAAACCTTCAGCGCGATCTTTTTCATGCTCGACGGCGGCGAGCTCGGGAAACACATGGGCTGCAATCTCTGCGTAAGGCTTCGGAGCAACTTCGGCGTTGAACCGCAGCACATGGGGCAAAACGAGTGCATTTGAGAGGCCGTGAGGGACGTGAAAATGACCGCCTATCGGATAAGCCAATGCATGCACTGCAGCGACAGGCGAATTTGCAAAGGCTTGTCCGGCCATCATAGACCCCAAGAGAAGGTCAGATCGCGCTTTGATGTCTCCGCCCGAGTGAACCGCGGTCTCTAGCGATGCGCCCATCAATCGCAGTGCTTCCGTTGCAAGATTGCGAGAGAGCGGATTGTTATTTGTGTTGACTGATGCGTAGGCTTCGATCGCATGTACCATGGCATCAATGCCTGTCGCGGCCGTGATATGGGGTGGCAAGCCAAGCGTCAGCTCCGGATCGAGTAGGGCGATGTCTGGCAAAATCACCGGTGAAACGACGCCCATCTTTTCGCTTTGGCCTGTTGTTACGATTGAGATTGGAGTCACTTCAGACCCCGTACCCGACGTTGTGGGTATTAGAATTAGAGGCAAACGCGGGCCTTTCGCATTCCCGACGCCATAAATACTAGTGAGGTGTTCTTTGCCGCCAGCGAGAAGAGCGACAAGCTTGGCCACGTCCAAAGAGGATCCGCCACCTAAACCAATAACACCTTGCGCATCAGCATCGGTAGCTGCTTTTGCACAGGTCGTAACAACAGACTCCGGAGGATCAGCCTTAACATCTTGATAGACGGTGGCCGTGACGCCTGCATCTTGCAGAAAGTCTAAAGCGCGATCAACAATACCAGTCGCCAACATTCCTGGATCTGTCACAAGCAGGACGCGCGATCCTATTTCTTCCCGCACGATCTCGCCAATTTGAGACAGAACGCCAGCCCCGAACCGAATGCTTGGAGATGTGTTGAAAATGAAGGGTGTCATGATCGTTTTCCTCAATGTGTCATGCCAGACGTTCAGATCACCCAGCAGCGCTCGTTGACGCGCCGATCCAGTTGCTCACCACTTGCGTCTTCGGACAGCTCCGTGTCCGTTGAGTGTATTGTCGATGATTGGCAACTCAACACATATTCTGTACAAATTCAAAGCGGTTTCCCCGATTGAAAGCAGTCGTCAGTTCAGTTCCTGCGTTTGCTGGCTTTGTCCGGGGTTCGTGAGCTGTCGGGGTTTTTTGACCTTACCGCAAATTGCAGCGGATCACTGCCTCACAAATGGCCTCCGCATCGATGGTGTCAGACTTGCCACGTTTCACATATGGCTTCACATATATCGGTGGGGTCAACCGAACGTCATGGTCAAACTTCGTCAGTTCGCGTGCCCAATAATGCGCGCTGCTGCAAGCCTCGATACCAACCAGCAATCGGCCCTCGGTGCAATTCCGCGCAGGTGCGGCGTCTGAAAAAACGGTCATTGGCTGTAGAGTCGGCAAGGGTCACTTTGTCCGCGTTATGGACCTAGAGTAATGCAAATGCAGGGCACTTGCTCAAATGTCCGCTTTGACGACGCAGCACCGAGGCAACCGACCACTTAACTAGTGGCTGCAATCGGCTGGGAAGGGTAAGATTTGTTGGCCCGGTATTCCCACTGATGACCAGTAGGCGAATTTCTAGTTCTGAAGCTGGCCGTTCAATTTGGTTTCGCCCATGGTCAGCATCTCCGCGCATTGTTCTTCTGTGGACTCTGGGGTTTTCATAAGCGCTTCATGCTCGACGACCAACTTAGCATCAATTTTAGACCCATCGATGTTCAAGCCGTTAAGCTGTGCGATGTCCATCGTGAGCGCCAATGGCGTTCAGGCAATCAAACTGCGATTGTTCCGCCATAATTCAAAGTACGTTTGGATCATGTGTCATTCTACGTCTTCTTTCTGAATTACCGCACTGGCAGGACGGCGCACGAAATCTTCGAGCCGATCCAGATATCCGGCGAATTCTTTGATCTCTGTCTGTGTGAACACTTCGTTCAACGCAGCGCGGCGCCGGCCCATTATTGGGGCGGCAAGGCGATAGGCATCGCGGCCTTTATCTGTCAGTGCCACGATCGTTTGTCGCCCGTCTTGCGCCGCCTGACGCATGGACACCAACCCCTTTTCGCGCATCTGTGGCAGCGCCCGACTAAGCAGGGAATGATCGGCGCGTTGGGTCGATGCAAGATCGCTGATCGTCATGGGGCCCACTTCGTACAGATCCCAAAGGGTCCGCCATTCGACAATCGAAATCCCCCCGCCCGATTGCAACAAGCCCTGAGCCTGTTTGCGAGACGCTGCATATATTGCAGCAAGCCGGGCAAACAAATTGGTGTCTTCTCTGTCGATCCGGGCTTTTATCCGGTCAACATCACGTTCCTGATCATCAACCATGCGCGGCCTCCCCGATTTTTGATAAGACCCGAGAAATTATTGCGTGACAAGTCATATAATTTCTGCAAATCTCGCCCAAGCCTTCGAAAAAATGGGGGCATTTGCCCTTGGAGGAGGGCAGATCATCAGGGAGGATGATATGATCAAATCAATGCTACTGGGCGGGGCAATTGCCCTTGCGCCAGCGTTCGCGTTCGCACAAGCCACACTGACGTCAGAAACAACTTCGCCGGGTTCCACGCCGCACTACATCGATACGACCTTGGCGGCTGTTTTGGATAGCGCAGGTGTGGCCAAGATGCAAATCACCGAAGGTGCGACGCTGACGAACTCTGTTCAAGCTGTCGCGGAAGGGCAGCTGGATATGGCACCCGCGGCGTTGATCTTACCGTTTCTGTTGTCACGCGGTATCGGCCCATACAGTGGCATCGGCCCTGAAAAAGGCGCTGAGCTGGCCAGCAACATCCGTGTCCTTTTCTTTAATGCGGGTGCTGCGCAATTGTTTGGGCATTACAACAGTAACCCCATCGACGACATCCGCGACTTGGCAGGGAAACGCATCTGGAACGGGCCGCCACGCGGGGCTGCATTGACGTCTGGGCGCGCAATGATCCAACTGCTGTCCGGCGAAAAGGACGGCGAAGGTTATGAGGGCGTTCAAAACCCGTGGCCAGACACAGTTTCCGCCATCACGGGCGGCGGCGTGGATGCATGGACGATGCCCGAAGGCTTGCCATCTGGCCGCGAAATCGCGATTGCGGCGGCGGGCGGTATTACGCTCTATGATGTCCCGTCCGACTTGCTTGCCAGCGAATTGGGGCAGCAAATCCTCGGCGCGCCCGGCCATGCGCCTTACTCTGTCCCGGTCGAAGAATTCCGCGCAGCTTACGCGGGCAATGACATTACGGTTGTCACGGATGATGACTCGTTTGACACCTTTGCCTTGGCCTTTGGTCAGATCGTCACGGCAACAATGGAAGAAGAGCTCGCCTATAATATCACCAAGGCCTACCTAGAAGCCGAGGACCGCTTTTTAACCGGATCACCACGCGGACCATACCTTGGCTTAAGCTTTGGTGACATCGATGGCGTCACCCAAGGAGTCTGCGGCTCCGTTCAAGTGAAAATGCACGAAGGGGCGATCCGTGCCTTTGAGGAAGCTGGTCACACGATCGCGGACTGCCTACGCCCGTAACGCAACTTTCCACGCGAGGCTGGTCTTTTCCAGCCTCGCGCAAGGGGCCTTTTCATGTCAGACATACACGTAAACAGAGGCATCGGCCGAACTTGGGCGATTGCCTTGGGTTTTCTTCTTGTCGTGGTTGGCATGCTCAATACAATGCCGGAAATTCCCGGCTTGCAAGATGCTGCTCGGGCCCTCACGGGGCAACCTTTCTTACGGGTTTCGGGCTTCCCGCCTGAATTCTTCTACCCACCTATTTTTCTGTTGATGATGCTGATCGTCGCTCTTGATGCCAGCGTGTATCGAGCGTGGAAAGTCAGCCGACCGCACCTGGCTTGGTTGGGTTTGCTGTTGGATGCTGGTCTGATCCTTGCTGCGTTTTTTGCCTCGTTTGGATATTTGGTCGAGGTCGATTCAGTCTGTCTGATTGATCAATTCACGGGTGAACGGGCACGCTTGATTTCAGATGCGGCAGCGCGGTCCGAAGGCGTGATCCCTGGCATATCCTTTGATGCCGAAGTTCCCGCGTGTCAGGGGCGGTTTGGGATTTGGATTATCCCACTGCTGTTCACAATCATCACCCTTTTCTTTCTTTATAACGTACGCGTCTGGGGCGTCCCATTGGTCGCTGTCGCCAGCGTTGTGGTGATTTATACGGTCGGTACGGCGCTCATCTGGATCTATGATCTCAGCGACAACAGCTTTTTGCTGACCAAGCTGGGGGCAGATGGCGGCGATATACAGGCTGCAGCGATCCAGAAAGCCACTAACGTGTTCATCACGCCAGATGGGTTCATGGGGCGGTTTATGGATATCGTCGTTAACCAAGTCTTCCCCTACGTGATTTTGGGGGCGTTGTTCGGCACCTCGGCTGGTGGCACGTCGCTGATCAAACTCGCTGTGCGCCTGACCCGCAACTTGCGCGGTGGGCCGGCCCATGCGGCGATTGTGTCCTCTGCTATGTTCGGCACAATCACTGGCGGACCGGTCACCAATGTTCTTTCAACGGGGCGCCTGACGATCCCGATGATGAAGCGCAACGGGTTTTCCCCACAATTTGCAGGCGGGGTTGAAGCTGCGGCGTCCTCTGGTGGGCAAATCATGCCGCCAGTGATGGGGGTCGCAGCCTTTGTTCTGGTCGCATTGACAGCCGTACCCTACACCAAAGTCATCACGGCGGCGTTCCTGCCCGCGATGTTCTTTTTCTTCTCGATTTTCCTCGCGGTGATGTTCCAAGCTCGGCGTGAAAAGGTCGAAGCCATGCGCGAAATACCCGACGATCTGGTGATGTTTCGTCAGGATTGGCTGAACCTTATCATCATCTTTGTGCCGATCATGACCATCCTGTTCTTGCTTTTGGGAAACAAAGACGTTGTCAGCGCAGGCTGGCTATCCAACTTCTTGCCCAACTTTGTGACGCGCACCATCGTCAATTCGACCGGCGATGCGACATCTGCGGGATGGTGGGCCGTCATCGTCCTATTGCCGCTTTTATTCCTAGATCCCGAAACCCGGGCGAAACCGTCTAAAATTATCGTCTCGCTTGCGGACGGCGGCATTTTAATTTCGCGACTGTTCCTGCTTTTGTTTGCGGTCTCGATCATTTCGGCGTTTCTGAATGAAAGCGGCCTGACCGGAGAATTGACACGCGCTGTCACCTCATGGCTGGAAACTGCAAACGTGTTGCGGATCTTGGGCTTTGAAATCCCGATTGTCGGCGGCGTCTATCTGATGCTGGCCCTGACGTGCGCCATGTTCTGCGCCATTTTACTTGGAATGGGGATGCCGACTGTCCCTGCATATGTGAACGTCGCGTTGCTGCTAGGACCACTTTTGGCAAGCCTTGGTGTCAGCTTCTTTACCGCTCATATGTTTGTCTTTTACTTCGCCGTCGCGTCGGCGATCACGCCACCTGTGGCCATCGCAGCCTTTGCCGCCGCCTCGATCACGAAGACCGAACCGATGCGGACGGCCTTTGCCGCCGTGCGCGTTGGGATCGTGATGTTCACGATCCCATTTGTGTTCGCATGGTATCCAGAACTGTTGCTTATCGAAGAAGCCGTCACTATCACCGACTCCGCTGGCCGCAGCACACTGATCGAAGGATATACCGGCACTGTGAATTGGGTTGCCCTGACCCTATTAGGGCTTCGCCTAATCCTCGCACTTTACCTGATGGCCTCAGCGCTCGCCAAATTCGACCGCGACCCCCTGCCACGATGGGAGGTCGCCCTCAGACTGCTTGCAGCGGTCCTGGTATTGTGGAAAACCGCGCCGTTCATGTGGGTCGGTCTGGGGTTGGCCGCCATGTTGCTCGTGCAGCATATGATGGCAATTAAACTCAGGACCCATGAGGTGCCTTGATGCTGGTTCGCCGTCTTGATTCTAGAACCCCAACGATTTGGGAAAACGATAAGTAATCTTTACTGTAGAATCGAAGAACTGCTGATGCGGCTTAGCCCGTATTTTTCAAGGAGACGTGGTAAGTCGCGCATCAGTGTTAGGCGTGTAGTGAATGGTATATTTCATCAATCGCAATGGCTCATGCTGATGTGATGCGCTGGCCGCATGTGACCCGCCCAATACGTTTTACAACCGCTGGAAACGCCCCCTCTCACACATGCAAACGCATGTCTTGCCGGTTAACGGGAACGATGTGGATGTTTTTACTGGAATCATGACCGGATTGGCAGCTATAGCACCCGGCGATAAAACGATCTCGACCCTTTCTCAGTAATGCAAGTATCGCCTGGGTGATGTCGCTGTCCATTCGGCGGTCGATGACAAAGCTATCTATTTGGACGGTCCAAGGCGTCTCCTGAGTACAGCGCAGGATTGGATGGCACAGTCTCCACTTGTTGGGGTGAAACCTGCGGATGGAGTTCAATGATTTTTCTTGCCGAGCTCGACCGATAGCCCCCAAACAGCGAAATCATCAGCAGATGGGATTTATGCTAAGGATATTTTGGTCTGTGCTACGGATATTGGTCATTCTGTGTCCTAATCTATGGACAGACCTATCTTGGTCGATGGCTGGGCGCGGCCCACTTTGGCACGAGTCAAAAAGCTGATCGCTGGCTTCGCTTGATGTACGTCCATGCAATGAAGCGGCTGGTTTTCTGTCCCTGCGCCATTTCGACGATTTGATAATCAGAAACCTTGGCCTTTCCCAAAATGCGATGGAGTGGCGACAGGTTATCTTTCTTCGAGACCAACGACGTAAACCAAAGGCATTGATCACCGAATTCTTTGCTTTGCTCCACCATGCGAGCGATAAATTTGATTTCACCACCCGGGCACCAAAGCTCAGCGTTTTGGCCGCCGAAGTTGAGCTTCTTTGATTTTCCCTGCCCAAGACTGGCCCATTTACGTTGGGTGCCTTTGTTTGCTTGTTCCAAAGATGCATGGAACGGCGGATTGCACATGGAGATGTGAAACCGATCATCAGGTGTGATCACACCGCGAAAGATATCTTCAGATTTAGCTTGGCGCCTAAGAGGGATGTCCAAATTGTTAAGTTCGCAAATCTGTCGTGCTGATTTGAGTGCGCCTGCATCGATATCTACGCCGGTGAAGTGCCAACCGTATTCGCTTTGGCCCGTTAGGGGGTAAACAAGGCTCGCACCGGTGCCGATATCCAAAGCCTTGATATGACGCCCACGCGGGATGTCCTTATCGTTGTTGCTGGTCAGCAAATCCGCCAGATAGTGGATGTAATCAACACGACCTGGGATAGGAGGGCATAGATACCCCGCAGGGATATCCCAAAACTCAATGTTATAATGCGTCTTTAACAGGGCACGATTGAGCATTCGAACCGCGGTGACATTTTTGAAATCAATCGTGGTTTGACCCGATGGGTTGCTGGTTGTGAATGCTTCAAGTTCTGGTGTCTGCGCGATCAAACGTACGAAATCATAGCCATCGGAGTGTTGATTTCGTGGATGCAGTTTTGGTTTGATAGCCATCGGGACGCCTTAACTTTAGTTTATTGGACGTCGCTCGCCAGCCTGTCCGAGGATTTTAAACCTCTACGCAAGAATAGCAAACTATGCGATGCCACAAACCAGTCGCGCTCCATATCACATGGCATTCACTGATCCCGACATGATCGCAACTGGCCTACGTGTTGCTCATAACGGCAAATTTAGGGACAGTTTCAGGGTTTGGCATTTCTACATCACGTAGCAAATCCGAGAGAGCGCTGGGCATCACCTATTGGATTGCAACGTGGGCACGCCACCCAAGATGATCAACGCTTACTACGGCACAATTAGACTCACAGATGAGATCGCGCAGCTAATTCCAGATCGGTCAAAGAAGCGGTTGATGCAGCATCTACGGAAGGGATGTCATAGCTGGGAGGGCGGAAACCGGTCGTTGGTTGCGTTAGGGAAGACCCGAGCTTTAGTCGAATTCCACCGAGGTCAAATACTGAATTTCCGCATCTGAAAACGTGCTTACTTCCGCTGTGAGGATTAGTTATTACTTGTAAGGCGTACTCGTGAAGAGCCCGAAACCGGAGAAGTGTATGAAGAGCATGATATTGGCAGGCTTTTTTGCCTTCCTGATGGCATCAGCTTCCTTGGCGCAAGATGAAGCAAAACGCTTCCGGGATGCCCGCGATCTCGAGGCAACAAATGCTGCCGAAGCCTTCGCCGCCATGAGCACGCTTGCCGATCTAGACTTTCCTCCAGCTATGGACCGGATGGGATACCTGTACCGCAACGGTATCGGGACGGAGGTTGATCTACAAAAAGCAAAGGCATGGCTGGAACGGGCGGTCGAAGCTGAACACCCTTGGTCTTTTGCCAATCTGGCAAGGGTTGAATTACAGCTGGGTAACGGTGATGGCGCCCTTGTACTGTTGGACGCAGCGGTCGCTAACGACAGGCCAGGGACACATCGATTGCTTGCGACGTCTCATATCGACAAGACGCTTGGGGCGGGTTCTGATCCCGATGTGGGACGTGCAATGCTGATTGAAATGGCCGCGAAGGGCGACGACAACGCGGCGCGCGATTTGGTTTTACGCTACAACTGGAATCGGCTGAATGGCGAAGCACCAGACGCTGTCGTCGTGCAGGTCGAAGACGTCGGTCTTGCAGGGGACCCGCAATTCGCCGAAGCCACACTTGTTTATCTAACGCGCTTAAAAAGCACCTCACTTGAAACCATACAGCGTCGAGCCGCTTTGGCGAACGTTCCAAACATTCGTGATCGCGTTCTTTCGGTCGAGCGTATTCGGTTGGCACGAGATTTACATCCCGAGACGTTTTGGTTGGAGTTCGAATCCATCATGGCTTCGAGTGAAACAGAGAACTATGGGCGTGCTGCCACAACAGGGTTCTGGATCAACAAGAACGCGTGGGTCCGTGTCATGCAAATGGAATTGCGTACGCTTGGATACTACAATGGAGCTATCAATGCCCGTCTAACCTCTCGCACGATTAGTGCACACAATCGTTTTTGTCGGGATTCTGGTATCTGGGGTATTTGCGCGACTGGGCCTTTGCGTGGACCAACTGTACGCGCTGTTGCCGAGGCCATTGCTGAGCGTAAAAAGTAACCCCTAAGCGATCCGCAAACTCTTGGGTCGTTTGCGGGCAAGTGCGGCGCGTGAATAGATATGTTCGCCGCGGTCGGAGATCGAGATCGAAAGCATGGATTCCAACGTGAAGTAGGCTCTTAGCCCACGGAACAACAAGTATTCGGGTAGATAGAGGATGCTGACTGGTTTCTTGATCAAGAGGGCGCAGATGATGGCCATGATCGATGGCGCGCCAACCAAAACTGCGATCAACGCCTGCCACGCAAGAGTGTTGAAACTATCAAACACGGTGAAATATTCGATCACACCGAAAATCAACAACGGAACCATCATGGCACGACGTGCAGAATTAATAAGCATGTAAGGCAATGTGATTTTACCGCGCACAGTGATGTCTTTGCCGAACAACATCTCGCGGCATCTTGACGAAATATGAAAGGTTGAGCGAAACCAACGTGTTCGTTGTTCACGCATATGGCCGTATGTAGCAGGAACCTCGGATATATAGCGGACAGTTGGGTCAACAACGAGGCGGTAGCCCAGCTCACCGGCGCGCAGCGAAATATCGGTGTCTTCGCCATTCATGCCTTCAACGAAACCACCCAAATCCCGTGGCAACTTAGTGCGGTAAACTGAGAACATTCCTGGAATGCCCACCACCGAATTGATCGTTCCGAAGGCGACTGAATAGAAACCGTGTTTGACAGCAACTTCCAGAAAACGGGCGCGATCGAACAGCCCGCCACCGGGTGGGATCGGGATTCCCCCAACAACGCCAACTGCGGGGTCCGCAAAATGGCGCATCGCCTTCGTGAAGCTATCCGGTTGCAACAAGGTATCCGCGTCTACGCGCACACAGTACTCTGTGGTGACCGCATCAAGGCCAGCGTTCAATGCGTTTGCTTTGCCAGGCGTCGGCACATCGATCACCCGTCCCTTAAGCGCAGTGCATTCCGCCAATGCGACGGCGGCCACGGCACCCGTATTATCTGATGAATTGTTGTTCATAACCAACAATTCAATCTGCCCGTCATAATCTGCCGCCGCTACATCCATTGCGCGGATTGTATCAATGATAATGTATTCTTCATTGTGCGCGGGGACAAAAACAGTGAGCGGAGGGCTGAATTCAGCCTTGGGTGCGGCCCATGCTTCGACTCGTGCGCCCAAATACAACAAAAGAAAACACAAAGGGAGAAACAGGAATACGCCGGGGCCGATGCCGCCCAGCAGAGTGACACTGCGCAACCATGCCTCGAGGGGAGGGTTCAATGATGAAATGTACCATGCCAAGGACGCAGCAATTCCAACGACCAAGATGAGGCGTAGCGCAATCAACCTTGTCTGTGCTGTATCGATTTTGAGCGGAATGCGTGCAGGCATTTCACCGCGTTCCAATAACTTGAAAGAAAAGATCGCAAACCCGACCAGTCCCGAACCAATCTCAATAATATGAAGCGAAAGCAGGATATTGGCTTGATCATACAGCAAGATCAGCAACCCATCCATGACCAGGCAGAACAATAAATAGGTCAACGTCATGTCAAACATGACACCCAATTTACGGCGCCATCTTGGATCGCAAAGCAATCCAAATGCGATATAAAAACTGATCATGAAAATGCGTAAAGCAATTGAATGCCCCCCTTTGGCCGGCGCAAAAATTAGATCATTGTGAATGAAGAACGCATTTAGCATAGGGAGGTGATTGATCGCCCAGAGCAACGTAAATGACATTACCGCAAACAGGGCCAAAAGAACCGGTGCGCGCCATTGGGGGACCCGCTCTGCAAAACGTCGCGGGGCGCTGTCGACAGACCAAAACTGGACGTCACTTCTGCCGTCACCGTCATTGATGTCATTGGCGAGGAGGGTGCCCTGTGTGGTTTGGTCGTTCAATTCAGCGCGCCCGACGTATCCGAAAGAACCAACACAGCGCGGGGCAGCGTGTTGGTATCGATCTTGACGATAGGCGTCACCGCCACGATCTCAAGGTCGTTACGTATAGTATCTGAAACAACAGCGACCCAGTGCTTTCCGTTTTCCAATCCAGTTAAGACAGCACTCAAATGATCACGCCCCACCACCCGAACAGATAGATCTCCTGTCGCGGTATTCTCAGCTGTCAAAGGCAATGGCTGCGTCCGGGCTGCCAATAGGGTCACAGTATCCAGTGCGACCTGTGCCTCGAGAGGGCCAATGTCGTCACCTAGTATCACTGTAATCGGATCACCAATAAGCTGAACCAGATCAGCGTAGGCATTTGTTGGTTTGTCGCCATTCGTTACCAGCGTTAATTTGGTCACTTCTGCGACCGCTGGCACGCCGTTAGGGCAAGGACCATCAAGTTGCGCCGTATGTCTTAAAGACAGTGTCAGGACGTTTTGGTCCATCAACAGGTTTTGTGGGATCGAGATGTTTTGATCAAATTGACCATCCACAGACACTAGGGACTCTGAAAACAGCAACCGGTCATTCAATTTCGCGACAACCAACCACGGCTCCTCGGCTGAGGTGACAGACCCAAGCGTGAGTGTAAGCTGTATTGCCCTGATGGCCTCATCAAAGTTGCTTTGATCGAACGTTATACGCCACCGCGTTTGGCCTTCGAATTCACGGCTGCGTTGCAATCCTAAAGCGGCTGCAAGATCAGCAGGATCAAGGTTATCCTTGACGAACGTTGGCGTTGTAGCCGCGATCAACACTGCCAGATCTTCGCTAGAAAGATCCGCTGCGCGTGCTGGGTCGGCAGCAAATGTAACGTCATCGGTCCGCCGCCCAAGTTCATAAGCTTGCACAAAGCGCTGGGCTTGTTGGGCGTTGTTCTCAACGGGCCAATCAATTGATGGACGCGACCCCGCCATAAGCAAAAGGTCCGCCGGTGCCTGAACCGGTTCGGACATGATCAACCGAAGGTAAGACTGAGGCAAGATTTGAAGGGCAACACCGCCGACCCAATCAACAGTGCATTCAACTTCGGGTGCGCGGCCATCAAGCGACAGCGCAACTGTCAATTGTTCAGATGACAAATCACGACTGTTGAGTGGGACAATTACCCTGCGATGTAGTTGGCCACTGTCCAACAGCTTGACCGCTCTTCGAATACCATTCACGGAAACACGAAGCACACCTTCGGCATCGATATGCTGTGCACCCGAAAATTCCAAAACAACTTCGCCCGTGCGGGGACTGCCGGTCCCGGGCATATCAAACGTTGCCCGCCCAAAGCTAGGGTAGCCGATCATGGAGTTCAGCGCACCTGCCTCTTGCATCGGGATGATCATCAGGCCTTCGCCTGCATTTGGAACTGGTAGTTGATCAGGTGTCGCATCGATTATCGCGTAGTCATCCAACAACGCACCTTCGAAGTGATCGGCAATTCGATCTACGATTTCGTTGCGGCGGTCATACCCAAATATCAGACCGGCGATTAACACCAAGCACAATGCCATGATTCCCAAGAGTCGCACAGTAGTCTCCTATAATAGGGCGAAGGACCTCTGCGATTTGGCCGCTTCGCGCAAGCGACCAGACCACAGAAGCTGTTGGCCTATAGTAGTTAAGCTGCGTCATGGACACGCAAAATTGCTTCGTGATGAATAACGCCGGGTTTTTGTGCGTCGGTCCACGTCGAAACGCAGGCAACGGTGTCTTTGCGAGCGCGGTGAATGTACTTTGATGCAATTTCCACCGTTTCGCCCAATAAACCATCGGCAAGCGTGGTCGGCTCAAGTCCAAGATCAATAAATGTTTTATTGGACACTCTCAGATCATTTTCGGCCGCTTCCTTGCGCGGGTTATCGACGAAAGCTACGTCTGCGCCCGCGGTTCGCGCGACTAAATGTGCCAGATCACGCACGCGGTGGGTCTCGGTCATCTGGTTTAGGATTTTGACCTTACCGTCTTTCTCAGGAGGGTTCTCAACCGCAAGCGCAAGACAACGTACCGTGTCGTTGATATGAATGAATGCGCGTGTCTGTCCGCCTGTCCCGTGAACTGTCAGCGGATGTCCCATCGCAGCTTGCATCAGGAAACGGTTCAAGACAGTGCCATAGTCGCCGTCGTAGTCGAAACGGTTAATGAGACGTTCATCCATGCGGGTTTCATCGGTCTGTGTACCCCAAACGATACCCTGATGCAGATCTGTGATCCGGAGCGCGTTGTTCTTGGCATAAAATTGGAACAAAAGTTGATCCATTGACTTGGTCATGTGGTAAACACTGCCCGGATTCGTCGGATACAGGATGTCACGTTTAAACACTTCGCCATCATCGCCGGGAACCATAACGGAAAGATAACCTTCGGGAATCTCCAATCCGTCGCCATCGTAGCCATAGACACCCATGGTGCCCAAGTGCACGACATGCGGATCAATGCCCTGATCGGCGATGATTGCCAGCATGTTATGAGTGCCGTTGATGTTGTTGTCGACGGTATACAACTTTTCTTCGAGACCACGCATAGAGTAAGGTGCAGCACGTTGTTCGCCAAAGTGGATAATTGTGTCCGGCTTTGTTGTCTTGATAAGGTTTGCAAAACCTTCAATGTCTTTCGCAACGTCGACATTTGAGAATGTAATTGTGTTACCCGAAACCTCTTTCCAAGCAAGGATACGCTCTTCAATCGACGTGATCGGTGTCAGGCTTTCCGCGCCCAGATCTTCGTCAATACGACGACGTGACAGGTTATCAACGATCGTCACGTTGTGGCCTTGGGCCGACAGATGGAGGGATGTTGGCCAGCCGCAAAAACCGTCGCCGCCGATAATCATTACATTCTTCATGGCATTCACCTTTCGAATAGTACTGCACAAACTGTGCGTTTACTTGTGACGTAATTTTCGTACGGAGGGGGACCCTTCGCTTAGCACTACATTAAGAAAGCTAGCGCGAAATAGTCAGAGGGAAAAAAAATGAAGAATCGGCAGCGGAGACTTGCCGGTTAATCGCACGTCAATTTGTCAAAGCATTGCCCAAATTTTGCGCACTGGGTGGTTCAACCCCGTTCATATGAAAAGCCGCGAAGCCCATGGGTTAAGGACGTTTTTGAGTACACGAAAAGTATTGCTCAAGAAGACAATGGATCTGGCCAACGAGGTCCGCGGGCTGTTGGATATCTTTGGCGTAAGATTGCCCCGAACAGTGAAACACGGGTTTTTGAGGGCTTGGTAAGACCAATGATCGAGATGGATGACGTCCTTGCGCATGCAATCAACCCATTGCTCGCCGCGCTGACGGTCTTGTTCCAACACGACCTCAAGATGGATCGGCACGTGAAACGTGCGGCATATTAAGACGAGCTTTGCATGCGTATGATGACCATCCCCGGAGTTGGCCCCGCTGCAAGCCTCACATTCAAGGCCGCTGTTGACGACCCGAACCGGCTCAAACGTTCGCGTACAGTTGGAGCAGACTTTGGCTTAACTCCAAGGCGCTTTTAGTCTGGAGAGCGTGTCAATCCTGGCAGAATACCAAGGTCTGGGGATACAGAATTGGAAAGCTGCTTAGTTTCTACCAATGGACCCCATCAAAAATGGGGGAGTTTTTGGCGCATTACACCAACGTAAGTCATTGTTGTTGATGAAGGTAATGCCGTTCAAAACACGTTGAACATCACCCCGAGGCACCCCGAGGCTCTTTGGGGAATAGGGCCGAAGCCGCACTATTTGATCTTCATTAAGCCAGTGAAATTTGCTCACGTAGCCCCCGCAGGTTCAGGGAGTTTGAACCATGCCGACCAGAGAGCCTCACGTGGATTAATGGGTCTTGAGCCTAAGACTGTAAATCGAAATCCACACTTACGGCGCTTTGAAGGAATGCCGCAGAGCCTGACAAATCAATCAATTCAGCAACAGATCCGATCGACATTTTTTCTAGGATTCGAGCACGGTGGTGATCAACAGTCCTAGGGCTGATGTTCAACTGACGGCCTACCTCTTTGCTAGATGTCGTTGATGGATGGGCGATCATGAACAGCGCCACCTCTTTTTCGCGGGCAGTCAGTTTCTCGAATTTCGTTCGCGCTGTCTTCACGTTCTTCTCGGCGCTTCTTGTTTCTAGATCAGTTGAGAACGCGGTATCAATGCAAGCCACCAGATCACTTTGTCGGAATGGTTTTTCGAGAAAATCAACGGCACCAGCTTTCATGGCCTGCACGGATTCAGGCACGCCGCCTTGGCCCGATATAAAGATGATCGGGATTGAGAATTCAGTTTCTGCAAGATGCTTTTGAAGCTCCAATCCGTTCAGGCCCGGCATCCCATAGTCCAAGACAAGGCAGCCCGGTTGGGTAACGTCGTATGCGTCCAGAAAAGCCTCTGCCGAGAAATAGCTTTTGACGTCATAACCGCGCTTGCCCAAAGCGCGTGCAAGGCTGGTTCGGATACGGTCATCATCGTCAACAAGAAATACAGTTGACTGTCCTTCTGGGGGCATCATTATTTCGGACCTCTAATAAGTACTTCTAGCAACGGTACGGCACATCAAATCGGAAGGGATAGGCAAAACCGCGATCCTTCTTTGTGATCTTGATCGTACCACAACCGGCCTCCATTTGCTTCCGCAATTGTTCTGCAAATCGACAAACCAAGCCCCATTCCGTCTTTTTTGCTTGTCTCAAACTGCTTGAACAATGTGACGTCGGGGGAAATGCCGGGTCCGGTGTCTTCCACCCAAATCTCTAGATGGTTCGGTTGCTCACGTGCCATAATTGCGACTTCCTTGACCGGACTATCTGCCTCCGTGATGGCTTCGATTGCGTTTCGAACTAAGTTTATCAAGACCTGTGCAATCTGGATCCGGTTGCCGATCACCAAGGGCATTTGGTTCACGTCAAAGCGCAAAGTAACTTTTTGCTCTAATGCTTCGTGGTGCAAAAGACTTTGTGTTTGCTTTACCAGTTCATTCACATCGAATGGTTTCTTTTCGCCTTGATCCTTGCGGATGAATCCACGCAAAGCCCGCAGAATATCACCGCCTCGGTGGGCTTGATCATCCAATTCAGTCAGGATGTTCAGCAAATCTGGATTGATGTCTTTGTGTTGTTTGGCCGTCGTGATGGCCGCATCAACATTTTGCGATATTGCCGTCAAAGGTTGGCTGAGCTCATGCGCCAATCCTGTCGCCATTTGTCCCATCAGATTCACGCGCGAGAAATGCGACAGATCGCGGTTCAATTCTAGAATTCTTGCATCGGCGTTCCGGCGTTGTGCGATCTGGTCGATCAACGTTTCGTTGGCTTTCTCAAGCTCTTTGTAGGTCTCGGGCAGGGGGGCGGTGTCTGGCACTTCGCCTTGTGACACAAGCGCTGTGCGCACTGCGAATGCGCGGACGGGTCTGAGGATCAGCTCGGCCAGCGCCAGACCTGCGAGCGCCGCTAAAAATGAAACAAGTGCAGCCAGCCAGATGTTGCGTGTTCTGTTGTTTTTGATGCTTTGAGTAAAGTCTTTCTCGGGGGCGTAAACGGCGATTGTCCACGGCAACTCGGTCTCTGACAGTGGTTTTAGCAACGAGACGTATTTGTCATTTTCATACTCGAACTCCGACTGCGTTTCGCGCTCAACCTTTATCAGACCGTCAGAACCCGATTGATTGAATGCAGCCTGCGCGACAGGGTCATCTATGTCTTCAATCCCGACAAGGCCGGGCGTGCTGTCCGTGTCATCTTCGATCATTTGCGCCATTCTCGGATGCGCAATGACGTTGCCAGTCCCATCTAGAATTAAGGCGGACCCGTGGGTGCTTAGCTCGAGCTCGGATAGGAAATTTGAGATTGTTGAAATCTCGATATCGACCCCGATTACCCCCTTGATCGCATTATCAAATACGACAGGAACCGCCACAGAAATGCCCAGCTGGCGCGACGAGAAGAAAACATATGGGTCCGTCCAAACCGTGGACCGATTTAACTTGGCTCTTTCGTACCAAGGCCGTGTGCGCGGATCAAAGGAATCGTTGGGATCAATAAGAGTTTCAACAGTTGAAAAATCGGTATTCCGCCAAATCAGGTCGGCAGATTGGGCGCGCAGACCCGGTCGAATGATCTTGGTTCGAAATGGTCCAGGTCCGTCATCGGACCGCATCACATAGGTAAAGTTCCCTGCTTCGTCGCCAAAATAGATGCCCGAAATCTGTGTCTCGGTTTGCAAGGTCTGGAACAAGAAGTTTTCGAGTTGTGGAAAGTCATTGGTGCCAACGATCCCGCTTTCGATAACGCGTTGGGAAAGTTCCGCCACTTCTCGGGCGGGCTTTAGAAAGCCACTGGAATGTTCGCTGGCATTCGCGCCAGCTTCAGCCAGACGGTCACGCGCGTGTTGTAGCATCGCCTTTTCCGAGGTCAGATAGGACGTCGAGACAACAATCAGGATTGCTAGAAATTGTAACCCGGCCAGGCTGATGGCCAGAACAAATCCGAGAGAGAACTTCATAGTTCGCGCTCCGATATGTTTGTGCGACCCCTCTTATAAGCCGACATTTCGAAGCGCCTTATCAAAGGCCGTTCCCAGCTTGTCGACCAGTTCATCCAAGTGGGTTTGCTCGGATATAAAGGGCGGGGCCAGCAACACATGATCCCCCTGTTTTCCATCGATTGTACCACCCATAGGATAGCAAATCAGGCCCTCATCGAAGGCCGCGCTTTTGAGGACGGAATGGAATTTAAGTGCTGGATCAAAGCAGGCCTTTGTTTCACGGTTTTGTACGAACTCGACCCCCATAAACAAGCCTCGTCCCCGAATGTCGCCGACATGTGCATGCTGGCCGATCCGTTCGACCAATCGTTTTCTTAAGTAAGCGCCCTTGTCCGTTACCTTGTCCACCAAACCTGCTGTCAGTTTTGTCAGAACGGCCACGCCTGCTGCACAAGCTGTCGGATGCGCCAGATAAGTGTGCCCGTGTTGGAAAAAGCCCGATCCATTTTGGATGGCGTCATAGATGGCACCGCTGCACATCATGGCCCCAATGGGTTGATAGCCCGCCCCCAAACCTTTTGCGATGGTGCAGATATCGGGCGAAACGCCGTCTTGGTCGCAGGCGAAAAGTGTACCGGTGCGTCCCATACCACACATCACTTCGTCGAGGATCAACAGCACACCGTATTGGTCACAAATCTCTCGGATGCGGCGGAAATATCCATTGGCTGCCGGAACCGCACCCAAAGTCGCGCCAACGACCGGCTCGGCCACAAAGCACATGACCTCATCAGGTCCAAGGCGCTGAATTTCGGCTTCCAGCTCATTGGCAATCCGAAGCCCAAAATCGGCTTCGGTCTCGCCCTCATGCTTGTCGCGGTAGGCATAGCAGGGCGCGATATGGCTGACATCCATCAAAAGCGGTGCAAACTGGGCACGCCGCCACTCGTTTCCGCCAACTGCCAACGCACCTAATGTATTGCCATGATAGCTTTGCCGACGCGCGATGATCTTGTGGCGTTTGGGTTGGCCGGTTTCGAGGAAATACTGCCGCGCGAGCTTGAGGGAAGCCTCGATCGCTTCGGACCCGCTAGAGACAAAGTATACCCTGTCCAGACCGGAGGGCGCATGTTCTATAAGCATGTCTGCCAGCTGTTCGGCCGGTTCCGATGTCAAAAAACTATTGTGCGCATAGGCCATCGAATCGAGTTGGGATTTGACGGCTTCGATGACATCGCGATCACCATGGCCCAAGCATGAAACAGCGGCACCGCCTGATCCATCAAGGTATGTCTTGCCGTGTTTGTCCGTCAGATAAACCCCCGCACCACCGGTGCCAACAGGTGGTAAACCTGCGGAGTTTCTTGGAAAAACATGCGACATCAACTGAATTCCGATGTGGATTTAGCTCAACTTTCCATTTTTCCGTGATTCTTTCCATAGGTAGTTACGCGCATAGACTCGCGGCCAGCGACCTGAGACGGTTTGTCCCCATATCGGATGGTAATTCCGGCGTAGTGTTTGCGCGCGTGCAATTTTAATCAGTTGGTTTGCTTTCTCAGTGAGTGCGCGCGCAATCAAACAAAACAGAATAACTGGGAGAACGACATGTTAAAAAACAAGCACACACTCACTGCCGTTGCGGCCCTATCGCTGTCATTGGCAGCGCCCGCAGCGATGGCAGAAGAGTTCATTACAATCGGCACCGGCGGTGTTACGGGTGTTTACTACCCGACAGGTGGCGCGATTTGCCGCTTGGTTAACAAGGGCCGTAAAGAGCACGGAATTCGCTGTTCAGTCGAATCCACAGGTGGATCTGTATACAACATCAACACCATCCGCGAAGGCGAGTTGGAGTTCGGTGTGGCGCAGTCCGATTGGCAGTACCACGCCTACAACGGCACATCCAAATTCGAGGACGCGGGTAAATTCGAAGGTCTTCGGGCTGTTTTCTCGGTTCACCCTGAACCCTTTACAGTGGTCGCGCGTGCCGATGCTGGTGTGACATCTTTCGACGATCTGAAGGGCAAGCGCATCAACATCGGGAACCCCGGTTCTGGTCAACGCGGCACAATGGAAGTTCTGCTGGCAGCCAAGGGCTGGACAACAGATGATTTCGCACTGGCAACCGAGCTGAAAGCGGCAGAGCAATCAGCGGCTTTGTGTGACAACCAGATTGATGCGATGGTCTATACCGTTGGTCACCCATCCGGTTCGATCCAAGAGGCGACGACAGCTTGCGATTCCGTTCTGGTCACTGTGGACGGCGATGCAGTCACCGGGCTTGTGGACGATAATTCATTCTACCGCACAGCCACCATTCCTGGCGGCATGTACCGCGGTAATGACGCCGAAACTGCCACTTTCGGTGTTGGTGCCACATTCGTCACATCTGCTGATGTTTCGGATGAGGCCGTATATGCGGTTGTGTCTTCGGTCTTCGAGAATATTGAGGATTTCAAAAAGCTGCACCCTGCATTTGCCAACCTTGATCCAAAGGAAATGGCCTCTGCCGGTTTGTCTGCTCCGCTGCACCCCGGTGCCGAGAAGTACTACAAAGAAAAAGGCCTGATCGACTAAGTCGGCACGCATTTTTCAGAGGGGCGTTTGCGCCCCTCTACCACGACCCAAGACAAAAATTTGCGACATCTAGATCGCAATCCAAGGGGGATTAAACATGGCTGATAAATCATCAGAGAACCGCGCTTTAAGCGAAGAAGAGCTTCAAGACCTTGTCGCGTCTTCTGACGCTGGTGCACGTAACCCGACAGGGAACATTGGCACGCTGCTCGCCATTGTTGCGGTCGTTTGGTCATTGTTTCAGGTCTTATTGGCCTCGCCTCTTTCGAATTATATTCTGCCCGGTGACGTGATCAATAACTCGCGCCAGGTTCACTTGGGTTTTGCGATCTTTTTGGCCTTCATGGCCTATCCTGCACTGAAATCCAGCCCACGCCACTACATACCCTTGCAGGATTGGTTCCTCGGGTTGTTTGGCGTGTTTACCGCCCTTTACGGCTATGTTTTCTACCAAAAGATCGTCGATGCGGGCGGTCTGGCTGATGATATGGACAAATGGTTCGCGCTTGCGGGTCTTTTGATCTTGTTTGAAGGCGCACGTCGCGCGCTTGGACCAGCTATGGCGATCATCGCGACGATCTTTTTGTGCTATGTGTTTTTCGGCTCGTCCGAGTGGGTGCCTGATGTCATCCGCTGGAAGGGTGCCTCGCTGAAAAAAGCGATGAGCCATATGTGGATCACGTCTGAAGGTGTCTTTGGTATCGCCCTTGGGGTGTCCACGAAATTCGTTTTCCTCTTTGTGCTATTCGGCGCTTTGCTCGATAAAGCCGGGGCAGGGAACTACTTTATCAAGATGGCCTTTGGCGCGTTGGGGCACCTTAAAGGTGGGCCTGCGAAGGCTGCGGTTGTTGGGTCTGCTGCGACGGGCTTGATCTCGGGTTCGTCCATCGCGAATGTGGTGACGACAGGTACGTTCACAATTCCATTGATGAAACGTGTAGGCTTTAGCTCGGAAAAAGCGGGCGCGGTTGAAGTCGCCTCCTCGGTGAACGGGCAGATTATGCCGCCTGTTATGGGCGCGGCTGCGTTCCTTATGGTCGAATACGTCGGTATTTCTTACGTCGAAGTGATCACGCACGCATTTTTGCCCGCGACAATTTCCTACATCGCTCTGGTGTATATCGTTCACCTAGAAGCTGTGAAAAACAACATGCCGACACTGGGCAACCGGGTGGTGTCGATGGGGAAAACCATTGGCGGGATGATGGCCTTTTTCATCGGTTTTGCGGCCTTGTGCTATGGGGTGCAATATCCCGTTGGCTGGATTGCTGCGGCTGCGGGCGATGCGTCTGCCATGGTGATGTCGATCCTGATTTTCGTGGCCTATGCAGTCCTGCTATGGCTCGCGGCAAGTGTTCCGGACCTGGAGCCTGATGATCCAAACGCGGCAGAGGTAGAATTGCCTGTCGTTGGTGAAATCTATCGGTCTGGTCTTTATTTCCTGCTGCCTATCATCGTCTTGGTTTACTTTTTGATGATCGAGCAGAAATCACCCGGCCTGTCAGCCTTTTGGGCAACGATGCTGTTGTTCGTGATCTTGCTGACACAACGTCCGCTCAAAGCCATCTTCCGCGGCGAAAGCGATATGGCGAATTCCTTCAAGCAAGGCGTTGGTGACCTGATCCAGGGCCTTATTGATGGCGCGCGCAACATGATCGGTATTGGCCTTGCGACAGCAACGGCGGGTGTGATCGTGGGCACTGTGACCCTTACTGGGGTAGGCCAAGTTATGGCCGATCTGGTTGAGTTCCTGTCGGGCGGCAACCTGATCCTGATGCTTGTGATGGTGGGGCTGTTGTCTCTTGTCCTTGGTATGGGTTTGCCCACGACGGCAAACTATATTGTTGTGTCATCACTTATGGCGGGTGTTGTGGTTGAGTTGGGCGCGCAGTCTGGCCTGATCGTTCCGCTGATCGCTGTGCATCTCTTTGTGTTCTACTTCGGGATCATGGCAGACGTGACGCCGCCTGTGGGGCTTGCCAGTTTTGCGGCTGCCGCAGTTTCGGGCGGGGATGCGATCAAGACAGGGTTCGTGGCGTTCTTCTATAGCCTGCGGACCGTGGCCCTGCCATTCGTGTTCATCTTCAATACCGATTTGCTGTTGATCGACGTGACGTGGATGCAAGGGATACTTGTCTTCATAACGGCGTCCATTGCGATCCTTATTTTTACGGCTGGCACAATGGGTTGGTTCCTGACCAAAAGCCGCATCTACGAAAGCATCGCCTTGATCGCGATCGCCTTTGCGTTGTTCCGTCCCGACTTTATGATGGACCGTCTGCAACCACCGTTTGAGCAAATTGAACCTGCCGGTTTCGCAACTGCACTTGGCAATGCGACCGAAGGGGATGAAATCAGGTTGGTCGTATCTGGGCCCGATTTCGACAGTGGCGAAGTGAAAGAAACCACCTTGGTTCTTCCCGTTGGTGCGGGGTCTGCTGACGAACGGATGACCGCATCGGGATTGCTTCTTTTGGAAGAAGACGGGGTTGTCAAAATGGACGAGCCATCGTTCGGATCACCTTTTTCCGACACGTTGAGCAGCTTTGACTTCTACGCGGATGAACCTGTTCAAATCGCCACGGTCAATGCGCCTGCAAACCAGATGCCAAAGGAATTGATCTTTATTCCGGCGCTGATCTTCTTGTGCTTCATCGCCTTCCTGCAACGTGCCCGCATGTCAAAAGAAGGAGTGCCAGCATGAGCAACTCAGTTTTATGTGCTGTAGATGTCAGCAATGGCGACGACGATATCAATACCATTCAGGCCGCTGCGCGTTTAGCTGGGCTGGATGGCGGACAGCTTGATGTCATCGCCGTGGTTCCTGATTTTGGACTTAGTCAGGTCGGTAGCTTCTTTAGCAAAGATCATCATGACAAGATGATTGAAGAGGCCAAAGAACATTTGAACGCCTTGGTGACCAAAGCCTTGGATGCGGATCAAAACGCAAAAGTACGCCATGTCGTTGCGACAGGGCGTGCATATGAAGAGGTTTTGAAACTGGCCGAAAGCACCAAGGCAGGCCTCATTGTTGTTGGCGCGCATACCTCTGATCTGGCGGACTACCTGCTTGGCCCGAACGCTGCGCGCGTCGTGAGACACGCAAAGTGTTCGGTTTATGTGGTTCGTTGATTAGGGCTTGGTCAAACCCGTCAAGGTAATTGGGCGATGTATGAAGAAGATAAACGGGTCAAAGCTGATGGTCCCGTTTATTTTTAACTGTTGGCAGAGTTCCAACATGCATGCATCTTTGGCAGCAATCGTGTGACACGCTTGCTGGACCTGCTTGCGGCAAAAACACTGATCGTTCGGACTGTTGCCGAATAAATAGCGAAGCGGCAGGCGGATAGTCGAAGGGGCGTAGTGTACCGTAAGCGGCTGTTCAATCAGCATATCTGCGGTGCCCGGGGGCTGACAGCCTAGAGGACATTAACACGTCCCAATTGAGCGTTTAGACGGCCCGTTCTGTGGCCGAACCTTGAACGATCACTCACACCGTCGGCTCAATCTGCGGGTTTGGCGCCACTCATTTCTTCCAAAAAGGCGCGATCTTCCCCGCTCATCTCGACGGGTTCTGCACTTGCAGCCTCATCCTCCTCGATATCGAACAGCTCCAACGCGGAATAATCCTGTTCACTCAAAGATGTATCCCCTTGGCCAAGCGCGATTTGCACACGATAGGGCAGGCCGGTGAACGTATCGCGCGCAAAGAAAACGAGGACCTCTCCGGTCCAGTTTGGCGCAGAGATCTGGTCGAAATCCGGGACGCCATAGTCGATCAGGCGTACGACGCCTTCGCTCCAGGGGGTCTCCGGATTTTCCTTGGCTATCTGCGCCTCATAGGCTGTGCGAAATGAAGCAGGGTTCTCAATGACTTGAAAGCCATCGCCCACAGCAAGGAAGTTGATGGATTGCGCCAATGGCACTGCGCCCTCGGGAACCAACAAACCCGGTGCCTCGCGGATCAACTCGGGAATCGACGCGACCTCGACGCGTGCTTCAACCACCACAGCAGGTTGCATCGCTTCGCTAAGGGTCAACTCAACCATTGGAATGTCGCTCATTTCATCACCTGCTCATTCATCAATTCAATTTTTTCCATTGGTTGTCCGTCCAGTCCCGCCCAAGTGGGCGCAATGTGCCAGGTGGTACTGTTTTCTGGAATGTCTTCGGTTCGCCCGTCAGTGGATCGGGTGCGACAATAAAATAGGTATGGCTTTCTGCCGTGCCCCAATTGGTGTCGGCAATAAAGAACTCAGGCGCATCAAGGTTTTGCATCGCATCCTTGCTCAAGGCGGCGTCTAAATCCGCAGCAATCCGTTCACATATCACCTGATTGTCTGAATTTACTGAAATGACAGCATCCATTGAAGCTTTGGTTCCGGCCTTGACTGCATCGCTGATCTCTTTGGTAGTCGCATCGGCTGCGGGGCGGTGCAGCGGAGCGTCTCGGTCCAGCAAGGCAACCCATGCAGGACGGGCACTGATCTTGGCGCGCTGCTCGGCGATGCGATCGTCATACATCTTTTGAGCTGCCACCATCGGGATTGCTTTCGTCTTGAGGTCGGCTGCCGCGTCAATCAAATGCGTCTGGATTGCAGTTTCGCGCCCTTTTTTGCTGCTGGCCTTGAGAGGTGCCAAAGACGGGTGATTGGGTTGTGCGTTAAACAGGTGCTGACCTACTGTCCCGATTTCGACCATGTCATCATCAATGCGGGCCATGCCCTGGATCACCATTTCAACCAGTTCTACGGAACGTTTGCCATCATCTTCGGCATTGCCGCTGGACGCGGGTTTGACCACGGGGGACAGTTTCTTCTTTTCCCCGTACAATGTGTTGCTGGCGCTGCCGCCGCCAGAGTCCAAAGCCCAGGGTTCGTATTTGATTTCTACGTCCACCCCATCGACTTTTTTTGTACCCAAGACAGGCGCGATCGAATCGGAAAACTGAGGTGTCGCCACAAGCGCGCGGATCTCGTCCGCCTCGGCCGAGGCGTCTTCGACGCCCGCGAAATCAATGGCAACCCGCGCTATGGCGGCTTTGTATTCAGCTTCGCTCGTGATCGGATTGCCAGTGGACTTTTCAGTGATCACATACCGGCCGGAATTGGAACTACCGTCATTCGATAACTTGATCACAGCCGTGGAATCGTAGGTGAAGGTGAATGCCTCTGCGATCTCCTTGCGCAACTTGCCCGGAGCAGCCATGCCGGACACCTTTTCTTTGCTTGCTTTGATTTTACCCTTAATGCCGCCGTCGGCTCTTGCTGCATCAACTTTGATTTCAGTGACTTTGTTGGCCAGCAATCTCGCGGGCGCTTGCGAGTGTTCTTTATGCCGCCTCGTGTTGTTTGACTTTTCTTGGCGCGCCATAGATGTGGCAAGGGAATACTCAAGACTGCGCATAATCGGGTCTTCATGCGCGGTGATCTGCGTTACCACGGGTACTTCTGGGCCGCCGTCGGGCTTGAATTTTCCTGTACCCGCCACGTCCGCATAGGCCTTCATGGTCGCAAGCGGATCCTCTACCCGCATGCGCCGCAATGGCGCTGTAGAGAAACAGGACCCCACCGGGCCCTGATCAAAGGATTTGAGCATGGAGGCCATTGTGGCCTGTTGGGCGTCTTGCTTGGTGACAGGGTCAGTTCTGCCTTTGCCCAAGGCGCGCCGCACCAGACGGCCTGACCCGCCTTCAACGGTGTCCGGCATATCGTCAAGAATGTCGTTGGCTGCGCGCGCATTGTCGGGGTCGCTGAGGAAGCCCACAGTTTCCAGCATATGAGCGTTCATGGCGGGTTGCGGGTTGCGCAGCGCGTTTGGGCTGAACAGGAGGTCGCCAATGGTGCCTGTCGCCTCGGGCGATGTCAGGTCCAGATGACCGTCGGTGATAAGTGCCCCGCCCAGCACTGACGTGCGTTTTTGCGCGCGGGCCGACACAATAGCCTTATCGCGCGCACCTTCGTCAACGGGGCGGCCCGCAGCGGTGGCTTTAAGTGCGAATTCCTGGGTGATCGTGGCGTCGATCATCAATTCGCCCGTTGGGTCCGGTACAAGGTGGCGGCCCGACATTAGGTAGGCGTCGAGGCGTTCGAAATATTCCGGGCCGACATTGCCGCCCATCTGGACCAGTTGTTCGGCGTAGACGTCGCGCCGTGCCTCCGGCAGGGTTGCGCCCGATAGGGCGGCAAAGCCGGTTTCCTGCGCGGAAATCACGCTTGGCAATCCTCTGGCCATGGCGTTTGGATCGATCACCGAAGTGGTCAACTCTGCGGTCTTGGATGCGAGTTCGGGGTTGCGTGCAAAGCTTTCGATCAAGGCTTGGGCGGCATCATCGTCCAGCGCCTTGCTGGAGTTTGGTGACAAGATGCCGAGGTTAAGAGCACCCTCGAGCGCCAGTTTCCCGCGTGCGGCTTTTTCATACGATTGGGCCTGCGAAACACGTATGTCTGCGCGTTGCAGGTCGTCTTCGGCACCCTGTAGTGCAGCCAAAACCTCGGGGCTTTCGCCGTCGCGCGCAATCCGCGCTTTGATGGCCTCGGCCCTTTGACTTGCGGACTCTCGTTCGGCTTGGCAAGTCGTTATCGCTTGGTTTGCTTCGGTTAAGAGCTGCGGTGTGACTGCTGTATCACCCAAAACTGCTGCGAACCCGTCCAGAACACCTTTGGCTGCGTTGGACGCGCCGGGGTATTTCGTTGCAATTCCTTCTGCTTTGTTGTGCCGCGCCGGGTCAGGGGGGGCACCCGTCGCGATGACTTCCATTGCCCGATCAAACGGCGCTTCGACGGGCATGCGTGCAGCCTGTGCTGCGACAAACTTCTTGAGCGCGCTCAAAATTTCTTCGGCGCGGTCCAGCTTGTCGGTCTGCACCACAGCGGAAAACGCCTCGGTCAATCTGTTCATCTGTTCAAGACCGGAAGGCACGCCGCGTGCATTCAGTGCGATTATTGTGTCCGCTATTGTACCAAGGTCAAGCAGCAACGTTTCACGGCGTGCCTGCAATGCGTCTGCACTCGGCGGCGGAGCGGGCTGTGTTTGGGGTGGGGCATCGGCAGGAAGTTCAGGCGGCGCTGGAATAGCCTCAGCGGCAGAGATCGCAGTTTCCAATTTTGCGAACTCAATCCCCGCTTGGATGAGGTCAGTATCAATCAATCCATTTACGACGGCCAGTTGTTCGGCCAATTTGACGGCCTGTGTCCGACTGACCGCCGCGATTTCGCGGATCGAACCGGTTGCGGTTTGGATCTTTGCCTGAAGGGCTGCGCGTTCGTCTTCGACGCTTAGTGCATCGCTCATGCCGAGGTCTGCTTCTTCGGCCTCGCTCAGCGCGTCACGCATGTCGGCCGCGGCTTCTTCGTCCGCGGACAGAACATCTCGGAACTCTGAATGAAGTGCTTCTATGTTCAAGAAAGTCTTAAGAAACGCTCTTTGTTCTTCTGTGAGGTCGGTCAAATCCATGTCCACGTCCAAAATTTACGCTTTTTCAACCTACGCAGCATTAGACGCCAATTCAAACTGTGTTCTTACTTTCTGTCTTTTAGGTTCAGGACTCATAATCAGAATATGACGGTGGCAGCGAGGGCGATTGCCGACAGGAAGACCTTGGGGCATCGATCATACCGAGTTGAAACGCGCCGTCAGTCTTTGTGCCTGCCGAACATCCGTTTGATACGATTGCGGCGTCTGTATCGGCGCTTGTCATATCTGACGACCTTTTTGCAAGACTCACGCCCTGGAATACAAAGCCGTGCCCCCCTTTCTATCAAAGCTTCGCGGAGCTATTCAGCATCTGGCAGATCCCCAAGTAAGGCCATGGCGCCAGTGTAATCGTTGACTTGACTGGCAGTGATGAAGAAGCGAATAGGGCGCTCGCTTGTACTCGGTAACGGTGTGCGACTTTGTATTCATGCCGCCTTTCGTTTGCCCGATCAGGCGCCCACACCCCCTTTTTTCAACCCTAGACTTGAGGCCGTGCGATGTGCTTTTAGATAGGCTGCGTCTATCGATATGGTCTTGTTTTCGGGAACTTCTGCCGCCAATCTATTCATGATCGCGGCAAATACATCTAAATCACGCCAACGCTTCCAACGATTATACAACGTCTTTGATGGGACATATGCGGCAGGCGCATCATGCCACCGTAACCTATTGCGATTGATGAATATATTACCGCTCAATGCGCGTCTGTCATGAACGCGCAGTTGCCCGCGGTTCTTTGGAAAAAAACGGTCGAAGGCGCACTACCTGCGCCTCTGTCAGCCAATAAAGTTTGCTCATCAGTCCTCCCCCCCGATCAATGAAAGCCGTGAATCATGACAACAATTCAACATCAAGCCGGTTAATGGGTCCTGACCCAACGGCTGTTTCTTGGGGTAAATGTAAAAACCGCCTGCAAGGGTGATTATGCAACTTTAAGGTGGTTTTCCTTGCAGTGACGACCTAAATTTCAATCTAATCCTATTCGGCAATCACAGAGAGTTTTTGATGACTGTAATCACAACAACGATTAATCAGCTGCAGCGTTACGACACGATCATTAACCAACCTCTTGACCTTTCCGTGGATACCGCGGCTTTCGACGTTGCCCAAACTATATTTGGTTCTTCTCAGGGCGGTGCTCCAATTTTTGGACCGGACTCAATTGCCTTTTTGTCCGGTGGCGTCTTGAACAGAGTCGGCGGTTTGAATTTACCCACCGGCGGGAGCGAAACCGCCAGACTACTTGCTGCTCTGACTGAGATTAACGCTGAGCGCTTCTCTTCAATCGAAGTGACGCAAAATGGTCAGCCTGTTTTTGAATCCAGTTTCAATGGTTCAACGGTCTTTCAGTTTATTGATGGGCAGACAGTTATAATCGAAACCTCAGACACTGTGACTTCGCTGGACTGGCTAGCTCTCTCAGACATTGTATTGGTGGATATCGGCGACGTTATTACCGGTGATTTTTCGGGGTCTTTAAGCGCATTTCTGAACCTGGTCGACCAGTTTGATATCACAGATATCACGATTGAGCGCGGGGGCGACACACTTGTCGACATCGAGTTGACAAGCACACAACATACCGCCCGGATCGGAGTGGTTGAATTTGACATTGAGGGCAGACTTGACCCGAATCTGGCCACTGTCTTGACGGATCTGCCTGACACGACTGGAAACAGTCTTGGGGCTTGGCTGAGTGGCTCTTTTCCAAACCTCGACAGTGCAACGATTTCTGAAAGTGGCGCGGGCGGCCTGTTTTCCGTAACTGGAGGGGCATCTAACGACCCTGTGACATGGCAAGTCGGTGATCAAGTGTTTGACGCTGTTTACTTGCCCTCAGAATTTCATGGTACGTTTACATCGAATGAACGACGCTTGGTCCTCGAGAGCGACGCGAACGATGTCGTAGACATAGTTTCAGGGTCTGGGCAGTATTTTCTGTTCACCGGCGATGACAGGTTGAATGGCGGATCCGGAGAAGAACAGGTGTTCGGCGGTGACGGCAACGATACAGTTATCGGCAACGGCGGCAATGACGACCTGCGCGGCGGCAATGGCAATGACAGCATCAATGCAGGTAGCGGCGATGACACAATCACAGGCGGGAACGGGCGCGATCTGGTCTTTTTGAACCAAGGCGATGATCTGTTCATCGACAGCGCTCAAAACGATGCGTTTGGGCAAGACACCGTCTTTGCTGGCAACGGTAATGACACGATCCAAGGCGGCGGCGGCAACGATGAATTTGCTGGCGGAGATGGGGATGACAGCATCGATGCCGGGTTCGGTGCGGACGAAGTCCTTGGCGGTAGCGGAGCCGATACTATCAACGCAGGCGGCGGGGCTGACACGGTCACAGGCGGCAACGGGCGCGATCTGGTGTTTCTCAATCTAGGCAACGACTTGTTCATAGATAGTGCACAAAGCAATGCGTCTGGACAGGACACGGTCTTTGCTGGCGGTGGCAACGACACCATCTTAGGTGGCGGCGGTGACGATGAATTCGCGGGTGGCGATGGCAATGACAGCATCAACGCAGGCCTTGGCGCAGACGAAGTGTTTGGCGGTCGCGGCAATGATAGCATCAACGCAGGCGACGGAAACGACACTGTCACGGGCGGCAATGGGCGTGATCTTGTGTTCCTGAACGAGGGCGACGACCTATTCATCGACAACAACCAAGGCGATGCATTCGGGCGAGACACTGTATTTGCGGGCAATGGGAATGACACGATCCAAGGCGGCAGCGGCAACGATGAATTTGCTGCCGGTAATGGCAACGACAGCATCGACGCAGGCCTTGGCGCGGATGAAGTATTTGGCGGCAAGGGCGCTGACACCATCAACGCAGGCGGTGGCAACGACACGGTGACAGGCGGCAATGGGCGCGATTTTGTGTTCCTGAATCAAGGCGATGACCTGTTCATCGACAACGCGCAAAGTAATGCGTTCGGGCAGGACACGGTATTTTCCGGCAATGGCAATGACACCATCCAAGGCGGAGGCGGTAACGACCGGTTCTTTGGCGAAGGCGGAGCCGATGTGATCAACGGTGGGGCTGGCAATGATACGTTAACAGGCGGCGATGGAGTGGACACGTTCATCTTTGAAGCAAGTGATGCAGTGACGGGCGTAGATTTGGTGACAGATTACGACTTAGGCACGGATGTGCTGGAAGTGTTGGGCGCCACGCCTGCCGACATCGCAAGCATCTATGACGCGGGCACAAATACGATCACAGTTGCCATTTCTGGCGTGGATGCTTTTGTGCTGCAAAGCAATGAGGACCTCAGCTTGTTCGGGCTGGATGACATCACTATCATTTAGGCCGGATGCAAAGGTCTAGATGCAGTCACGGATGATTTCTGCACGGGTGCCGCGTCAGTCTTTGTTCTCGCTGATAATGGGATGCCGCTAACTAATGGCGACACACAACACAGGCACAAAAGTCTGGCCACTGGCTAGTGGTCGAACAAAGACATTTTAGGACCAATGGTTGTCCACGCACTTCATGCTTCAGGCCGTGACTTGGGCCACGCTTTACGGTTGCGAGAAACCTAACAAGGGCAAGGAAATTTATACCCACCTTTGAGGCCGTAAGTACGGAAATTTCTAAAGTATTGAAAACAAAACCATTATTGGATCACGCCACCTTGGAGAAGAAATCAGCAACCAGCCTCGCTTGCGGGACACTTTTCGTTGAATTGAGGCGCAATATCTGTGAGGCGAAACGACTTGAGGCAGCCGCCCAAGAGGCGAAAGATTCTGCATTGCTGAAAGGCACGCTCAGAGCGATGTCTGACCGGTCTCACGGAGATTTCCAAAGTTCATTCCGAAGGGAGCGCCAAAACGAAACCTGAGTAACGCAAGAAACAAGTGCAGCGATTTAGAAGAACTGACACGCATAAAGCCGTGGCCGTTGGATTGGCAACGATTGTCAAAGTTGACCTGAGAGGATGTGCAGAACTGGCATGGAGCGCTACGAAAGGAGGGAGTTGCCGCTGGAGATCGTGCGGCGTGAGAAGAATGATATGAATGCTGTCGTAACCCCTCACACGCATCACAACAGGCAAAGCTTCGGGGTTTTTTGTTCCGCCCGCCCACCTAAATAACAGCGGAATGATCAAGTCGCGGCCAAAAGTGAGTGGGTAAATAATCGGAACTAGTGCTGGCAACTCCCTTTTTCGGGGAAAACGCTGTCTTCATCCGTTTGCATTCAAACTTACGGTGCGGTTTTCGGAACAGAGATCGGCCGAATTTACAAAACCATCTGGCTCCTGTGACTATTCACAAACAGAGCATTGGGATTCCAATTGTGAACCTGACCGACGATGAATCAACGTTGGTCTTTTCGATCATGCATGACCTGAGTGGTGAGTTCGATCACTCAGAGGTACGGTAACGGGTTGGGTAAAAGTTGCTTGATCTTCTCAAGGCGGATCATTTTGCATCTTATGTTTGGGATGATGCCAGTCAGGAATTCGTATCCTGTGTGCAGCTCAACATGTCAGATGACAACTTGCGCAGTTACGAGGGCTATTTCCAGTTTCACGATCCGATCACACCCATATTGCAGAAGCGTCGCAAAGCGACGCCGGTCAGCGAAGTCATGCGTCATGATCGATTGGTAAGGACCGAGTTTTTCAATGATTTCTTAAAACAAGATGGCCTTTGCTATGGGCTAAATTATTTTGCATTCGATCGGGGCGACAACATTGGTGACCTGCGTATTTGGCGTGGTGCCAATCGTGAGGATTTCACCCAACGAAATGCTCAGATTGTCGATGCAATTGGACCCAGTCTAATGAATGCTTTGATCCGCGCACGTAATAACACCACCAATGCACCCTCGTTGCGGTTTTCCCAAATAGCCCCAGGTATTGGATTGACGGTGCGCGAGGCCGAGGTCGCTGATCTACTTGTTACTGGCCAAACTGATGACGAGATTTGTGGGAAACTGGGGTTTTCCAAACCGACATTGCGCACCCACATTGCATCAATCTTCAGGAAGTCAGGCCTGAATAGACGGTCGCAACTGGCGCTTTTTCTTGCCGAACAAAATCATCATTTGTGATGATAGCCTAAGCAGCATCGCCGCTTCTATTTCCGTCGTTGGCAGTTTTTTGGGTGGGGCGGCTCCTTACCTGAAGTCTGTCACAATGGGCACAGGCCTATGATCCGTCGGTCATGATGGGGTTTAACGTAGAAAAGCTGAGGCCAAGGTCTTCTATGCGGGACAAAGCCGTCATTAGCTATATCCTACCGAACGTCTGGTAATGCGCAACATTCCAACTTATTTTCGCGATATCCGCCTGAATATGCCCGGCGATGATCCTGTGACTCGCTTGAATGCACGATTGAAAGCATTCACGTCCGTGTACCCAGTTTTCTGTGCTATCTCATCAAGTGTTAACTCCCCATCTTCGAGAAGTTGCCGGGCTACTTGTACCCGCCAGGTCACGATGTAGTTTATTGGGGTCATCCCAAGGGCAGTTTTGAAATAGACCGCGAAAGCCGTTCTCGAAAGACCGCATAGTTTTGCGAGACTTTCGACCGTCCAAGCCGCGGTCGGGTCTTCATGAATCTCGTTGAGAACATTGTGAAGTCGCGGATCAGAAAGGGTATTCAGGCGGCCATCTGGCAAAATCTCACGTTCTATCCAGTGATGGATTGCGTAAATGCATAGGATTTCAGTAAGTCTGTTTAGAACAGCTTTGTGCGGTGCGGTCTCTCTGGACAGCTCCGCCTCGACAAGCCGCACAATCAACCCGATCTTGTCCTGCCTTTTTCCTACATTTCGACGTTCTATCAGCATAGACGGAAGTTGCGAAATCAAGGCGGGCGGCGCGGTACTACTCATCTTGAAATACCCGCATAATATGCTGGTTTGGTGCTGCTCCTTATTCAAACGCTCAAATACCGGGCCGATTTCCGCATCGGGAATGTTGTGTAGAGTTTCGTTCTGTGCGTTCGGTCTTTCTCTAAGAGCGTGTTTCCTGCCATTTGGAATGATGACGAACTCACCAGCGTCAACGCGTTCGCGCTTTTCTTTCCCTGGTAACTCAATCCAGGTTGAGCCGGACAAAACCAGGTGGAACCTCGCCAGATTTTGATGTTCGTCAACAACCATGTTCCACGCTGGATCAAGGTTCTTGCCAATGTAGGCTGCCCCTTTGACCCGTATTAGGTCGAGTAGTTTCGAAGTTACTTCAGACATGCATGGACCATACGCAAAATTTAACCACAGCCAACCGGCGAATTCACTGCCTGTACGATCTGCAAGAAAACAAGAACGCTGCGCCATATCATATGGCAACACATTGGGCAAAGTTGGAGACGTTCGCCGGAGCCAACACTCCCGCAACTTCCGCAATAACTCCGAAAGGGAAAACATGAAATTGGTATCAAGCTTTACTTTGGCGCTGGGACTCGGAGTCGCAATCCTAGCAGTAAACCAGACTTCTACGCCTGCGCTTGCTCAGGACTCGGCTGATTGGAAACCGAAATGGACTGACGGTGGGGAACTGATCCTGCCCGAAGGTTATCGTGAATGGGTATATCTTGGGTCGCCTTTGACCCCCAATGCGCTGAACGGTGGGCAGGCTGGTTTCCCTGAGTATCACAACGTTTACGTGCATCCTTCGGCATATGCGATCTATAAAGAAACCAAAGAGTTTCCCGAAGGCACAATTCTGTTGAAAGAACTTCAACTGACTATGGAAGCTCAGGAAGATGACGGATCGCGCTCTGAGGTGTCTGGCCGTGGATATTTCCCCGGTGCATTCAACGGCATCGATATCTCGGTGAAGGACTCGACGCGGTTCTCCGAAAGCCAAAATTGGGGGTTCTTCAATTTCGGTCACCACGCTCCGCCTTATGCCGCGACGGCAGCTGCAGCACCCGTCGAAGGATGTGCACAATGCCACATTGATAACGCCGACGAAGACATGGTCTTTTCGCGCTTTTATCAGGTTCTAGGCACCCACTAAGCCAAGCTAGTTAAGAGGATGACCCGGCATTCTAACGCTGGGTCATCTTCCCCCGAATCTTTGTCAATTCCAGCGTCGTCTACCCCTCAGTTTGACGTGGTTAACATGTTTCTACTCAAGGAAGAAAAACACAATGGACCTTGATCAGTTTGCCGAGCGACAGCTGGATATTTTGCGAGGCGAAGGCAATTATAGAGAATTTGCGGATCTGGAGCGACACGCAGGTTCGTTTCCAAACGCCTCTCGACACAGGAACGACGACAGTTCCCAGCAGATCAAAGTCTGGTGTTCAAATGACTATCTTGGGATGGGGCAACATCCCAAAACCATCGAGGCAATGACGCAGGCCCTTGCCCAGTACGGCGCTGGTGCAGGTGGCACACGGAATATTTCCGGCACCACGCATCATCACGTCCTGCTGGAACGCGAACTTGCCGATCTGCATGGGAAACCTGCAGCACTGGTGCTGACTTCAGGTTATGTCGCCAATTGGTCTACACTCGGCACGCTGGCCGCACGTTTGCCTGATTGTACCGTGTTCTCTGACAGCATGAATCACGCTTCGATGATCGAAGGAATCCGCCATTCCAGAGCGGCCAAGAAAATCTGGCGCCACAATGATGTAGAGCATCTCGACGAACTTTTGTCGCAAACCGATGCGGACACGACCAAAATTGTGGCCTTTGAATCCGTATACTCAATGGACGGAGATATCTGTCCGATGAAAGAGATATTGGATGTTTGCGATAAACACGGTGCGATCTCCTACCTCGACGAGGTGCATGCCGTGGGTCTTTATGGCCCCCGCGGCGCTGGGATCGCGGAACAACGCGGCCTTATGGATCGTGTTGACATCATCCAGGGCACGTTGGGCAAAGCCTTTGGTGTGATGGGGGGGTACATCGCAAGCTCGCATAGTGTCGTCGATTTTGTGCGATCCTTTGCATCTGGATTTATCTTCTCGACAGCTTTGCCCCCGGCTTTAGCAGCAGGGGCATGCGCATCGATCAAGCACCTCAAAGTCAGCAATTCCGAGCGGGAAGGGCAGCGCGCCAATGTACGTGCTCTTCGCGAACGTCTCGAGGAATTGGGCATCCCGCACCTGCGAAACGAAAGCCACATCGTCCCGGTGATCATAGGAGATGCGCGCAAGTGTAAACTTATCTGTGACACGTTACTTGAGACGCACGGTATCTATGTTCAACCCATCAATTATCCAACCGTCCCCGAAGGGACTGAACGTTTGCGCATTACACCCGGACCATACCACTCAGCACAAGACATCGATATGCTTGTGACGGCAATCGGCAGTATTTGGTCAGAATGCGCGTTGTCTTCATTTGATGCCTCGGCGACCAAGACCAATACACCGGCAAATGTCTAGGATGGTTTTTTGACGGACATGTGCGACTTGATCGAAGGAAAGACCTTATGAAATTTGACGTCAAAGCTGCCAGCATTTTGTCCTTCGCGTTATTTGCATTCACGCCGATGGCTCTAGCACAGATGGGCGCACCGACCAATCGCTGCGATGCAAAGCCGCGCGCAGGGATTGACTGGCATGGCTGTGACTTGTCTCACCAGGACTTGTCGGGTGTGGACCTGCAAGGGGCCAATTTGCAGGGGGCCAAGTTGTCAGCTGCCAAGTTGCGAGGGGCAAACCTTTCGAAATCGGACCTGCGAGAAGCGGAACTTCTTGGCGCGGATCTTCAAAATGTTGATTTTTCGGGCGCTGATCTGCGTGGAGCGTTTTTGACAAAAGCGCAACTAGGGAACAACAACTTCGAAGGCACGCTGCTGGAAGGTGCGTATTTTAACAACTTTCAAGTTTGTGCCGTCGGCTCGGTGGGTGCCTGTAAGTGATTTTGCGCCGCCGGTGGTTGAAAATTGCCGGACTCACCGCAGCATCCATACTAACACTACCCGTGTCCTCACTCGCGAAAATAAATCACGGAAACGTCCTCCAACATGCATCGGACAAGACAGGGTTTTATTCGAATTCATATCTGATCGAGGGCACGAACAGCTGCGTTCTGATTGATGCCCATCTTAATCACGATGAAGCAGCCGATCTGACGGACCTCATCAGTAAGATCAGGAAGCCGTTAGAGGCGATCGTGATCACGCATACGCATCCTGATCACTACCTTGGTCTGCAGCACCTGATGCCACGTTGGCCGGATACCGCCATTCGAAGTGCAAAAATGAACTTGGACATAATCCGGACGACTGTGGCGGATTGGGGGCCGATCTCAAACCCGCTTATCCCGTTGGACGAAGGCCTGCTTTCTTTGGCCGGCAGGGTATTTGAGTGCCTTTTGCTCCCTGACGCGGAAAGCGTTGCGCCCGTGGTTTTGTACGAGGCCGATAGTAAGACCCTCATTGCTGGCGATCATGTTCTCAATGGCCAACATCTGTGGCTCGCGGAGGGGCGACTAGATGCATGGCGGCGCAATCTGAAAACCATCTCAGACAACAGGTTGATCGAAACTGTCTTACCCGGACATGGGGCGGTCGGAGGCCCAGAGTTATTCGCGGCAACGGATGCCTATTTGCGGAATTTCTTGGACCTGAAGTCGCAAAGTCTGACGGCCGTAGAGTTGCGGCAAGAAATGCTGAAACGTTACCCTTTTCATGTTTTCACGGAAGCTTTGGATAGCAGCATCCGGGCCCATCTGTAGTCAAACAGGGCTTATTCCTTTTTCGGACTGGAACACGCAATGCAGACGTTCGAACGTGTTCTGCGGGAAAAGCGGGATGACATCCCTGCAGCATTTAAGTCCATTTGCGATGCGGACCTATAGCCCTCAGGTGAATTCAATGTCTGCTTAGAGGTAAGTTGCGGCCTTATGTATCAAACGCACCAAGATTTACCCAACAATATCAGCTAGATTCCTCGTATGGAACACACGATATTCGGACTGATCAAAAAACGTGGCGAAATAGCAGGCCAGCACAAGGTTGCCCTAAAGGCCGCTGATGACCTTAAGGCCGATCTGGACGCCATAGACCGCGCACTGGTGCTGTGTGGCTACGAGGACGACCCCAAGGGCATAGCGCCCCGTGGCAAGTACAAGCAGCTATTCGGGCGCAATGAGTTAAAGCTGACAGTCATCAACGCGCTGCGGGCTGCACCTGCGGATGATGAGGCGATAGCGGCTCAGATCATCGCGGATAAGGGCTGGGGCGATGATACCCGCGCCGATGTGCTAAAGCGGGTGCGCCACGCGTTACAGAGGGCGCAGAAGGACGGGCATGTGGTGCAGGACTTTGGGCCGGATGGGTGCTTGTGGCGGGCGGCTGATCTCTAAGGGTACTTAGATTATGGACGTCCGTTAAGTACCTCTAATACCGCGTTATTCTTAGAGACCCAAGAATGCGTAACATCACACCTCCAAGAGATGAGCTCTAGCGCATAATCATACTCTCTGCGTAAATCGCGCGCGAATATTGGCTCATGGTGGGCGATTCTGTTACGCAGTTCTCTGATCGCCCCTACTTGAGAGAAAGCTTGGCCCCTGAGGTCGCGGAAGTCCCTCGCGAGAGGAGCCTTGCCGAACGTAGACCCGAAGTAGGGCTTCCAAATTACCTCATCGTGCCTAGCGGTGAACATTTTTTCCCAAAAAGCAAACTTTAGATCGGCGATCACTTTACCCGGGGTTGGTTTTTGTTGATGGCTTAGCAGTTCCCGCCGTGGATTAAACCTGCCTTTGTTTGCGAGGCTAACATGAAAAGCGCCACTAAACGGCCAATCGCTACTGTAAGATTTTGATATAGCCTCAGAAATTGTGTTTCTGAGGCAGATTTCAAGAATGCTCAGAACCGGTAAAAAGGCAGAGGATGCTCGAATATTCCAGTCATAAAGGCGCATTGCTTCGACGCTATTCCCGTCAGAAGCGCTCAGGTAGGTTGAAAATCTAGGCTCCGATATTACGTTGCTTATCGCACTAACTTCTTCTTCAGAAAACAATATGCCTATGTCCCTGCCACAAAAAAACCAAATTTCATTAATTGACAGTTAATCATTTCAGAGGATAAGTATAGCCCATACGACGCGTTGGGTCGCGGGCGACATGTCACCCCAGCCGCCTTAAGTTACTGGAAAGGCTCGCATTTTGTGAGCCTTTTTTGTTTTATGCCGTCCGCTGCCAGTAACCCTTCCAGTTGCGCGACACAGGCGCATCCATCGCGTTAGACACAACAATCCGCGCCAGCGTGCCGTTGTCGGTGCGGCGGTTGTCTTCCAACCATGCAGAGTGGTTCGCATATTGGTGCAGGTACTTAGGCGAAACGCCGTGGTGCTGGCCTTGGATCATGTTGCGCAGGCGGGAAAAGAAGCTCTCA
>NZ_JBDVGB010000088.1:0-114866 GCF_039940735.1 Tateyamaria sp.
GATAGGCCTGCACAGCCAACGTGTCGAAATTAAACGGACGCATTATAAGCGTCGCGGGCAGTTCTTTCATCACATCCACGAAGACGATCAACAGCGCGGTCAGCAGGCTTGGCGTCAGGATCGGCAAGTGCACGCGGCGTAGTGTGGCCATTGGTCCCTTGCCCAACGACCGACTGGCTGCGTCCATATTGGCATGCACGCGGGCCTGTCCGCCCTCATAAGCGCCCAAAGCCGCCGCCAGAAACCGCACCATATAGGCAAAGACCAAAAGCCAGATCGATCCCGTAATAAACAACCCGGTCGACACATCAAACGTGGCGCGCATCCACGCATCCAGCGCATTATCAAAGGCCGCGAAGGGCACCAACAAGCCCACGGCAATGACCCCACCTGGAACGGCATAGCCCATCCGCGCCATATAGTTCGCCCCAGAGGCCAAACGCCCAGGCTGCATCCTCTGGAAATAACCCAACAGGATCGCCGCCACGAGCGTCAGCCCCGCAGCTAATCCTGCAAGCGTCAAAGAATGACGCACAAAACCGATATAACGCGGGCTGAACAAATCTTGTTCTGACCCGATGCCAAGACTAAGCAGCGAAATAACCGGAACCACAGCCCCTAAAAGCACCGGCAACCCACACAAGACCAGCGCGGCAGCCGCCTGCCAGCCGGCCAGCTCAATGGGTGGGTGTTGTTTCTGCCCCTGACTTGAGTCGTGATATTTCGCCTGCCCCCGTTGTTTGCGTTCGAGCACCGCAAGCAACAGGGCGAATGTCAGTAAACACAGCGCCAATTGCGCCGCCCCCGTGCGGTCGCCCAAAGAAAACCAACTGGTGTAAATGCCCGTGGCAAAGGTTTGCACGCCAAAATAGGCGACCGTCCCGAAGTCTGCGATTGTCTCCATGACTGCTAGCAACACGCCTGCCGCGATCGCCGGGCGCGCCAGCGGCAGGCTAACCCGCCAAAAGGCCACCAGAGGTCGCGATCCAAGCGCACGAGCAGCCATAAAAGTTGACCCGCTTTGTTGCAAAAAGGACGCCCGTGCCAACAAGTAAACATAAGGGTAAAGCACCAACACCAGCATCACGGCAGCCCCACCAAGAGAGCGGATGTCCGGGAACCAATAGTCGCGCGGCCCCCAACCCATCATGCTTCGCAAAGACGTCTGCACAATGCCCGGATGATCCAACACATGCGTATAAGCATAGGCCAGCACATAGGCCGGAAACGCCAACGGCAACACCAGCGCGATTTCAAACAATCGCACCCCCGGAAAGCGAGTCATCGTGACCAGCCAGGCCGACCCGACACCGATAGCAAATGTGCCAAGCGACACCAAAATCACAAGCAGCCCAGTGTTAGCCGCGTAACGTCCCAACACACTGTCCGCCAAATGCGCGATCGTATCCGTGCCACCTGTCATCGCAGCAATCAGCACGGCCAACATCGGCAACAGGCACAGACCTGCAACGACAAGGGCACCCCACGACAACAAACGCGGCGCGGCGCGCGGTGTTTTTGAAATGATCGAAGACAGTGGCAAAGAGACAACCTTGGTTAAGTTGACGCTTTATCTTACGTTTTCGCTCGGGTTTCTAGTGCTTGGGGTGCCACATCAGTCGTAACTGCGTTGGTCTTCGATCACGAGCCCATCTTTGGGCAGCGCCCCCGGCGCGAACAATTCAACCTTGCCCTTCAGTTTCAAAGTTTCGACCACACTTGCAGCATAGGCTTGCGCATCGGTCCCCGTACTTTCCAATTGAACGGTCATGGCATCTTGTTCGCCTTCCCGGCGTGCGATCACGCGGGCGCGGGTCACTTCGGAATGCTTCGCAACAAGCGTCGCCACCTGTTCGGGGCGCACAAACATACCTTTGATCTTGGTCGTTTGATCAGCGCGCCCCATCCAGCCTTTTATGCGCATATTCGTCCGCCCACAGGGGCTTTGACCGGGCATAACTGCGCTCATGTCTCCTGTGGCAAAGCGGATCAGCGGGTAATCGGGATTTAGCGAAGTCACGACCACTTCGCCCACCTCACCCTCAGCGACAGGCGTGCCTGTGCCGGGTATGACGATTTCGACAACAACGCCCTCGTCGACGATCATGCCTTCTAAGGCCTGGCTTTCATAAGCAATGTTGCCCAAATCTGCCGTCGCATAGCACTGCATACACAAGATGCCACGATCCGCGTATTCTTGGCGTAAGGACGGAAACAAAGCACCGCCGCCCACCGCCGCACGGGTTAATTTCAACGGCACACCCATCTGATCTGCTTTATCAAGGATCACCTTCAGATAATCAGGCGTACCGGCATAAGCTGTCGTGCCAATGTCGCGCGCTGCTGTAACTTGCAACTCGGTCTGGCCAGTACCGGCGGGCAACACGGCCGCGCCCACAGCCCGCGCACCTGATTCAAACATCATCCCCGCAGGTGTCAGATGATACCCAAAACAGTTTTGCACAATGTCATCCGCACCAATGCCAACCGCGCGCAAAAAACGCCCCATGCGCCACCAATCAGGCGTGATGCCACCCGGTTCATAGATCGGGCCCGGCGATTGAAACACATGAGCAACATTTGACACTGGAAGCCCCCCAAAAGGAGGTTTCTCTGCCTGCCATTTCGCGAGGTCTGACTTGCGCAAAACCGGCAAATGTCGCAAATCATCCAAAGACTGTAACGTGCCCACCTCTGGCAAACAGGTGTCCGCCGCTGCAGCCACACGTGCAATCTGTTCATTTACACGCGCCAATTGATCGCCTGCACGCGCATCCGCACTCCGGGTTTCCAGATCGTCAAGTAAGTCAGGCACACGCGTCTTCAAGGGAACCACCGTTTCATGTTTGTAACTCAAGCCAGTGCCTGAAAATTTGCACGCTTTGTTTGTCCGGCCAAGACCTTCAGCTCAGCCAACGCTTACGCCGCCGGTAGGACCGTACATCGCGAAACGACTTCCGCCCCTCATCGGACATGCCCAGATAAAACTCCTTCACATCTGGATTTTCGCGCAACTCGGCCGCAGGGCCATCCATCACCACGCGCCCCGATTCCAAGATGTATCCGTAGTGCGCAAACCGCAGGGCGACATTAGTGTTTTGTTCAGCCAACAAAAACGTCACGCCCTCATTTTCGTTCACCGACTTCACGATCTCAAAAATCTGTTCAACCAGCTGCGGCGCCAAACCCATACTCGGTTCATCTAACAAAATCGTCTCGGGGCGGGACATCAACGCGCGGCCAATCGCCGTCATCTGTTGCTCGCCGCCGGATGTATATCCCGCCTGCGACTTGCGTCGTTCACGCAGTCGCGGGAAATAGGTGTATACCATCTCGAGGTCAGCCGCGATTGCACCCTTACCATCAGTTCGGGTATAGGCACCGGTCATCAGGTTTTCCTCAACCGTCAAATGCTCAAAACAGTGGCGGCCCTCCATGACTTGAACAACACCTTTTTTCACCAAATCAGCAGGGTCCGCATGGGCTGTATTCTCGCCACGATATTCAATCGTTCCCTTTGTCACCTCACCCCGTTCAGAGGCCAATAGACCGGAAATTGCCTTCAAGGTCGTCGTCTTGCCCGCGCCGTTGCCACCAAGCAAGGCAGTGATGCCACCTTTCGGCACCTTCAGGCTGACACCCTTTAAGACAAGGATTACGTGGTTATAGATCACCTCGATATTGCTGACCTCAAGTACGGTCTCGGTTTTCACCTCGGCGTCCAGCATGACATGATCCTTCATTGTTCGAAAAATACTCAAAAAATCCCGGACGGCGACACATGCCGCCGCCCGGAAAAGTCGCTTAGTTGCAGCCCGGCGTAATGCCAGACTCAGCCGCATAGGCCGCGCTGTCTTCTGCGATCAGTGGATCAATCACATTCAGATCCGAAGGAGCAAAGTCAGATACCAACTTCCACTCTTTCGCCGCGGCATCCCACTGGGTCATGCCGACAAGGCCGGGGCCACCGTGGTTTGCACATGACACCGAAAACGAAGGACCAAAGCCCGGCAGGCCCAGTTCCGCCATCTTGGCTTCTGTGATCTCAAGCGCTTCCATACCGTCGCGCATCATCGCTGCAGTAATGTCTGCCGTGCCATGGATTTCCTGCGCTGTTTTGGCTGATTCAGCAGCCAACATCGCCGCATACAGACCGCGGTTATACAGAACAGTCCCGATTTGGTCGCCAGAACCGGCAGCCAAACCTTTGTCGACAACGTGCGTTTTGATGTCATCAAAGACAGGGAAATCATCGCCCACACCGTGGAAGGTCAACGCTTTATACCCGTTCGCGGCTTCGCCGGCAGGCAACACGTCGTTCTCAGAACCCGACCACCAGATGCCGATGAAGTTTTCCATCGGGAAACGGATGTTGGCAGCTTCTTGGATAGCGACTTGGTTCATCACTCCCCAGCCATACATGATGACGTAATCAGGACGCTCGCGGCGAATTTGCAGCCACTGCGATTTTTGTTCCTGACCCGGGTGATCAACCGCGACTTCCATGAACTCAAAGCTGTGCTTTTTCGACAGCTCTTGAAGCGTGCGAATAGGCTCCTTGCCATAGGCCGAGTTGTGATAAACAAGCGCGACTTTCTTGCCGCTCAGGTCACCTTGCTCCAGCAGATAGTTAACCGCACCGGACGCCCCATTCCAATAGTTGGCCGGGTAGTTGAACACATGCCCAAACACTTCGCCATTCGCCGCAGATGTACGCCCATACCCCATCGAGTGGATCGGAATATCGTCTGCCGTCGCTTTGGGAATCAACTGGTAAGTGATGCCGGTGGACAGGGGTTGATAAACCAACGCACCGTCACCTTTGGTCGCTTCATAACACTCGACACCCTTTTCGGTATTATACCCAGTTTCGCATTCTGGGACTGCAGTTTTCACACCACCAATGCCACCATCACGCTCGTTCAAAAGCGTGAAATAATCCGCATAACCATCTGCAAATGGAATACCACCCGCCGCGTAAGGCCCTGTACGATAGCTCAAGGACGGGAACACAAGGTCCGCCATCACAGGGCTTGCCGCCATCATGGCCGCCGTGGCCCATGTTGCTAGCTTCATCTTCATCGGTTTTTTCCTCCCATTGGTTTCGTCCGATTTGTGGCCCCATCGGGCCTTCCGTAAGGCGGGGTTTACCCCGCCATTGTTGGTGACCGACCCGTCAATGCGGGAAGGGCCACAATCTCAACTTCTCTTTGGCAACGCGCCACAACTGCGCCAAACCATGCGGTTCAAGGATCAGGAACATGATGATCATCCCCCCAACGATCACCAAGTTAAAGTGGGCCACGATGTCTGTCGGCCAAGCCAGAAGATCCACACCAACCAGCTTTAACAACACAGGCAACACGACCAAGAACGCAGCCCCCGCAAACGCTCCGAATATTGATCCCAAGCCGCCAATGATGATCATGAACAACACAAGAAACGACTTGTTGATGCCGAACACCTCACCAACCTCAACCGCGCCCAAATAGACCGCAAAGAACAGCGCGCCTGAAATACCAACAAAGAACGAACTGACCGCAAAGGCCGTCAACTTGGCCTTCAACGGATTCACTCCAATGATTTCAGCAGCAATATCCATGTCCCGGATTGCCATCCACTGTCGGCCAACAGACCCACGTGTCAGATTACGTGCAATGATTGCAGCACCAATGGTGAAGATAAGGCAAAACAGATAGGTCGCCCAAGCTTCCGTGTTGGGACCAGTGACGTTCACGCCAAACACTGCCCGTTCGGGCGCGTTGATCTGACCCGACGCAGAATAGTTGTAAAACCAGCTGACCTTGTTGAACAACCAAACAAGAAAGAACTGCGCCGCAAGCGTCGCGACGGCCAGATAGAACCCCTTGATCCGCAAACTCGGAAGGCCGAATGCCGTCCCCACAAGCGCCGTTATCCCGCCCGCGATAATCACATGGAAAAAGATATTCACGTCCGGAAATGCCGTCATCAGCTTGTAACAGGCATAGGCCCCCACAGCCATGAAGCCACCGGTGCCCAGCGACACTTGGCCACAATATCCAACCAGAATATTCAAGCCAATGGCGGCAATCGTATAGATCAAAAAGGGCAGAAAGATCGAATTGACCAGATAATCGTTCATCACAAAGGGCATCACACACGCCGCAACGATCAGAACGACATAATATCTATACCGGTCAAATTTGATCGGAAAGGTTTGGCTATCCTGCGGATATGTCGTCGAAAAATCGCCCGCTTCACGATAAAGCATAAATCGCCTCCCTTGCTGCGCTCATATTAAGTGCTGCGTTAACCAACCCATCAGGTTTTCCTATTTTGCCACATTTCGCCCCAATTCCCCTGACACCTTGATCGTGGGAAAACGGAGTGGGATCTATGACTGCAATATTGGATGGTATGCACCGTCTTGATGCCGCGCATAAACGCGGCGAAATCAACGCTATTGATCTGGCCGCAGCCAAAGCACGGTTGCTGGATTCAGTGCCCGATGCCGATGCGCCGGAAACAACTGTGTTTGACGAGCCGCCGCCGCGCGAAAAACGCACAGGCATTGGGCCGACATTGTTGCTGTGCACCTTGGTGATGACCATCTGTGTCGGCGCAGCCATGCTGCTGACAGGTGACATCATGTTGTCGACAACACTCGCGATCACAGTGCTTGCTGCCATGACGGTTGTGCTATTTCGCCAACTTGATGGGTGATCACACGCGTTCAATGATCTTCTCCCCGAACAGGCCTTGAGGGCGGAAGACAAGAAAGATCAACGCCAACACATAAGCAAACCAGTTCTCGGTCGCGTTCATGGTAAAGCCAAACAACGCGCCAGCCAGATCGCTGGAGGACATGAAAAACTCAAACAACTTTTCGCCGACACCGATGATCAGTCCCCCGACGATTGCGCCGGGGATGGACGTAAAGCCACCCAACATCAAAACAGGCAAAGCCTTGAGCGCAATCAAGGACAGCGAAAACTGCACCCCTGATTTTGCACCCCACATGACGCCAGCCACCAGTGCGACAAATCCCGCGACCGACCAAACAAGTATCCAGATATAGTTCAGCGATACGCCCACAGACAGTGCCGCCTGATGGTCATCCGCCACGGCCCGCATCGCGCGCCCCTGTTTGGTGTATTGCGAAAACGCGACCAGCGCCGCCACCAAAATGATCGCAATAATTGTGGCCGTAATGTCCAGATTGTCGATAAAGAACCCGTAGCCAAAAATGCCAAAGGTCGTCTCGTCAATCGCTTCATTGATACCTTGCGGCAAACAGGTACCGGCCGTCAGACACACATTCAGCGTCTTAATCTCGGATCCCCACATCAGATCCGCGACACCCTCTAGTAGATAAGCCAACCCGATGGTCGCCATAAACAAAAGGATCGGTTCTTGGCCCACCAGCTTGCTGAAAATGAACCGCTGCACCCCCCAAGCAAGGGCAATCATCACGACAACCGTTAGTGCGATGGCGATGACCGAATGCAATTCCCACCCGAAATAGTGAATGTTGGTGCCAAAGATCGCGTTGATCACGTGGTAAAACGGCACTTGTCCCGTCTGAATGCCGACCAAAGTCATCGCCGCAAACAGCGCCATGACCCCTTGCGCAAAGTTAAAGATGCCCGACGCTTTGAAAATCAGGACAAAGCCCAGCGCCACAAGCGCATACATCACCCCGGCCATCAACCCATTCAGGAAGACCTCCATCGCATAGACCAGCTGATCGTACATCGCTTACCCTTTCCATCCCATCGAGGTGCAAAACGCGGCCGCTTCCAGCCCCGTTATCGCAGCAAACGTCACACGGTCGCCCGCGCCCGCATTAAACAAAACATAAGTGCCCGGTGCGTCAGAGGTGCAGTCGGCATAGGCCCGTTGCGGGCCCGGAAAATTCAACTCGACCAAACCAGCGGCACGCAGCCGCGCGTCGGCACTGACCCAACCCGTTGCCTCGAACGTGGCCCATGCCGGCGCTTTTGGGCCAACGCCGCTACAGGCCCACTTGCCCGGCGTGGTCGACGTGCCGCGATCATGTGTGAAACTGACCGCCATATCGAAATTCCCGGCAGAGCCTTGCGGATGCACAACCGTGGCCCGCACGCCACTTTCATCAGTGTCCAACGTGGCAGGCGGCGTTTCAAACGCCCAAGCCTCAGCCGGTTTGGCCGCGATATAGCGAACGCATTCGGTCAAAGCCCGGTCAAACAACGCGGAATCTTGCGCCACACCCGCTTGCGGCACGACCCAGAAGGCCGTCACGATAAGGCAGGCTTTAACTCTCAAGGTCAGTCTCCACGACAACATAGGTTGTGTGTGAATCCGTGGACTTGGTGCGCATCATGACGCCCGGGTCGATCCATTCGTTGCTGACCAACCAGTCGCCGTCCGGCACATAAAGGTTCTGGGCAAATTGCTCATCGCGCCAAGCCAGTTCTGCTTGGGTCATCTCTTTGCCAACGAATTCAACCGCGCAGGTCCGAACACCCACGCTGGGGGCTTCGTCCAGAACAAGCAGATATCCTTCGGGCGTCGGGCCATAAACCAAACGCGCTTCATGCATCTGATCGATGGGCTGCGCCGGCAACCCTTCCGTTACAGCAAGCGTGAGGTGTTCGAACGGGTCCAGACAACGCGCTACAAACATGTCCCAAGCCGTCCCCGCCTGCGCAGCCCCTGCCCCACCCATCAAGGCCATGCAAAACAACGAGGCGAGCATATAACGACAAGCTTGAGCGCCACCATTTTGAGCGAGCGTTTTAATCATGCGCAACCCCAAGATAAGCATCGATCACGGCTTGATTGCCGCGCACTTCTTCAGGCGTACCGTCACCAATCTTTTTGCCGTAATCCATCACAACCACCCTGTCTGACAGATCCATAACGACACCCATATCGTGTTCGATCAATGCAATTGTGGTGCCAAATTCGTCATTCACATCCAGAATAAAGCGGCTCATGTCCTCTTTTTCCTCGACGTTCATGCCTGCCATCGGCTCGTCCAGCAGCAACAGCGACGGCTCTGCCGCAAGGGCGCGGGCCAGTTCGACACGTTTTTTCAACCCATAAGGCAAGCGCGCAACCGGGGTCTTGCGGATGGCCTGAATTTCCAAAAAGTCGATAATCTTTTCAGCAACTTCCCGGTTGGCCGTTTCTTCAGCCTCGGCCTTGCCCTTCCAGAAGGTTTGGGCAAAGAGCCCCGTCTTCATATGGGTCAAACGGCCCGTCATCACGTTGTCCAGAACGGACATCCCTTCAAACAAGGCTATGTTTTGAAAGGTGCGCGCAATGCCTTGGCGTGCAACTTCAAATGGCCTCATCGGCGGACGTGGCTGGCCTTTGTACAAAACCTGCCCATCCTGTGGCACATAGAACCCCGAGATCACGTTCAGCATCGAAGATTTGCCTGCCCCGTTGGGCCCGATAATGGCGCGAATTTCACCCTCGCGAATATCAAACGAGATATCCTTGATCGCCTCGACCCCGCCAAACCGCAGGGTAATATTTTTCATTTCCATCACAACAGGGCCGATTTTGCGCCCATCCGCAGTGGTGTATCCGTCAGTTTGATCCAGCATCAGGTCCACCCTTCGCTATTCAAAGAAATCCGCCCCAAAGGGATGGTGGGTGGGGCGAAGCCTGCAAGGCGAGCGTCACGCATCATCATTCCGCCGCCATCTGTGTCACTATGGCCGAGGTCTTCGCGCTTTGGATCAAAAGCGTCGCTGAAATCGAACCTTTTCGCCCATCCTCATAGGTAACTTCCGTGGTGGTCGAGACCTCATTTGACCCATCGTACAAGGCATCGATAATATCCGCGTACTTCTCTTCGATGATCCGGCGGCGCACCTTTAAGGTCCGCGTCAACTCGCCATCATCCGCATCCAACTGTTTGTGCAGCACGACAAAGCGATACACCTGACAGCTCGACAGCATCTCGTCCTGTGCGACAGAAATATTCACCTCTTCCACATGGTTCTTGATGGTGGCTAGCACTTCGGGATGCTGCGCCAGTTCTTGATAGGACGCATAGCCAATGTTGTTGCGTTCTGCCCAATTCCCAACGGCATTCAAGTCGATATTGATAAAGGCTGTGCATTCGTCGCGATCATTGCCAAAAACAACCGTCTCCAGAATATTGGGGAAAAACTTCAGCTTGTTCTCGACGTATTTTGGCGCAAACAGCGCGCCCGAGGCCGTCTTGCCCACGTCTTTGGCCCGATCAATGATCCGCAAATGCCCGGTGTCTTCTTCGATAAATCCGGCATCCCCCGTAGCGACCCAACCCTCGGCATCCTTGGTGTCCGCAGTGCTTTCAGGGTTCTTGTAATACTCAACAAAAACGCCGGGAGAGCGGTAAAACACTTCGCCATTGTCGGCGATCTTTAATTCTACCCCCGGGCATTGCACGCCAACTGTGTCGCTTCGTACCTGCCCATCGGGTTGGGCGGTAATGAACACCGTCGCTTCGGTTTGCCCGTAAAGCTGCTTTAGGTTAATCCCCAAGGACCGATAAAAATCAAAGATTTCAGGCCCGATCGCCTCGCCCGCGGTGTAACCGACGCGGACACGTGTAAAGCCCAGCGTATTCTTGAGCGGCCCAAAGACCATCAAATCCCCAAGCTTGTATTTCAGGCGATCCATAAATCCGACGTCGTTGCCGTCCAACATATCGGGCCCGACCTTGCGCGCATGATCCATAAAGTAGTGGAACATGCGTCGTTTGAACTTGCCCGCATCTTCCATGCGGATCATCACATTGGTCAGCTCGTTTTCAAACACACGGGGCGGTGCGAAATAGTATGTTGGCCCGATCTCGCGCAGGTCCACATGCATCGTTTCAGCACTTTCAGGACAGTTGGTGCAAAACCCGGTCCACAGCGCTTGTCCCACGGAAAAGATAAAATCCCCAACCCAAGCCATTGGCAGATAGGCCAGAATGTCATCACTCTGACGCAACCCATCAAATTTCGAAGACGATTTGGACGTCTCGATCACGTTGCGATTGCTCAGCACGACGCCTTTGGGCTTGCCGGTCGTCCCTGACGTATAAAGCATCACGCACGTGCTGTCGTAATCCAGCTTAGCAATACGGCGTTCCATTTCGGGTGCCAGTTCAGCACGCTTGGCACGACCGGTGTCTTGAACCTGCGCATATTGATGCAGCTTGGCATGATCGTATTTGCGTAGACCGCGTGGATCCAAATAAACGATCCGTTCGAATTGCGGCAAATCGGGTGAAACTTCGATCACCTTATCCACCTGTTCTTGATCGCCTGCGATCACAAACCGTGCGCCGCAATGCCCAAGGGTATAGGCCATCTCTTCGGCTGCCGCGTCCTGATACAGCGGCACCGGGATCGCACCGCACATTTGTGCAGCCATCATCGACCAATACAGCGTGGGGCGGTTGCGTCCGATGACGGCAATGAAATCCCCCTCAGACACGCCCAAATCGATAAGACCAAGCGCCAGCGCTTCGATCTCGTCACGGGTTTGGGACCAGCTCCAACTTTGCCAGATACCGAATTCTTTTTCTCGGTACGCAGGCGCGTCAGCAAACTGTGTGGCGTTGCGGTGCAAAAGTGCTGGGACGGAGCTCAACCCCGCCTGATCGGCCATCTCGGCTGTCACGCAATATCCTCCCTAATTGCCGGTTTCCGGCGTATTTTGGCGGGCTACGCGAATCCCACAAATTTATCGTTGCGGACGCGTCTGGACCTGTCAAATCTTTCTTAATACATTCGGAAATGTAACCAATTGTTACGATCGCAAGGGAATAACAATAATGCGCGCGCCAAACACCTTTCACCGCTCGCAAGACACGTCCGTTTTGCTGCGCTCTGGGTTGAACATGATCCAGCAGGCACTGTCGATTTACAGCGACGACCTTAGGTTGATTGTAGCCAACCAACGCTTTCGCGCCTTGTTTGATCTGCCGTCTCACCTGTGCACACCGGGCGCGTTGTTTTCAGACACAATCCGTCATCTGGTACAAACAGGTGAATATGGCCACGTCGCCAATGCCGAAGAATTTGTAGACGCACGCGTTGCGCAGGCGTTGACCTTTGAACAGCATTACATCGAGCGCAAGCGCGCCAATGGCAATTGGATCTCCATCGAAGGCGGGCCGTTGCGCCAAGGCGGCTGGATTGCCGTTTACACCGACATTACCGAAATCAAACGCCAAGAAGAAATGATGCGTTCGCGTTCGGATGAATTGTCGGGTCGCCTGCTTGACCGCTCCGAAGAACTGGCGCGCGCCAACCGCGCACTCGAAGCAACGATCAACCGACTGCATGAAACTCAACAGCACCTCGAAGCGGCAGAGGCCCGCGTCCGTCTCGCGGCTGAAACGACTCCGGCGCATATTGCCCGCATGGACCTGCAAGAACACTATACCTATTCCAACCAACGCCTGCCGCTGGATCCTTTTAACGGCGCAACAGACATCGTGGGGCACACAGCACAGTCGGTTCTGGGGCCAGACATCTACGAAGCGGTATCGCCCGCCATACATTCCGCGCTGGATGGCAATGCCAAAGTGGTCGAATTCACCGTGGCGAAGGATGGGCGCAACATTCGTTCGGCCTTTACGCCTGACACCAACGCAGCCGGAGCCGTGACCGGGGTCTATGTTTTGTCGATGGACATCACCTTTTCTTCGGCCGACGACCCAAAACCCAGTCGGGCGGCACAATTTGGCACGTGGACTGCACAATTTGACAGGTTGGACCTGATACAGGACGATACAGGCACAGCCATCCCTTTGACCGTCGCAGAATCCAACCTGCTTCGGGTGTTCCTTTTGGCCGCAAATCGGCTGCTCACCCGAGAAGAGATTTTTGCCGCGCCCGGCCTACACCCCAGTTCAGCACGTGCATTGGATGTCCGCATTTCACGGTTGCGCCAAAAGTTGGGCGAAGACCCAAAATCACCAAAACATATCCGCACTGTTTACGGCGCTGGCTATATCTTTATCGGCGATGTCATCTGGTCGGAATGATGCCCCTATTGGGCAAAAACACCCGCAGCATGGGCTAACACTTGCAATCCCGCGACCAGATCGTCCTCCTGCGTGTCTTCCTCAAACGCATGGCTGATTCCATTGATCGAAGGCACAAACAGCATCGCCACAGGCAAGAGCCGCGCCACATTCGTCGCATCATGCAAAGCCCCCGAAGGCATCTTGCGCCACTTGTTAGGCGACACTTCCTCGGCCCCAGCTTCAAGACGTGCGCGCAACTTTGCATCCATGGCCACTGGTTCTAGCCCCAGCATTGGCCCTTTCTCAACATCAAGGCCCATCTCGGTGGCTACTTCTTCTAATACCGCATCAATAACCACCTGCATCCGCCCCAAACGCGCCGCATCCCCATCCCGCCACTGCATCGAAAACCGAACCTGACCCGGTACGATGGATGACGCATTGGGGCTGATCGATACATGCCCAATTGTCCACACAGATTGCGGTGTAACCACGTTACGCAACCGATCATTGAGCCGCGCATTAAACGTGCTTAACCCCTGAAACGCATCGCGTCGCAATGCCATGGGCGTGGTGCCTGCGTGATTTTGCTGACCACTCAGGGTGATCACTTGATCCCGTATACCAACAATATCCGTAACCACGCCAATCTGCTCGCCAGAGGTATCTAACGTCGGTCCTTGTTCGATGTGCAGCTCGATAAAACCAGTGAACTGCGCCGCATCCACAGGTGCGCCCACACGATCCCCCAGCAAGGAGCGCGCCTCTGCCAAAGACACGCCATCATGGTCGCGCAACTGATCGGTATCCATCAATGATACACCACCCGACCAAACCGCAGACCCTGTGGTCACGCCAAACCGCCCCTCTTCGTCCTGAAACGACACAACTGAAATCGCGGGTCCACCGCTTTCGCGGGCTGCGCGTGCAACCTCCAAAGCAGCGACAACACCCAATGCCCCGTCTAACCAGCCACCTGTCGGCTGACTGTCCGAATGCGACCCCAGCAACAAAGACGGCCCCTTTGCCAACCCAAACAGATTACCCATTGCGTCCCAGCGCGGGGTCAAGCCAGCTTCGGCCATCTGTGATGCCAACCAATCCCGCGCAGCCAAATCCGGTTCAGAATAAGCAGGGCGCACAACGCCTTTGCCAACACCGCTTGCACCAAAACTGCGAAGTTTATGCAAATCAGACAGAAATCGGTTGGGATCGATCATAAGGGCCTCTCAACATACGATGGAAGTAAAAGCAGGAACCTTCATCATATGGAATGAAAAGCCTCTGTTGTCATTTTTCGTCAGTAACCCAACCTATAAAAGACAAAAAAGGAAACCAAATGATCAAGTATTACTATCCAGACGGAACGCACTGCTACCGCGCATTGCACACAGCACACGCCGTATATCAAAGCGATGATGGTAAACTGATTGCGCGCGCTGAAAAGCCAGACAGATCAGATATGTATGAGTTTGAAATCACCGGTTTCGAACTCGTCGAAACCGGTGTTCTTTGTACATAACCCAAGCAAAGGTGGCGGCTTAGCCAAAAGCATCGTGGTCTATTCTGCGGCCACTGCTCCGGCGGCCGCTTCGACCTTCACAGCCGAAAACTTGAATTCGGGGATTTTCCCATAGGGATCAATCGCCGGATTGGTGAGGATGTTCGCCGCTGCCTCGACAAAGGCAAAGGGCAAGAACACCATATCCGGCGCGACCGCACGATCTTCGCGGGCCATGATTTCAATCGAACCACGTTTGGTCGTCAATCGAACAGTCCCACCCGCAGGCACTCCCAGCTTGCGCAACGTCGATGGGTGCAGCGAACAGTTCGCTTCGGGTTCGACGGCATCCAAAACAGTAGAACGGCGCGTCATTGATCCGGTGTGCCAGTGCTCTAGCTGCCGACCCGTTGTTAAAATCATCGGATATTCAGCATCAGGCACATCATCCGGTGCGATCACAGACGCAGGCGTGAACCTTGCCCGTCCTTCAGGGCGCGGGAAACCGTCGCCAAATACGATCGCTTGGCCCGGGTCTTCGGGCGACAAAGACGGATAGGTCACGGCATTCTGCACCTCCAACCGATCCCAAGTGATGTTGTCCAGCGACTTCATGTTCAGTTTCATTTCCGCGAACACATCAGCAGGCCCTTCATAGGTCCAACCAAGACCCAGCCGCTTGGCCAGCTCTACCTCAATCCACCAATCTTGCTTGGCTTCCCCCGGGGGCGGCAACGCGGGGCGGCCCATCTGCACCTGACGGTTTGTGTTGGTCACGGTGCCCGACTTTTCAGCAAAGGCTGATGCTGGCAGGATCACATCGGCATAATTCGCCGTTTCAGTGATGAAAATATCCTGCACGACCAGATGATCCAGCTTAGCCAGTGCTGCACGTGCATGTTCTACATCCGGGTCCGACATCGCCGGGTTTTCGCCCAGAACATACATCGCCTTGATCGAACCAGCATGAACCTCGTCCATGATCTCGGTCACGGTCAGGCCTTTCTCGTTCGAGAAATCCCCCGACTGCCAAACATCTGTAAACGCATTGCGCACACCGTCATCCGTGACCGTCTGATAGTCCGGCAAGAACATCGGCACGAGGCCCGCATCGGACGCGCCTTGCACGTTGTTCTGCCCACGCAACGGATGCAGACCTGCACCGGGCCGACCCACTTGTCCTGTCATCAAGGCCAGTGAAATCAGGCACCGCGAATTGTCCGTTCCATGAATGTGCTGGCTGACGCCCATCCCCCAGAAAATCATCGCCGATTTAGCACCCGCAAAGGTCCGCGCCACATCGCGCAATACCTCAGCCTCAACCCCACATATCTCAGCCATCTTTTCGGGCGCGAACTCCTTTAGGTGTTCTTTTTCCGCTTCCCAGTTTTCGGTGTAGGCATCGATGTACTGCTGATCAAACAGACCTTCTTCGACGATCACATGCATGATTGCGTTCAGCATGGACACGTCTGCACCGGGGCGGAATTGCAGCATATGGCTGGAAAAACGTTTCAACGCTTGGCCCCGTGGATCCATCACGATCAGCTTGCCGCCGCGTTTGGTGAACTGCTTGAAATAAGTGGCCGCGACAGGGTGGTTTTCAATCGGGTTACAACCGATGACAATCGCGACGTCCGCATTCTCAATCTCGTTAAACGTCGCCGTCACCGCGCCTGATCCGACATTTTCGATCAAAGCGGCCACCGAACTGGCATGGCACAGGCGCGTACAGTGATCGACGTTGTTGTGGCCAAATCCTTGGCGGATCATCTTTTGGAACAGATACGCTTCCTCGTTGGTGCACTTGGCCGACCCAAAGCCAGCGACCTCACGTCCACGACCCTTTAGGCCACCTGCGGCAAAATCCAGCGCCTCGTCCCACGTCGCCTCGCGGAACACAGAACCCCAATTTCCGGGATCAACGTTCAAGCCTTTGGCAGGCGCATCATCGCGGCGGATCAGCGGCTTGGTCAGGCGGTGATCATGATGGATATAGTCAAAACCAAAGCGGCCTTTGACGCACAGACGCCCCTCGTTTGCGGGGCCGTTAATGCCCTCAACGTATTTGACTTTGTTGTCTTTGACCTTCAGCGAAATCTGACAACCCACACCGCAGAACGGGCAAATGCTCTCAACCTCTCTATCGAAGTCTGCACTGTCGCCAACCTGCGCGTCATCCACCACAGTCGAAGGCATCAACGCCCCCGTCGGACAGGCCTGCACACATTCGCCGCACGCCACACACGTGCTATCACCCATCGGGTCAGCCAAGTCGAAAGTCGGGTACGCGTCATGCCCACGCCCGGACATACCGATCACGTCATTGACCTGCACTTCGCGACACGCACGCACACACAGACCACAGGAAATACAGGCATCAAGGTTCACCGACATCGCCACATGGCTGTCATCCAGCAACGGAATGCGCCCCTCTTCCAGCTTGGGAAAGCGGCTTTCCGAGACGCCATTGGCTTCGGCCATGTCCCAAAGATGGGCGGACTTGTCATGCGATACATCGCGCTCAGGCTGATCGGTCATCAACATCTCGACCACCATCTTGCGCGCAGTTTCAGCCCGCGCGGAATTGGTGGTGACAACCATGCCCTCGCTAGGTTCGCGAATACAGGACGCCGCCAAAACACGCTCGCCCTCGATCTCAACCATGCAAGCACGACAGTTGCCGTCGGGGCGATAACCGGGCGCCGGTTTGTGGCACAGATGCGGGATCACCAAACCACGACCATTGGCCACTTCCCAAATGGTCATACCTGCTTCGGCTTCAACCTCGGCACCGTCCAGCGTGAATGTCACCTTGTCCGTCATCGCACACACCTTTTTGCAATCAAGGGTACTGTAACCCGACAAATCCACACGCAGGACCCTCAATCCCGACACCACATCCCATTTTCGCGGCGCGCACGTTTCCTATGAACGACGCTCTGCTTCATTGTTCGGATAAATATTCCCGCCGGAGGCTCCAACGCTTCCCACGGACACTGCCCTGCAATAGAACAGACCAAACAGCAGCCAAAGGTGCGCATGTCCCACATCACTCTTATCCGCCACGGTCAGGCCAATTCAGAAGCCACGGACGAGGCAAGCTATGACCGGCTCAGCCCCCTCGGGCATCAACAGGCATCGTGGTTGGGCGATCATATGCGCGCCACGCACCAACGCCATGCCCGGCTTTACACCGGCACCTTGCGACGGCACCGCGAAACGGCCATCGGCATGGACACAGGCCTAACCGCAATCGAAGACGCGCGCCTAAACGAATTGGAATATTTCACCCTCGCCGCAGCCCTGCGCGACGAACACGGTGTGCCAATGCCGACCGAGCAGGAAGAATTCATCCAACACCTGCCACGTGTCTTTTCGGCATGGAAGGATGATATCTTAAAAGGCGCGCCTGAAAGTTTTGCCAGTTTCGAAGACAGGGTGCATTCGGTGATAACAGACATCGGCGCAGGCAATGATCCTGCACTGGTCGTCACATCAGGTGGTTTAATATCGATGGTGATGCGGCAGCACCTTGACCTTAGCATCAAGGCAATGGCCAATGTTGCATTGGCGATCATGAACACGTCCATGCATCACTTTCGCCCCATCGGCGGCACATGGTCACCCGTGTCGTTTAACACCGTTCCCCACTTGGAAATGCCCGATCGCCACCACGCACAAACCCACGTTTGAGGTCCCCAATGAAGCTTTATTACTTTCCCGGTTCCGTCGCCATCGCAAGCGCCATCGCTCTGAACGAAGCAGGCATGGCTTTTGAAACGCAAAAGGTCGATTTCGCGTCCGATGAACAGAAATCCCCGGCTTATGCCGCGATCAACCCCAAAGGCCGCGTGCCTGCATTGATCATAGGGGATCACATCCTAACCGAAACTGGTGCGATCCTTGAATATATCGCGGCACAAACACCCGGCCTTATGCCCACGGACGCAATGGAGGCCGCACACGTGCGCGGCGTGATGTTCTATCTCGCCTCCACCATGCACGTAAATCACGGACATAAGGCACGTGGCCACCGTTGGGCAGACAAAGCCGAAAGCCACGCAGACATGACAGCCAAGGTTCCTGCCACCATGACAGTCAGCGCAGAATACGTCGAAACAGAATGCCTGCGCGGCACTTATATCCTTGGGGACACAGCCTGCGTCGCAGACCCTTACCTGTTTATGCTGTGTTCTTGGTTGCCCGGCGATGGCGTGGATCTGGAACCTTTTCCCAAAATCCGCGCCTTTATGGCCGCTATGGAAGACCGGCCCAGTGTCAAAAAGATGCGCGACACAGGTATGCTGTGACCCATCTTTGGGTGCGCGCAGAACAGCGCGACAATGAAACCCGCGTTGGTCTGACGCCCCAAGGCGCGGCGGAGCTGATCGCGGCTGGTATCAAAGTCACTGTCGAAGACAGCCCGACACGTTGCATTCCCACCGATGGGTATGCCGCCGTCGGGGCCGACATCGCGCCTCAGAACTCGTGGCCTGATGCGCCAAGGGACGCGATCGTTTTTGGCCTCAAAGAACTGCCCGAAGACGGCACACCCCTGCCCCACCGCCACATCATGTTTGGTCATGCCTTCAAAGGTCAACCCGCGGGGCAACGCCTGCTGGCACGCTTTACGCAGGGCAACGGCACGCTGTTTGATTTGGAGTATTTGGTAGACGCGGACAATCGCCGGGTCGCAGCCTTTGGATACTGGGCCGGTTACGCCGGAGCAGCGGTCGCTCTAAAATGTTGGATCGCGCAACAACAAGGGCAGATCGCAGGGCCTATCGCGCCCTATCCCGCGGCAAGCGACCTTCGGGCCGAGTTGCAGGCGGCCCTTGCCGTAAACGGACCCCACCGCCCAACTGCGTTGATCATTGGCGCTTTGGGCCGGGTTGGCACGGGGGCTGCGGATCTATGCACTGCAATGGACGTTCCCACAACGCGTTGGGATATGAACGAGACGGCACATGGCGGTCCTTTTCCAGAAGTCCTGACGCATGACATCTTTTTCAACTGCATCCTTGCGCGCCCCGGCACCCCGGTTTTTGTGCCTGCATCTGCGCCACACGACCCGCGCCGCCTGAGTGTGATTGGGGATATCGCCTGCGACCCCGACAGCGACTTTTCTCCGATCAAGGTGTATGACCAGACGACAACATGGGACGCCCCTGCATTGCGTGTGCACGGCGCGCCCGTCTTGGATGTGACTGCAATCGACAACCTACCATCCATGCTGCCGCGCGAGTCATCAGAAGATTATGCCGAACAGCTTTTGCCAAGCCTGCTTGCCCTTCCCAACCTTGGTGACGGCGTGTGGGCAAGGGCCAAAGCGACCTTTGAACAAGCGATCGCGTAAGGCGCAAAAAAGGGCGGGGAACATCCCCGCCTTACTGCTGATACCCGTTCGTTCAGATCAAATGCGCGCGAAGCGTTGCGCGATCTTGTGAATCAGCCCCTCAAACTGCAAAGGCGCGTCGGTGACGGCCAGACAAATGCAATCCGCATGAATGTCCGCGACAGGCGTGTGGTGTAGATCACTGTCGGCTGTTTCCACATCACCGCGGGCGAAATATTCATCTTCATCCTGAAACGCGCCCTGCAAGACCAAGGTCATTTCGGTCCCGTTATGCCCGTGATCCGGCATGGCCGCACCCGCCGGAATGAACAGTAAACGGGCAGAGGCATCCCGCGTGGTCGGCAGGATCGCCTGTTTCACGCCCATGCCAATACTGCGCCATTTAACGCAGTCCAGATCACCGCCGACATAGTCCTGTAGCGGGCTTGGAAAGATAGAACCCGCCGCACGACGAGTCGGAGGGAGCTCTGCCGGCCCATCTGCAATCATCGCCATCGTCGCTGCAAAGCTGCCCGGCGTCAGCGCCACATTTTCAAGGTCTGATTGCGAAAACAGCGCGCCGCCAAGCGCATCATAACTTTCGGCCTGTGCGCGGCACGCATCACAAAGCGACAAATGGGTGGCCACCATCAGGTTGAACGCTTCGGGCAGATTGCCCGCCGCATAGCCCATAAGAATGTCATCCGTCAGGTGGTGTTTGATAGTCTGTTCCATCGTCATCATCACTTCATTTCGCGGCGCAAGCGATCGAGCGCCAGGCGTATTCTGCTTTTGATCGTGCCAAGCGGCAGACCGGTATGAGCGGCGATTTCACTTTGGGACAAATCCCCAAAATACGCCTTTTGTATCAATTCACGCTGGGCTTCGGGCAATTCAGAAATGGCGCGGCCCAACTGTTCGCTTTCTTGTTGCAACGCCAAAACATCAACCTGATCAGGTTCTTCTTGTGGCCCCCATGCCAAGTCTTCGGGTTCGGGGCGACGCTGTTTACGCAGCACATCAATCTTGCGGTTTCGGGCAATTGTAAAAACCCAAGTCGCCACAGATGCCCGCGTAGGATCAAACATGTGCGCCTTGTGCCAACAGGTGGCCAGAACCTCTTGCGTGCATTCTTCGGCGAGGGACGCGTCCGCGCCAGACTTGATCAAAAACCCTTTCACCCGCGGGGCAAAATGGTCGAACAATTCGGCAAACGCCGCTTGATCTTGAAGATCACGGATGCGGGCCATGTGATCGACCCACAACATCCGCTTTCCGTCATTGTCTTTCATTACAGCAGACCTTGTTGCCGCCCCGGCTATGACACCCGTGGGAGGTTGAAATGGTTCTTGTGACGTTTCAAGAGCTGCATACATAGTTGAGGTACGCAGCCCAATTCGATTTGGATCAATAATTAAATATTGTACCGATGTGCATCCAATTGGGAATGTGCTGCGTACACATTGCAATACCCCGAACCGACAGGACTTCTTGCTTTTATGCCGTTTGAGCCAACAACTGCCACCCGTAAACGCGTCGCCGTCATCGGAGGGGGTATTTCTGGGATGGGTGCCGCGCATGCGCTGGGTCGGGATCATCATGTCACCTTGTTCGAAGCTGAACCCCGACTTGGCGGCCATGCCCGCACGGTCATGGCGGGTCGGCGCGGTGATCAACCGGTAGATACGGGGTTTTTGGTGTTCAACTACGCGAACTACCCCAACATGGCTGACCTGTTTGCCGAACTAGATGTGCCCGTGGTGAAATCCAACATGAGCTTTGGTGCATCAATTGATGGCGGGCGCTTGGAATATGGGCTTGCTTCACTCAATGCCCTGTTTGCCCAGCGCAAGAACGCGCTTAATCCGCAGTTCCTTGGTATGGTGCGCGACATCCTGCGCTTTAACAAAAATGCAGTGCGGATCGCAAACAACGACCGGACGCGCACCGTTGCACAATTCCTAGACGCGCTTGGGACAGGGGCATGGTTTCGCGACTATTACCTTCTGCCGCTGAGCGGCGCGATTTGGTCGACACCGACAGACAAGATCATGGATTTTCCCGCCCACGCCCTGATCCAGTTCTTTGATAACCACGCTTTGCTAAGCACCACGGGCCAACACCAGTGGTATACTGTCAACGGCGGCTCGGTTGAGTATGTACGTCGTTTGCAAGCTGCAATGCGCGCCATGCGTGTCGACATTCGCCTAGGCGCGCTCGCCCAATCTGTGCGCCGCAACGACATGGGCGCGCAAATCAAAGCGTGGGGTGGGGACTGGGAACAATTCGACGACGTCATTTTCGCCACCCACTCCGATGACAGTCTATCGCTGCTGGCCGATCCTTCTTTGCAAGAACGAGCAGCGCTTGACGCCATTAAATACCAGCCAAACGACATCATCCTGCACCGCGATGAACGCATCATGCCCAAGCTTCGCCAAACATGGTCAAGCTGGGTCTATACCGAAGACAAAGATGCAAAAAGCGATCGCATCGACCTGACCTATTGGATCAATTCGCTGCAACCTGTGCCCATGGACGACCCGCATTTCGTGACCCTAAATACAAAACGCGCGATCCCGGATGAATTGATTTACGATCAAACAACCCTGCGCCATCCTGTCTATGATTTGGAGGCATTGGCTGCCCAAGAAAAGGTACGCGCAATGAACGGGGCGCAGAACACGTGGTTCTGCGGCGCTTGGATGCGCCACGGCTTTCACGAAGACGGGTTGTCGAGCGCGCTTGAGGTCGCCCGCGCCTTGAACCGCCGTTCTGCTTTGCCAGTGGCCGCCGAGTGACCGGTGACGTCGATCATATCGCGGGCACGACGTTTCATGGGCGCAAGGGGGATATAGAAAACGCCTTTCGCTATTCCGTGGATTACATTCTGCTGGACGCAGAGGTCGACGTGCGCGGCCCATCGTTGTTCACCCGCAATGGACGCGGGTGGATGGCACTGGATGACGCAGATCACGGAGGCCCGCCAAAAACCGGGCGTGGCGCGCCTTGGGTACGCGACGTGTTGCAAGCCCATCAGGTGACTGGCGTCACAAAGATCGAATTACTGGCGCAACCCAAAGTGCTGGGGCACGTGTTCAACCCGGTCAGCTTTTGGCTGTGTCGCCGAAACGATGCCACCCTTATCGCCGTGATCGCCGAAGTCACCAACACGTTCGGCGATCGCCACAGCTATTTGGTTCACCACCCCGACTTACGCGAAATCGCACCCAATGATCGCTTGCAAGCGACCAAGATCTTGCACGTCTCGCCTTTTCAACCAGTCGAGGGTGGTTACGAGTTTCGCTTTAATATCCAAGATGACCGCATCGGCATATGGATCGACTATTCGCGCGGACAAGGCGGGTTGATTGCAACCTTAACGGGTAAACGTACGCCTTTGACCAACCGTGCCATCCTTACATCCATGCTGCGCCGTCCATTCGGCGCACGCCGCGTATTGACGCTGATCCATTGGCAAGCATTCAAACTATGGGCCAAACGCGCCGTTTACCGGCCCCGACCCGCGCCACCGCCCGACGAGGTGTCTCGGTGAACCAATCAAAGCCCCATCGATTGTCGGCCTATGCCGTTTTCGCGGCTCTGCTCGCCTCGGCAGGATTGCCGATATATATCCACGCACCTAAATTTTATGTGGACGAATACGGCGTGTCATTGGCCGCTCTTGGTGTGGTCTTATTAGGGTTGCGCCTGTTGGATGTGATCCAAGACCCGCTTTTGGGCCGCGTGAGCGAAGCACTGCGCAACCACCGTGGCCTTGGCGTGTTGATCGGGTGCATCGTGATGGCCCTGTCAATGCTGGGCCTGTTTGCCATGACCCCGTTGTTACCACCGCTCATCTGGTTTGGATTAACATTGACGGGCGTGTTTTCCGCATTCAGCTTTCTTACCATTAACTTCTATGCCCAAGGCGTGACCAAAGCGGGTCATTTGCCCGGCCAAGGCCACCTGTTGTTGGCCCGTTGGCGTGAAACCGGTGCGCTGCTTGGCGTCTGTGTGGCGGCAATCACACCCGTGGTTTTGGGGAACATTTTGAACGCGCCATTTGAGGGGTTCGCCGTAGGATTTTGTATTCTTGCGTTTGCCGCCGTCGCGATGATGCGCGGCGAATGGGCCAGCGATGGCCTACCAAATTCAGTTGGATTTCGTGCCATCTTGCAAGATGCTATCACGCGACGCCTTTTGTTGATCGCGCTCGTCAATGCAGCACCAGTGGCCGTCAGTTCAACATTGTTCCTGTTCTTCGTCGAAAGCCGTTTGCAGTCGCCGGGCCTAGAAGGACCGTTGCTTTTACTGTTCTTCCTAAGCGCCGCCATTGCCACACCCTTTTGGGGCAATTTGGCGGAACGTTACGGGACAAAGCCTGTACTTTTGTCGGCCATGGGCCTTGCAATTACGGCTTTTGGTGGCGCTTTGTTGCTTGGCCCCGGCGATTGGGCCGCCTTTGCCGTGATATGCATTTTGTCGGGCGCGACGCTTGGCGCCGACCTCACGCTGCTGCCTGCCATGTTTGCCAAACGGATGGAACGGATCGCTCCCTCGGCGGCCGAAGGGTTTGGACTTTGGGCATTTGTTTCCAAGTTCACACTGGCCTTTGCGGCGGTCAGTCTGCTTCCCCTTTTACAAAATGCCGGGTTTGACAGCGCATCTGCCGACAACCCACCCAAAGCGCTTTTGCTGCTGACACTGCTTTACGCGGCCGTGCCATGCGGCCTGAAACTTATTGCCATCACGTTGCTGGCCATGACCGATTTAAGGGAGACATAACAATGGACGGATTAACCTATGTACTGCTGGGTGCGTTGATTGTGATCGCAATGAACTGGGCATGGTCGCGATATGCAGGTTTTTTGGCACAGACGCCCGATGATTACGCAGGTGCGGGTACCCCGTTTAACATTCGCACACATCTCAATGGGCATCTCGTTTGCGAAGGCGTCATCTATGGCCCCACAGGGCGCGTTGCATCCCGCTTTGTTGGGCATTTTAACTGCACATGGGAAGGCAATCAAGGCACGATGAACGAAGTATTCCACTACGACGATGGGTCACAGCAGACCCGCGCATGGAACCTGACGCTTGGCAATAATGGACGCATCCGCGCATTGGCAGACGATGTCGAGGGCGAAGGCACTGGCCAGCAGATGGGCAATGCGGTCAAATTGAACTATCGTTTTCGCCTGCCCGCGAAATCTGGCGGCCATGTGCTGAATACTGTGGACTGGATGTACCTTGCGCCCAATGGCACCATCATTAATCGCTCACAATTTCGCAAATATGGCTTGAAGGTCGCCGAACTGGTGGCGACAATGCGACCAGCACACCAACAGGAATTGGCAAAATCAGCATGAGTGATATTAAGTTAAGTGGTAAACGGTACTGGCTAGTCGGCGCGAGCGATGGCTTGGGCAAAGCGCTGGCACAAGTCCTAAGCCGCGCAGGCATCGAAGTCGTCGTTTCCGCACGCAGTCAGGACAAACTGGCCGCGTTGGTCGACGAACTGCCTGGCAAGGCGTCTTATCAAACCATCGACGTTACGGATGACGTCAGCGTCAAAACCGCCGTCGAAGCCGTGGGCGATATTGACGGTCTGATCTTGCTTGCCGGGACCTATACGCCATTTTCAGCGCGGGAATGGAATGCCGAACAAGGTATCGCGATGGCAGACGTCAACTTTACCGGCTTCATGCGTGTGCTCGGGCAGGTCATGCCGCAATTTGTTGCAAAAGATTCGGGGCACGTTGTCATTACCTCGTCTTTAGCTGCGTTCCGGGGACTGCCCGGATCTATTGGCTACACCGCTTCCAAAGCCGCGACGATGTCGCTGGCGGAATCCATGCATGCCGATCTGCGCAAGACAGGCGTACGCGTGCAGGTTGCCAACCCCGGCTTTATCAAGACGCAACTGACCGACAAGAACGACTTTAAGATGCCGTTCATCATGGAACCCGACACCGCTGCGCGCGAAGTGTTCGAACTGATGCTGACCGACAGCTTCAAAAAGAGCTTTCCAACGCTGTATTCGCTGCTGTTCCGTGGGGCGCAATTTCTGCCGGATTGGCTTTATTATCGCCTTTTTGCCTAAGGTTGCAGGATGGATCAGGTCAAGTTCACCGCCATGAAAGATGGCGACCGCGAAGATTACGCTTTTCTGACAGAGCACGAGGTGGAATTCACCAAAGGCACGGCAGATCGTTTGCTGGGCGCATTGGAAACGCTGGATGAAGGGTTGTCTGGCTATCAGATCACCCGGCTTGGCCATTCTCTGCAATCAGCAACACGGGCATGGCGCGATGGGGCGGACACGGATTGGCTTGTCTCCGCGCTGTTGCACGACATTGGCGATATCTTTGCGCCCTATAATCACGACGAATACGCAGCGAGCATCCTTAAACCCTTTGTTCGCGAACAGTGCACGTGGGTGGTGGAAAAACACGGCGACTTCCAAATGATCTATTACGGCGAACATGTCGGGGCGAACCCGCACAAGCGCGATGCCTACGCTGGGCATCCCTATTTCGACGATTGTGCAATGTTTTGCGAACGCTGGGATCAGGCCAGTTTTGACCCCGGTTATGACACGCTTGGCATCGATCATTTCCGCCCACTGGTGCGCGAGATCTTTGCCCGCGAACCTTACGATCCTGCTGTGATACAACCCGGTCTGCGCGTGCCTTTGGTTGAAAAGGCGCTGGCTGCGACGCGACGCTAAGCTTCAGGCGCTTGGATCGGGACCACGTTCGGTGCTGGGGCTTCGACCTCTTCGAAGTCGAAATTATCCAAACGCGCCGCGCGCTTTCCTGCGCGTTCTGCGGCGGTGGAAATCCCTTCGACGTCTCGGCGCGCCTGATCGAAATGCGTTTCCAGCTTGCCTGCACGTTCGACAACCAGTTCTACATCGCGGTGCAGATTGCGCAGCATTTTGCGGATTTCACCCGCCTGCTCACGCATCCGCGCATCTTTGAGGATCGCACGCATGGTGTTCAGTGTCGCCATGCAGGTGGTCGGCGACACAATCCAAACCCGCGCGTCAAAACCTGCGCGCACCAATTCAGGAAAGTTCGCGTGCAACTCGGCATAGACCGCTTCGGACGGTAGGAACATCAACGCGCCATCGGCGGTTTCCCCATCGATGATATATTTGTCAGAGATGTCGTTGATGTGCTTTTTCACCGCAACTTTCATCTGAGCCACAGCTTGTTTCACCGCATGGTCATCTTTGGCAGCGCGTAATGCTTCGTAAGCCTCAAGCGGGAATTTGCTGTCGATCACGATGGGTCCGGGTGGGTTGGGCAGATGGATCAGGCAGTCCGCCCGTTTGCCGTTGGATAGCGTGTGTTGCAGCGCGTAACTGTCGCTGGGCAACGCTTTGGACACGATATCGCGCAGTTGAATTTCACCAAATGCACCGCGCGTTTGTTTGTTCGATAGAATATCCTGAAGGCCCAGCACGTCGCCCGACAGCTTGGTGATATTATCCTGCGCCTTGTCGATCGCCGCCAGTCGTTCTTGCAATTGCGTCAGACTGGTGGTGGTCTGTTTGCTGGACCCGTGCAGGGTTTCTTTCATCCGTTCTTGCATTTCAGTCATGCCGCGTTGCGCGCGCATAGCATTGTCAGCCAGTCGATCCTGCATCTGTTGCTGCACTGCCGCCAGACGCTGTTCAACGGTTTGCGCCAACTGCGCCTGTCCGTTGGTCGAAGTGTCAGAGACCATTTGCAACGAGGCCCGCAACCCTTCCTGCCCCTGTGCCAACCCTTGGACATGTTGGCCAAGATAACCGAGTTGTTGGCCCAAAGGCGCCACCGCTTTGGCCGAACGACCTGCCGCGCGCAGGGCCGCGATCAGCAGGATCACAATCAGCAACGCCACAGCGCCGCCGATCAAAGCGACCAGAACAACAGGGTCGTTCAGGTCGAGCGTCAGGTCACCAATCTGGATCATGTGCGTCCGAACAGCCGTTCGATATCGGCCAGTTTGAGTTCGACATAGGTGGGTCGCCCGTGATTGCATTGGCCGGAATGTGGCGTTGCCTCCATCTCGCGCAGCAGGGCGTTCATTTCCTCACCCCGCATCCAACGACCCGAACGGATCGACCCATGGCAAGCGACACGGCTCAGGATCGCTTCGATCTTGGCTTGCACTGATTGGGTTGTGCCAAGATCGGCAAGCTCATCAAGAATGTCGTTGATCATAGCCGTGGCGTTGACCTCGCCAAGAATGGCCGGGGTTTCGCGCACAGCAATGGCATCGCCGCCAAAGGCCTCGATACCTAGGCCAAGACGCAACAGGTCATCGGCGATTTCCAACAGGCGCGCACGATCACCGGGGGAAAGCGTGACGATCTCGGGGATCAGCAAGGCTTGGGCCGCGACGCCATTTTCTGCCATCTGGTTCTTGAGTTTTTCATAGACAAGCCGTTCGTGGGCCGCGTGTTGATCGACGATCACCATGCCTGTGACGGTCTGAGCAACGATGTAATTTTCATGCACTTGGCCGCGCGCCACACCCAAAGGCAGATCGACGGGATCGGCCTGTGGCGGTGTTTCAACCACCTGCGCGCTGAAATCCTGCCCCATCTCTGCAAAGCCAGTCGAGCCGCGTGGCCCAAGGCTGGGGCGGTCCATTTGATAAACGCGCGGTTCCATCGGTTCAGGCCGCATCGCACCCAGTGTTGCATCCGCAACAGTCGAGGACGCACGGTGGCCCGCATCGGCCAAAGCATGGCGCAACCCCGACACAATCAGCCCGCGCGCAAGGCCGGGATCTCGAAAGCGCACCTCGGATTTGGCAGGGTGCACGTTCACATCAACCAATTGCGGATCGCAATCGATAAACAACGCAGCCGCCGGGTGGCGATCACGGCTGAGAAAGTCGAAATACGCCCCGCGCAAGGCACCTGTGAGCAACTTATCCTTAACCGGACGCCCATTGACGAACAGGAACTGCGCCACCGCCGCCCCGCGTGAATAGGTGGGCAAGGCGGCATAGCCCGTCAGGTGCAACCCCTCGCGGATGGTGTCGATGGCGATAGAGTTTTCGGCAAATTCCTGCCCCAACACATCCGACAGGCGGGCGCGCAGGGCAGTCATTGGATCACCCGTCTGTGCCTCGACTTTGAAGACGGTGCGCGGATCATTGGTGACATCGCGCAGCTCGAAGCGAACAAAAGGTTCGGCCATGGCAAGGCGTTTGATCACATCGGTGATGGCTTGGGATTCAGCGCGGTCTGTGCGCAAGAATTTTAGGCGCGCAGGTGTGGCATAAAACAGATCGCGTAAGGCGATGACCGTGCCAGCGTTCAGCGCAGCAGGTTTCACGGCAGAATGTTCCCCGCCAGCCACGGTGATTTCTGCGGCTGGTGCGCCGGGGACGCGGCTGGTGATTGTCAGGCGGCCCACGGCGCCAAGGCTGGGCAATGCTTCGCCCCGAAATCCGAACGTGTGGATGTTCAGCAAATCCGATCCGTCGATCTTGGACGTAGCGTGACGCGACAGCGCCAGCGGCAGGTCATCGGCCGCGATACCGCAACCGTCATCGGTAACACGGATCAACGTTTTACCCCCGCCAGAGACGTCGATACTGATACGGTTTGCACCCGCATCAATGGCGTTCTCGACAAGTTCTTTGACGGCTGAGGCGGGGCGTTCAACGACCTCGCCTGCGGCGATGCGGTTTACCGCAGCAGTATCAAGTTGCCGAATAACGGGACGTATGTTGGGGGTATGATCGTTCATGCCACAAGACTTAGCATATCCATGCGCGATTCGACCATAAGGGAACCACCCGGTGGCGGAGGGCACCTCCGCCTTACTTTTTACGTCTAGCCACCCGTCGCTGCGCGGTACCAAGCGACAATGGCAGCGCGTTCTTCTTCTTCCATATAGCTTAGGTTTGCAGGCGGCATTGCGTGGCTTAATCCTGCCTGTAAATAGACAGCATGCGCATTGCGCGTCAGGTCTGTTTGCGTTTCAAGACGCACCCCTTTGGGAGCCCACAAAAGGCCAGTCCAAGCCGGTTCAGCCGCGTGGCACATGCTGCATCGGCCCAGCACAATATCGTGGACTTCGGCAAAGCCTTCGGCCTCGGCAAAGCGGGTATTTAGGGCGGCCTCGCGTGTCGGATTAGGCGCAACACTCAGCCAGACAATCGCGATAAAGATCAGAACCGTCGCGGCCCATGTCCAATGTGGGTTTCCACGGCGTGCATGGTGCGCGTTGAACCAATGCCGGATCGTAACGCCCATTAGAAACACAAGACTGGCGATGATCCAGTTGTATTCAGACGCAAAGGCCAGCGGATAGTGATTGGACAGCATCAGGAAAATAACGGGCAGGGTCAGGTAATTGTTGTGGGTCGAACGTTGCTTGGCGATCTTGCCGTATTTGGAATCCGGCGTGCGCCCTGCCATCAAATCAGCGACCACTATTTTCTGGTTTGGGATGATGATGAAAAACACATTGCCCGACATAATCGTCGCTGTGAAAGCACCAAGATGCAAAAGTGCGGCGCGGCCCGTGAAGACTTGGGTGTAGAACCACGCCATACCCACCAGCACAGCAAACAGTGCCAGCATCAGCGTGGTTTGATCCGCATCGACAAAGACCTTGCACAGCAGGTTATAAACCAGCCAGCCAAAGCCCAGTGAGGCAAGCGAAATCGCAATGGCCTGCCAGGTTGCCAAGTCCAAAACGTTCGGGTCGATCAGATAAAATTCGGCCCCCAAATAATAGACCAACACCAGCAGGATAAAACCGCTGATCCATGTCCAATAGCTTTGCCATTTATGCCAGATCAGGCCATCAGGCATGCCCGCAGGCGCAACAAGATACTTTTGGATGTGGTAAAAGCCACCGCCATGAACCTGCCATTCCTCGCCATCGGCGCCGCTTTCTAGATCACGATCACGGTGCAGGCCCAAGTCCAGCGCGATAAAGTAAAACGAAGACCCGATCCACGCGATCGCCGTGATCACGTGGAGCCAGCGCACCGCAAATTCTAGCCATGCGCCCAAGGCGGCAAGATCATACATTTCTTAGATTCCCGATGTCAGTATCGCGCCATATTAAGGTGACGGGCCCGGCAAACGCAATCTGCATTGCCTAAATTATAGTCAGAAAAGCGAGCAACATCGTACCCGCTTTTCTGTGTCATTTCATGACCGCCTTAGTCTTCCTGTGGCAGAACCAGATTAAGGATGATGGCAACCGCAGCCGTTGGGGCCACAGCCGAAGTCATCAACGTTTTGACCACTCCCGGCAGATACTGCACGGCAGTTGGCACAAGGTTCAGGCCCAAACCAGCGGCCAAAGATACCGCGATGATCACCATATTGCGGCGGTTCATCTTGACCTCGGACAGCACATTCAAACCGGCTGCCGCCACCATGCCAAACATCACGATCACACCACCGCCAAGAACGGGCAGCGGCATAGACGCGATTACCGCACCGATTTTGGGGATAAGGCCACAGATGATCAGAACGATTGCGCCGATGGTCACAACGTGACGTGACATGATACCAGTCATGCCGATGATGCCGACGTTTTGGCTGAACGATGTGTTGGGCAGCCCGCCAAACACAGCAGCCACGGCAGTGCCAAGGCCATCCGCATAGGTCGCGCCTGCGATTTCTTTGTCTGTCGCTTCGCGCCCAGCGCCTGCTTTGGTTGTGGCAGATGCATCGCCGACGGTTTCGATGGCCGACACGATGCTGACCAATGTCACGGCAATGACCGCACCAAGGCTGAATTCAAACCCATATGGCAGCGGTTGCGGTGTCACAAAGAACGCAGCGTTCGCGACGGCACCAAAGTTCACCATGCCGAACATGATCGCAAGGATGTACCCAACAATCAGGCCAATCAGAATGGCAGCATTCGAAATGATCCCTTTGGTAAAGAACTTAAGCAGCAGTGCTACGATCACAACGCTAAGTGCGACAGCCCAGTGCATAAGCGAGCCAAAGCTCTCGGCCTCCATCTGGAATGGCGCGGCACCGCCTGCTGCGTACTTGATCGCAACTGGAATGAGGTAAAGACCGATGGCAAGGATCACGAGGCCCGTAACCAGTGGCGGAAACAAAAACCTCAGGTGTTGAATGACAGACCCCAGCAAAAAGTGGATCACCCCGCCGATCAAACACGCCGTCAGCGCAACGCTTAGCCCTTGGGTCGCAGCAATTCCGGCCAAGACCCCAACAAATGCAAAACTGGTGCCTTGCATAATGGGCAGGCGCGCGCCCACAGGGCCAAAACCGATTGTTTGAAACAGCGTCGCGATGCCTGCAAACAGCATTGCCATTTGGATTAGATAGACCTGTTCAGCCCCGCCGAATGCCAAGCCCGCAGCCCCGGCCACAATGATCGAAGGCGTCACGTTTGACGCAAACATCGCCAGAACATGTTGCAGGCCCAGAGGCACGGCCTCTGACATCGGAGGCGTGTCGTTTGGGTCGCTATACAACCCGTGTGTGGTGTCACTCATGTGTTTTGTCCCTATTCCCGTGCCGTCTTACGCGGCTAATCGGAACTATGAGGTCACAATGAAGGGTGTAGCAAGAACAAATTCTTCCAGATTGGCGCCGCCGCCAATCCTATCGACAACTGCAAACAATCCGGGCGAATGCAAAGGTGTCAGCACCCCATGCCATGTGCCGCGGTACAAATTAATCGCCTGTCCGGGTGCGGTCAAAAAGGCCAGCGGTGTGCCCGGCGTGCCGCCTTCGTCCAATGCGACAGTAACCAAAAACGAATGCTGCGACATAGGGATGAACGCCTGACTGCCGTCGGGGTGCCGTTCCATCAGATCAAGCGTGTAAGGCAGGCTGCGCGGCTGGGCTTGAAACAGGCTGATGCCTGCGCGCCCGTCGCCAAAATCCATCTGCGCGCGATCATGAAAGCGTCCGCACAGCCCCGCGTTGATCAGCTTGTCGGGCTCGCCTGCGCATTCCAGCACATCGCCAAACGGGGCGAACGCCTGCGCTGTCAGCGGTTGGCAGCGGATATCAAAGCGGGACATGTCGGTTTACGTCTTTGTACAAAAGATAGCGAAATGGCTCATTCCCGGTCGCGATACACGCTTGCGGGCAAAAGGCGCGCAGCCACATGAAATCGCCGGGCCCGACGGTGACCCAGTCGGTGTTCAGCAGGTATTCAGCAGTACCTTGCAGCACATAAAGCCCGTGTTCCATCACATGAGTTTCGGCAAAGGGAATGCGTCCGCCCGGTTGAAAAGTTACGATATTGACGTGGCAATCATGGCGCAAATCCATCGGATCGACAAAGCGCTGGGTGGCCCACGCACCGTTGGTGTCCGGCATCGCGGTGTGCGGAACATCCGCGTCATGGGTGATCAAAACCTCAGGGCGCGCGACGCCAACGGCCTGCTCGTGACGTTTGCGTATCCAATGCAATCCGCACGGCGTGTCGTCACGGTTCCATAGCGTCCAGCGTACACCCGGCGGGATATAGGCATAGCTGCCCGCGCGTAGCACATGCACATCTGCCCCAATCGTCAAATGCGCCGTACCATGTGCGACAAACAAGATGGCCTGCGCATCTGTTTCGGGTTCGGGATCATCGCTGCCCCCCTTTGGCGACAGTTCCATCGCGTATTGCGCAAAGGTTTCGGCAAACCCCGACAAAGGACGCGCCAAAATCCAAGCACGCGTGTCGACCCATCCAGGCAAGAACGACGTCACGATATCGCGCTGCACATCAGCCGGGATCACAGCATAGGCTTGGGTAAACACAGCTGTGCCAACAGGCGACACGCTTTGATCCGGCAAGCCGCCGGGGGGGAATGCATAAGTGGTCATAGGGCCTCCAGCCTTAGGCGCGCAATGCGTTCGACCTGCTTGCAGGCTTCGGCAAATTCGGTCGCGTTGTCGTTGTCGATGCGTCGTTCAAAGGCGCGCAGGATACCCGCCTTGTCGTGATCCTTAACCGCGATAATGAAAGGAAAGCCGTGCTTGGCCACATAGGCCGTGTTTTGGGCATCGAATTGCGCGCGTTCGTCATCCGTCAACATATCTAACCCAGCGCTGGCCTGTTCGGCAGTGCTTTCATCCGTGAGGCGCTTGGCCGCCGCCAACTTGCCTGCAAGGTCGGGGTGGGCGCGCAGCACAGCCAGACGTTGATCATCGCTTGCGGCGCGAAACACGCGGCAAAGTGCATTGTGCAAACCCTGCGGTGTGTCGTGGGCGGGCCCAAGTTCTAGCGCGTGCGCGCCTTCGGCGATCCATGGGGAATGTTCAAAAATCCCACCAAAAGCCGTGACAAAATCGGCGCACTCCATCAGATGCCAATCGGTGCGGGGTTGCGGCGGATGATTTGCTGCCCAGTGATTTGCAATGTCTGTCCGACGCGCGCACCAGACCCCTTCGAAACCCTGCACATAGTCGATGAACTTGCGCAACGCCTGCACCCGACCCGGGCGCCCGATCAAACGACAATGCAAGCCAATGCTAAGCATTGCCGGGCGCCCTGCCACACCTTCGGCATAAAGCGCATCAAAACTGTCGCGCAAATAGGCAAAGAACTGACCCCCCGAATTGAACCCCTGCGGCGTGGCAAAGCGCATGTCGTTGCAATCAAGCGTATAGGGGATGATCAACTGATCACGCCCCTCGATGCGCGCCCAATAGGGCAGATCGTCGTCATAGGTATCGCTGATCCAGTCAAACCCGCGCGTCGCGGCCAAGGCAACTGTGTTGACCGAACAACGCCCCGTGTACCAGCCTTTGGGTCGCTCGCCGGTGACTTCAGTATGCAGCTTGATCGCGGCGTCCATGTCCGCTGCCTCGTCCTTTGGGTCATGATCTTTGTAATCGATCCATTTCAGCCCATGACTCGCGATCTCCCAATCGGCATTTTGCATGGCCTCGACCTGTGCCGGATTGCGCGCAAGGGCGCTTGCCACGCCGTAAACGGTGACAGGTACGCTTGTTTCAGTGAACAGACGGTGCAACCGCCAGAACCCGGAACGTGCACCGTAATCATAGATGCTTTCCATGTTCCAATGACGTTGCCCCGGCCATGCGGCGACCCCGACGATCTCGGACAAAAACGCCTCGGAAGCGGCATCGCCGTGCAACAGGCAATTCTCGCCGCCCTCTTCATAATTCAACACAAAAGACAGCGCGATACGTGCACCGCCGGGCCACGCCGCGTCAGGCCGATCAGCGCCATGGCCATGAAAGTCGCGCGGATAGCGAGGGGGCATTTGGCCCATGGACTTCCCTTTGCAATAAGAGTGGAATGGCCACAACTTGGGCGAACATGGAACGGGATGCAATGGCTGCTGGATATCTTACGACCCACATTCTGGACACCGCGCGCGGCCTGCCTGCGGATGGGATCACCATTGCGCTTTATCGCGTGTCAGGGAATTCACACAAAAAGATCGCCGAAGCGGTGACCAACGCCGACGGCCGAACCGATACGCCAATCTTGCCCGTTGGCAAGATGAAGGCCGGCCAATACGAGCTGATCTTTTTCTGTGGCCCGTATTTGGATGCCCATGACTTGAACGACGACGCCGTCAAATTCCTTGACCAAATCCCGATCCGGTTCGGCATCACCGACGAAGAGGCACACTACCACGTGCCGCTTTTGTTGTCGCCGTTTGGGTATTCGACCTACCGGGGCAGCTAAACGCGCTCGATCAGCGTAATGTGCGACGTGCCGAACTTGCGCTGATCAACGGGCACAAACCCTTCTGGCGCGTCCATGGCGGCCTCTTCTTCCCACACCACCAGCGCGCCGGGTGTCATCCAGTGGCGCGCGACGCTTAGCGCGCGTTGGCCTAGACCTTTGCCATAGGGCGGGTCCAAGAACACCAGATCAAAGGGCGCACCGGGCCATGCGCCCAGCTTGGTTGCATCGCTGCGCAAGACTTTGGCCTGATCACGCGCACCCAGTTTGACGATATTGTCGTTGATCAGCTTTTGGCCCACGCGCCCGTTTTCGACGAACACAGCCGCCGCCGCACCGCGCGACAACGCCTCAAAACCCAGCGCGCCCGTGCCTGCAAACAAATCCAGCACCTGAGCATCTTGAATGACCCCACGGCTGGTGAGCATTGAAAACAGCGCCTCGCGCAAACGGTCCGGCGTGGGCCGCAGATGTGCGCCGGGGTCGCCTTTGCCGACTGATACCAGTGGCGTGCCGCGCCAGCGTCCCGAGATGATCCTCACTTGAGCAACGCCTTAAGGTCGCTTGAGGCATCCGCAACCAATGCTGGATCGGCCGTCTTGCCTGCCTCGATCAATCGTTTGCCGATCATATAGCCGCGCGGATCGTTGGCCGCATCAACAGCCAAAAGAGTATCGCCTTTGTAATACCAAAACGACTTGGCCGTACCGCCATCACGAGTGATCACGCGGTCATAGCCCGTGTTCAGACCTGCAATCTGCAATTTTACATCATACTGATCTGACCAGAACCACGGGCGGGCCACATAGTCGCCCCCGGTACCCATGATATTTTGGGCAACGCATTCTGCCTGATCAATGGCGTTGGGTACTGATTCAAGGCGAATACGCCCGCCGCGATACGGAAAGGACGCGCAATCGCCCGCTGCCCAGACGTTAGGCACCGACGTGCGCCCCTGCGCATCCGTCGCGATCCCATTGTCGAGCACAACGCCCGCTGCTTCGGCCAAGGCCGACCCCGGCGCGATACCCACGCCAACGATCACAAAATCCACATCCAACCGCGTGCCGTCCGACAAAATCGCGCCGTCCACAGCGCTTTCACCTGTCAGGCGATCCAATCCCACACCTTCGCGGATATCGACACCATGCGAGCCATGCAAAGCGCGGAAAAAATCGCTGGTCTCGGGTGCCGCAACGCGTTGCAAAATGCGATCCGCCATCTCGACCAACACGACCTCAAGGCCCAGCTTTGCAGCGACCGCTGCGGCCTCAAGTCCGATGTAACCGCCACCGACAATCAACACCCGCGCGCCTTTGACAAAGCGGGGTGACATCGCGTCGACATCGCCAAGGTCTCGCACCACAAATACACCGTCCAGCGCACCACCAATGCCCGCAGGCAGGCGGTTTGGGACCGACCCTGTCGCCAGCACTAAATCGCTATAGCGCAACACATCATCACCGGCCGTCACGGTTTGGGCGGCGGTATCAATTGCACTGACCTCAACCCCCAGCCGCAAATCAATGTCATGCTCGGCGTAAAACGATTCAGGGCGCAAATAGAGACGTTCAAGCGACATATCACCCATCAAATACGCCTTGGACAATGGCGGGCGCTGATAGGGCGGCGCGGTCTCTGCTCCGATCAAGGTGACCTTGCCTTCAAACCCGCCATTGCGCAGTTTGGCAACGCAAGACGACCCCGCCTGCCCGGCCCCGATCACAATAACATGGTCCATGTGGTTCACCTTTTTTCTCGCCCTTTGCCGTCCCGCAACCTATATCGCACATCAAGATGTTAGCAATTCCAAGAAAGGCCTAACCGATGGCAATTTCCCAAGGCGACACAATCCCCGACGCAACGCTGTCCTTTATGGGCGACGAAGGCCCCGCAACGCTCCAGCTCAGCGAAAAGACAAAGGGACGCAAAGTCGTGATTTTTGCCCTGCCTGGCGCGTTCACTGGCACATGCACCACGGCCCATGTGCCAAGCTTCATCCGCACCAAAGATCAATTTACAGGCAAGGGCGTCGATGAAATCATTTGCCTTTCCGTCAATGACCCGTTCGTGATGGGCGCATGGGGCGATTCAACGGGCGCAACAGCCGTCGGCATCACCATGCTTGGCGATCCAGAGGCTGCGTTCACCAAAGCCATGGGCCGCGAATTTAGTGCCCCGCCTGCCGGTTTGGTCGATCGTTCCAAACGCTATGCGATGGTGGTCGACGACGGCAAAATCACGCTGCTTCAAGAAGATGAAAGCCCGGGCGTCTGCGACGTATCCGCGGGCGAAGGCATGCTGAGCGCGATGTAACTGCGCCAGACAAGGAATGTAACAAAAGGCCTCCCTTCGGGGAGGCCTTTTTCATTTGGGTCAGTGGAAGCGCTGCAAACTCTAGCCCGCTAGGTTGTCCATTTTGCGGGCCAGCTTGGCGTCTAAGGTGCTTAGTCCACCCACATCATGGGTCGTTAAAGTCACCTCTACAGTCTTGTATACATTCGACCATTCCGGGTGATGATCCCATTTTTCAGCCCAGATCGCGACACGCGTCATCCAGCCAAACGCCTCGACAAAGTTGGCGAATACAAACGTTTTGTGGATCGCGGCCTTGTCGTCTGTGATCTTCCATCTGTTCTTCAAAAGCGGTGCCAGCAGAGTGTCACGCGTCTCTTCGCTCAATCGTTCGCTCATTCCTGCTCCTCAATCTTGACCTGTTTGAACGGCCCATATTCCGTCAGTATGTCAATTTCTTCCTCGATCGCCTCGCGTTCAGCGACAAGATAGTTGGCAATCGCATCCGCGAAACCTTCGTCCGCCACCCAATGCAATGAATGCGTCTGCGTCGGCAGATATCCACGCGCCAGCTTGTGTTCGCCCTGCGCACCGGCCTCGACCCGGGCCAACCCATTGGCGATGGCAATGTCGATGGCTTGATAATAGCACAGCTCAAAATGCAGAAACGGATGGTGTTCGACGCAGCCCCAATACCGCCCATACAAAGTCTGCGCACCGATAAAGTTCAGCGCGCCGGCAACGTACCGCCCATCGCGCTCGGCCAAAACAAGCGCCATGTCATCGCGCAGCGTCTCTTGGGCTATCGTGAAAAATTGCCGCGTCAGATAGGGCGTGCCCCATTTGCGAGCCCCGGTATCCTGATAAAACTCCCAAAACGCATCCCAGTGTTCCGGTTGCAGGTAGTTACCCGAATAGGTGTTGATCGTCCCATCAAAATTCTGCGCCTGCGCCCGTTCTTTGCGGATGTTTTTACGTTTGCGGCTGCTGAGCGTCGCCAAGAAGCCGTCGAAATCTGCATAATTGTCGTTCAGCCAATGAAACTGTTGCGACGTGCGCCCCATCAGGCCCAATTCCACCCCGGCGTCGCGTTCTTCTTCGGTGCAGAAAGTGACGTGCAGCGAACTTAACTCATTACGTGCGGCCAGTTGCACGGCCCCTTGGAGCAAAGCAGACGTGCCCGTTTCAACAAAATCCGGATGCGCCAAAAAGCGTCGCCCAGTGGCGGGGGTGTGCGGCACTGCAATCTGCAGCTTGGGATAATAGCGCTGGCCAGACCGTTCATAGGCATGCGCCCAATTATGATCAAAGATGTATTCGCCTTGGCTGTGACCCTTGGCATACATCGGTGCAACCGCGATGGTTTGCCCGGCCATGATGGCTTGCAAATATTGTGGTTGCCATCCTGTGCCCGGCCCAACCGAACCGCTGTCTTCCAAGGCCTTCAGAAACCGATGTGTGGTGAACGGATCATTGGGGCGTGCGCCGCCCTCTGCCTCGGGGCAGGCGCAGGCATCCCACGTCGCCGCATCAATGGCATCGAGGCTGGGCAGGACGCGGATTTCGATCTCTTGCTCGGACACGTCGCGTTCCTTGATGGTTCATACCATAATGTGGGTCTTGTGCCCGTGGCTTCAACCGGGATGCGCTGCGAGATAACCTTCAAAGGTCACATTTTCGGCAATGCCGCGCGCCACAACTTCGGCCTCTGGGGATTTGACCGTCCAGCACAAAACATTGGCCCCTGCCGCCTTAAGCGCCGCTACGCGCGGGCGTGCCAAGTCAGCAACCTCGTGACTGATGAAACTTGCACCCACCCTGTCAAAGTCGGGCACGTCACGCAGGCGAGCACACGTTTCCTTCGGCAAAGGCCACACAGCCGGGTCATAAGAGCTGGTCACCAACCCACGGGGGATGTCGGGGCAAAGTTCCGCCATGCGCGCGATCGCATTTGGATTGAATGACATGACGGCAGCAGGCCCGATGTACCCTTCAAGTGCAGCGGCCGTTGCGGCCTCAAGCGGGCCGATATTGGGGCCCATGGCGCCGTCTTGGTCTTTGATCTCGATCAAAAGCGGCACTTGGCCTGCGACGAGTTTCAGAATTTCGGGCAAGTCCGGAATGCCTTCGTCACCGCCCAGAAGCGGCATTTGCGACAGGCCCACAGCCGAAACACTACGCACGGGCCCTGCCCCATTGGCCAGTCGATCCAGCGCATAGTCGTGAAACACAACGGCGTTGTTATCAGCCGTCAACTGCACATCGATTTCAATACCATAGCCCGCCGCAATCGCAGCGCGGATCGCAGCGCGGCTGTTTTCCGGGCGACCATCCGCCACGTCATGCAATGCACGATGCGCCACAGGCGCGCCCAGAAAGGCAGGATCAAGCCGGGGTGTCATTTGATTTGAAAGATGCCTTCGATCTCGACCGCAACGCCAAGCGGAAGAGACGCCGCAGACACCGCCGAGCGGCTGTGGCGGCCTGCGTCTCCCAATGCTTCGACCAGAAAATCAGACGCACCGTTGATGACTTTGGGTTGGTCAGTGAAATCTGCGGTGCTGTTTACAAACCCGGTCAATTTCACAACGCGCACGAGGCGTTCAATGTCCCCGCCACAGGCAGCTTTTACTTGCGCCAGCAAGCTAATGGCACATGTTTTGGCCGCAGCCGCACCGGCATCTACGTCCATGTTTTCGCCTAACTTGCCCGTGATAAACCCATCCGGCCCATTCGAGATTTGACCCGAAATATAGACGATGTCACCAATTTGCACAAAAGGCACATAGTTGGCGGCAGGCGCAGGGGCGTCAGGTAAAGAAACGCCAAGGTCAGCAAGGCGGGCGGCGATCGACATAAGAGTGTCCTTTCGAAGACAAAGTTCGACGCGACGCTAAACCGAGCGTCGCGCAGGGAAAAGGGCCAAGTTTAGGATTCGCGGAAAGCACGGTTGAAATAGTCGGCCATTGGCTTGACCAAATAGGCCAAAGGCGACCGGTCGGCGGTCCGAATGAACGCCTCGACTGGCATGCCGGGAATCAGCGCCTGACCTTCGGCCAACTTTTCCACTTCCCCTGTGTTCAGAACAATTTCGGCGCGGTAATAGCTTGCCCCGATAGATTCGTCTTCAAACGCGTCGGCAGAAACCAGCAAGACTTGGCCCACCAATTCAGGCGTGGTGCGTTGATCCAATGCCGAAAATCGCAAGTTTACGTTTTGGCCCGTGATGATTTGGTCGATGTGAATTGGGTCAATGCGCGCCGCAATCACAAGTGGACGATCCTGTGGGATAATGAACAACACAGGGTCCGCCCCCCGCACCACCGACCGCATCGTTTGCACACGCATATTGTAAACGATACCCGAAACCGGCGCGCGGATTTCCATGCGTTCGATATCAGCCAGCAGGGCAAAACGCTGTTCGATCAATTCCAATTCACGCGTGCGCAGGTCGCGCAGTTGGGTAATCGCATCTTCCCGCGCGGTGGATCCCAAACGCAGCACTTCCATTTCGACTTCGGTTATGCGCTGTTCGGATTGCGCCTTGGAAGCTGCAAGTTCGCCCAATTGCCCGTCCAAAGACGCGGACTGGCGTTGTAACGCTAAGACGCCCGAAGCTTGGGTTAGGCCCCGATCAAGCAGGCTTTGTTGGGCGGTGAGTTCTTGTTCGATCAGCTCGAGCTGGCGCGCAAGCGAGGTTTCCTGAGCCGTGATTCCAACGATCTGGTTGCGCGTCTGATCTGCGCGTTGCCCAAGTTGATCCGTCTGGCTGTCTACAGAATCCTGGCGAGCAAAGAACAAGTTGCGTTGTCCTTCGACCAACTCGTGCACTTCTGCACGTGCCTTGGCGATCTCAAGCAATTCGGCATCAAAAGCGATCGTGTCCGTACCATCCCTTTCAGCGGTCAGCCGCGCGCGGCGGGCCATAAATTCGTAAAGTTGCCCTTCGACAATAGCGAGGCTGGATTCAAGCTGTTTGATATCCAATTGGATCAGCAAATCGCCAGCTTGGACGCTGTCACCTTCTTTGACGTTGATCTTGGAAACGACACCGCCGGTGGGGTGTTGCACGATCTGGCGGTTTTGGTCGACCTCGATACGACCCGGCGCGATGATGGCGCCTGCGATTTCGGTCATGGTGGCCCATGCCGCAAAACCCCCAAGCAGACCGACAAGACCCAGAAGCCCAATGAAAACAGGCACTTTCGCAGACCAGCGTTTGTCGCTCATGTCACTCCTCCGGCACCTTGAGGTGCGCGTTTGATGTCTTGATGGTTCTTGACCATGGATTTCATCACTTCTTCTTTGGGCCCAAAAGCCGTGCGCACGCCGCCGTCAATCACCAGCAACAGATCACATTCTTGAATCGCCGCAGGTCGGTGCGCCATGATGATGACAGATCGCCCGTCAACCTTTGCCCCACGGATCGCGTTGTTCAGCGCCTGCGTGCCCTCATTGTCGAGGTTTGAATTCGGCTCGTCCAGCACCAAGATTACCGGATCATCATAAAGCGCGCGCGCCAGTCCGATACGTTGGACTTGGCCACCAGAAAGCCGTTGCTGACCGGAATGAATGCGCGTGTCATAACCTTCGGGCAATTCAAGGATCATCTTATGCGCGTCCGCTTTTTGCGCTGCGGCCACAACTTTGTTGTCATCTGGCTGCAACGACAAACGCGCGATATTTTCCGCAATCGTACCGTCAAACAGCTGTACCCGCTGAGGAAGGTAGCCAATGTGCTGGCCCAAAACGTCCGGTGAATATTGATCCAGCGCTGCGGCATCCAATCGGATGGACCCACCAGCCGGACGCCACACCCCCGTCAGACACCGCGCCAGCGTCGACTTACCAGCGCCCGACGGCCCAATGACGCCCATCGCATGCCCGGGCGGCAGTTCAAAATTGAGATTTTTTAAGGCCGCCGATTTTTCGCCGGGTGCCACGACCGTTAGCGCCTTAGAAACAAGACGCGCTTTGGGTTTCGGCAAAGTAGTTCGGGCAGTTTCGGCGGGAACTGTGCCCAACAGTTCCGACAACGCGTCCCATCCTTTGGTCGCGCGCTGCACGACGGGCCATTGCGTCAACATCAATTCGATCGGCGCAAGCGCGCGGCCCAAAAGGATCGACCCCGCAATCATAGCGCCCGGCGTCATGTTGCCCTGAAGCACCAGATATGCCCCAAGACCCAACATCGCACTTTGCAAAAACAACCGCAGCGTTTTGGTCAGCGAGGTGAACCCCCCACCGACGTCAGTGGCTTTGATCTGCTCTTCGAGCGCTTTTCCGCGGGCTTGTTGCCAGCGATCAAAGGCAGCGCCACGCATGCCCATGGCTTGCACCATCTCGGCCTCGATGCGCAGTTGATCAGACATCGCACCGGCAACCTGACCGGCTTGTCCGGCACGCAGTTGCGGTTTGCGCGACAACAACTGATTGGCCAGCGCGATCACAATCAAAACGGCCCCACCACCGACAGCTAACCAACCCAGCATGGGATGAAACAGGAAGATCGCAGCGATAAAAATTGGCGTCCAAGGCAGATCAAAAAACGCCATCAACACAGGTGAGGTCAGCAGCCGTTGAATCGCTTCTAGATCTGCGAGCCCCGATTGCGTCCGAACATCCGGTGCCACAGCGGATTTGCGGACCACTGCATCAAACACGCGGCGGTCCAAGTCCGCCTGAAAGCGCGCCCCGACACGGGCCATTATGCGCCCACGCGTGTAATCAAGAATGCCCATCACTGCATAAAGAAACACAACCAAAAGCGACAACGCGATCAGAGTCTCTTCGCTTTTGGAACCAAGCACACGGTCATAGACCTGCAACATGTACATAGGCCCAGTGAGCATCAGCATATTGGCGAACAAGCTGAATAAACCAACAGTCCAGTACAAAGCCCGGCTTTTGGAACGTGTGGCCTGCAATTCGGCGCGTCCCATTTTGGTCAAGTCGTTTTGCATAAGCACCTTTTCGCTTGTTCGTCAGAGTAATATGTATTTATCGCAGCTATCGTTTAAATCTTCTGTCACGCAACTGCCACAGGCCTTCAATTCCATATCATGTACACTGGGCATTTGGCACAGAAACACTAAATACACGACTCAATTACCAACCGGAGAACTCCTTTGTCACTCTATGCTCGCCTGCAGCGTGCTGCATCTCTGTTTTTAATGGCTGCTTCTCTTGCGGCCTGTGCGGGCACAAATGGATCTGGAGTTTCTCCTGATGGGATCAATGATCCTCTTGAGACACAGAACCGAAAAATTCATGAATTCAACAAAAACTTAGACCGCAAATTGGTGCGCCCCCTCGCGCATGACTATGCGAATGCGGTTCCTGATGGCGTCGAAGAAAGCGTCAGCAACTTTACGACAAACCTTGGGCAACCTGCGGTGATGGTCAATAGCCTCCTGCAAGGCGACCTGAAAGGTGTTGGCGTATCGGCACTGCGGTTTACCGTGAATTCAACGGTCGGAGTACTGGGTTTGTTTGACGCGGCCACCGACATGACAGTGGTGCAACATGACACCGATTTTGGTGAAACGCTGTTCGTCTGGGGTGTGGGCGAAGGCGCGTATCATGAATTGCCGGTTCTGGGGCCATCCACAGCGCGCCGTACAACAGGACGGATCGTTGATTTGTTCACAAACCCACTGTCCTACGTTTTGGACAGCCCCGAAGAATATTTCGGCACAGTTGCATCCGTTGGCTCAGGCCTCAGCGCGCGGGCGAAGTTCTCTGAAACGGTGGACTCTGTCTTGTATGAAAGTGCCGACAGCTATGCGCAAGCGCGCCTCATCTATCTGCAAAATCGCCGATTCACGTTAGGCGACGAAGCCGCCGACGCCGAAATCGACCCGTTTGAACTCGACACAGAAGGTTTCTGAAATGGAACGACGTAACTTTATCGCCCTCTCAGGTGCGGCAGCTTTGCTGCCCGCACTGCCTGCTTTTGCATTGACCCAAGGCAGCGCCAAAAAGCTAATCGACGAATTGGTTGGCCAAATCAATACAGTCATCGCGTCTGGTAAAAGCGAAAAGCAGATGTTCAGTGACTTTGAACGCATATTTGCGCGGTATAGCGACACCTCCTATATTGCGGCCTATGCGATGGGCGCGGATGGGCGTCGCGCCTCAGCCACGCAAAAGCGGGCGTTCTCGGACGCCTTTCAAGGCTATGTATCCCGCAAATACGGCAGCCGTTTCCGCGAATTCATCGGCGGACGGCTTGAGGTCAAAGGCGTCAAACAGGTCAAAAACTGGTACGAAGTCGAAGCCACAGCCTTTTTGCGCGGCGAAGCGCCATTCACCGTCACCTTCCAAGTGTCGGATCGGTCCGGCCGCGATCTGTTCTTCAACATGTTTATCGAAGGCATCAATCTGTTGCTAACAGAGCGGACAGAAGTTGGCGCGTTGATCGACCGGAATGGCGGCAGCATCGACGGCATGATCAAAGATCTGAAGACCGCAAGCTAAGTTGATCTAACCAACCTTTGGGCATAGGGGCGCAACTTATCGGTCGCGCCCACCGCCTAAGACTTCGCGCACCAACATCTCAATAAGACCTTCGGTCGTCCGCGGCACTTCGCGTTGCTGCGGCTGTGGTTGCGGTGCGGGCGCTTGTTGTTGCGGCGCGGGCGCTGGTGCGGGCTCAGGCGCTGCGACCACGATGGGTGCAATCATCGGCAGGGGTTTAACAGGCACACCTTCGTGAACGCGCACCATAGTCTCGCGCCAAATCTCTGCTGGCAATCCGCCACCCGTAACCCCAGATAATGGCGTGTTGTCGTCATAGCCCATCCAGACGCCGGCCACATAATCCGCCGTAAAGCCGATAAACCAAGCATCACGCGCTGCCTGAGTTGTGCCCGTCTTGCCGGCGATCTCGCGTCCGCCAAATTGTGCGCGCCCCCCGGTACCCTCACTAACGACCTTTTCCATCATCCAGATCAGCTCACCCGCCGCTTTGTCATTGATCACCCGCTCCCTGATGCCGCCGCCAGTGCCCATAAGTGGTTCTTGGTCACCCTTCAGACGCAAATCAACAAGACCATAGGGCGTCACAGATGACCCCCCGTTCAGGATGCCTGCATAAGCGCCCGTCATATCCAACAGTGTGCTTTCAGACGCACCAAGCGCCAGTGCCGGACCGTCCGCCATATCGCCGTCGATGCCGAAATCCGTAGCCACACGACGCACCAAATCCCTGCCGACACTTTCGGATACCTTCACCGCAGGGATGTTTAAGGAATCCTTAAGCGCCTCAACAAGCGTCACGCGCCCTTTGTAATTATTGGTATAGTTGCGCGGCGACCATGGGCCGGAACCGGGTATATCAAGCGTCAAAGGCGCGTCATCAACTGTATCCAGCGGTGAATAGCCTAGTTCCAATGCAGCAGCGTAAACAAACGGTTTGAAAGCCGACCCAGTCTGTCGTTCGGCCTGAATCGCGCGGTTGAACACGCCTGACACCCGGCTTTCACGCCCGCCAACCATGGCACGCACAGCGCCATCCGCGCTCATTACAACAATCGCGGCTTGCGCTTTGGATCCTTCGCGCACTTTGGTTTTGAACACCTCGTCCAGCGCTTCTTCGGCGGCACGTTGTAGGCGTTGATCCAGCGTCGTGCGAATAATGACGTCTTCGGTGGTGTTGCGCGTAAAGAATTCAGGACCGGTGGACATCACCCAATCGGCGAAATACCCGCCCGCCTTACGCCGCGCCGCGGTCGAAAGGGTCGCAGGGTTTTGCTGCCATTGCGCAACTTCGGCCGACGACAGGTAATCTTGTTCGCCCATCAAACGCAGAACTGTGGCGGCGCGCGATTGCGACCGTTCCAGATCAGACGTTGGGGCCAATCGAGACGGCGCTGTCAAAAGGCCGGCGATCATCGCACCTTCTGCGGGGGACACGGCCGACGCTGACTTGCCGAAATAACGTTGTGCAGCGGCCTCGGCCCCATATGCCCCGCCGCCCATATAGGCGCGGTTCAGATAGATCGACAGGATTTCGTTCTTGGAATACTTTGCTTCCATCGCCATGGCATAGACAGCTTCTTTAGCTTTGCGTTGCAAAGAGCCGCGGCGGCAATCCGCGACATATGCGGCTTCGTTCTTCCATTCAGATGCCACATATTCATCACCCAGACACAACAGCTTGGCCGTTTGCTGCGTGATGGTGGACCCACCGTGACCCGACAACGGGCCGCGCCCTTCGTTCAGGTTGATACGCACAGCCGATGCGATGCCGCGCGGGCTAAGGCCAAAGTGGCGGAAAAACCGTTTATCTTCGGTCGCAACCACCGCGTTTTTCAGTGCGGGCGAAACCGTTTCGGCCCTAACCGCGCCACCAAACTGATCGCCGCGCCATGCATAAACGGTGTCTTCGCGGTCCATCAGTGTAACAGAGCCACGCGCCCGCCCGTCCAGCAACGCCGTCACATCAGGCAGCGTCGTCCAGTAATATCCGACAATCAAAGCAAGCCCGACACACGCCACTGCGGTCACCCGCCATGTGATGATCCAGATAAGCCGCAGAATCCAACGAAACAGACGCACAAAAATGTTGCGGCTTGGCGCTTTGCGCGGACTAGCTTTGCGCTTTGTTGCCTTGGTTTTTTTCGATGTCGGTTTTTTAGGCACAGCTTTGGTACGCTGCGACGCGTACCGACGCTCCGCCACCAAAGGCTTTCTGCCTTTTCTTGAATCACTCATGTTTTGACCCCTGCCCGGCCTTATGTTTGGGTCACCATACCGCGTTTGAGTGCATTTGACACGCCCTCAGATGAGGCAGATGGGATTCTTGTTTGCCTGCTTTTTAATCAAAGTAATGCATTTGCGCATTTTTTATGCACATCGCCTTTTTCAGCACGTTGAATCCCCCTTCGAAATCTTTGCTCCGGCCACGCAATACCGTTTTTTGCAAACGGTATTGCAGAGAAATCTGCCGAGAGAAGGGGAAAAGTGGTGAAACTCATCATAGCAACAATCAAGCCGTTTAAACTGGAAGAGGTCCGCGAAGCGCTGACCGAAGCCGGTGTGCGCGGCATGATGGTCACAGAAATTAAGGGCTTTGGCTCGCAATCCGGGCACACAGAAATCTATCGCGGCGCAGAATACGCTGTGAATTTCGTGCCCAAGGTCAAAATCGAAATCGTGGTTGCCGAAAGCATGGCCGACCAGATCGTACAGACCATCACGACAACCGCTCAGACGGGCAAGATTGGCGATGGCAAAATCTTTGTCCTCGACGTCGAACAGGCCGTGCGTGTGCGCACCGGCGAAACCAACGAAGACGCGATCTAAGCGGCTCTGCAAAGGGAATAACGGACAATGAAACTTAATAAACTTCTTCTTGTTGGCGCGGCGCTTACCGCAATGCCGACACTGGCGCTGGCACAAGATGCCGCCCCGGGCTTTGACGAGATCGGCCCATATATCATGACAACCCTGCTGTTCCTCATGGCAGGTTTTCTGGTGTTCTGGATGGCTGCGGGCTTTGCCATGCTCGAAGCTGGCCTTGTACGTTCCAAGAACGTGGCAATGCAATTGACCAAGAACGTCGCGCTGTTTTCGCTGGCCGCGATCATGTACTGGCTGATCGGCTTTAACCTGATGTACCCCGGCGATAGCTGGAGCATTGCAGGCTGGTTGGGCCCGTTCTTCTCAGTCACGTCGCTTGAGCCTGTTGGTTTGGGTGCTGCCGATGCTGCGCTGGATTACGCCTCTGTTGGATCCGACTTCTTCTTCCAATTGATGTTTGTTGCAGCCACAGCATCCATCGTTTCGGGCACCTTGGCCGAGCGCATCAAATTGTGGCCCTTCCTTATCTTTGTCGCAATCCTGACCGGTGTTATGTACCCGATTTCTGGGTCATGGCAGTGGGGCGGCGGTTGGTTGTCCGAAGTGGGCTTCTCTGACTTCGCCGGTTCCACAATCGTGCACTCTGTTGGTGGTTGGGCTGCTTTGGCTGGTGCCATCGTTCTGGGCCCACGTTTGGGTAAATACAAAGACGGCAAGACCGTTCCGATGCCCGGTTCCAACCTAGCGCTCGCCACTTTGGGTACGTTCATACTGTGGCTCGGTTGGTTCGGTTTTAACGGTGGTTCGCAGCTTGCTATGGGCACCGTTGGTGACATCACTGACGTATCGCGCATCTTTGCCAACACCAATATGGCCGCAGCTTCTGGTGCTCTGGTCGCGCTGGTCCTGACGCAAGTCATGTACAAGAAACCAGATCTTACCATGGTACTGAATGGCGCGCTGGCGGGTCTTGTGTCGATCACTGCTGAACCTCTTGCTCCTTCCTTGTTCGGCTCGTTGCTGATCGGTGGCGTAGGCGGTGTGATCGTAGTCTTTACAGTTCCTTTGCTCGACAAGCTCAAAATTGACGACGTGGTTGGTGCGATCCCTGTTCACTTGTGTGCCGGTATCTGGGGCACAATCGCCGTCGCCTTCAGCGGCAGCGCCACGCTTGGTGCACAGATCACAGGTATCGTTGCTTATGGCGCATTTACCTTCGTGGTCTCGCTGGTGCTGTGGTTCGTTCTGAAAGCAACCGTAGGCATCCGCGTCAGCGAAGAGGACGAGATCAACGGTCTGGACATGTCCGAGCTGGGCATGGAAGCCTATCCAGAATTCTCAAAGGGCTAAAGCCCGGGTCGAAAGACTTACAAACCAGAAAAAGGCCGGGCATCACGCCCGGCCTTTTTTATATGTGACATTTGATGAAAGCGATCTAGCGATAGGTAAGGTGTGCCTATTCGGCACACCATTGGTCAGACACCGGCGGCAATAATCGCCTCTGCGAGGATCGGCACTGTCTGTGCATTCAAGCCTGCGATATTCATGCGGCTGTCACCGACCATGTAAATGCCGTGTTCTTCCCGCATCTTCACAACCAGCTCTGGCGTCGTGCCAAGGCGCGAAAACATGCCCCTGTGTTCCGCCAAAAAGCCAAAGCGATCCGATCCGGCGCGTTGCTGCAATTCACGCGCCAATTGTTCGCGCAGACCCAGCATCGACAGGCGCACCTCTTCCAGCTCCGCCATCCAGTCAGCGCGCAAAGCATCATCGTTCAAGATCATCGTGACCAATCGCGCCCCGTGATCCGGCGGAAAGGAAAAGTTCTGACGGTTCAGAAAGGCCAACGTGCCTTGCGCCACGCCTTTGCCTGTTCCATTCGCGACCATCATCAGGATGCCAGTGCGTTCGCGGTAAATGCCAAAGTTCTTGGAGCAGCTCGCGGCGATCAAACATTCTGGCATTGCAGCGGCCACTGCCCGCGTGGCCGCTGCGTCGGCCTCAAGCCCGTCACCAAAGCCTTGATAGGCAATGTCGATCATCGGCACTGCGCCGGTTTCTTGCAGTACGGCAATCACATCTTGCCACTGCACCGCCGAGAGATTCGCGCCTGTGGGATTGTGGCAGCAGCCATGCAACAGAACTACATCACCCGCCCGTGCGGTTTTCAGATCAGCGATCATGCCGTCGAAATCCACACCGCGGGTTTCGTCATCAAAATAGCGGTACAGCACCGTTTCCATCCCCAGATAGTCAAGGATCGATAGATGGTTCGGCCATGTCGGGTTTGACACGAACACCCGCGCATCGGGGCGTGCCATCTTGATCAGCTCAAAAGCCTGACGCACAGCGCCAGTCCCGCCGGGCGTGGCTGCTGCCGCAATCTTATCGCGTGCGATTGTATCTCCCAGCACCAGCTTGATCATCGCATCCGAAAAACCCGGATCACCCGCAAGTCCAACATAGGATTTGGTAGTCTGATCCTGCCACAGCTGCTGCTCGGCTGCTTTGATTGCGCGCATCACGGGCGTGTTGCCAGTTGCGTCCTTGTAAACGCCGACGCCAAGATCGACCTTATCCGCACGCGGATCTTCACGGTACATCTGTACCAGTTTCAAAATAGCGTCTGGTTTTTGTGGGGTGAGATGTTCAAACATCATGCGTCTCCTGTTGCGACGGGAACGGTGGGGAACATGCCCCACTCGGCCCATGATCCGTCATAAAGTGACCAGCTGTCATTCCCGATGCGTTCCAACGCAAGGGCAAGTACAGCGGCCGTGATTCCAGACCCGCACGTCGTGATGATCGGCTTGTTCGGGTCGACACCTGCATTCTGAAATACAGTGCGCGCCGCGTCGGGTGATTTCATCGTTTTGTCATTGTTCAAAAGCGTGGTGAACGGCACAGAGCGCGCACCGGGGATATGACCCGCGCGCAGCCCTTCGCGGGGCTCAGGTGCCTCTCCCCGAAACCGCGCCGCGGCCCGAGCGTCCACGATCTGGGTACTGCCCAGCTTTGAAGCCTGAGAAACCTGCGTCACATCCCGCACCAGCTGGTTTTGGAAACGCACCGTCAAGTGTCGGTCCTTAACCACCGGGGGCATGTCTTCGACCGGGCGGCCTTCGGATTGCCATTTGGGAAAACCGCCGTCCAGCACTGCAATATCGCGGTGCCCCATCAGCCTGAACAACCACCACACGCGTGCAGCGCTCATTAGTCCGGCGCCATCATAAACTACGATTTGATGCCCATCGCCGACACCCATCTTGCGCATCCGGCTCATGAATTTTTCGGCGGAGGGCGCCATGTGAGGCAAGTCAGACCGCGCGTCGCTTATTTCGTCAATATCGAAGAACCGCGCGCCGGGGATGTGGGCCGCGTCATATTCCGTGCGCGGATGGCGACCTGCATCTGGCAAATACCATGACGCATCTAAAACCCTCAAATCAGGGTCTTTCAGGTGGGCGGCAAGCCAGTCTGTGGAAACCAAAGTTCTCGGATCATCTGGCATGCTTGTGGTCCCTCTGAACGGTAACAAAAAACGCCTTTGATTACCGCCAGAGAGGACGTCTTGGCAAGGGTCAGCTTATTTGTTCAAAGCCTTGCGAATAACACCGACAACCGCCAGCACAGCGCCGCCACCAATGCCTCCACCAGCGACTTGCGACAGGATACCAGCCAGATCAAGACCACCGCCGCCAGACGCGCCCAGCATTGACAATACTGTACCGCCGATGCCGCCGCCGACGATGCCGCTAAGCGAGTTGATTAGTAGCCCTTGATCGAGTTTCTTGACGACACCGCCCGCGACATTGCCGCCAACTGCGCCCGAAATCAGTCCGATGATAAGTTCCATTGCTTAACTTTCTGAAGGGGGAGACAAAGGTTGCGCCTGATCCGCGCCCCCAAGAAATGCGCACCGGCGTGCGCCTCTTAGCAGGTCGAGTTTGGCCACACCTAGGGGAAAGCCGCCTAAAATTTCCCACGTAGGGACGCCTAGGGGTTTAGCCTTGCTTCAACAGCCGTTGCTTTTGACGACCCCAATCGCGCTTGGCAGATGTGTCGCGCTTGTCGTGCAACTTTTTGCCTTTGGCGATGCCAATTTTGATCTTCGCCATACCCTTGTGGTTAAAGTACAAAACCAACGGCACAAGCGTCATGCCTTTGCGCTGTGTATCGTTCCACAAATTGCCGAGTTCTTTGCGGCTGACCAGCAATTTACGGCGACGGCGTTCTTCGTGTCCAAAGGTCTTAGCTTGTTTGTAGGGCGCAATGTAGGAATTCACCAACCACAACTCGCCATCTTCGACGGCAGCATAGCTTTCGGCGATATTTGCCCCGCCAACGCGCAAGGATTTCACTTCTGAGCCCTCAAGAATGATACCGCATTCGACATCATCCTCGATGGCATAATCAAACCGCGCACGCCGATTTTCGGCAGCGATCTTATAGTTGGGGTCTGATTTACCTTGTGCCATAGTGTCCGGATGTAGGCGGTGGGCCCCAAACGTGCAAGAGGGGCGTCCGGTTTCACCTTTTGGCAACGGCTTTATGCAAGTGTCTTAAGGGCAACGCGTAAGAAGGGTTGAAAAAATGCGAACATTGATGGGGCTTTTGGCAATGCTTGCCGTTGTCGGCTGTGTTGAATCGGTTCCAACCAACGGTACGGGGCGCATTTTAATGATGGGCGACAGTATGTTCGCTGTCTACGGCGGCTCGCGGCAGTCTGTATCAGACCGGCTTGAGCTGCGTATAAACGAACCCGTTGTGGACCGTTCTGTCGTGGGTGCGCAATTTCTGTACGCCCTGCCGATCTCGGGCAGCCTCGGGTTGCGAATTGGCAGTCAATATGTGTCACGCAAGTGGGATTGGGTTGTCGTGAACGGCGGGGGAAATGACCTTTGGCTCGCATGCGGGTGTCGGCGTTGCGATGGCCAACTAAATCGAATGGTATCCGAAACCGGCGATCAAGGGACTATCGTCGATGTGGTTAAAAAGGCACGTGCCGACGGGGCCAAAGTGCTTTTTGTTGGATATCTGCGCACACCGGGCGTGCCGTCGGCCATTGACCATTGCGCGGCCCATGGGAACGCGCTTGAGGCACGGTTGAAGCGCATGGCACAGCGTGACGCCGGCGTGACATACCTGTCGATTGCTGATCTGGTTCCAAACGGGGACCGCAGTTTTCACGATGCGGACCTGATACACCCGTCACCGAAAGGTAGCGATGCGATCGCCGCGCGGATTGCCAACGCAATCCGATAGCGGCATCGTTTCACGGCGGGCAATGCCGCCCGCCGGGTTAATCCCCTAGTTTTTTGTGAACTTCATCAAGGTCGATTTCTCCGATCGGCATCTTGTTTCCGGGGTTCTCAAAATCGTACTTGAAGACGTTAAAATCACGTTTGTAGATTTCGTACATCAGGTGCATCGACAGATCATCAAAGTAATCCTCGACCGGGTGAGCGCGCTTGGGACCATGCCCTTCGCTTTCGTTGAACCTAGGGATGTCAGAAATATTGACGGCATGCGGCGTTTCAATCGCCTTCATCACGTCATCCATGCCGTCATTGAACTTTTCAGTCCAAATGATTTTGTCATATCGCCCCCCGTTCACAATGAACGTAGACACGTGGCCAGACATCGCCGACCAGTGAATATCTGGATCCATGGGGCGGCGAAAGCGGATGGTGTCGCGGGTGAACAACAAGAAACGGCGGAACGATTTGATCTGATCAAATTCGTCCTTGCCGTCAGGTCCACCAACTTCGATGCCGTATTTCTGAACCAAAAGCGGGACAAGGTTGCCGCGATAACGTTTACCGTTTCGCTGAATGCCGCAGATTTTGTCAAAAAACGAGCTAAGGATACGGGTGTAAGGATTGCGCACGCAGGTGAACGCGTAGCTGTTGTGCGCCCTGACATTGTCGGTGATCGTCGGTTGGCTGTCTTCTAAGGCCCACTTGTGCATGCCGCCTTGAGCGTCGTGAATGTCCCCATCAAAAAACTCACCATGATCCGAATAGTACATAATCTGCCCGATCGTCGAACACGCACATTTCGGCACAACACGGTAAACCACACTTTCGCTTTGTGTCATCCAAGTCCCGGGAAAGCCCATACCATTCGCCTTTTTGTCGATGCCACATACTTATGTAGCCTTGCATTGTTACCAAAAACCAAAAAAATCTGGTTTATTCAATCACTCCTTCGTCTTATCTACGTAAACAATGATGCGTAAAGAGGTAGTTGAGTTTCCAAAATGGCGAAAATCGCTTACATCCTGCTGTGCCACAAAGATCCCGATGCTGTTATCAAGCAAGCGGAGCGACTCACAGCCGCCGGCGACTACATGTCCATTCACTTTGACGCCCGCGCCAATCAGGCCCATTTTCAACTCATATCTGACGCGCTAAAGAACAACCCGAACGTCACTTTCGCGCATCGGCGTATCCGCTGTGGCTGGGGCGAGTGGAGCCTCATTCAAGCCACTCTTTATGCTGTTGAATCTGCGTTAGAGGCCTTTCCGCGCGCCACCCACTTTTATATGCTGTCCGGCGATTGCATGGCCGTCAAATCAGCGGAGTATATCCACGACTTCCTAGACGACAATGACGCCGATTTCATCGAAAGCTTCGATTATTTCGAAAGCGACTGGATCAAGACCGGTATGAAAGAAGAACGGCTGATCTATCGCCACTTCTTTAACGAACGGACACAGAAGCGGCGGTTTTACACCAGCTACCACTTGCAACAGCGTTTCGGCCTAACCCGCCAAATTCCGGCCGATATTCAGGTCCAAATCGGCAGCCAATGGTGGTGCCTGCGTCGCCGTACTATCGAATGGGTGCTGGATTTCACCCGCGAGCGGCGTGATGTCATGCGGTTTTTCCGCAGAACTTGGATTCCAGACGAGACATTTTTTCAGACAATCGTGCGCCATTGTGTCCCTGAAGACGAAATTCGGTCCCGAACGCTGACCTTCCTGTTGTTCACTGATTACGGGATGCCGGTCACGTTTTACGACGATCACTATGATCTTTTGCTTAGTCAGGATTTCCTGTTTGCCCGCAAGGTCAGTCCCGAAGCCAAGGACCTCAAGCGACGCTTGGGTCTGCTTTATGCGGCCAAAAATGTGCCGTTCCAAATCTCGAACGAGGGTGCCAGTCTGTTTAGCTTCCTAAGCGGACGAGGCCGCATCGGCCGTCGCTTTGCCACGCGCTTTTGGGAAACCGAAAGCACGTTGGGCCGGAATCGGGAATTGCTGATCATCATCTGCAAAAAATGGCATGTCGCCAAACGTCTGCTTGAACGCATTCGTCAAACCACAAACGTGCCCGCCATCGAATACCTTTTTAACGAAGAACAAACACCGCTGCCCGATCTTGGCGGCATTCAAAAAACGTTGGGCAAACGCACGCGGCACAGGCGAGCGTTGATGCGCATGTTGTTCGATTACTATGAAACAGATCGATTGATCGTTTGCATGGACCCGGGCAACCTCGATCTTTTGGAAGATTTTGCAGAAGATCGGTCCGTGACGCAGATGCTGGAAATTCAATGCGACTTTAGCGAAGATTATCTGATCGGCCACGCCATGCGCGTTGGCTTGGCTGGTGAACAAACAGCATCCGAAACGTTGGATCGTTTGTTACCGACGATCCGCAACGAAATGACTTTTGAGTCTGATCGCATCGGAGACGCAGGGTTTGAGCATCTTAGACGCATAAAAGAATCTGCTGAACTTGATGAAAACGCCCAAGCGCTGGCCGAGTTTCTGAACGTATCCGACGACAAGGCCCGCGAAATCGCGGACATCGATTACTTATTCGCTGATTAGCGTGAATTGCAAATTATCCGCGACATCACTTATCGCATAACTCGTTGAAATTTATGATTTCAGATAGGGTTAGGTGATCTGTAATTTTGCTTTATTGCTTTAAGCCCGTCTAGGCTGTGAAATACTTCTCGAACCCAGCGTCATGACGCCCTATGCAGGCGAACATGTCTGATGCATTGATCCTGTTTGCTATTACCTTGCCCGGCCTTGAAAAAACGCTCGCCGATGAGGCGCGCGCGCTTGGCTTTGTGGTGACCGAAGTTGAGCCCGGTGGTGTGACTATGACCGGCGATTGGTCAGAAGTATGGCGTGCCAATTTTGAACTGCGCGGGGCCACGCGCGTTTTGGTCCGCGTTGGCGATTTCATGGCGTTTCACTTGGCGCAACTCGACAAGCGCGCGCGCAAGTTCCCATGGAGAAAGGTTCTAAATGCTGACGTACCAGTGCGCGTTGATGTCGCCACCTCGCGGAAATCCAAGATTTACCATGCCGGTGCAGCCACCCAGCGGATAGAAGCAGCGCTTATTGAAAACGCAGGTATGACAATCGCCGCTGACGCGCCTGTTATCCTCAAGGTTCGCATCGACGACAACCGTGTGACGATCAGTGTCGATACCTCGGGCGAGCCATTGCACAAACGTGGGCACAAGCCCGCAGTGGGCAAAGCACCGATGCGCGAAACTTTGGCCGCCATGTTTCTGCGCCAATGCGGGTTTGACGGGACACAAACCGTGTATGATCCGATGTGTGGTTCTGGGACTTTTGTGATTGAGGCGGCCGAGATGGCGTCTGGCCTGCAACCTGGGCGCTCTCGCAGATTTAGTCATGAACTTCTGACCACCTACGACGCAAACGCCGAGGCACTGCGTCGTGCAAATCGATTACGTGTGCCAAATGTTCGTTTCTTTGGGTCCGACCGAGACGCGGGTGTCATTGATATGGCCCGTGCCAATGCTAAACGCGCTGGCGTAGACGATCTTGTCACTTTCTCTGTCGACAATGCAGGCGAAGCAACGCCTCCCAACGGCCCGCCCGGCATTGTCATCGTCAACCCACCCTATGGCGCGCGGATCGGAGACAAAAAGGCGTTGTATCCTGTGTATGGCCGATTGGGTCAGGTGCTCAAAGAACGTTTTGCCGGCTGGCGCATCGGCATCATCACCAGCGAAGGCAGTTTGGCTAAGGCCACTGACCTGCCCTTTTTGCCGGAAGGTCCCAGCATTGCGCACGGTGGGCTGCGGATCAGATTGCACCGCACCGCACCGCTCACTGGCGCATGAACATGCGCCTTACGAGGCCAAGGTAAGGCGCATATTTATGCGCCCTATTTCGACTTCCATGTGTCCAGCCAGCGTCCAATCCGCCCCCGCCGCGCAGTAACTGCATCGCCTGCTGCTTCCCAGTTGTCCTGCAACTCTTCGAGTTTGGGATCGATCCGCGCCTTTCGAAAGCGGCGCCAACGCACCCAAATCGCATAAAACAACACAGCCAATAGCGTCAGAATAATGATGTTAACCCAAGGCAATCCAATGTTCGCATCTGGCCCTTCAATCGGACGAATGCTGATTGCATTTGGATAGATCGACAAAAACGGGCTGCGCCAGCCATAGTGGCGCACAACAACCCATTGCGCTGCTGCGCGGGTCGATGTTGCGTCGGCCGCCTCTGCTTGCAAGTTCGAGCTGTCTAATTTGAAATAGGGTGGCCAACTAAAGCCTGTGTCTTCGTTGCGGTAAACACTAACACGATCATTGACGCGCGTGGTGTTGACCAAACGCAGGTCACGGTTGCCGACATCCACGTCACCGGTATCCACCTGCGCATAGAACAGACGCGACACACCTGAAAAATCCTTTCGAATAATCTCGGTCCCTGTCACGCGCACAATGTCGCGCTGTGGCAAAGTATAGTGCAGGAAGGCCGCGAAAGAGACCCAGAAGGCGATCAAAAGTGTCCAGCCGATATAACGCATAGGGTCCCTTTCAGGCGAAGTTCACAAGATAAACGATAATGCACACAAGGCTCATGGGCACGACATACACACCCAAGATCAGTTTGCGGCGCAATGATCCATCATAATCCGTCAAACCGGCACGTACATAATTGTCGCGGGGGATGTCAAAGTCGCCCGCATCCCACTCGGCCTCTAGCCGGTCCTTTGCACGTGCACGCGAATACAACGACAGCGACAGATAAATCACGCTAAGCACCACAAAGGCGATAAACAAAAGTCGAACAAGCGCCATACCTTACCTCCGCGCAGCACCCCAAGGACCGACACGTGCAATCAGGTCCGGGGTATCAGGTTTCGGGGTTTCCATCGGGGCGTCATGCCCAAACAGCGCAGCACGCGCGCCCGCTTTGTCGGCTTTGTACTCGGCTTCGAGATACTGCGCGACATATTCCTTTTTGGCATCCGGCCAGCCGGTATAGGCCGCATAGAATGCCTGCTTGTGACAGATGAACAACTGGCGCACGTCATGTGGGCTGAGTTCAGACAGCAGCATATTGACCAGATCGGCATCTGCCGTCGGCGCAGCCCGCAGCGTATAGAAATAAGCCGGGTGATCCGAAGCGATGCGCGGCCACTTGCCGCCATTTTCCGCCCAATTCACCAAATCGCCCAGCGCGTGAAATTCATCAGGCAACAACGCACTGTGCCGCCGCGCAAGCTGACGCATATCGCGCCGCGACGTCCCGGCAAGGTCCACGCCCGCCTCTGTCACGGCCGACACCAAGATAAAGTCCATCTTTTGGCGCAGAATCGCAGCCCCATCGATACCACGCGCTTTGACGATGGTTTCGGTCAGGTCGTTGTACTCAAGGAACTTAGCAATCCGGTTCCGGTCGCCCAGATCAAAGGTGTACTTCGTCGGCACGTCGTCGGGTTTTTCACCACTCGCAATGGTTGCGGGGTGATCCAGCGCCTGAAAGATGTAAAGCCCGCCAAAATGCGACGTCCAGAAATTGCCCTTTTCGACCTTCAGCGGTTTCAAGTGCACGGGGTTGCGCGTCACATCCCCAGTTTGGTCCGCCAGCGTGATCATGTCAGCGATCAGAACATCGTCAAACCACGCGTCATCCGCGCTGAGGAAAGTATCGATCTTATCTGCAAGCGCGCCAGCATTGCGCACGGCACCGCCGGTCGTGTCTGCCTCGACCGTGATGGCGCGGATGTCGAACAGCCGCTTGGGCGTGGACACGTCATAGATCGAATTCACCAATTCCCCGGCGACCGCATCGCGCGCAGTCAGGGCAAAAAGTGCCGCCTCATTTTCCGCGATAAAGCGTTTCAGGATACCCTGCGAGGTCGAGAATTTCGCCTCTAGCAGCGGACAATGGCGCTGTTCGGTACTCAGCAAAATGAACTGCCGATTGACCCCGTTGTGGTTCAGGTACAGCGGGTCATTCAGCGCCTCGCCCACCTCGGGGGAAAAGCCTGAGATGTCGATATAGAAATCCGTCAGTGTTGTGGTCTGCCCCGTCAGATGCTTCAGCGCACGGTTATAGCGATCCACCAACGCAGGCGAGGCGACGTGGAAAAGGTTACCATACATCAGGCCACGTTGGATGAGACGGATCATTGTGCGGCCCTCGCAAGGCGAAAGATGAACGGGACAACCAATGCCAGCAAAGGCGGCGCAAAGGCGCGGTAGGTGACTTGCAGGTTAAAGCCCACATAACCTGCGTAGGAGTCGTTAAAAAGCAATAGGCTATCGGTGATTGGGATGCCCTCAAACCCGGTGGCCGTGTTGATGATTGCTTGGGTCAGGAACAGCAGGACTGTGGCGGCAAGGAAGCCGAAGACGCCCCAGCGGAGGGGGAGGACGGCACCGAGGATCGCGGCGAGGATGGTAATGGCGATGAGGAGGGTCATGCGCCCGCACCTGTTAAAACGCAATAACAGCTGTGGACCAACATGGACATCTCTATTCGAAATAATTTTCCATAGATTGGAACGTATTTTAACGAGCTAATCATTTGGTTAACCGGGTTCTTTGCTGAAGTGTGACGATCGCTATCATTACCGGAACGAGCGCCAACGCAATTGCATCTTCAAGTTCCACTTCAGTAGCCCAACCTCTTGGGAGGTCTACCTTGAATGAATATGCACTGAGTGGTTGATGTGTTCCAAATTCCACAGGCATAGTTGGGAAACCCAAAGATTCTGCATACCAAAAATATAAAAAACCCAAAGGAATGATAATAGTATAGGTCGAAGAAAGCGCCAAATTTACCGCGAGAACAAACTTTGTAAAGCCGGAATTATGCTTCAAAGAAAGGCAGTTAACGGCAAAAATAAAGCAAACCGAAGAAATGAGAAAGTCCATAGCATCCATATTCCCGGGAGCAAAGACCGTTACCAACTGCATAGCTATAACTGTGATAATTGCCGCACTTTCATTTATTTCGAACGACTTATTCATTCAACACACCACATAGAATGACGAACAATAGGTATTGCGGCATGCCTAAATCACTCACCCCTTCCCCTCCAAGTACCGCTTCTTCGCCTCTTCCTGCCGCCCAAAATCCCGGACCATCTGGTCAATCGCCACCTCGTCCGACTTGTCGGCATAGCGGAACTCGCTATCCGCATAACGGTTGATCTCTTGCACCACCATTTCTGTCGTGATCGGCACGCGCAGTTCACCAATCATCGCGGCCTTGGCGTCGTAGTCCTTGAACAAGAACAGCTCGGGGTTCTCCATCCATTCATCGGGCAGTTCAAAGTCCATCGCGCGCACCTTGACCGCATCCGTGATGTTCTTGATCGCGCGACCAGTGAACCGCTCATCCGCTTCTTGGATCGCCTTCAGATACGCACCCAGTTTGGCGATCGTATCCAGATCGCCGATGTCGGATTGCACTCGGTCAAACACGTCCAACAACCCGGCTTCGTGCGGGCGGGAATGGGACGCAAAACTGGCAGACACGGCCTGCTTAATCTCTTGCGCGGAAAACACTTCGTGCGCGCCCACCGGAATGTCGTGGTTCTTGCCCATCAGCAGATACAAGATATCGATGTAATCCTCGCGCGTTTGCGGCCCGTCGACCAAAAACCGCGCCCCGGCACGCTGGCGCAAGGCATCATCCACATTCTCGGGGTAGTTAGAGAACATGCCAAAGGTGCAATTGCCGCGCACAACGGTGTTGGCCCCGGCAAAGCTTTCCATCAGCACAGCGGTGATTTCCAACTGCCCGGCAGATGATTGACGATCCCCACGCTTGCCCGCAAGCTGGTCGATATCGTCGATGGTGCCAAAGCCAATGGCCGCTGGATCAAGCACGTTGTTGATGAACGCCTTGGCATTCTGACCCGACTTGCCCTGATAGCTATCGATGTTGTCGGTGGACAGGTTCTGATATCGAAACGGATAGCCCGCGACCTGACAATAATCATTGAGCAGCCCAGCCATCATCTGGATCAGCGTCGTCTTACCCGTGCCCGGCTTACCGTCACCCATGAAGGTAAAGATGAAACCGCCAAGCTCGGCAAATGGGTTCAAACGGCGTTCAAAATCATACGCCATCAGCATCTTGGACAGTCGTAACGCCTGATATTTGGCGATATGGTTGCCCACGACCTCGTGCGGCTTTTTAAAAGTCATAGTTAGGGTCGTCGACTTGGCCTTATGGGCAGGCGAAAACCCCTGAACAGTGAAATCATCCGCCTCAACCCGCCAACTGGCCGTGGTAAAGGGCGCAAGGCGCGGGGCGTTGGCAGCGCGCAGGGCGACCTTTTCCATCAATGCCTCAGCATAAGCGGTCACGGCAGCGACCAAATGCGCATCGTCCGGCGCGTGGGCAGCGATATCCTGATCCAATTCCCACAACGCACCATGTAGGGCGGTTTGGCCGTTGTCAGCCAACACTTCTTCGACCTCGCCTACCTCGACCGTCACTTCGCTTTGATGCGAAGACAACAAATAAGACGTCGCATTGGCAAAGACATAAAGTGTGATCAACGCCTCTGCCGCCAGCAATTCAGCAAACTCAGTCTTGCGGGCAGCGGGCAAGGCCCCCTCAAGATTTGCGCGTTTCAGATCGCCAAGGCCAGAAACACTCGCATAGTTCTCAGCCACCGCCAAAGCGATGGAAATGGAGCGCCGCAAGGCGTTCAACACAGTTGCCTGAACAGGCGACATCAGCGCGTCATCCGCGTCCGCGCCCTCAATTGTTGCCATCACTTGCACAGCGCCTGCGGGCGTCGTGCGACGTGTCACCAAACCTGGCGTGGTGGTACGAAACCGGCGCCGCGTTCCGATACCCGACGACTTTTCAGTGGCCGCAACAGCCTCACCCTTGCCAATCCGTGGCGCGTGATCGAACCCCTGAAGCAAGGCAAGAGCGATCGGGTAATGGGCTGTAATTTCAGCCTCCCGCAATTCCATCTGATCCGATGTTTGGCTCATTCCTTAATCCTCTTCATTGTTCCGACAAAACTCCCGCCGGAGGCAACCGCACTCACAAAATGCAACATCCTAATACCTAAGCACCCGGCCACCCGGGCTCACCACAAACTTGCGCACCGATGCAAATCCAGGGGGATCGATGTCCTCAAGCGCCTGATAAGGGCGCTGAGGCAGCACGATACTACGTTCAAGACGTGTCGCCCCGGTCTCCGCAGCGCGGCCGGAAAACGGATCAAGCGCGAACACTTCACGTTCGACACTTGAAAACCAACCCGCTTTTTCGGTCATCACACGTTCAGACCGCAAATCCTCTTCGGTCCAGACCAACGACCAATCCTGCCCCTTGGGCGCACGCGCGGCCTCGAGCACTTTGGAAATCGGCCCAGATTGCCGCGTAAAGGCCGAAGAATACATCGGCCCCACATGAAAGCGCCGCAATCGTTTGGGGTGCAGGTCGTCAAAATCCTCGTCAAAGCCTTTTGCAATCGTCACCAGCTTCAGCCCGCCCAAGCTTTGGGCCATCAAATGCGCTTGCGCTTCGGGCCAGCGGCGTTGGTCTTTGGGCAAGGCCGTCCGCCCGCTGTCCTCGACCTCCATCATATAGATCACCGGCAGATTGACCTGACTGTCATAAACCGCCCAGTGAATGCGGAAGGTGCGGCGTTGGTCGTTAATATTGCCAGTCCACGCAAGTTGCGGATCATTGCGCGCCCAAAACAAATGGCCGCGCAGCAGTTCTTCGTAATACAACCGTTGGGACATAGCGAATTGCAACTTCGTAGGCACTTTGCGCTCGCCTACGATCACCTCGACCATTTGTTTTTTCAATTCGGCCGCGGACGGCATGCCCTCAAGGTGCCGCTCGGCCTGTTGGGCATCCGACGCCATGGTGATGATCTCTTCGGCTGCTGGAAAACCAGACTCCACCGCATCAATCGCAAGACTGCCAAAAAAGCGTCCGGTGTCGCGACCCACCAACAGGTATTTCTGACTGAGCGCGCGAAAGGTAAAGGTCAGTTCGGTGATATAACGGGACAGGATTTTGACCTCATCCCGGTTCAAATCACCCTCAGCCTCCATCACGCCAGCAACACGTCCCAGATGGGATGTGATCGTCTCGAACTTCTTGAAATAACGCCGCGACGCGAAAACGTCAGTGAGACCGGCAATGCCTTTATCATTCATTCTAATGCCACTTCTTGCGTGAACTTAGACCTGACCCAACTCCGGATCAAAACACTCACAAAGTAGAACGTGCACAGCCAACCAGCCTCAGTCGATGTCGTAAATCCGGCGTAAATACCGATCATGCCAATTATAGGCACAACCAACAAAAACATGGTCACCCGATCCAATCGCCCGAAAAATATGGCAGAGACGACATCTGTCACTTGGACAAAAGAAAAAAGTAGCGGCCGAAACAATCCCCACCCAATTGAAGCACGTAGTGGGTTCATCCCTTACCCACCATACGCATTGCTATCGTGCTTCTCGACGATCTGGGCAAAACGACGGGCAAAGCGTTCATCTGCCTTCGCCTTTTGTTCCAGAACATCGCGGGCAAAGACCATGTGATCTTCGTGCGCGTCCAGCATGTCGGCCATTTTCTTGTTCGTCGCGGCACCAATCCCAGCCATGGCGGTCTGTGCCTCTTGGTCGGTTTTCACGCCGATTTCGTTGATACGGTGGGCGACGTCTTGCTGTTGCGCGGTCTTAAGTGACTTGGTCAACGCGTCGTACAGCACAACACGCTGCTTGGTGTCGGTTTGCAATTTGTTGATCAAAACCATCTGCGTTGCCGCTTGGTTTTGCAGGGAATCGACCCAAGTTTTGCCCTTTTCGATATAACGCTCAAGCGTCTGGCTTTTGGCCAGTTTCACCTGTTCGTCCTGCACCATCTGGTTGTACTGGCTGTTCAGATCGGCCAATTCGGTTTCGAGTGCGGTGCGTTTGGCTGCATCCGTTTCAGAACCGATGGCGTTTTCCAGCGTAATGATCTTTGGGTCCATCCCCTGAATGTCGCTTTGAAGCGCGCTCAATTCCTGAACCGTGAATTCGCGTTCATCCAGCGTTTCGGTCAGGTTGGATTCAACCTTTTCCTTTTGCTCTTCGAGCATGCTCAACTGCCCTTCAAGCAACTGCACGATCACATCGGATTTCGAAATCAGGTCCTGCAACTTGTCGTCGATCGACGCAGAACGCACCCGTTCTTGGCGCATCGATTCCGCTTTGCCGCGCGAAAAGATACCGATAAGGCTTTCCATGCCTGTCTTGTTGCGCATTTCGTCAAAGTCTTTGGAAAAGGCCGACGTCACATCATCAAGGCCCATAATCAGCTCTGCGATATTGGAATTCATCACGTCAGTGTGGGCATGAACATCTTCAAGCGAAGCATTTTCGATATCAAGCGCAATGTCGTCGCCCGACTTCATCTTGGAACGCGCCACTTCGATCCGGCTGGTCAGTTCGGCGATTTTTGATTGTGCTTCGGCCACCTGAGCCTGAGATTCTTGTACCTGACTTGCGAAATCCGCCATCAAACTCTCCATCTTTCAATACGTTACTGTACATATAGGCAATGTAACGCCAATTTACATCGGTCGGCACGCCAAATTCAACCAGAGTGTTGCAAAACCTGTCAGATAAGGAAAGCGAGACGCAGGCCTTTTCCTTATCGTTCGGGGACTGTAGGCCTTGAACAAGGTTCAAAACAGGACGAGCAAATGGCAAGTAAAGCCGAGGAACGACGCACAGCATTACGCGACACACTGATCGATATTGCTGAGAAACAGATCGAAGCCAAAGGCATGGCGGCCATCAAGGCACGTACGCTTGCCACGAAGGCGGGTTGTTCCGTTGGGGCGATCTATAACGTGTTCGGAGATCTGGAAGACGTTATTGTCGCCGTCAATGGGCGCACTTTTGGCAAGCTTGGTCGTCACGTTGCACAAGCATTGCAAGGCAAAGATGACCTGCCCGCGACCGAGCGGTTGATTGTGATGTCTTATGCGTATCTTGATTATGCGTCCCAACATCCGTTGCTATGGAGCGCATTGTTTGACCTGCGCATGTCGACGGACATGGATGTGCCCGCCTGGTACATCAAAGAGCTTGGCCAGTTATTCAGCGTCATTGACGGCCCCGTGCGCGAATGTTTTCCCGACCTTGATGCCGACAACGTGCGTCTGATGACCCGTGCCCTGTTTTCGTCCGTGCATGGGATCATCATGCTAGGTCTTGAAAATCGTATCAGCGGCGTTCCCCGCGATCATATCCACCAGATGATTGCCATGCTGCTGCGATCTGCAACAAGAATTACAAAAACTTGAACTTTGTTCATTTTAGTACTTGAACGTTGTTCACGACTTCCTATTTTCATTCGTGAACAACGTTCATGAAAGAGAAAACCAATGCTATCCACATTCCGAACCCTCTTTGCTGGTGCCAACGCCCGTGCCGAAGATCGGCTGCGCGATGTCTATGCCATCGAACTGATCGACCAGAAAATTCGCGAAACCGAAACGCAAGTGCATGCGGCCAAGTCAACGCTCGCCAGTCTGATCCAACGTCGACGTTCCGAGCAGAAGCTGCTTGATATGCTCAACACGCGGATCGCCGCACTGACAGAGCGCGCAAAAGACGCCATCGCAGCAGGTCGCGATCAGTTGGCGCAAGAAGCTGCCAATGCCATCGCAGAAATGGAAAATGAAAGCACCGTCAGACAGGCCACAATCGAAAGACTTGATACCCAAGCCACCCGTCTGCGCAGTTCAGTGGAACGCGGTCATCGCAAGGTCATCGACCTCAAGCAAGGCGCGTTGCAAGCCCGCGCAATGCGCCGCGAACAAGGAATGCAGTCGCAATTGCATAGCACCGCCCAAGGTAAGTCGACAGCTGATGAAGCCCAAGACTTGATCAACCATGTGATCGATCAAGACGACCCGCTGGAACAGGCGCAAATCTTGGCCGACATCAACGCGAGCCTTGATCATTCTGGACTAGAGGATCGCATGGCCGACGCCGGGTTTGGCCGGTCAACGAAGGTCACAGCACGCGATGTGCTGGACCGTTTAACCAAATAACCCAAACTCATTTTTTCAAAAGGAAACTGACCCATGCATAACGAAAAACCCGATAACTCCCTCATCATGATGTTCAATCTGGTCGGCGTTGCCGCCGCCTATGTCCTGCTTGGTGCATCTTTGTGGCTGTCCACCGATGTACCGCTGTCAACCAAGGGGTTCTGGGCCATTGGTATCTTGATGTTGACCCTAAGCCTTGTGAATTTTGTGAAATACCGCTTCGACAACCAACAACGCGTCGACCGCATCAATCGGATCGAAGAGGCGCGGAATGAAAAGCTGCTTGAAGATTATGTCGGCGACATCAAAGACGCTGGGTAAGTGAATGCGGGCCGCTTTGGAAACCAAGCGGCCCGCGCCTTTTTTATCCAACCACGTTATGTGCTGGCCCATATGGAAAACCTGTTATGTTTTCCGCACCGTCTTCGGTGATGACCAGAATGTCGTGTTCGCGGTAACCACCTGCACCCGATTGTCCCTCGGGGATTGTCAGCATGGGCTCCATCGAAATCACCATGCCGGGTTCCAGCACTGTGTCGATGTCTTCACGCAGTTCTAGCCCCGCTTCGCGCCCGTAGTAATGCGACAACACTCCAAAGGAATGCCCGTAGCCAAAGCTACGGTATTGCAACAGATCGCGTTCAGCGAAAAAGGCATTCACCGCGTGGGTGACGTCAGCGCAAGACACTCCCGGCTTTAACAACGACATGCCCAATTCGTGCGCGTCGACGTTTGCCTCCCACAGCTTTAAGCTCGCATCGTCCACCGTTTCGACAAACAACGTGCGCTCAAGTGCCGTGTAATAGCCCGAGATCATCGGGAAGGTGTTCAACGACAAAATATCCCCACTCTGAAGGGTCCGTGCCGTGACGGGGTTGTGCGCCCCATCCGTGTTTAGACCCGATTGAAACCACACCCAAGTGTCGCGGAATTCAGCATCGGGAAAGCGTTTAGCAATCTCCAGTTCCATTGCGTCCCGCCCGGCCATCGCAACATCAATTTCGCGCGTGCCTGCATGGATCGCGTCGCGGATCGCATAGCCCCCCACGTCCGCCACCTGCGCACCTTGGCGGATTAGGGCGATCTCGGCTTCGGATTTGTGCATGCGTTGCCGCATTGTGGTGTCGTACAGATCAACCGTCACGATCGGTTTTAAGAAGTCCTCAAGCTTACCTTGTTGCAAAAGCGTCAGGTGATCGCTTTCTACGCCAATCACACCGCCTTCGCCGGCCACTTCGCGCACGGCACGCCAGAAATTATCCCGTTGCCAATCGGTATAGGTGATGTTGTCGCCGTGGCAGCGTCGCCACGGCTGACCTGCGTCAATGCCCGCACTGATGGTCACGCAGGCATCTTCGGTCACGACAAGGCCGTAAGGACGCCCAAAGGCACAATACAAAAAGCCCGAATAATACGCGATATTGTGCATCGAGGTGAAGACGGCGGCGGTGGCACCCTGTGCCTCCATCCGGTCGCGCAGTTCGGACAGACGTGCGTCGTATTCGGCGGCCTCGAACGGCAGAGGTGCTTGTTCACCATTGTGGAAACGAAAGAAATCAGGACGAGTGGTCATGCATGACCCTCCTTTTCAGAAAGGTCCCGGCGTGCAGGACATAAAGGCGGCATTGGCAGGCGACGCCATCGCGCTGCGGCCAAGGTCAGGTGTTGCTGATCCGTGCCCGCGGGTCAAGCGATGGATGACCTTGCACCCGTGTCGAAGACCTCTTTGCAACTGGACAAACCTCAGGCGGGTTGAAAAGGTCAAAAAACACGCGAAAGGAAATGTTAATGCTGGACCAACCAACCGACCTGAAATCTTTGCTGAAGGATCCAACTTTGCTGGAAACCCGCGCCTACGTGGATGGTGAGTGGGTTGATGGGGACGACGGCACTTTTGATGTCACCAATCCCGCGCGTGGCGATGTAATCGCGCAAGTCGCCGATCTTAGCCGTGCGCAGGTTGCCAAAGCCATTGCCGCTGCCGAAAAGGCGCAAAAAGAGTGGGCCACGTGGACGGGCAAAGAACGTGCTGCGGTTATGCGCAAGTGGTTCGATCTGATGATGGCGAACCAAGATGACCTTGGCATTATCCTGACAGCGGAACAGGGCAAACCATTGGCCGAAGCCAAGGGCGAAGTCGGTTATGGCGCCTCGTTTATCGAGTTTTTTGGCGAAGAGGCCAAACGCATTTACGGAGAGATGATCCCTGGCCACCAACGTGACAAGCGCATTATGGTCCTGAAGCAACCCATTGGGGTGGCCGCTTCGATCACACCGTGGAACTTTCCCAACGCGATGATCACACGAAAGGCCGGACCGGCCCTCGCAGCGGGGTGTTCGTTTGTGGCACGACCAGCCAAGGAAACGCCGCTTAGCGCCATCGTGATGGGCGTGTTGGCCGAACGGGCTGGCGTCCCTGCGGGCGTGTTCAATGTGGTGACGTCTTCGTCATCGTCCGCCATTGGCAAGGAATTTTGCGAAAACCCCGCCGTACGCAAACTGACATTCACCGGTTCCACCGAAGTTGGTCGTATTTTGATGAAACAGGCCGCGGATCAGGTCATGAAATGCAGCATGGAACTGGGTGGAAACGCGCCTTTCATCGTCTTTGACGACGCCGATTTGGATGCCGCCGTCGAAGGCGCGATCCTATGTAAGTTCCGCAACAACGGGCAGACTTGCGTCTGCGCCAACCGCATTTATGTGCAAGCCGGCGTGTACGACGTTTTTGCTGAAAAACTGGCCAAACGCGTCAGCGCTATGAAGGTCGGTGACGGGCTTGAGGCAGGTGTTGACCTTGGGCCACTGATCAACGGATCGGCCTCTGAAAAGGTGGTTGAACACATCAATGATGCGAAAGCCAAAGGCGCAAAGGTTATCCTGGGTGACGAGAAAGAAAATGTCGGCGGGAACTTTTTTGCGCCCACTATTATGACAGGCGTGACCCAAGACATGGCTGTTGCGCAGGAAGAAACCTTTGGTCCATTCGCCCCGTTGTTCAAGTTCGAAGATGAAGACGAAGTGATCGCAATGGCCAATGACACGATCTTTGGCTTGGCTTCGTATTTCTATGCCAAGGATCTATCGCGCGTCTACAAGGTGGCCGAAGCGTTGGAATACGGAATTGTTGGTGTGAATACCGGCATCATCTCGACCGAAGTAGCACCCTTTGGTGGCGTCAAGCAATCAGGTTTGGGCCGTGAAGGATCGCATCATGGCATCGAAGATTATCTTGAGATGAAGTACGTCTGTCTCAGCGTCTAACAGATCGAAAGTAAGGCGGATTTAAAAACCGCCTTACAGACCTCTATTCCGCCGCGCGACGGGGCAAAACCCATCCTGGTCGGACGAAATGGCAGGTATAGCCGTTCGGGATACGTTCAAGGTAATCCTGATGCTCGGGCTCGGCTTCCCAAAAATCCCCAACTATTTCCGTCTCAGTTACGACCTTACCGGGCCAAATTCCCGAAGCATCCACATCTGCTATCGTATCCAAAGCGACCTGTCTCTGCTCTTCATCCACGTGATAGATTGCGGAACGATAACTAAGGCCACGGTCATTGCCCTGTTGATTGGGTGTCGTCGGATCGTGAATCTGAAAGAAGAACTCCAAAAGCGCGCGATAAGATGTAACCGAGGAGTCAAAAATGATCTCAATCCCTTCGGCATGCGTGCCATGGTTGCGATAGGTCGCGTTGGCCACGTCACCGCCCGTATACCCGACGCGGGTCGAAATGATCCCAGGCTTTTTGCGGATCAAATCCTGCATCCCCCAAAAACACCCACCTGCAAGAACTGCGCGTTGCGTGCTCATGCCACATCCTCCACTTGGTTCAGATACGCACCGTACCCTTCGTCTTGCATATCATCACGATGCACAAAACGCAGCGATGCCGAGTTGATACAGTAGCGCAGGCCGCCCCGGTCACGCGGCCCATCGGGAAACACATGGCCCAAGTGGCTGTCGCCGTGTTTTGAACGCACCTCGGTGCGGACCATACCAAGACTGGCATCGCGTAATTCAGTCACATGGGCCGCTTCAATCGCCTTGGTGAAAGACGGCCAGCCGCAACCTGACTCATATTTATCGGACGAGGCAAACAACGGCTCTCCGGATACGATGTCCACGTAAATTCCCGGCTCTTTATTCTTGAGCAACGTGCCCGTGCCGGGGCGTTCTGTCCCGCTTTCTTGAGTGACATAGAATTCTTCAGGCGACAAAGTCGCGATCACGTCAGGGTTCTTTGCATATTCAGTCATTTTGGGCCTCCCCCGTGTTGTGTCGGGTCCAAGCTCATAAATGGTGCGAAAAACAATAAATGAAAGAGGGGATGCGATCACACTCTGTTGTTTTTCAGAAAGTGAGGCCAAGGACGACTTGGAGTAACGAAACAAGTCGCGTTATCAAACCAACCCAAGCAGGTGCTGCGCGTTCCGGCTGGTGGCCTCATAACACAAAAAAAAGGCCTGTGCATGCACAGGCCCATTTTCAAAAACCCTAAAGGTTTTTCTGTCTTTAGTTGGTCGTTGTAGAGCTGCTGCCGTCTGCACTACCCAAAACCGTAAGAACGGTAAGCCCGATAACCGTCCCCGCAGCAGTCAAGCCAGCGCCCAACGCGCCTGCGGCTTGACCTTCAAGCTTTTCCGCACCTTCGCCACCCGCAACGACGGTATTCAAAGGCACCTCTTGGGCCAATGCAGCGGTCGATGTTGCGGCCACTAAAACGGCTGCGGAAATCAATTTAAATGTCTTTGTCATGTCTAATCCTCCTATGGATTGTTATATGTGAATTAGTTCAATGGCTGTTCAAAAACAACCTACATCGGCAGTTAACAGAAAAAAAGCCTCTGGTTGCGGGTAAAATTGCACAAAAATGTCACTTTTTGAGCAACCGGGTGCGGACATAGCCAACTTCAGGGCCAATCCATTGCCGAGATTGCCGGACTGTCGCGTCATTGCGATCGATCCAATAATCATAGGTAATGATTCCTTTTGTGCCTGTGCAGTTTTCCTGCAAATGAAGCACATTGAACTTACGTTCCACGATCTCAATCGTCTCGGCTCCGACAGAACGCATTTCACACAAAAGATCGATGCGCGAAATTCCATTATCGCCGTTGTTTAGATAAAGCGTATGTGGGCCCGAAATCGGTGACCGTGATCCGATCGCTTTGACAGCCGCATTGGCGTCCGAGGAATTCAGATCATTACCAATGCCACGTGTGGTCACCACAACGCCTTGACGCAAAGTGACCTGAGAATCATCGGCCGTACGCCAAGTGCGCAGTGCGCCCGGCCCGCCATCCCGGCGGTCCGAAAAGGGCACCAAATAGGCAACTGCACCGCTTTTCTCGATGGAGATTTCCAACGACGGTACCGTAAGGCTCGCGATCAGTTGCGGCGTCAACTCAAGTGACAATGCAGGTTGTTCGCCTCGCGAGGCAAGCAAGGACTGCAGGGCGGTTTTTGCCTGTGCAGCTTGCGAGCCAGATGTTTCATCCCCCCCGGTACATCCGGCCAAAAACAATACGCAACCTGCGAGTGCTGATGTAAACGCGCGCATCATTGCCAAACTCTCCCGAAATCATTGGTCAGATCGGTCAAATGTCCGTCACGCACCTGTTCATAAAGTCGATCCGAAACGTTAAGCCGTTGCCCCCCGTCCCGTTGAACAGGTCGGATGGTTGTCGACACGGTTTGTTTCGACGGGCGCCCCGTAAACCAGCTGATCGGCACCGACAGCGAAATGCCTTTGTCAAACGAACCTTCACCGAAATCGGCGGCAGAAACGTTCGTCAAAGTAAAGAAACCACCAACGCGCCAACCGTTGGCAAACTGCCGTTCCATTGTAAACGTGGCACCATAGTCGCCCGCCAGATAGCGGCCTGCATCCAACTGACCGTAATATCCTTTGCCAAAGTCGTAATAAGCCGACACGTGGCCTGTCGCGACTTGATAATCTTGGAAACCAAAGCGCTGATCAAAATCGCGCTGTTTGACGTAGTTCGTTTCGACCCCAAGTGCGAGGCGGTTTTGGGTCGGTTTCCACAGTAATTCCGCCGAGACACCGCCAAACATCTGTTCCAAATAGCCTGTGCTGACCCGCGCGTAGGTGTTTTTGCTTGGTTTCCACTGTTTGGACACAAACAAATTTTCCAGTGTCGTGTCGCCACCCTGCGCGAACAAAATTGCATCTGTGCGCACACGCGGCAGAACCGAGTTGGACAGTCGGGTACTATCTTCAATATTCCCGACAAGACGATGACGAACTTCGCCGCTCAACAACCACCCCGGTGCGAACCGGAACCGCGCTTCGGCTGCAACGCCGCCTTCTGCCCGCAGAGGTTCATCCGGATCAAAGAAACTGGGTCGCAAAAACGGGCCAACAGAATAGCTGAACCGTGGATAAACATCTTCGGGCGCAACCGCGGCACTGGCGGCCCTTGGTTCTGCATCGCCAATGGTCGCTTTGGACAGCAAAAGTTCACTTGCGTTGGGCTGGAATTCAAGCGTCTCGAGGTCGCGGCGCGCCACGGTGACTTTTGACAAGGCAAGGCCATTATTTACCAGCACAATATCAAAGGTTTCGACGGACGGGGGCATAATCCGCGCCATTGAACGTGCCGTTCTACCCACAACGATAGCTTGGTTATCGTAACGAATGCTGGACACACGCGCTTCGGCACGTGTCGCAGATACCGTGATGCTTTCTAGTCTGATCCCATCATCGCGCAGCTCTGGTTCGATCGCATCGCGTACTTGCAAAGGTGCGCTTTCGGAAGCCGTCCAATCTGTCGCATAGGCCGCGGGGTTGGCCGAACGGTCAGGGCGCACAATGATCGGACGCGGGCCTGCAAGTCGGAACGTGGTGGCCGGATTTTTGGGATTCAATTGAAACTGGGCATTGATCCCTATCTCGGATCCATAGAGGTAATAGCCTCCCACCCGTAGGCGCTGCGTCACCTGGTATTCCGCACCAACGTTAAAGCTCGAGTTACGGGAAAATATGCCAAGCGAGGTTTCCAAATCATACGCGTCGCTTGAATACTCAGCCTTGAGGCCAAGCCGATCGTTGACTTGCCATTCAAGGCCAGCAAATGGCGAAACTGGCCCACGGAAAAATGAATCCGTCGAAGGTTCACCACCCGTGTCATTGGGATCGAAGGTTGGGCGATCTACACCGAATGGAGACCCGATACTGCCCTGCGAACCAAGCCTTCCCCATCCTAGACCACCCGTCACCTTAACCTTACCAGGCAGGCGAAGCGGTCTGCTGAAATTTTTAGTCGCGACAAGATATTCAGCTGCATAAATGCCCGTGCCAGAAAAATCCTGCAATCCAACGGTGACGGCCGGCTTATAACGACCTTCTTTGACCAGCTGATACCGGAAATCAAAGCTACGGTCGCGAAAAGTTTCAAACCCTCCCGAGTTAAAATCTTGCAGGCCGACATACCGGAAGGTTGCCGAAATACGCGGCGAGAACTGGAATGTCAGGTTTGTGCGCGTTATTCCCCCAAAGTGAGAAACACCAACGGCCAGCTGTCCGTCAGGCAAAGCCTCGGCACTGGGTAAATCGATCACACCGGGCGTCCCATAAAAGTTAAGAGAAGGCACAGTTGTCGTGACAGGAGGTTTTTCGGCTGTTCTTCCTTGGGCCGTCGCCACCATAGAGGCGGAACCAATCGCACCGCAGCTCGTTCCAGCCAATATCAATGCATGAAAGGTCTTTGACATTTTTTCGCTGCCCGATTTGAAAGTTCTTTTTTGATTGTCCATCTTAAACCATGCACATCCGGCCAAAATCAACTTCGGCGACCCAAGCTTGGGCGGACCGTTGGGAAAACGCGTCTTTCAGGATACAGGTGTGACGACGTCCTGATCGCCCACAGGAAGAGTTGTCGTCACAACGTAGCCCTCGACCCAACGCTGAGCCAACGCGCGTGCTGCATCTTCATCGCTCGCGGCAAGCGCGTGACGCAAAGATCGCAACGCCGAAGCAACTTCGATTTCACTCAACCGATCCTCGACAGTAAAGAAGATCTTTTTATGCCCTGTCCCAACCAACGCGCCATTCAGCGTCAGTTCTTCGGTCATTTTTTCGCCAGGGCGCAAACCGGTGAACTCAATCTCGATATCGCCGTCCAGATTATCGCTGTCCCTAACGCTTAAACCAGCGCTTTCAATGACTTGCCGGGCAAGCTGTTCAATTTTAACAGGTTTACCCATGTCCAAAACGAACACTTCCCCACCACGCGCCATAGAGCCTGCGCGAAGCACAAGATGCACAGCCTCTTGGGTGGTCATGAAATAACGCGACACATCCCGATGCGTCACCGTCAGCGGGCCACCTCGGCGCAACTGTTCTTGAAACAGCGGCACCACCGACCCGGAAGAGCCAAGAACATTGCCAAAGCGCACGATCGAAAAGACCAAATTATGTTTCGCAGCAATTCGGTCTGCAATATCCTGCACAACCAGTTCAGCAAGCCGCTTTGACGCGCCCATGATATTGGTCGGACGCACCGCTTTGTCTGAAGAAATCAGCATGAAACGTTCCACACCTGCCTCTGCGGCCTCAGTCACCAGCGTGTGTGTCCCAAGGACATTATTCGCAAGCCCTGCCAGCGGATTATGCTCAACAAGCGGCACATGTTTATACGCGGCAGCGTGCAAAATGACTTCGATTTTATGCACCTGCAAAACACGCCGAACTTGCCGCGCATCAGTCACTGACCCCAAAAGAGGCACAATTTCGATGTCGTAGTCTTCTGATAGAAGAAGCATTTCTTGATGGATTTGGTAAAGTGCAAGTTCACTAAGCTCATAAAGCACGATCTTGGCAGGGCGACACTCCAGAACCTGTCGGCTCAATTCTGAGCCAATCGAGCCGCCCGCTCCTGAAATCAACACGACCCGTCCGGCATAGGCCTCAGCCCCTTCACCCGGTCGCGTGTTCACCTCGTCACGACCAAGGAAGTTGCTCGGATTGACGGGTGTCAGCTTTTCCAAAAGCGCCTCTTCACCGATCAGCTGGGAAAAGGATGGCAGTGACTGAACTTCTAGGCCCATGCGTTGCAAACGCCGGGCGATCTGCATCTGTTTTGTGTGGCTTTCGGACGGAATGGCCAACAACACGCGGTCGATCTTTTTCTCGGCCACGATTTCAGCAATGCGCGCCGGGCTGTAAACCGGCAAACGAAGCACATTGACCCCTTGAAGGGCTTGATTATCGTCTGCAAAGGCAACAGGGTCGATCAATTCGTGACTGCGCAGGGCTGAAACCAGCTGCATGCCCGTCGTCCCGGCCCCATAGATCAACACGCGACAGCGGTCGGTTCCATTGCGGTAAATCGCCAGCACGATCTGCAACAAGATCGCGCGGCTGATGATCGAAAACACAAAGAACGTGATGCCAAATACGACCTGTGTGCTTAGCGTAACCGGCATTTTCGCAGCTGTCGTAAGAAGCGTCGACGTCATCGCCAACAGCCCCGAAAAGACGGCCGTGCGACCAATGGATCCTGCCTCGTAGTCATTCAACATAGTCGAAGAAATACCCAGCCAAACCGAAAGACCCGTCGCGACGACCAACATGTAAGGCAAAATCGGCAGGTACATCTGCGTCAGCGCCAAAGCGCTTGACGTGCTGACTTGCAAGGTGAACGCAAAGAAGATCGCCGCAGGAATCAGCATCGCATCAATTGCAATCAACAAGTTCCGCTTCTGCGAACGTGACAATGACTTTAGCAGACCAAGCATTTTAGTCCTCTTGCCCGACGCGCCGGAAATCGACAGATCGCAAGCAATAAAAAAACAATCCAGAGGCTCGTTTCGAGCCGAAATAGTACGCCATAATCGCCGTTTATAATCGAAAAATGACAGGTAATGCAAAACGTTAACACTTCCGATAGCATTTTTCCGCCGTCTCGCGTGCTATCCGCTGTTTTTAGGGCCTTTTTGCCGCTTTCCGCGGAACAAATTTCCGATGGTTTGGAACACCAAATCAAAATCATAGCAGGTGTTCTGATTCTTTTGATAGATCAGATCAAGCTTTGCTTTGCGCGGCACACAGACCCGCGTATAGACATCATCGGTTTCTGCTGGCGACGCACACCGCGCCAACAAGCGATCCTCGTGCTTGTGAAATTTGACAGTCGCCAAACCGGTCACACCGGGTCGAGATTTTAACACATCACCATAAATTTCGGGAAACCGTTCGACATATTCCCGCAACGGCGGTCGCGGACCAACAAAGCTAAGGTCGCCGCGCAAGATATTCCAAAGCTGTGGAAATTCGTCCAAGCGGCGCGCGCGCAGCTTCGCGCCCAAAGGCGTGATCCGCGACGTCTTGTCCCCGCCGGACACACCCGCATCTGCATCGACCACCGTCATGGTGCGGAATTTCAGTAACCCAAATCCTTGCGTCGGCGTTTTCATCCGTTCAGCCACATAAAACAACGGCCCGCCTTGCTTGCGCCAAATCACAAAGCACAAATAAAGAATGACCGGCCCAAGGATCAGCACCAGCAAGCTGGCAAAGAACAGATCAAAGATACGTTTGCGCCACGTCATTGTTCACCCGTTGTTTTTCGCCAGTCCGCGACTATGCCCTGCGCAGTACTGTCACTTGTATCGAATGTGATAAACCGCTCCAACACACGAGTGTCGAGAGCCACTTGCCCAATCGTTCCCTCACCAGCCACCTTTGGTTGCCAGTGTCGATGTGCGGCATCCAAAAGCTCGCCCATTTCGACCGCCCCAGGCGCTGCCACGTTCATCAGCGGCGGCAAATCGGAAGCCATGCAAAGCTGCGACAGAACGCGCCCAAGGCACGCAGGCCCGATATAGCTGCGCTGCGGGGTCGTCCCATCTGCCAAAACATCAAGGGCAAATCCCGGCTTCCATCCGCCAAGGATCGCATCCGCGCCCGCCACGTTTCCGAGCCTCAAAACCGTGTTGGGATGTTCGTGATCTGCCGCCATCTGTTCCATTGCCAACTTCGCGACGCCATAAGGGGCCTGCGGCGCTGTTGGCCCGTCCTCGCTCAAAGCGCCAGACACGCGCCCATAGACAGCCGCGCTGGAAAATAGAAACACGTGACCTGCATCCACATCTTGCGCTGCATCAAGCGTGCGGCGCGCAAGGTCGATATTGGCCTCCATCGACCCTGCCCCCCCCGGCGTAACCCCGGCAAAACAAAAAACGGTTTGGGTGCCAGTCAGCGCTTTGCGCAATGCGTCACTGTTGCGAATATCGATGTCCTGGCGGGTCAACCATGTCGCAGGGCGCGGAAAAACAGGGGCCAACAACTTGCCCAGCCTTCCACCGCCACCAAGGACAACCACGCGCACCCGCTATGGCACTTTGATTTGAATGTCGTCAGGCACCAACCCGTTGATCTGGCGAATATGTTCAGGCAGGCAAACAGTCAGGAAATCGTAACTATCCACCACGTGCTGACGCGCAGCCGGGCCAATATGCGCAAAGCTCTTGGGGCGCGCCAGAACTTCGGAAACTTGTGCAGCAATCGCCTCGGGGTCAAAAAAGTCGACCAGCAGACCCGTTTCACCATGCGTCATTGCCTCGCGGACCGGGGCCACATCGCTGGCCACAATGGTCGCCCCCATGGACATGCTTTCCAGCAGTGACCACGACAGCACGAACGGCATTGTCAGATAGATATGGCATGTGCTGATTTGGATGATGTTCTGATAATCTTCAAAGGGCACCTGCCCCAGAAAATGCAGCCGGTCCCAATCGAGCAAATGCCCAACTTCGGCTTCCATCTGGCCACGTAGACCGCCCGGATGCTTGGACTTTCCGCCATAGGACACGTCGTTGCCACCAATCACCAGAATACGGGCGTTGGGCCGCGCTTTTTGAATATGCGGCACGGCGCGCATAAACTGGTGATACCCCCGCGTGGTTTCCAGATTGCGCGCCATAAAGGTCACGATCTCGTCTTTGATAGTCAGTGGGCGGCCGATGCGGCCCAAGGACACGCTGGCCTTTTTATTCGGCTTCAGAATGTCGGTGCGGATGCCATCGTGACAAACGTAGATCTTGTCGTGGAAGCTTTCTGGAAAGCGGTTGCGCTGCCACATGGTTGGACTGTGCCCCAGATCCACCGCCTCGATATTCACAAGTGGCACGACGTTGTGCCCGTGCATCAAATAGGGCGCGTGGTCACTGACTGGCGCTTCAGGGTCAAAACCTACGGGACCGCCGTGAACGGAATAAAAGTACTCAAAAAAGCCGATCATGGGGGTGTCAGGCAACACTTCTCGGAAAAAGGTCATCTCGCCCCAGCCGACATGTCCGATGACGATGTCAGGCTTGAACCCACCTTCAACGATTTTGCCAAGCGCCTGAACCGCGCCAAAGCCATTGCCCGCAGCGGTTTCCCATGTCTTTGACAGGCCATAGGCATCATTGGCAGCAACATGATGGGTTTTGTAAACAACCGTCCGCACACCTTGGATATCAGGGTGTTTTTCGCGTTGCGTCAGAAAGACGATTTCGTGTTCGCCCTGTGCTGACAACCATTGCACAAGTTCTCGGTACTGGCCCGGCATGTTTTGGTGCACAAAAAGAAGTTTCATCGCGTCCTCACAAACACCATCTATGGATCACAGATTTGCCGCCTTACGCAGCAAGGGCGGCATCCAGAAGTCGACGCACATCACGCGCATAGGGCGCATTTTCAAGGCGCGCGATTTCCTTGCCGTTCTTCATCACAAGCAAGGTTGACCGGCGCGTGACCTTCAACCGTTCGGTCAACTGTGAACGGCCAAATGTGTCCCAATCTACGTCAACAAAAGCGATGTCCCGGTAAGCCGGGTTTTCAGCCAAAGCTTCAGCGATCAGATCGGCTGTGATTTCGCAGGTCAACGACCAGCTGGCCCGGTAGTTCATGATCACAACCTCGTCCCGGTCGCGTACATCGCGCCACACGGCAGGCGTAAACATTTCAGCAGGATAGGCCAGCGACAGGGTTGGTATGAATGACGCAGCAGAGGTCAGTAAAAATGTACGGCGGTGCATGTTGGTGCTCCGAATAAATCTGATTTTTGCGCACAATATGAACCACCCCAGCGTGCGCAAGGGGTCGTGTTCAGGTTTTGCGTTGGCGTGACAATTGCACCGCAAGAATGCCCGCCGCGATAATTGCAACGCCAAGCACATCCAAAGGCCCCAAGCGTTCGCCTAACAACGCGGCTGCAACCGCGACACCAAAGAACGGATTAAGAAAGTGAAACGTCGTCGCTTTGACGGCCCCGATGCGTTCGACCAGCGCAAACCAGATCCACGTCGCAAACAACCCCGGCCCAAGGGTGGTATAGATAAAGGCCACAATCAGCCGTGGCGTGACGTTCACATAGATCGTTTCCGTCACGGCAGAGGCTGCAGCCAGCATGCACGCACCAACGATCATCTGTAGGCCAACCACCATCATCAGATTGCCACCCGCCGACATCGTGCGCATCGACAATGTCGCAACCGTCAGGGCAATCGCCCCCACGACACACAAAGCAACGCCGTAAAAGTCCACGCCTGCTTCGATCCGCGAGGACATGATCAACACCACGCCCGCAATCCCCAGCATCAACCCGATGACGCCCAGCATCGGCAGCTTGTCACGAAACACCACCCAACCGGCAAAAGCCACCAACAACGGCAACAAGGACGCGATGATCGACGCCAAAGACGCCTCGACCGTTTGCATCGCATAGAAATTCAGGCCCAGATAAATCGCGTTCTGGCAGACGCCAAAGATGACCGTCGCACGCCATTGATCCCGCGTTAGGTTCCAGGACTGGCCCAGCGCACGTGCAATCGCGATCCCGATCAGTCCGGATACAAAAAACCGCAAAGCCAGTGACGCCAAAGGTGCTGCATCCGCCACAATGATCCGCGCCGAGGTAAAAGCCGATGACCAAATGAACGCAAAGGTAAGGCCCATTAGAATCGCACGAATATCCATGTGGGCTGCCTTCCTTTTCAGGCTGTTTTTGCCAGCAAGGCCCCTTGATCACAACCCTTTGCGGTGCATGTTATCTTGGGATTTGGCACAAGCTTTGCAAACTCAATCGGAGAAATCCCATGACACTCTCGCGCCGCCAATTTACCGGATTGACCTTATCAAGCTTCGCTGTGCCCAGCGCAGCCTTGGCCCAAGACATGTCAGCATTAGACGCGATGCATGCGCCTTTGTCTGGTACAACCAGTGAATTTAACGCGGCGATGGCCTTTATCAAAGCACGCGGCAATCCTGATATGGCGGCCGGCCTCATCACCTCGTTGCGCTTTTCGCGTGCGCGCGGCCCACAGATCGCCGATGCCTTGACGGCCATCACGGGACAGGATCATTTTACCGACTGGTTCGAATGGACGCTTTGGCAAGAACGCAATCCACAGATCAAACCGCACCCAGATTTCCCAGATTTCATACGCGAAGTGTTGGTGCGTGTAGACGACAACTTTGCTGATTTCCTGCGCCCGGAACACATCCAACCCGACAAAATGAAAATCCGCCTCGAAGAAATCACATGGGGTGGCGTGGTCAAAGACGGTATTCCATCGCTGGACAATCCCGTTTTGATCTCGGCCGAACAAGCGGGGTACCTAAAGGGCGATGATCTGGTCTTTGGCGTGTCGATCAATGGCGATGTGCGTGCCTACCCGTTACGAATCATGGGCTGGCACGAGATGTTCAACGAGGTCATTGGCGGCGTCCCCGTCGCATTGGCGTATTGTACACTGTGCGGGTCTGGTATCTTGTTCGAAACGGATGTGGCCGGGCGATCAAAGCCGCTGGTGTTCGGGTCTTCGGGGTTCCTTTATCGATCTAACAAGTTGATGTTTGATCGCGAAACCAATTCGTTGTGGAACCAATACACAGGGCAACCCGTCGTCGGCCCATTGGTTGATAGCGGCATTGCCCTGAAACAACGCCCCGTCGTCATCACCACTTGGGACAGCTGGAAAGCATCCAACCCCGACACCAAAGTGTTGGATGTCGAAACCGGGCATCGCCGCAATTACGGGTCCGGCGTTGTCTACAACGACTACTTTTCCTCGCCTGATCTGATGTTCCCGGCAGTGGTCAATCAAGACGCGCACAAACAAAAGGACTATGTGTTCGCCGTGCGTCAATTTGGTGCCGCACGGGCATGGCCGCTGGATGCCTTTGCCGCAACTCCGCTGATCAATGACGCGATTGCAGACACTCCTTTGGTGCTGATTGGTGATGCACAAACGCGCAGTGTACGGGCCTATGAACGCGGCGCGCACAGCTTTACGGCCCAGAACGGTAAGATCAACGACCAAACCGGAGCGGAATGGCGCGTGGCCGAAGACATGCTTTTGGGGCCAGACGGCACCAACCTATCGCGCGTCGCCGGGCACATCTCATATTGGTTCGCATGGGATAATTATCTAGGCGACGCCGCTACGGTCTATGACGGGTAAAACGAAAAAAGGCCGCCCCTAGAGGCGACCCTTTCTCGAAAAGTCTGAGGTAAGACTTATTCGTTCACGCTGTCTTTCAGCGCTTTGGCGATGGTCATCTTGACGACCTTGTCCGCCTCTTTCTTGAATTGCTCACCGGTGGCAGGGTTGCGCACCATACGCTCGGGGCGCTCACGGCAATAGATTTTGCCAACACCGGGAAGTGTGACAGCGCCGCCGCCCGACACTTCGTTTGTGATCAGGCCACAGATCGCGTCCAGCGCTTCGCCAGCCGATTTCTTGTCTGTCCCCATGTTCTCGGCCAGTGCGGCGACGAGTTGGGTCTTTGTCATAGGTTTTGCCATTTTCTGGTCTCCTTCGTCTGCCCGACAATTAGGGCCTTCCAACCGATTTGTAACGGTATGTTGTGGGAAAACACAATGAATAGTGGGCGTATGCAAGTGAAAAACAGGGGCATTTCGCGGATTTTGGCCCAGAATCGTCGGTTAAAGGAAGGCCGTCTCGTCAAAGGCCCGCAATTTTCGACTATGGATGCGTTCCAAGGGCATGTCGCGCAGGTGTTCCATGGCTCGGATTCCGATCATCAAATGGCGTGCAACTTGTTCCTTATAAAAGTCCGAGGCCATTCCCGGCAGCTTCAATTCCCCATGCAGCGGCTTGTCAGAAACACAAAGCAACGTGCCATAAGGAACCCGGAATCGATAACCATTGGCCGCAATCGTCGCGCTTTCCATATCAAGCGCGACGGCGCGGGATTGCGATAGGCGCTGAACCGGGCCACGTTGGTCACGCAGTTCCCAGTTGCGATCATCATGGGTTGCAACGGTGCCAGTGCGCATGATCCGTTTCAGTTCATACCCCTCAAGCTTGGTCACTTGGGCCACGGCCGTTTCTAACGCGATCTGGATTTCGGCCAGTGCTGGGATTGGCACCCAAGGCGGAAGGTCATTGTCAAGAACATGGTCTTCGCGCAGGTATCCGTGCGCCAAAACAAAGTCGCCCAGCGCCTGAGAATTGCGCAAACCAGCGCAGTGGCCGACCATTAGCCACGCATGTGGCCGCAGCACAGCGATGTGGTCGGTCGCGGTTTTTGCGTTTGAGGGGCCAACGCCGATATTGACCAGCGTGATGCCACCCCCATCCGCGCGTTTCAGATGATAGGTTGGCATTTGCGGCGTTTTGGGGCTGTCGGGCAGCACTTGATCACCTTTTGTGATCTCGGCGTCCCCAGTGGACACAAACGAAGTATAGCCGCTTTCGGGATCGTCCAATTGCGCACGGGCGTAGGCTTCGAATTCCGAGACGTAGAACTGGTAGTTCGTGAACAGAACATGGTTCTGAAAATGATGTGGCTGCGTCGCTGTGTAGTGGGTCAAACGCGCAAGGGAATAGTCAATGCGTTGCGCCGTGAACGGGGCCAGCGGCGCGATGCCATTCACTGGCTCATACACCCCATTTACGATGTCGTCGTTGGTGTTGCTTAGGTCTGGCACATCAAAAACATCGCGCATCGAAAACGATGCAGCACCCTGTTGCGGCACTGTGATGGACGTATCATTCGCAACAGCAAAATGCACCGGCATCGGCGTGTCGGAATAACCGATCTCAACCGGTTGATCGTGGTTCGCAATCAACAATCCGATTTGCTGCACAAGGTAGCTTTCGAACAAATCAGGGCGCGTCACCGTCGTCGCATAGGTGCCCGGGTTGGGCACATGGCCAAAGCTTAGGCGCGTGTCGACGCGCGAATACGACGTCGTGGTAAACCGGATTTCGGGATAGTAGGCGCGGATGCGTCCTTTGGGCGGGCCATCCGTCATAGCGGCCATGAATTGGTCGCTCAGGAACTGTACGGCATCGTTATAAAGCACCTTCAGATGTGCAACGGCACGTTTGGCGTCATCAAATTCCAGATGGGCTTTGCCGCCCTGTGTCAAAGTTATCATGTTGTTGGCTCAAGTATTGGGATGAATTCAAAGGTGCGCACATCGACCAGCCCTAAATCAGAGATCCGCAATTCGGGGATAACGACAAGGGCCAGCAACGAATGCTGCATATAGGCGTTATTCAAGGTACAACCACAATCCACCATGGCTTGCACTAGTTTGTCTGCTTTGGCAGCGACTTCGCGCGCAGGGCGGTCAGACATGAGGCCCGCAATGGGCAGTTCGACCAGCGCCAGTTCTTGGCCATCGCGATAAATCGTGACGCCCCCGCCCACTTCGGCCAGACGATTGGCCGCCAGCGCCATTTGCGCGCGATCGGTGCCAACCACAATCATGTGGTGGCTATCATGGGCTACGGTCGAGGCCATGGCCACTTTGCCTTGATAGTTAAAGCCCGCAACCAGCGCGTTGGTGACGTTTTCGGAGCCTTGGTGCCGTTCAACCAATGCGATTTGGCAGGTGTCGCCGTGGGGTTCGACCTTGCCATCGCTGACAGGCATGTCGCGTTTTAACGCTTTGGTCGGCGCTTGGTTTTCGACCACGCCGATCACATTGGCAGTGACCGAATTACGCCCCTCGGGCGCTTTGATCTCAAAATCCGCCGCTGTCTTGGGTCTCCCCATGTGCACAGTCTGACGCGCACTCTCTGGCCAATCCAGATGCGGACACGTCACAATCAGCTCACCGTCTATGGCGACAGTTTTACCGCGCGCGATGACCTGTTCGATCGGCAAGCTTTCAAGGTCAGAGGTCAAGATCACATCCGCCCGCCGCCCCGGCGTCAGCGAACCGATCTCGCGTTCCAACCCAAAGTGCGTAGCCGTGTTGATCGTCGCCATCTGCAACGCCACCAGCGGGTCGCATCCACATGCAATCGCGTGACGCACTACACGGTTCATATGGCCCTCGTTCACCAGCGTGCCGGAATGGCAATCATCGGTGCACAGGATCATGTTGCGCGGGTCCAGACCTTTTTGTGTGATCGCAGTGATCTGCGTTTCCACATCATACCAAGCCGACCCCAGCCGGATCATCGACCGCATCCCCTGACGCATGCGCGCGATGGCGTCGGATTCAACCGTGCCTTCGTGATCGTCCGCCGGGCCACCGGCCACATAGGCGGCAAAGGCCGGGCCCAAATCAGGCGAGGCATAGTGCCCGCCCACCGTTTTGTCTGCGCGTTGCGTCGCTGCAACCTCGGCCAACATTTGCGGATCTGCAGCAGACATGCCGGGAAAGTTCATCATCTCGCCGAGGCCAATGATACCCGGCCACGCCATCGCTTCGGCCACATCCTCCGCTGAAATCTCATAACCCGTGGTTTCCATCCCCGGCGCAGAGGGCGCGCAGGACGGCATCTGCGTCCAGATGTTGACGGGCTGCATCAGCGCCTCGTCATGCATCAGGCGCACGCCTTTCAAACCCAGCACATTGGCGATCTCGTGTGGGTCGGTGAACATGGTTGTGGTGCCATGCGGGATGACGGCGGCGGCAAATTCCGCGGGGGTCAGCATGCCCGACTCTATATGCATATGCCCGTCGCACAGACCGGGGATCATATAACGGCCATTGGCTTCGATCACTTCGGTGTCGGGACCAGTGCAATAGGACGCATCCGGAACCACACAGGCAATACGGCCCAACTTGATTGCAATGTCATGGCCCGGCAAAACCTCGCGCGTGTGGACGTTCACCCAAATACCGCCACGAATGACAGTGTCAGCATGCGCGCGGCCAGCGGCGACATTCACCAGATCAGCGGCAACATCCGGCCACGTGGGAAAAGAAGGGGGGGAAAGGTCATGTTCCATGTCCTAAAGGATCACGACATAACGATCTGCGCAAGAGGGGCTGATGCAATGTCGTAAAACCTTCATTTCGCTTGACGGGTTTGCGACGTGGCGCAAATGTCATGGCATGGATTATGACAACATAGATGCGGATAGCTTTGGGCGCAGTCTGCGTGGGATCGGGTTAAACCTGCTGGTGCGCGATGTCGGTGCGCAAGTCGCGTTCCTATCGAACGTGTTCGACATGCAAGCACACCAACCGACCGCCGATTTCGCAATCATGACCTATGGCGATCAAGTATTTCAACTGCACAGCGATGGAACGTATCATAGCAACCCGCTGCTTGGGTTGTTGCCCGAAAATCCACCACGCGGCGGCGGGATTGAGATCAGGTTATATAACACCGACCCAGAAGACGCGGTCGCACGCGCCAAGGAACACGGGGGCACGATCCTGCAAGAACCAACCGACAAACCCCACGGCCTGCGCGAGGCGTATATTCTGTGCGAAAATGGATATGCTTGGGTGCCGTCACGGGGGAAGAGCCTCTAAGCCGCAGTCGCAGGATGAGCTATGCAGATCGGCTCTGAGCCCGAGGTGACAGGTCTCCTACGAAACGTCGAAAGTTTGGTCGGCCGATGTGGCGCCAAACGTGTCGAGAGTTGTCTCACTTTCGCCTCAAAATCATGTTCTTTTCCGTTCCATGACACAAGAACAGACCAATATTACTAGATTTGAAAAATCGTCACGAAGCATCGCCGCAGAGAAATCAATTCATCTGGCGATATGCATTGTGGGAGCATTGATGTTCGCAGGCCCAATTTTGCTTGTCGAAGGAGTATCGACAATGGCCCTGATTGGGCTGATCTTCGGGTCTATTATAGCGCTACTTCTCGCGGTTGTGGTGACACGAGAGATCTTGACGGTTCTATCGTCTGATGAATCATGGTGGGTCTCGGTGTCTGACAACCAACTAATTTGGCACTCTCCGGTTGAAAAACAGATGAGTTCCTTTTCGATTGATTTGATAGAAATTCAGTCAGTTCAGCGGCATAAGACACGGTTTCGGAATAGTAAACGAAACCCGAAAATCGAGCACTTCATCAATTTGGGCAGCGGTAAAAAGATCAAGATAGACGGCCAGAAATCCGGGATAAATCCAAGTAAAGTATTTGATGAGCTAGAGAAACGCGGCCTGAGATTCGACAAAACGGATGAGTGGAAAGGCTCAGGAGTAAAGTTCGCTACGTCCAGCTAGGTTGTCGTTAATTCGTCTTTCCTTGCACCGGAACTTCATTGAACTGATATTGAGTTGCTAAAGAATGATGGCTTCGTCCCGATTGCAGACAGCCGATCGACATATGGTTTCCACGCCCCCTTTGACACGCATCAGCCCCGGCCAATGTCGCAATCAGAATAGCGTTTGGGGTTGATTGCCACCAGAGTGTCTTGCACGTTGCATCCAAACCCAACCGGAGCAACACACCATGACCGTCACAGAACTTCGCCCGAACATGGACCATTGGCAGGAACGTGTGGACCTTGCCGCGGCCTTTCGCTGGACCGTGCGCCTGAATATGCACGAGGCGGTCGCGAACCATTTTTCGCTGTCCATCAACGACGATGGCACCAAGTTCTTGATGAACCCTAATCAGATGCACTTTTCGCGCATCAAGGCATCTGATCTGATCGTGGTCGATGCCAACGACCCTGCAAGCATGGAAGGCCCCGATGCGCCTGACCCAACCGCGTGGGGCTTGCATGGCGGTATGCACAAATTCTGCGCCCATGCGCGTTGCGCCATGCATGTGCATTCGCCCTATGCCACGGCGCTCGCTGCACTGGCTGACAGCACCTTGCCGCCTGTCGATCAGAACGGGTGCATGTTCTTTAACCGCGTGGTCGTGGATAGCGACTATGGTGGGTTGGCGTTTGAGGAAGAGGGCGAACGCTGTGCCAAGATGTTCGATGATCCGCGCAAAAAGGTGATGGTGATGGGCAATCATGGCATCATGGTTCTGGGCGATACGGTGGCCGACACCTTCAACCGCATGTTCTATTTTGAACGCGCGTGTCAGACGTATCTGCTGGCGCTGCAAACGGGTAAACCGCTGCGTTTCATCCCTGATGATATCGCCGAAAAAACCGCGCAGGAAATCGAGGATTATCCAGAACAGGACGAACGCCACTTGGCCGAATTGAAATCCATTCTGGATGAAGAAGGCTCAAACTATGCCAGCTGACGCAGAGGAGGTGGAGGCCGGCCGTTGGAACCATCGCCCGCCGACGCCCATCGCGCAGAACCCTTTGTTTCAGTGGCCGCCAAAACCGGTTGCGATTTTTAAATGGTACGCCGCGTTCTGGTTCGAAATCTCGACCACGACGCTGTGCCTTGTGCTGGCGCTTGGCGCTTATTTCCTAATCTTGCCTTCATTGGACGCGATGCAGACCTTTCAACCCGGTTGGATGATCCGCGTATGGCTGGCCAACCTTGTGCCGCAATGTCTGATCGCAGGTGCGTTGCATCATTGGCTGATCACCCGAAAACGCCAAGGGGACGCGACCAAGTTTGATCCGCGCGATCAGAACCGCAAGAACGGGTCGTTTACTTTTAACAACCAAGTGCTCGACAACATGTTCTGGCACATCGCCAGCGGCATCACCCTATGGAGCGTCGCGCAGATTGGTGTGTTTTGGATGATGGCGAACGGTTATGCGCCGACGCTGCTGTTCCCGGACAATCCGATCTGGTTTGTGGCCGCCTTTGTGCTGGTCCCGATCTGGAGCAGCTTTCATTTCTATTGGGTGCACCGCCTATTGCATTGGCCCCCACTTTATAAGTTGGCCCACAGCCTGCATCACCGCAACGTCAATGTTGGACCGTGGTCTGGCATCGCGATGCATCCAGTTGAACATGTACTGTTTTACACCAATTTCCTGATCCATCTGATTGTCCCAACGCACCCGCTGCACGTTATGTTCCATGGTTATGTGCAATCGACCCACCTAGTGTTTTCGCATTCTGGTTTCGAAAATTTAGTGGTCAAGGACAGCAAGCAACTGCGTATGGGCGTGTTCTTTCATCAACTGCATCACCGATACTTTGAATGCAATTACGGCACAGTAGAAATGCCATGGGATCGATGGTTCGGAAGTTACCACGACGGCACGGGCCAAGCGACCGAGGAAGCGCGCGCGCGCAAGACGCAGATGTACACCTAAGCTTTGCGGAAGGCCAAAAGCAGGGCGGTGTCGCGTGCATGCGGTCCTGTGGCGTCCGCCGCATAAATCGCGACTTCGGCCTGATGCACTTGCGTGATACGCGAGGCGATCTCGTCCATCTTGGCGGCAAAACCGGCAGCTTGAAAATGCTGGGCGTTCACCGACAAAACGATCCAGCCCCCTGAGCGTACAGCGTTTAACACAGCCTCAATACCTTGCGGCCCCACATGCCCATGGGTGAACGTGCCCGAACTGACAGCGCCCTGATACAGACCCTCGGGCAAGTCCAATCCATCGTACACATCCCCTGTAAACAGGTGTCGATAGGGGCCCTTGGCCTTGGCTTGATCCAGCATTGGTTGCGAGATGTCCGTGCCGTCCACAGGCCCAACGCCAAGCGCAGTCAAGGCTTCTCCGCACAGACCTGTCCCTGCGCCCACGTCTAAAACCGGGCCAAATCCACCCATCAACGCAAAGTAACGCGCGACTTCGAGGTGCAGGATGTACCCACTGTTTTGCGCAAAACTGAGGTCGTAATTTGCCGCCCATTTCGCATAAAGCGCCACGGATTCAGCCGGAGTTTCCAGTGCATACGCACGGTTCAGATCTGGGTCATCACTCATGGACATGATTTGGCAAATTGTACGCCACAATGGCAAGGGGCTTGTCGAACCCCTACAGATTGGGCACCTATAACGGATGACACAGACACTGCTTTCCTTTGGACACGGGTTTTCAGCACGGGCGCTGACACCGCTGCTGCTGGCGCAAGGTTGGCAAGTGATTGGCACGACGCGCAGTCCTGAGAAAACCATTGCATTAGAGCAAAGCGGTGTCACTCCGTTGATCTTTCCGGGCAGTGATCTGGCCCAAGCGATTGGTCAAACCACGCATCTGTTAATCTCGGCCGGGCCGGACGCGGACGGTGATCCGGTGCTGCGCGCGGTTGGGGATCTCATCGCGGCGCGGGCTGCGGAATTTGAATGGGTTGGATATCTGTCGACCACGGGCGTTTACGGCGATCACAAGGGTGGTTGGGTGGATGAAAGCAGCGCGCTGACGCCAGCCACACGGCGTGGTCAGTGGCGCGTCGCTGCCGAAACGGCGTGGGCCAGCATCCCCAATCTGCCACTGCACATCTTTCGCTTGGCGGGCATTTATGGCCCGGGGCGCGGTCCATTTGCCAAAGTGCGCGCTGGTACTGCACGGCGTATCATCAAAGAGGGCCAAGTCTTTTCCCGCACCCATGTCGATGACATCGCACAAATCGTTGCGGCCTCGATTGCGCGGCCCAACCCCGGTGCGATTTACAATGTGTGCGACGATGACCCGGCCCCACCGCAAGACGTTATCGGACACGCCGCTGCATTGCTTGGCTTACCGTTGCCAGAGGCGCTGGATTTCGAAACCGCTGAAATGACCCCGATGGCGCGCAGCTTTTATGCCGAAAGCAAGCGGGTCAAAAATGACCGGATCAAGGAGGAGTTGGGCGTCAAATTGCTGTACCCCACGTATCGCGAAGGGCTGGCCGCGTTGCTGGCGGATGACAATGCCTGACGGACCGACGCTGACGCATCTACTAGATCAGATTGACGACGCAGCGACAGACGAAAAAGTTTCCGTACAGAACATTCTTGATCAGATAGGCGATCGTTCGATCATGCCCGTGGTACTGGCAATTGCCCTTGTGCTGGTGTCGCCCATTTCGGGCATTCCCGGCTTTTCCACGCTGTGCGCATTTGTAATCCTGATGGTGATGGTGCAAGCACTGATGCCCCACAGATCGCTTTGGCTGCCAAAGGTGTTGCGTGATCGCTGTGTGCGATCTGATCGGGTGCACAAGGCAGTCACATGGTTGCGTAAGCCTGCGGCGTGGATCGATCGGCACTCGCATCCGCGCCTGCGCATTCTGACATCAGGCCCACTGCGTTGGCTGACCTTGGTGTTGTGTATGCTGGTCCCCGTTATGTGGCCCTTTATGGAGTTTATTCCATTTTTAACATCCATTGGCGCAAGTGCGGTGGCGTTGATGTCGTTTGGATTGCTGACGCGCGATGGGCTGTATGTGATTTGGGGCTACGGTGTTGTCGCTTGTCTGGGCACTGTCATCCTTTGGGCCCTTCAGGCCGGAACTTAAAGGCGTATTACGCCCGCGCTTCGCCCAGCGACGCGATGCCCAAAACATCCAACACCTTGGCCTCGATCTGTTCGGCGTTCATGCCAGCCACGGCGTACATATCCGCCGGGCTGGATTGGTCGATGAACGTGTCAGGCAGCACCATTGATCGATACTTAAGGCCTGTATCAAACACGCCTTCGTCGGCCAAAAGCTGCGCCACGTGACTGCCGAAACCGCCCACTGCGCCTTCTTCGATTGTGATCAGGGCATCGTGGTCGCGCGCAAGTGCCAAGATCAGGTCACGGTCCAGCGGCTTGGCAAAGCGCGCATCCGCGATGGTCGGTGTGATGCCTTTGGCGCTTAGGTTTTCGGCGGCCTTTTCGACTTCTGACAAGCGTGTCCCAAAGGACAAGATCGCGACGCCTTTGCCCTTGGTAATCATGCGTCCCTTACCAATCTCAAGCGGTGTGCCGCGCTCTGGCATCTCGACCCCAGTGCCTTCGCCGCGCGGGAAACGGAACGCAATCGGGCCATCGTCATGAGCGGCAGCTGTCGCGACCATATGGGCCAGTTCAGCTTCATCCGCTGCGGCCATCACCACAAATCCCGGCAAGTTCGCAAGGTAGGCCACGTCAAAGGCCCCGGCGTGTGTCGCCCCATCGGCGCCAACCAACCCGGCGCGGTCAATGGCAAAGCGCACAGGCAGGCGTTGGATCGCCACGTCATGCACAACCTGATCATATCCACGTTGCAGAAAGGTCGAATACATCGCGCAAAACGGTTTCATCCCGCCCGCTGCAAGCGCTGCTGAGAACGTCACGCCATGTTGTTCGGCGATCCCCACGTCAAAGCAACGACTGGGGTAGCGTTCAGCAAACAGATTCAGACCAGTGCCGTCGGGCATTGCCGCTGTCACGGCGCAAATCTTGTCGTCGTCCTTGGCCAACTTCAACAAATGCTCGGCAAAGACTTTGGTATAGCTTGGCGCATTGCTGGGTGACTTTTTCTGCGCCCCCGTCAGTACGTCGAACTTGGCAGTTGCGTGCCCCTTGTCGCGGGCTGTTTCTGCCGGGGCGTAACCTTTGCCCTTTTTGGTCAGCACATGGATCAGGATCGGACCGCGCGCGCGATCTTTGACGGTGCGCAAGACAGGCAGCAATTGGTCCATGTCATGGCCATCGATGGGGCCAAGATAGCTAAACCCTAGTTCCTCGAACAAAGTACCGCCAACAGCCATGCCTTTCAGCATCTCTTTGGCGCGCTTGGCCCCTTCGCGGAAGGGTTCAGGCAACAGGCTGACAGCCCCTTTGGCAGCGGCCTTGAGGTCCTGAAATGGGTTTTGCGCATAGAGGCGCGACAGGTACGACGACATTGCGCCCACGGGCGGGGCAATCGACATCTCGTTGTCATTCAGGATCACGATCAAACGTTTGCCCAAGTGGCCTGCGTTGTTCAGCGCCTCATAGGCCATGCCCGCGCTCAGTGATCCGTCTCCGATCACGGCAATCGCATCGCCTGCCCCCTCGGGCGGTGTCCCCCCAAGATCGCGCGCCACGGCAAAACCAAGGGCCGCACTGATCGAGGTCGAAGAATGCGCTGCGCCAAAAGGATCGTATGCCGATTCCGATCGTTTGGTGAATCCGCTTAAGCCATCCTTCATGCGCAACGTGCGGATGCGGTCGCGGCGTTCTGTCAGAATTTTGTGTGGATAGCACTGATGGCCCACATCCCAAATCAACTTGTCACGCGGCGTGTCAAACACGGCATGCAGCGCGACAGTCAACTCAACAACCCCAAGGCCTGCGCCCAAATGCCCCCCGGTGACAGAAACGGCCGAAACCGTTTCGGCACGCACTTCATCAGCAATCTGGCGCAGTTGCGCATCGGAAAATTGCTTTAAGTCAGCGGGCCGCTGCACTGTGTCCAAAAGAGGGGTTTTGGGGGCGTCAGTCATAACACTCTTTCACGTCTTGCGAGCGACGACAAAACGCGCGGCATCGCGCAACGTGTCGCCTTCGGCTTTGTACACTTGTAACGCATCACATGCTTCAGTCACCAACGCATCTGCGCGGCGTTTCGCCTCGTCTAACCCAAGCACCGACACAAACGTCGCCTTCCCCGCATCCGCGTCTTTGCCTGTTGCCTTGCCCATGGTGTCAGCATCACTGGTCACATCCAGCACGTCATCGGCAATCTGAAACGCAAGACCCAGCGCGCCGGCATAAGTCTGCAACGGCCCAAGGTCGGCCTGCGCCATACGCGCGCCAGCAGTGGCAGACCATTCGATCAGCGCGCCTGTTTTGCCCTGTTGCAGCGTCGTGATGGCATCCAAGGTCAACGGCTCTATCGCCGTTTCTGCGGCCATATCCAGCGCTTGCCCCAGAACCATGCCGCGCGCACCAGCCGCACGGGCAAGTGACAATGCCAGATCAGCGCGCACATCGCCGTTACCGACATTCCGGTCGCTCACCAATTCAAAGGCCAGCGTCTGCAACGCATCACCCGCCAAGACAGCCGTCGCCTCGTCCCACTTCACATGGACGGTGGGTACGCCACGGCGCAGGTCATCGTCATCCATGCAGGGCAGATCATCGTGGACCAATGAATAGGCATGCAGCGCCTCGATCCCTGTGGCCGGAAAAAGCGCGGCGGCCGGGTCGATGCCATGCAGTCGCGCGCTTTCCAGCACCATAAATCCGCGCAGGCGTTTGCCGCCCTGCGTCGCGTGCGACATGGCCTGCACCACGTTAAGATCGTCGAAACCCGCAAGCACAGCATCAAACTGCCCCTGAATGGCATCGGCCGCTTCGGTTAAGCGTTGCTGAAACACGGGCCAGTTACAGATCGTTGACAGGTTTCAATCCGGTCGGGGTGCCGTCGCCATCCAATGTGATGGCCGCCACCTTTTCTTCGGCTTCTTTCAGCTTTGTCTCGCAGCGCTTTTTCAACGTGTTGCCGCGCTCGTACAAACTGATCGACGCATCAAGCGCCACATCACCGCGTTCCAACTGGCCCAACACTTGTTCCAATTCAGCCATCGCTTCTTCGAAGCTCATTTCGTCTACGGGGCGATCTGTCATGGGGCAGCCTTTATCAGCGATTGAACATGAGCGCGGGCACAAGCGGCCAACGCGTCCAGATCATAGCCCCCTTCCAGCACCGACACCACCCGGCCTTTGCACAGGGTTTGTGCAGATTGTGTGATAAGGTCGGTAAGCTGGGTATAGGTGTCCACGCTCCAATTCAGTTGCGCCAGGGGATCGTCCTGATGGGCATCAAACCCGGCAGAAATCAGGATCAATTCAGGTTGATGCTGTATCAACGCCGGGATGACTTGGGTGCGGTAAGTTTCAACTGCGTGTTGGCCATCCGTGCCCGGGGCAAACGGGATGTTTAGAATGGTTTGATGCGGGCCGCGATCGCTTGCTTTGCCTGTGCCGGGCCACAGCGGCATCTGCTGGCTGGTGATCACAAGGACACGCGGATCGTCTTGCAAAAGGGCTTGCGTGCCATTGCCATGGTGGACGTCAAAGTCGATGATCGCAACGCGGTCCAACCCATGATGATCCAGCGCATGTTTGGCCGCGATTGCAATGTTGCCAAAGACGCAAAACCCCATGGGCAAGGATTGTTCCGCGTGGTGGCCAGGTGGACGCATGGCAACAAAGGCATTTTGCACCTCTTCATCCAACACCATGTCTACCGCCTTGATCGCACCACCAACCGCGCGCCAAATTGCGTTGTATGACGTGGGGGACAAAAACGTCTCGGCATCCGTTTCGCGGTCAAGGCCTGCAAAGCCGTCGGTTGGGATGCTTTCGCGCACGTAATCTATGTAAGACTGGGGATGGCAGTAGGCGATATGCGCATCTTGCGCCAAAGGCGGATCAACCCGCACTACATCCAAATCCGCAAGCGCGCGTTGGATATAGGCCAATCTTTTCACCTGTTCGGGCATGCCATTGGGCGTGACGTGCAAAAGACCATCTGCATGGGTAAGGAGTGCTGTTTTCATTGGGATTTCACCATTTGAAGGACGAATCGCGCCGCCGTGATCCAAAGAGAGCCGACAGTGCCGCGCTGCGCCCTTTTGATCAAGCGCACCACTTTATCATCGGCCAGTACGTGAACCGGGAATTTCTTTGGATGACACAAGCCGATTGTAAGATTTGCGGCTCACGCTCCCATGATCCTCCTAAATGTAGGTCCGGAGGAGCCATTTGCTGCATCATCGCATATTCTTTGGAGTGATGCCGTTGCATGTGCTTGCTTAAACGCCGCAACACACGCAGGTTTATGAAGAACGTTTGATCCAACCCGTCAATCAGCCGCCAGCATATACCCCGCACCGCGCACTGTTTGCAGATAACGCGGCTGTTTCGGATCGGTTTCGATCTTGCGACGCAACCGGGTGATCTGCACATCCACCGCGCGTTCTTGCGCTTGGCCACGGTCACGACCCAAATCTTCGACCAGCTTGGCGCGAGTGATAGGCTCACCCAACTGAGCCGAGAATATTTTCATCAACTGTGTCTCGGTGCCCGTAAGGCGGACCAAGTCCGCCCCCTGCCAAAGTTCGCCCCGTTCCATGTCATAGCGGATCGGACCAAGGGACAATATCTTGGGCGTGCCTTCGTCTTCGCCAACCTCAGGCACGCGGCGCAAAATAGCATTGATGCGCAGCAGCAGTTCTTTCGGCTCAAACGGTTTGGGCAGATAGTCGTCCGCACCGGCCTCAAGACCTTCGATACGGTTGTCCGTTTCACCCTTGGCCGTAAGCAACAAGATTGGGGTGGCATGGGTTTCGCGCAAAGACCGACACAGACTTAGCCCATCTTCGCCAGGCATCATCACGTCCAGCACGATCAGATCGAAATCCAAACCCGCCAGAATGCGTCGCGCATGTTCCGCGTTGCGCGCTGACGTCACAAGAAACCCATTGCGCATCAAAAATTTCTGCAAAAGCGAACGGATGCGTTCATCGTCGTCCACGATCAACAGATGGACATCGAAATTTGTCATACGCCGTTCTCCTTGAGCTTTGTATAGGCACGTCGCATTTCGCTGTCCATCATCGCCTCTAGTACAGTTCGAAAACCAGACACAGCCTCAGGGCCGGCATCGCGAAACGCTGCACGCATACGGGCGCGTTGTGCATCTGACAACCGCCCTTCCAAGACACGGCCGTCTTCGGTCAAATGAAGGTGGCGTTCGCGCTTATCCAGTCGGCCCACCCGGCTTTCGACCAACCCATCTGCAATCAATGTGCGCAGAACGCGGTTAAGCGACTGCTTTGTCACCCCAAGAATATTGAGCAGGTTATTCACCGTCGTCCCCGGCGCGCGGTTGATAAAATGTACCGCGCGGTGGTGCGCCCGCCCATAGGCCATGTCCGACAAAATGCGATCCGGATCGGCCGTAAACCCACGGTACGCAAAGAACATCGCCTCGATACCTTGGCGCAATTGCTCGTCCGTCAGAAACAACAGGCTTTCCCCGCTACTTGCTGCGCTTGAGCGTCCATCCGACATTGCTGTTCCCGCCTTCACCGTTGATTAATTCACGAGCACTTTAAGTCAGCCTTGTTGACATTCCAAGAGTGAAGCGATATCGAATCGCAGGTTTTGCGCAATTTTATATCCACTTCGGACCTAGATACGCAATTTTTGCAAACGGGAGGCTGACATGGCAGCATATGATGATCGTGACGGAAAAATCTGGATGGACGGCCAATTGGTCGATTGGCGTAGCGCCAATATCCATGTCCTGTCCCATGCCATGCACTATGCCAGTTCTGTCTTTGAAGGCGAACGCGCCTACAACGGCAAAATTTTCCTAAGCCGCAAACACTCAGAGCGCCTGCATTTTTCGGCTGGGCAGCTGGATTTCCAAATCCCCTATACTGTCGATGAAATCGAAGCGGCCAAACAACAAGTTTTGACTGCTCAAGGCCTGACAGATGCCTATGTGCGCGCAGTGGCGTGGCGAGGTGCAGGCGAAGACATGGGCGTTTCTTCGGCGCGCAACCCTGTCCACTTGGCCATCGCAGCGTGGGAATGGGGCAGCTATTACGGCGACGCCAAGATGAAAGGCGCCAAGATCGACATCGCCAAATGGAAACGTCCCAGCCCTGAAACCATTCCTGTCCACGCCAAGGCAGCGGGTCTGTATATGATCTGCACCACCTCCAAACATGCGGCCGAGGCCAAGGGCTGTTCGGACGCGTTGTTCATGGATTACCGCGGTTATGTGGCCGAGTGCACGGGCGCAAACATCTTTTTCGTCAAGGATGGCGAGGTGCACACACCCAAGGCTGATGTTTTTCTGAATGGCCTCACGCGCCAAACGGTCATCGGCATGCTGGAAGATCGCCAGATCAAAGTGCACGAACGTATTATCATGCCCGATGAACTGGAAAGCTTTGAACAGTGCTGGCTGACCGGAACGGCTGCCGAAGTAACGCCTGTTGGTCAGATCGCAGACTTCAACTTTGAAGTCGGGTCGATCACACGTGAAATTTCCGAAAGCTACGAAAAGCTTGTGCGCGCGTAAGCGTCGTGGACTTTGGCGCGTTTGCAAAGGCGTGGGAAGCCGCTTGGAATTCCCACGACCTTGAACGCATTTTGGCGCACTATTCTGACGATGTTATTTTTCGCTCGCACAAAGCCGTTCAGTTTGTCGGCAACGGCGAATTGCGCGGCAAAGCAGCTTTGCGTGACTATTGGGGCCGGGCGCTGACGGCGCAGCCGCATTTATCTTTCGTTGTGATCGATGTTCTGCACGGGCATGGCATGCTGGTCATCACATACCGCAATCACCGTGATGTCTTGGCGGCAGAGACCCTGCGGTTTGGCACGGATGGATTGATAGTCGAGGCGTCGGCCTGCCATCGCCCTTAACCTTTTGGGTCTGTCACCTGACGCGCTTTGCGCCGATCCATGCCCAATTGCCTTTCGCGCCAAATGATCAGCACGCCACCCAAAACCACTAGCACAGCCCCGGCAATCATGTTCAGCGTCGGCACCTCGGCAAAGATAAAATACCCGATGATCGCGGCAAAGATCAGCGCCGCATAATCGAACGGCGCCAGCATCGACGCCCCGCCAAACCGGTAGCTGGATGTGACAAGGATCTGCGCGACCCCGCCCACCAGTCCTGCACTGATCAGCAACATCATATCCTTGGTACTGGGCACGATCCAGCCAAATGGCAGGCTTAAAAGGCTAAGAACCGTGGCCGTCAGCGAAAAGTAAAAAACGATTGCGGCGGTGTGTTCTATTTTGACCAAAGTGCGGATGTGAATTTGCACCAATGCGCGTAAGATCGAGGCCCCCAGCACCATCAAAGCGCCGATCGTGCCAACGGTGCCCAATGTATCTGCATCCACGCTAAGGCGCGGCCAGATCACAATCAGAACCCCGACCAGGCCCAGCGCGACCGCACTCAAACGGAACAGGCGCACAGTTTCGCCCAGCATCACAGCCGCAAAGATCACTGTGAACATAGGTGTGGCATACCCAATGGCCGTCACCTCTGGCAACGGCAAAAGCGACAAGCCGCCAAAGGTTAGCGCCATAGCTGAAGTGCCAAACAGACCGCGCCAGATATGGCCCATAAGATTGACCGGGATCAGGGCTTCGCGCAGGTCGCCCTTTTGCCAGATCCACGCCAGAATAATCGGCATCGCAAACAACGAACGAAAGAAAACGGCCTGCCCCGCCGGGACAGATTGCGTCGCCTCCTTGATCATTGCCGCCATGACCATAAACAGAAAAACCGCCATCAGCTTTAAAGCGATGGCGGTGCCGGGTTTGTTTTGGGTCGAAGGCGTTTGCATACCCTCGACCCATGGAATGTTATGCCAGTCTTGGCAAGGCGTCAGTTAAGTTTGGCGACGCCAAGTGGCACGCTGAATTTTTCGCACCAGATGTAGACTTCGTTGAAGTCGGACACGTCAATGCCTGCTGGAACGACGAATGATTGACCGCCCGTAAGTGCGCCAAGCAAACCAGAATCGGTGTTGCCGTTGTAATGACCGTCTTTACCCAGACCCACGCGTGGATCAGGTGCGCCATCAAGGCTGAAGTCGTCAGCAAGGACGATGGTGTGGCTGCCGTCGGCGTTCTTGATGACTTCGACGCCACCTGTGGTGATGTGATCAGACGCGCCCGTGAAAGAGCCAGAGGCAACAGTGTCCGCCGCCATCGCAGGCACGGCTGCAATGCTGGCAACTGTAGCCAAGGCCGCAACGAAGAGTGTTTTCAGGGAGTTAAACATGTGAGAATCCTTTGTGGACTGATTGGTTCCGATATCGAGTGGCTACAATTCGGAACCAAATGGTACAATACACGTTTTCGTGAATTATGGACTATGTGGTCCCAAACTGCTATGTCGAAAGCGTAACCACTCCGGAGACGTCATCATGGCCCGCCCCCGTTCTTTTGATACAGACAAAGCCATCAGCAACGCGATGCAGGTTTTTTGGACCCATGGTTACGAAGGCGCGTCACTGCCTGATCTTTTAGATGGCATGGGTTTGACACGCGGCAGCCTCTACAAAGCCTTTACTGACAAAAAGACACTTTTCCTAAAAGTCCTTGATCATTACGAGGACGCGGCGGTTAAAGCAGCTGTCAGCTTACTCACTGATACGTCGATTCCAGATGGCACTGAACGCATCATGGAATTGTTCACCAGCTCTTATCTCGCTGTCACAGACGGTGATCGGCGGGGGTGCTTGCTGTGTACCGCGGCGGCAGGGCCCAGCATGTATGACGATGAAATTACGGCCGTCGTGTCTCGTGGGTTGAATACCATGCGTGATGGAATTGAGGTCGCCCTAGAAGCCTCGCCAAGGCACGCCGACATGTCCAAAGCAGAACGTCACGCTTTGGCCGATATGTTAACGGCACAATATATCGGCCTGCGCACCATGGCGCGGGCGCGGATCGATATTGAAACGTTGCGCAACGCGGTGCGTTCCGTCGGGGTGATGTTGGCTTAACCTATCGGACCGCGCACGCCGCCCGTTTGACCACGATCCAGCAACAGGTGATCAAGGATCACACAGGCCATCATCGCCTCTCCGACCGGGACAGCGCGGATGCCGACGCAAGGGTCATGACGCCCTTTGGTGATGATTTCGGCAGCTTCACCCGACTTGGTGATCGTCTTGCGGGTTTGCAGAATCGAAGACGTAGGTTTCACCGCGAAACGCACCACAACATCCTGCCCCGTCGAAATGCCGCCCAAAATACCGCCTGCATGATTTGACGAATATTCCGGCCCGTTTGGCCCCATCGTGATCTCATCTGCGTTCAATTCACCCGTTAGCATTGCTGCCGACATGCCTTCGCCAATCTCAACACCTTTGACGGCATTGATGGACATCATACCCGCCGCTAGGTCTGTATCCAACTTACCGTACACTGGCGCACCAAGGCCTGCAGGCACACCCCGCGCCACCACTTCAATCACCGCGCCGACACTGCTGCCGGACTTACGCAAGCCATCAAGGTAGTCCGCCCAAGTTTGCGCGGCTGTCGCATCAGGCACCCAGAACGGGTTTTGGTCGATCTGGTCCCAATCAAAATTGCTGCGGTCCATTTCGTGTGCGCCCATGCGGGTCATGTAACCCTTAATCTCGATCCCGGGCGCAAGCTTGTTCAACGCAGCGCGCGCCAACCCGCCAGCCGCGACCCGCGACGCGGTTTCGCGCGCCGAAGACCGCCCACCGCCGCGATAATCGCGGATGCCGTATTTCTGCCAATAGGTGATGTCCGCATGACCGGGGCGAAATTTTTCGGCGATGTCACCGTAGTCTTTGGATCGCTGGTCGGTGTTCTCAATCATAAGCTGGATCGGCGTGCCCGTTGTCACACCTTCAAACACGCCGGACAGGATACGCACCTCGTCCGCCTCGCGGCGCTGCGTGGTGTATTTGTTCTGCCCCGGTTTGCGCTTGTCCATCCACTGCTGGATGAATGCCTCGTCAATCTCGACGCCCGGGGGGCACCCGTCAACGGTCGCGCCCAAGGCAGGCCCGTGGCTTTCGCCCCATGTGGTGACGCGGAAAAGATGGCCAAAGCTGTTGATCGACATGGGATGCTCCTTGCTTGGAGAGTGGTCTAGCGGTGCTGCATGGTTGGCTCAAGGCGATTTGTGCTTGCGAGCCGCGCGCACCCATCTTATCCCTTGCCCTACCTCGGGGTGCTGGCAACAGCTGAGATGCAATGATGCGAACCCGTTGAACCTGAACCGGTTAACACCGGCGGAGGGAAGGTTTGGATATCCCCAACACCTATTTCCCGCCGTCTTTCTTTATTGGAGGATGCGATGAAGTATCTGATGACAACGGCCGCAGCACTTTGTGCCAATGCGGCTTGGGCCGAAACGCCTGTTTTGCAAGTTTATGCCTACGACAGCTTTGTGGCTGATTGGGGCCCTGGCCCGGTGGTCGAGGCCGCGTTTGAAGAAACCTGTGCTTGCGATCTGCAATTTGTGGCCGCTGGCGATGGCGCAGCACTTTTGGCGCGCATCAAACTAGAAGGGGTGCGTTCGGACGCGGACATCGTGCTTGGCATGGACACCAACCTTGTGGCGGCTGCCAAAGAAACTGGGTTGTTCGCGCCTCACAGCGCCTCTGCCGATTATGCCCTGCCTATCGCGTGGGCCGACGATACCTTTGTGCCGTTCGACTTTGGCTATTTCGCGTTTGTCCACAACGCCGACGTGACCCCGCCTGCGAACTTTCGCGAATTGGCCGACAGTGATCTGAAAATCGCGATCCAAGATCCGCGGTCTTCGACCCCCGGTCTGGGCTTGTTGATGTGGGTCAAAGAAGCTTACGGCGACGAAGCTCCTGCCATTTGGGCCGACCTGTCGGACAACGTGCTGACAGTCACCAAAGGCTGGTCAGAAAGCTATGGCCTGTTCCTTGAGGGCGAAGCCGACATGGTGCTGTCTTACACCACCTCACCCGCCTATCACCTAATCGCCGAAGAAGACGCAACCAAAGCCGCCGCTGCATTTGACGAAGGGCATTACATGCAAGTCGAAGTTGCTGGTAAATTGGCGAGCTCCGACCAACCCGAACTCGCCGATGCATTTTTGGCGTTCATGGTTGGCGAAGGCTTCCAGTCGGTTATTCCGACGACAAACTGGATGTATCCCGCCGTAACCCCGGCAGCAGGTCTGCCCGATGGGTTTGACACGTTGATCACGCCAGAAAAGGCATTGCTGATGTCCCCAGAGGACGCGGCAGCTGCGCGGGATGAGGCATTGGCCGAATGGCGCGACGCACTGGCGCAATAAGCGGGCCTGTTGCGGCGGGGGCGGTCTTTGCACTGATCCTCGCCGCATTGGGCGCAGTGGCGTCGCGCGCCGACTGGCCTGTGGTCTTTGGGGCTGCGGACTGGGCAGTGTTACGCTTTACTGTCTGGCAGGCGCTACTGTCTGCACTGCTTAGCGTGACCTTTGCCATTCCAGTTGCGCGGGGCTTGGCACGACGGCAATTCAAAGGCCGCGCGCTGTTGGTGACCCTGCTGGGTGCACCATTTATTTTACCTGTAATCGTGGCTGTGTTGGGTCTTTTGGTCGTCTTTGGCCGCTCTGGTTGGATCAGTCAGGGGCTTGGCCTGCTTGGCCTGCCGCCGCTGTCGATTTACGGGCTGGAAGGGGTCGTGCTGGCCCACGTGTTTTTCAATATGCCACTGGCCACGCGTCTGATCCTGCAAGGGTGGCAGGCAATCCCGTCAGAACAGTTTCGTTTGACGGGACAGTTGGGCCTTCCGCCATGGACCGTATTTCGCACGCTGGAATGGCCCGTTTTGCGCCAAGTCGCACCGGGCGCCTTCGCGCTGATCTTTGTGTTGTGCCTGACCAGTTTCGCCGTGGCGTTGACCTTGGGGGATGGACCACGGGCAACGACGATTGAACTGGCGATTTATCAGGCGTTTCGCTTAGATTTCGATCTGGGGCGGGCGGCGGTGCTAAGCCTGCTGCAACTGATTGTGGCTGGATCAGCAGCAGTAATCGCACTGTGGGTCTTGCCGCCGATTGTCATACAGATGGGGCGCGACCGCCCTTTGCAGCGCTGGGATGCACGCGGGCGCGGCCAACGCGTGTTAGATACGTTTTGGATTACACTCGCGGCTGGATTTTTGCTGTTGCCATTGGGGGCAATTGCCACGTCTGGCCTGATGGGCCTTGGGGACATGCCTGCGCAGGTTTGGCACGCGGCATGGACATCGTTTTGGGTCGCAACCCTTAGCACTGGGTTGCTGGTGGCGCTGGCGCTGCCGATTTCGATTTGGCTGGCACAAACGCGTTGGGGCGGGGCCGAAGCATTGACACTGATTGGTCTGGCCGCTTCACCGCTTATGATCGGAACAGGGTGGTTTATTCTGATCTTTCCGTTTGCCGCACCTGTAGATTTTGCGCTGATGGTCACGGCACTGGTCAATGCGATGATGGCGCTGCCCTTTGCCGTGCGTTTCTTGATGCCTGCAATGCGGCAGGTAATGACAGATTATGGAAAGTTAAGCACCGGCCTTGGCCTGTCCGGATTTGCGTTGTGGCGTATTGTCGTGCTGCCACGCGTGCGCGGGCCACTGGGCTTTGCGGCGGGCCTTGCGGCGGCTTTGTCTGTCGGGGATTTAGGCGTAGTCACTTTGTTTGATGATCCCGACCGCGTCACGCTGCCCTTGCAGATGTACCGCCTTATGGGCAGTTATCGCACCGATGCTGCAGCTGGGGCTGCGCTGGTTTTGCTGGCCTTGGCGCTGGCGATGTTTTGGGTTTGCGATTCGTGGGGGCGACGACATGCTGAAAGTTGAGGGGCTACACGTCACCCAAGGTGACTTTACGCTAAGTGCATCATTTGACGTCGCCCAAGGGCAGCGCGTCGCGGTCATTGGGCCTTCGGGTGCTGGCAAATCCACTTTGGTGAACGCCTTGGGCGGGTACATCGAAAGCACTGGCGCGATCACGGTAAATGGGCGAGATGTCAGTGCCATGGCTCCAGATCAGCGCGGCATGGCAATGCTGTTTCAGGACGGAAACCTGTTTCCACACCTGACACTGGCGCAGAATGTAGGGTTAGGGCTGCGGCCATCTTTGCGTCTAAATGAGACGGAACAAAAGACTGTGGCCAACGCCTTGCACCGTGTTGGCTTGGGCGATTTCACAACCCGCAAACCCGGCGATATCTCTGGCGGGCAGCAAAGCCGCGCGGCATTGGCACGGGTGTTAGTGCAGGGCAAGCCACTGCTGCTGTTGGACGAACCCTTTGCGGCACTCGGGCCTGCGATGCGCGGCGAAATGTTAGACCTGACCAGCGATGTAGCCCGCGACACGGGTGCGACTGTGTTGATGATCACCCACGCGCCCGAAGACGCCGAGCGCGCGGCTGATCAGGTGATTTTTATCGACGCAGGGCGCGCCGATGCGCCCCGGCCGGTGGCCGATATCATGACCAATCCGCCCGAGGCTTTGCGCGCGTATTTAGGCCGCTGAACGCAGACTTTTGTGCACATCAAGGATGCCCAGCGCGGCCTGAGCGGCCTCGCGTCCTTTGGTCACAAAGTGGTCGGCATAGATCGCCTTGTGATGCGCGGTTTCCTGGAAATGATGCGGCGTCAGGGACACAGACAAGACAGGAACTCCAGTCTTAAGCCCTGCTTGCATCAGCCCATCCACCACAGCCGAGGCGACAAAGTCGTGGCGGTAGATGCCACCGTCCACCACCAAAGCAGCACAGACAATGGCGCTGTAACGCCCGGTCTCAGCAAGGGTTTGCGCCATCAACGGCATCTCGAACGCGCCGGGCACGTCATAGGTGTCAACTTGGGATGGTAAAATCAATTCGGTAAAGCCGTCATAAGCGCGGTCGACAATGTCGGCGTGCCAACGGGCTTTGACGAAGGCGAAACGGGTGTGTGTCATGGCATATCTCCTTTAGGTTGGCCGGTCACACCCAAGGCGATTGCGCACAGCACTAAACGCCATCGCTGGCGCAGCCCTGCACGTTCTCTTTCATCCGGACTATGACCGTCGGCTCAGGTTTCTCACCTGATCTGCTTGACCAACCGCCCCTTGCGAAAGGGGCGCTTGCGCTCGCGGGCTCACAGATCACCATTTAACATGGGCCTGCATACCGCCGGTGGGGAATTTCGCCCCGCCCTGAGAACACGGCAAGGTTGCCAAGATGTGCGCACATAGGCAAGAGGAATGTCAGACAGATTGGAACACGACATGCACCCCAACCCAATTTTTCATACTGAAACGGCACAGGCGAATATCGACTTTGCCCGCGCCCGTGCCTTTGGCGTTCTGGCAGTGAATGGTGAAGCGGGACCAGTGATGGCGCATGTGCCGTTTCTAATCGATGAAAACGCTGAGTGGTTGCATCTGCATCTGGTCCGCTCGAATCCGATTGCGCGTGCTTTGAAAAACCCGTTGCAAGCCCGCATCGCCGTGAGCGGAGCAGATGGTTACGTTTCGCCCGACTGGTACGAGGTTCCCGATCAAGTACCAACGTGGAACTATGTCGCCGTGCATTTGACCGGGACATTGGAATTGCGTCCTCAGGACGAAATCCGCGACCTTTTGGATCGACAGTCCAAACATTTCGAGGATCAGTTGGATCCAAAACCGCCTTGGACAACCAACAAAATGACGCCTGAGGTGTTGGAAAAGATGATGCGTCAGATTGTGCCCTGTCGCATGAAGATCGAAAGCATCGATGGCACGTGGAAGCTGAACCAAAACAAACCTGATGCCGTGCGTTTGCGCGCCGCCGACCATATGGATGCCTATGGTATGGGAATGGAGACCCGTCTGCTTGCTGCAATGATGCGCGGCGCTGGTGGACAGGATTAACGCCTGCACCTAGGCTGTCCTTAAATCCAAAGGAACGCCCATGAAGCTTTATCATTCGCCCGCCTCGCCCTTTGTGCGCAAAGTCGTTGTTTTACTGCACGAATTGGGAAAGGCCGATGCCGTCGAATACGCGACAATCAGCACGACGGCTTTGGCATCAGATGCCAGTTTGATGGCCGCGAATCCCCTTGCGCGAATCCCTGCTTTGGAACGCCCCGATGGGGTGACGTTGCATGATAGCCGCGTGATCACCGCCTATCTGGACGACCTGTTCAACGGCGGCTTGTACCCCACCGGCAGCAACCGCTGGGAAACAATGACCCTAGAGGCAACAGCAGACGGCATCATGGATAGCGCTGTTGCGATGGTTTACGAGGTGCGTTTGCGCGATGCTGCACTGGTGTCAGAACCTTGGGTCGAAGCACAATGGGCCAAGGTTGAGCGCGGCCTTGATGCGTTGAATGCGCGTTGGATGAGCCATCTGTCCGGCCCTTTGGGCATGGGGCATATCGCAGTGGCCTGTGTGCTCGGGTACATTGATTTCCGCCACGACGCACGGAACTGGCGTCACAGTCGCGTGGCTTTGGCGACGTGGTATGACAGCTTTGCAGAACGCCCATCGATGATGGCGACAAAACCCGACGCCTGAACGAAACGGCATAAGGTGCGCGACTCAGCGACGATGGCTGGGCGAAGACCAACGCGTTGGCGCGAAAGAAACAAGCGCAACACATGATGCGGCGGTGTTAAACAAATTGTGCGTAACCCGTGTATCGCGGATTGCTTATAAGCATGGTTAACAAAGCGAATGCACTTGAGACCCACCAAAGCCTAAATCAAGCCCCCTGCGACCACGTGTGTCAGATTGCGTGCTGGACGTAGACGAGCGACGGCGATAGATAGCCGGGTGAAGTGGGCCGCGTCTTTGCGCGGTCTGTTATGTTATTTGGCCCTTAGGGGTCGCTGGAAACTGGAGAAGCCCCCCGTGTCCCATGCAGATGAAGACCACGACGGCGATCGCCGCGACTTTCTGTTCTACGCCACAGGTGGCGCTGGTGCAGTTGCGGCAGGTGCCGCAGTTTGGCCTTTGGTCAATCAGATGAACCCCTCGGCCGACGTTTTGGCACTGTCCTCGATTCGCGTCGATGTCAGCACGGTTGAGCCCGGCACACAGTTGACTGTGAAATGGCTGGGCAAGCCCGTCTTTGTGCGCCGTCGCACCGAAGAAGAGATCACCGCAGCACGCGATACAGATATTGCAGACTTGCCGGATCAGAATTCCGAAAACGCCAACCTGCCGGACGGGTCCGATGCATCGGATGAGAACCGCGCCATGGACGAAGCTGGCGAATGGCTGGTGATGATCGGCGTTTGTACGCACCTTGGCTGTGTGCCTTTGGGCGATGCGGGCGACTTTGGCGGATGGTTCTGCCCATGCCACGGGTCACACTATGACACGGCTGGCCGCATCCGTAAGGGCCCCGCGCCGCGCAACTTGCCGGTGCCTGTCGCTGAATTCGTGGACGAAACCACGATCCAACTCGGTTAAGGGAGAGATTATACCATGGGTGGAATTCCTCACGACCATTACGAACCCAAGGCTGATTGGGAAAAAGGTCTGGCCAAGCGCCTGCCTATCATTGGTTTGCTTTACGACACACTGATGATCCCGACGCCAAAGAACCTAAACTGGATGTGGATCTGGGGCATCGTTCTGACGTTCTGTCTGGCGCTGCAAATCATCACCGGCATTGTGCTGGTCATGCACTATACACCGCATGTCGATTTGGCGTTCTCGTCGGTTGAACACATTATGCGCAACGTGAACGGTGGCGCGATGTTGCGGTATATTCACATGAACGGCGCTTCGTTGTTCTTTGTGGCTGTCTACGCACACATTTTCCGCGGTCTGTATTACGGATCCTACAAGGCACCGCGTGAAATCACGTGGGTCATTGGCATGCTGATTTACCTGTTGATGATGGGTACAGCGTTTATGGGTTACGTATTGCCATGGGGGCAGATGTCCTTTTGGGGTGCGACCGTGATCACTGGCCTGTTTGGCGCGATCCCGTTTATCGGTGAAGCACTGCAAACATGGCTGCTGGGCGGGCCTGCCGTGGACAATGCCACGCTGAACCGTTTCTTCAGCTTGCACTACTTGTTGCCGTTTGTGATTGCGGGTCTTGTGATTGTTCACATCTGGGCCTTCCACACCACGGGCAACAACAACCCGACTGGGGTTGAGGTACGCCGCAATTCGAAAGAGGAAGCACAGAAAGATACGCTTCCTTTCTGGCCCTACTTTGTGATCAAGGACTTGTTTGCGCTGGCAGTCATTTTGGTGGTTTTCTTTGCAGTTGTCGGCTTTATGCCCAACTTCCTTGGCCACCCAGACAACTATATCGAAGCCAATGCTTTGGCGACGCCTGCGCACATCGTGCCTGAATGGTACTTCTTGCCGTTCTACGCCATCCTACGGGCCTTCGATTCCGAAGTTTGGGTTGTGCAGATCGCATCCTTTGTGACGGGCGGCATTGTTGACGCCAAGTTCTTCGGTGTTGTCGCGATGTTCGGTGCGATTGTTGCAATGGCACTGGCCCCTTGGCTGGATACATCCCGCGTACGTTCGGGCCGCTATCGTCCAATGTTCAAATGGTGGTTTGCCCTGCTCGTCGTGGATTTCTTTGTCCTCATGTGGGTGGGCGCTATGCCAGCCGAAGAGCCGTTCAGCTCCATTTCGCTTATCGCCTCGACTTACTGGTTTGCGTACTTCCTTGTGATTCTCCCGCTTTTGGGTGTGATCGAGAAACCGGACTCACAACCTGAGACGATCGAAGAAGACTTTGCCGCACATTATGGTGGTGATGATGCGGGTGCCGCCCCATCGTCGCACCCCGCGGAATAAGGAGAGACTGCAGATGTTCAAGAAACTTGCAGCAAGTGCGGTGACAGCAGTGATGCTGGCCACCGGAGCTTTCGCCGCTGGCGAAGCGACAGGTCACGTGGAAAACGTTGATTTTTCCTTTGACGGTCCGTTCGGATCTTTTGATCAGAACCAATTGCAACGCGGCCTTCAGATTTATACTGAAATCTGTTCCGCCTGCCACGGTTTGAAATTCGTGCCATTGCGTACGCTTGGTGATGAAGGCGGTCCACACTTGCCCGAAGACCAAGTGCGCGCCTACGCCGAATTCTACGAGGTGTTTGACGCCGAATTGGACGATTTCCGCCCAGCGACGCCTGCGGACCACTTCCCCAAATCCAACCTTGAAAACGCGCCGGACCTCAGCCTGATGGCCAAAGCCCGCGCCGGTTTCCACGGACCATATGGTTTGGGCATCAACCAGTTGATGAACGGTATCGGTGGGCCTGAGTACATCACAGCTTTGCTGAACGGCTACACAGGCGAAGAAAAGGAAGAGGCGGGTTCGGTTCTATACGAAAACACCATCTTCCCCGGCGGTTGGATTGCGATGTCGCCCCCACTTTATGGGGATGACGTGGAATTTGCCGACGGTCATGCAACAGACTTGCACCACCTTGCAGAAGATGTGGCTGCTTTCCTGATGTGGACAGCAGAGCCCAAGCTGGTTGCACGTAAACAAGCCGGGTTTGCCGGTGTGTTATTCTTGGGTATTTTGTCAGTCCTGCTGTACCTGACCAACAAACGCATCTGGGCGCCTGTAAAAGGCCGCAAAGAACACTAAACAAACCATTTGGTGACGATGAAAGCCCTGCCCTTTGGCGGGGCTTTTTTTGTGTTAAGATGCGCGTTCACGGCAAAGCTTGCGTGTCGGGAGCCAAACACGTCACAGTGGTGCAGGCATTTAAAAGGGAAAGCCATGACTGTAGTTTCAAAAGTTCTGATCGGCCTGGTCGCGCTGACCCACGTCTATTTCTGCTATCTAGAGATGTTCGCCTGGGAAAGTCGCGGGCCAGAGGTCTTTACATTTTTGGCCCCTGAATTTTTTGAACCCACCAAAGGGCTTGCCGCCAACCAAGGGCTTTACAACCTGTTCCTTGCAGGCGGCTTGATCTGGTCTTTGCTCATTGCGGACACTGTTTGGCAACGCAAGATCGCACTGTTTTTTCTGATTTGCGTGTTGGCGGCTGGGCTGTATGGCGCGTTGATCTTGCCAACAACACTTGCGGTTCAAGCCATTCCCGCAACGCTCGCTATTGTCAGCCTGTTCGCGTTCCGCAAAGCTTAGGCGATCAACTGGCCGTCTTTTATGCCTGCAATTCGCGTGGTTACGATCTGACCTTCGGGTTGTTCCGTGTCAAAGTGCACTTCGGCAAACTGTTCGGTACGCCCCATATGCGGGTTTTCCATAAGGATGTTGTGTGTCCTGCCCACCTGCGCGGCGTGGTGATTGATCACCTGCGCGTCCCCCGCTGCGCGCAGTTTGGCAGCGCGGTCTTTGATTTCTTTGCCGTTGACTTGTGGCATACGCGCGGCCGGTGTGCCGGGGCGCGGGGAATAGGGGAAAATGTGCAGCCATGTCAGGTCGCATTCTTTGACCAGCGCAAGTGAGTTTTGAAAATGTTCTTGGGTTTCCGTCGGGAAGCCCGCGATGATGTCCGCGCCAAAGGTCATATCTGGCCGCAAACGACGTGCTTCTTGTGCGAACTCTATGGCGTCGTCGCGGTTATGGCGGCGTTTCATACGTTTCAAAATCAGGTTGTCGCCATGCTGCAGCGACAGGTGTAAGTGCGGCATCAACCGCGGTTCGGTGGCGATGGCTTGCAAAAGTGCATCGTCAACTTCGATAGAATCGATCGAGCTGATACGCAGGCGCAGCAAATCTGGCACCAGCTTCAGAATGCGCATCACCAAATCACCAAGGCGCGGGGCCGAGGGCAAATCAGCACCCCATGACGTTAAGTCAACGCCCGTCAGTACCACTTCGTTAAAACCGCGATCAACCAGCCGCTTGATTTGATCCACCACGACGCCAGCCGGAACTGAGCGGGAATTGCCGCGACCAAAGGGGATGATGCAAAAAGTGCAGCGATGATCGCAGCCGTTTTGCACTTGCACATAGGCCCGGCTGCGCGTGCCAAAGCCGTCGATCAAATGGCCCGCCGTTTCGGTGACCGACATGATGTCGTCGACCTGTACCGGCTCCGTGCCAAAGTTACCTGCAAGGTCGGCCCAGATGTTGGATTGCATCTTTTCGGTGTTGCCGATGACCACATCGACCTCTTCCATCTGCGCAAAGGTGTCAGGTTCGGTTTGCGCAGCACAACCCGTCACGATCAGTTTGGCGTCCGGATGGGTGCGGCGCAGTTTACGGATGTCTTGGCGGGCTTTGCGCACTGCTTCGGCCGTCACAGCGCAGGTGTTGATAATCACCGCGTCTTGCAAGCCGGCACCCTCGGCCAATTCTTCCATCGCTTTGGTCTCGTATGCGTTGAGGCGACAGCCGTGATTGGAAAAGATGGGCGCGCTCATAGCCCGTCCAAAATGGATTGGGTCAGAAAGCCGTCAAACACATGCGCCGTCGGGCCCGACATCCAGACGCCATCATCGCGCCAGTCGATGTGCAGCGTGCCTCCGTCTAGGTCCATGCGCACAGACCGCCCTGTAAGCCCTCTGCGCGCGGCTGCGACGGCCACAGCGCAAGACGACGACCCAGAGGCCAGCGTGATACCAGTGCCACGTTCCCATACGCGCATGCGGATGTGATCTGGCCCGATGATTTGCGCAAATTGCACATTTGTCCGTTCAGGGAACAGCGAATGATGTTCGATCGATGCCCCACGCGCGGCAAGGTCGATGACAGCAACGTCTTCCACGAAAAAACTGCAGTGCGGATTGCCCATGCCTGTGGCAACCGGTGCGCCATCAATCGGAAGAGACAACGTGTCGACCGCCGCCGCCAGCGGGACATCTTGCCAATCCAGCAGTGGCTGACCCATGTTCACGGAGGTCACACCATCGTCTCCGCGCACGGCCCGCAAGGCACCTCGCCCCGTAATATCGAGAGTTAAGGCATCCACGCCTCTCATCTCCATCTCGCGCGCCGCGATGCAGCGCGTTGCATTGCCGCAGGCGGCAGATTGCGAACCGTCAGCATTATAAAAGGTGATCTCAAGGTCTGTCCCTTCTTTGATCACCGCAAGCTGGTCAAAACCGACGCCGCGATGACGGTCGGCAAGAGCGCGCACAAGTGTTTCAGTCAACAAAACATGGCGTTTGCGCGCATCTACTACAACGAAATCGTTGCCGAGTCCGTGCATCTTCATGAAGGGCCAATTAGGGAAAGCTGAGTCTTGCATTGGCCGCGTATAACGCCCGGTTCATGGGGAATCCAGTATGTCGAAAAAAAACAACGCAGAATCGGCTTGACCCGCCCGCCCACCCTTTCTAAGTACGCCACTTAGTGGGGCCGTTAGCTCAGTTGGTAGAGCAGCTGACTTTTAATCAGCGGGTCGCAGGTTCGAACCCTGCACGGCTCACCATTTTTTCTTTTGTAAGATGACACGTAGTTTGTCTCTTTTGACAAGGGTTCGTCGCTTTTGCTTGAAAGTTGACGGCTGCCAATTCCAGATCGTCTGACTTTTGATCGGGACGTTATCGGTTGGCTCCAAACCAGTCCTTCCTATTTTGCAGGAGAGCTCAGTCGGAAGGGCAACCGACTCTTCGTCAGTGCGTCACAGGCTCGGATGATGCCCATTGGGCGTTCTTTGCTTAGCCCACTTTTTGAGCCCTTCGACAAAATTCAATCTCGAGCACCAGCTTCTCAGTCTTGGTATGACAGTCTTTTGCCGCCCTGCTTTAGACTGGCCTGTTGGCTTGTCAATTTCACGTGCAAACTTAATTGTGATACATCCTCGCTGACTACTCCGTTTCCTAAGACCACTTCCCCCTCGCAATGATTGAAAAATCGGGACACTTTGTAAATTAGTATGCATTACAAAGCCCTATGCGGGTACAAAATCGAATAAACGCCCCTATTTTGTGTGATGTACAACCAAGGTGGAACGATCCCACAGGTTCCAATTCCACAACATTCCCCTTTGATTTGATCGATCAATCGCGCAACCATTGGGGCAGGTTCCTTAAGATAGTTGCAAAGCTCTGATGATGAAGTCTTGGATATCCTGCGTTCTGTTCTATTTTGCGTTGGGTAGTCAGGCCAACGCCTTTGAGGACCTTATGGATCGGGCGCGCTGGAAATCCTTTGGCGTAGAGAACTGGTTAGAGTTCGATCCAAGCGAACGGGCACTGCCATCCCGCGCACCCGTTCAGACGGAGGAATGGAAAATTCCCCGCGACACATCTTCGGTGGCGCAGCTTAAGTCGCTCATCGCCTTGGCCGAAGCGGGACCCAAACACTATAACGCCGTACATGTCAGCGCGCGCACCAAGACGCCAAAACGCCCGACCCAGATGACGTTGGGCGAAATTGACCGCTGGACACGTGCCACACCGGGGCAACCTCACGCGATCGGGCGCTATCAATTCATTCCGTCGACTTTACGTAGCTTGACGCGGCGGGCCGGTTATTCCGGTGACACTATCTTTTCGCCGCAGGTACAGGATCGATTGGCCGATCTGCTATTGATTGATGCGGGCATCAACCGCTTTGCCGCTGGCAAACTCAGCCGCGCGCAATTTATGGACAACCTCGCATTGATCTGGGCGGGACTGCCAAAACGCGACGGGAAGTCTGCGTATCACAACTTTGCTGGCAATCGCGCTACGATCAGTCGCGCAGTCTATGAACGTGAAATGGCACGGATTTTTCAATAGCCCGCTTTGGTTTCCTTCGACCAAGGTGAAAACGACGCTGAGACAATCCCAACAAATAGTACTTATCGAGATTTGAGGAGCATCAGTTTGATACCGCCTTGCCGCAGCAGTGTTGGTAGGTCGTGCTGCGGGATGTCGGATTGATTGACCGTTCTCGCCAAGCGTAACGCAGACGCGCAAAAATTCCCATTTATGCGCGATCCGTTGCCACCCTCGACGACGCTGATCAACCTAATCCAGACGAACCCTTGGAGCTGCTCGCAGGGCCATCAGAACTTGGCGATAAGGTTGATAAACGGCCCCTGATCATCAAGCGTGATATCCGTCAAATCATCACTGAACTGACCAAAGTTATAGCCCACACCGATCTTCAGATTATTGCCCACGTGGCGATACCCTGCGGCCAGAAATCCTGTTTCCGAAAAATCCGCTTGATTGGCTTGCAAGTGCCGCGCCTCCATCAAAATGTCCCATTTATGGGTCAAGTGATAGCGCGCATTAACGACTGCCAGCCATGCGTCGTTGCCCTCGAACGATGAATTCGCATCTACTGCCGTGTCCGAGAACCGACCACCCAGCTTGCCACCTAGCGTCCAGTTTTTGTTCAGATCATAGATCCCATCGATAGACACAACATGGCTACGTTGTAGCGCGCCGCGTGCGTCGGTGCCGTCCAGTTCTTGCCCGATCAAATCGTACAAATAACGGTAGCTAAACAACAGGTTCAGCTTGTCGTTGTTGATCGGTCGATAGGCATAACCAAACGTCACATCCGCATAGGTGCCGCTTAGGATGGAACTGTTGTCAGTGTCAGTGTCGGCATATTCAGCGCTGAACAACAATCGCTGGCTTTCATCAATCTTGTAGCGCGCATCACCTGTCAGAAAGATCGAGCGCTGATCGCGGTCGATGCCTGCGATCTCGCCTTCGTCAAGGCGGTATTCAATCTTCGCGGCAGCGGTCAGCCGATCTCCGTCCGAATATCGCACACCAAAGGAAAGTGCGTCGCGGTCAAAGTCGTTTCCAGCATCATTCACGCGCCCGAATTCGAATCCACCGCTAAAGGTCAGCTGCTCTGTTGCGCGGTATTGCACTCCGTAGACGCTGGTTAAAGATCGGTGGCGACCAAAGGCGTCAAACTGGTTTTCTGCAAAGATGTCAAAACGATCGCTGACGCGTCGTTGCCCACCAATAACCAATGTGCCGCGATCTTGGCCTACCAGATC
>NZ_JBDVGB010000089.1:0-2996 GCF_039940735.1 Tateyamaria sp.
GGCTGTGATGTCTGCGTCGTCAATGACCGGGAAATAGAACGCATCCCCACCGGTATCCAGGATCGGGTTCAGGCCAAGACCGGGAAGGCAAGAATAGTCTTCGCCTTCAACAGCGCCCGCAACGGCAAATTCGCCCTGCGCCCAGTCACCCATGATCTGCCCACCGGCCGCGCCCGTGATGACCATGTTTGTGGCTTGGTTCCAATCCTGAACGTTTGACTCGCTGGCCAATGAACGCGCGGCGGCCACCGCTTCGAAGGCGGCAGTATATTCAGCGCCACGTGCTACATCAGCATTCTTATTGATGTTGACCTCTTTCCAGGCATCCAGCCCGGCGACGGCCAAAGTGATCGCCCCAAAGGCGATGTTTTGCTGCCAGCCCTGCTGCCCCATGGCCAGTGGTAATGTACCCGCATCTTGCAACGCAGGTGCAGAGGCTACAAATTCATTCCAGTTCGCAGGAACCTCAAGACCAGCCTTTTCATAAGCATCATGCGACAACCAAATCCACTGTGCAGAGTGAATGTTGACAGGAACGCAATAGATTTTGCCATCCAGCGTACATGCATCCAGTAACGCAGATGGGTTAACCAGATCAGCCCAGCCGCCTGCTTCGGCGACGTCCGTTAGATCAAGCAGCAAGCCTGCTTCGATCAGTTCCTCGGCTTGGCGACCGTGGTTCAACTGTGTCGCAGCCATCGGGTCACCACCCAAAATGCGCGAAATAATAATGGGGCGCGCTGTGCCGCCGGAACCGGCGATCGCGCCGTCTACCCACGTGTTGCCTGTGGCATTCCACGCCTCAGCAAATTTTGTCACGGCGACTGCTTCGCCGCCAGACGTCCACCAATGGGTGACTTCAAGCTCGGTCGCATGTGCAGCAGTCACAGCTGTCAATGCCGTACCCACTAACAAAGACTTCAAGATATTAGACATTTTTTTCCTCCCAGAAAACGCGGCGTTCCGCCGTTATATTTTGTGATCGCGCAGTTCTGCGGCCGCTCTGCAATCGATTACATAATTGTGTTGCATTGACGATCCTGTCAACACATCATGTAATCGATTGCAAAAGTACAAAACGGAAATGAACCTCCATGGCCCCTAAAACCTCGACACTTCAGGACGTTGCACGGGTTGCAAAGGTGTCGACCGCGACTGTGTCGCGTACGTTGTCGCATCCGGATGTGGTGTCCGAATCGACCAGAAGACGCGTGGCAGAGGCCGTAAAAGTGACGGGCTACCGGATCAACCATGCCGCGCGCAATTTGCGCACACAGCGCTCACATTCGGTGTTGGTCTTGCTACCTGATCTGGCCAACCCCTTCTTTTCCACCATCCTCGAAGGCATCTCTCGACACTTGTCGACAAAGGGGTATTCGATGCTGATTGCCAGCACCAAACAGGTGCAAGACAGCGGCGAACGATTGATCCACTACCTTGATGATGCACGCGCCGACGGCATGATTATTCTGGATGGTGATCTAGAGCCGGACGTCGTGAACAAGTTGGAAAACGCATCCCAAACGCAACGCGTTTTGTTTGCCTGCGAATGGGTGGAAGGCGCCGATTTCCCATCCGTCAGATGTGAAAACCGGCAAGGCACACGCTTGGCGGTGCAACATTTTCACGCACTGGGACATCGCAAGATTGCCCATGTAACAGGCCCCGAAGGCAATGTCTTGATGCACGCGCGCAAGGACGCATTTGTCGATGAAATCGCATCACTTGGGCTTGTGCTGAAACCCGAGTGGATATTTGCCGCCGACTTTACGTTGGAAGCCGGCTGTTTGGCCGCCCAAGACTGGATTGCGTTGCAGGATCGGCCAACCGCTGTCTTTTGCGCGTCTGACCAGTTGGCGCTGGGGTTTATTTCCGAGCTGTCCCGCCACGGCTTCCGGGTGCCCGAACATGTATCGGTCATGGGGTTTGATGATATCGAATTGGCGGCACAATTCATCCCATCATTGACGTCGATCCGCCAAGATCGCCTGTTGATCGGTGAAATCGCAGCCACGATGCTGATGGAACGGATCGAAAAACCAAATGCGCAACATCGGGCAAGCCCAACAGTCCTGCCCGTTTCCTTGGTTGCACGCGACAGCACGGCGTCGCCTTGTTAAACCGACCTTACGATCCCAGCCGCAACCATTGCGTGCGCAATCGCACCCACACTTGCCAGTGCCTCTTTTGGCTTTTATTGCAATACCTAAGGAGGACACCATTTATGACCACAAAAAGTGCTTGGCAAATCGCCACTGCCCCGTCGGTTGCCAAACGTGCCTTAAAAATCGCGCTGATCGTTGGCACTATCATTGCGCTCATAAACTATGGTGACCGGATTTTGGCAGGTGAAATGGACACTGTCTCTTGGCTCAAGAGCATGCTGACCTTTTTGGTCCCCTATTGTGTGTCGACCTATTCGTCTGTCATGGCGGTGCGTGACAACATGCAAAGACTCAAGGAATAAACCCGCAGTGAACATCCTATTCGTCATGTATGACCAATTGCGGTTCGACTATTTAGGGTGTTCTGGGCATCCAACCCTGAAAACGCCCCATTTTGACAGGGTCGCTTCTTTGGGCGTGCGGTTTTCGCGCGCCTATGTGCAATCCCCGATCTGTGGCGGTTCGCGCATGTGTTATTATACAGGGCGTTACGCGGCCAGCCATGGGGCGCAATGGAACGGATTTCCGTTGCGCGTGGGCGAACAGACGATGGGCGACCATTTGCGCAAGCTTGGTATGTCCTGTCATCTGATTGGCAAAACCCACATGAAGGCCGACCGCGCAGGCATGGAACGCCTTGGCCTAGACCCCGACGGCGTTATCGGCGTGCGTCAATCGGAATGCGGTTTTGACCCTTGGGTGCGTGATGACGGGCTTTGGGCGCAAGGACCAGATGGTTTTTATGACGAAAAAAGAAGCCCTTACAACGAATACCTAAAGTCAAAAGGCTATGATGGCGACAACCCCTGGGCCGACTATGCCAACGCCGGC
>NZ_JBDVGB010000090.1:0-5391 GCF_039940735.1 Tateyamaria sp.
GTTGAACCAAGCGCGCCTAGATGCGCTGACCAGCGTACAGAACGGCAATCTGGTGTTTGATTTCGACAACGGCGACAGCCTGACGTTGAACGGGGTGACATCAACTGCGAGCTTGTTAGGCGATATCGAACTGATCTAAGGAAATTCAGCGCAGCTCATATTGCTGGACTTTGCCGCGACTGCAAAGCGCAGGTCCGTTTTAACACAGACCATGAGTCAGAAGAACGTGATGTTGATATCGCTCGCTCCCTGCAACGCCGCCATTCAGCACTCAGCTGGAAAGGTCCGGTCGCCTTCGAACAAATGGTGGTTTATCTTCTTTGGAAACCTGATCTAAGCTTTTCGCATCCCGCCATATTGACCCATTCATGTTCTTGGACTGGAGATGTTGGAAGGCGTGGTGGCTGCACGTTATCTTGGGGGCAATGCCAACTCGTGCGTTTTGAAGCTATGCCAAATTCGACACGCGACTGCCGGGCCCTGATTTCCACTTTGCTGGACGTGGCCGTCACTAAATGTGCGATTTCCGCGAAACCATCAAAACTCAAATAATGGTTGTGTTCTCATGACTATTTTTCAGCATCTGTGCCTCAAAGGACTTAAGAAATGGCCTCGACGGATAACGTGCCGGGTGGTCGTTTTGGGATAGTTCTGGGAATAAGCTGATCAGCTCATTGTAAGTTTCCTCATCGGCGCCGGAATGGTAATCGCCCACAAAAAAACTTTCGGCCAGAACCCCGTTTGCATTGATGATCTGATGTTTGCCGAACATGAGATGAAAATAGGTGATAGTCGGACGTGTTGCGCGATAAACATGAACACCGTCACATAGGTGTTTGGCTGCACACAGGACTTCGGGCGCGCCAAAATGAAGATCGCAGTTTGCCCCAGACAATAAAATTCGATGCTGCGGCGACACAAACAGATCAGCGTGATTGCCCATTCGGCCTTTCCCAATACAGATCGGCGCGAATACACCGTCAGCGGGAACCGTACATTGCCCGATCCACTGTAGTTCTTGCAAACCATCATCAAGCGTTTGTACGAGATCGCCAACTGCAAGGCACTCAATTGCCGCCGGACCATTAGACGTTTCAATGAGTGTACCGCTGGCAAAACAGGCCACCGAAATATCGTCGGCAAGGAACCCTTGGTAACCAGTAGAACTGCCATCTGCAAAGGTTATGCGCCCATTGTTTCCGCCCACGTTGAAAGGCGCAAACGTTGCACCATCGGGCAGAACCAATGTATTGGTTCCCCCACCGCCGTTTACAAACGCGGTTGTGGCAACATTTAGAATGACGGTGTCATCACCACCATTGGCTGCAATATTATTACTGGTGCCACCATTGATAATAATTGTGTCGGCGCCATTGCCAGCAACGATATTATAAGTGCCATCCTCTTGGATAATGGTGTCGTTCCCATTGCCACCCTGCAGATTACCGGTTCCACTTTCGCCAACTAAGACGTCATCGCCTGCGCCACCAAAAAGCTGGTTGTTACCGCCCCCGCTGAGCAGAATATCGTTGCCGGCGCCGCCTTGCACATCAAAGTTATTGCCGGAACCGCCTTGCAGAACATCATCACCGTCGCCACCAAAAAGACGACCGCCGTTGGTCCCACTATCGGTGAGAGTGTCATCACCAGACCCACCTTGAAAGTCGACTTGCCCCGAGCCGGAAAATCCGCTGACGTCACTGTCGTTATCATTCCCGTCATATTGGCGCACGTTGGAGAATGTGCCACCACCAAGGTCGCCATTGGTATAAGTCGCTAACACCGAATTGGTGTTGGTGTCCGTAAAAGTGATCGCGTTGGCTGTGATCGTAATTTGTACATTTGAGCTAACAGATGACGCATTGATTGAACTGTTGTCGTTGATATTCAACCCAGCAAAAAATGAGGCATCCGTGATAAGCGCGTCGGTAAGTGTAATGTTGGCCATATGTACTTCTGGTTACCTCGCGGCATGAATCTTCGAGTGCTCCAACTGCAATGAACGCGTCACTTTTTAAGACCGATTACGAGATGGAGACAAGCTACGTTAGAGATTCGCATACTAGTTTGGCGATATTATGACGATAGGTTGATTTAGTTCTCGCCCTAAGTGCGGCGTAGAAAATAAAATGGTGGGCTCACTGCACACAGTGACGTAACATTTTAACTCGTTCAAAAACGATCACATTTGGACACCTATACCAACGCTAGCCAAAGTTTTATTTTCGGCCTTATGTATCAAACGCACCAAGCGTGCGGACCTCTTCACACCAGCGCGGCGGGGTGTGAGGGGTGATTAAGGTTTTAGTTGCCTTAACCTTCTGCGTTAACGCATGGTGCTGGCCTATTTCGGTCGGGGACTCAAGTAGCTTCCGAGAGAAAAGTAGCAAATTCGATGTCGGCGATGCCTGCATCGATGTCAGTCAGATCAGGCGCACAAAGAGTGGCCCCATTATAACTCCCGGCTTGCCTTTGATTGAGCATAAATCGTCGCCACGTAACCTTGCTCTCATCATCGCTCCCGATTTTGTACGCTACGCCGACCGATACCCACAGGTCCAGCGTGTGCTTAGTGCCTGTCGGGGGCATATCAACATCGACAACACCATTCATTCTGACAATTTTGGTTTCAGTCGGCAGGATGACGTTTTTTCCGTCACCGGTTCCGATGGCCGACCTTGCGGCTTCGTCGCTCTGAATGAATTTCTCGCGACCCTCTCTATAGTTTCGGTAAATAGAAACCTGATGAGCGGGGCTTTTCCCCACATTTTCAATGCTTACAGAGAATTCGATCCATACAGATACATCCCCGCCATGAAACCCCATGGGAAGGGCTTTAATACTGGTCAAAGTTGGCTCGTGGACCTTCAACCAAGGCCTTTGGTCGTCGCGCATGATTTTGTTGGCGGCTCTAGCCGCTTTAAGGGTTTCAGAAGTGGCACCCAAAGTTTTGGCCACATATATTACGCCAAGGGCAGTAACAGCAGCGGTGACAGTGCCTATAAAGAGCGTGGCCCACAGCATACCTTCGGCCCAGTTCGCCATCTCCCGTTGGGCGTCCAGATCGGCCTCGGCTCGCTCTTGTTCGCGATCAGTATTGTAGGCATCCTTATAGCAGCCAAGGGCGTCTTCGACGGTCTCCTCGGCAACACATTTCCTATACTGTTCTTCGGCTGCTTGATGGGTGGCGTATGCGGATTGATGATCCTTATCGGCGGCTTGGTAGCCCTTTGAGTACATAACATTCCAGCTTACAAATCCGACTATAAACAGCATAACCACGCATGTTAAGAAAAGTGCAATGTATCCGTTTTCAAAACGCTTAGACATTGTAATAGATACGCCGCTGAAAATTTCCCACGACTCAACTTATTGCGGACGTTAGGTTCCTTGTCACCGATTAACTCTGCAAGTTGGGCGTATGACACGCCTTTCAGCTTCAACTGGGCCTTTAAGATATTGGCCGCTTTGACTTCCCATTCGCTCTGCTCAGGCATTTATCACTCCGTAAATGATAAATATACTATAAATGTGACATTTGCCATTGTAAAGAGCACCCATACGTACTATATATGTGATATAAGCAATCACAGAGAGTACAATGGCCCAGCACTTCCTTCTTTCAGCAGCATCACGCACCCTTAGCCTTCGCAGCATCTACAAAGCTGGCGAAGCGGCGACGCATGATGTGTTCTGCAAGATGCGCTGGCCTGAGACGAACGGCGAGGCGGTTTGCCCACAGTGCAGCCACGGTGAGACGTACAAGATCACCACCCGTCGCAAGTTCAAATGCAAGAACTGCCACCATCAGTTTAGCGTTACATCCGGCACGATCTTTGCCTCACGCAAGATGGACTTTGTGGACCTATTGGCCGCAATCTGCCTGGCCGTGAACGCATCCAAGGGCATGAGCATGGTTCAACTGAGCCGCGACATTGATTGCCAGTACAAGACGGCCTTTGTGCTGGCTCACAAGCTGCGTGAGGCGATTGCACGTGAGGTTCAGACGGGTGAAGTGCTGGAAGGCCATGTTGAGATTGACGGCGCGTATTTTGGCGGTCACATCCGCCCCCACAACGAAAAGGCCAAGCGTGTTGATCGCCGCAAGAAAGAACACCAGACAGGCACACGCCGCGTTGTAATCGCCATGCGTGAGCGTGAAGGCCGCGTGCTGCCTTTCGTGGGTGAGAACGAAGGCGAAGGTGTAGCGCTGGCAAACGAGAACGTAAGCCGCACATCCACTATGTCAGCCGACGAAGCGGGCCATTGGGATGCGCTGCACATGGGCTGGAATGTTGATCGCGTGAACCACAGCGAAATCTACAGCGACCACGGCAAGCATACAAACTTGGTGGAAAGCTTCTTTTCCCGCCTGCGCAACATGATCCAAGGCCAGCACCACGGCGTTTCTCCAAAGTACCTGCACCAGTATGCGAACCACTCCGCATGGTTGGAAGATAACCGCCGCACCGACAACGGCACGCTGGCGCGGATCGTTGTGTCTAACGCGATGGACGCGCCTGTGTCGCGTCAGTGGAAGGGATACTGGCAGCGGGCGGCTTGAAAACGTGCTAAGCTCCCTCTAGCGTTGCGTGAGGGTGCGTCACGGTGACGTAACTGTTTCCTTGTAAAAATCGTTTTTAAGAGCCATATCTTAAACATAAACTCAGCATAACATGAGTAACGCGCTGTAATTCTTCGGCGCGATCAAGGTAGTGGAGATATAAAATGCGCTTTTACATCAAAGCACTATGGGATGAAGAGTCCGGCGTCTTTTACTCAGAATCGGATATTATGGGCCTGCACATTGAGGCCGAGACGGTCGAAGAGTTCCAAGCGATAATGAAAGACCTTGCACCAGCTATGATTATGGAGAACCATGTTTCAAAGAAAGATTTTTCCAAAAAGTCTATCTTAGACATGATCCCCTCCATCTTCTTCACACCACCCTCATTGGGAAACGCAGCGGCCTAAATGGTTAAGGGTTTCTACAATGACGTAGTGAGAATGATAACTGAAATTGGGTACTATAAGATAAAAAAGGGCGGGAAAGGGTCTCACGAAAAGTGGGCGCATGAGACCCTTCCAACTGTAACCGTGCCCCACAATATGCTCAGCAAGCACACGGCTAATGGCATCCTTAAGGACGCCGGGCTAACCAAGCTTCCATAAGCACCCATCCGGCCCAAAGTCCTGCACCACATGCCCGTCCTTCTGCGCCCTTTGCAGTGCGTGACGCACCCGCTTTAGCACATCGGCATGGGTATCATCGCCCCAGCCCTTAGCCGCGATGATTTGCGCCGCTATCGTCTCATCATCCGCAGGGGTAACCCGCAGTGCGTTGATGACTGTCAGCTTTAACTCATTGCGCCCGAATAGCTGCTTGTACTT
>NZ_JBDVGB010000091.1:0-138606 GCF_039940735.1 Tateyamaria sp.
CTGGCTTATGCGCCAATTCCAACTCTCCGGACCAATAGGCGATGCAGTTGCGTAATTTGCTGATCCGACCGATGTGCTTTTGATCATACGACCCGGGCGAAGCAACATAGGTTGGCTCAATCCCAAGCACGTCGGAAATAACTGCGTGGATGGTCTCTACTACGGGTGCTGACTTGTCGGTCATCGACGGGAGAACCAGGTTCATTTCGCGCAGATCATCATCGAACCGATCGCGTGTCGCCTTGAGGTTATCAAGCAGGGCAACGACCTCGTTGCGCACATCTTTGACATCTTCTTCAACCAGAAAACGGCGGTCGATGACGATGCGGCAGCTATCGGGAACACAATGCGTTCGCAGGCCAGTGTAATCGTCGGCCTGTTCCGCGAGGTAAGCGACACCGCCGTATCCTCTCGATTTTTCATCCGCTGTGGCGCTTATTTCTGTGGCACCCGCAAAGTCAGGGTGTTCTTCGATAAGGGCTTCCGCCGCGATGAGTGACGCAGCAAGGTCCCCCTTCATGTAGCAGGATCCAGGACCGTAGATTTTACCGTCTTCGACCTCGGCACAAAATGGGTCGCGTGCCCATCCTGTATCAACCTCAACCACGTTGTGATGGCTGTTGAAATGCACGCAGCCGCCTGTATTTTTTCCCGGCGTGCCACAGGGGCGGGTCATCTGAGCTTCAAGGCCACGCGCTTTCAGCGCGTGCCTCTAAACCCGCACAGATGCCATAGTCGTGCCGCCCCGGTTGGGTCGGCGTGGGGATCGGATCAACTCTTGTGTCAGGGCACCGAGATTATCACGCCTTGACAGGTGCGGTCCGATAGACTCACAGGTCGCTCTTTTCCACAGGTCCGCCCTGAGTTTCCCACGTTGAAAACCCTTCGCGTAAATGTGCAGCATCAAATCCCATGTCCTGCAAGGTTGCGACGGTTAAGGCCGAACGCCAGCCCGACGCGCAGTGAAACAGATAGGTTTTATCGGCTTGGCCAAACACTTCTTTGAAATAAGGGCTGTCCGGGTCCACCCAGAATTCGATCATACCACGCGGAGCATGCACCGAGCCGGGGATGTAACCGCTGCGCTGCCGTTCGCGGATATCGCGGATGTCTACGATCACCACATCCGGGTCGTCCACCATGGCAATCGCGTCTTTTGTCTCGACCTCGCGGATACGGGCGCGGGCGGTCGAGACCATGTCGGCAGCGGTTGTCTTGAGGGGCATGAGGGTGTCTCCGTTCATTTCGCTGAACTGTGCCAGCACGGTTCGCGCGGGGCAAGATGCGCATATGAGATGGCCTTATGGATGGCGGTAAATGAACAGACTTCTTTTTTATGACTGTTAATTAGGAAGGTGGACCGCCTTTGGGCGCGCGCAACGCGGTCAGGCAATTCGCCACGCCCCATCGACGCCGTTGTTAAGATAGCCCGTCAAAAAAGTGAGCACTGGTAACGAACTCAACGTCAGGCGCTTTGGCTACAAAACGGTCTGCGTCGCGGCGATTGCACGTTGCCAGCGGGCATAGGCGGTGTCGCGGGTGGCAGGTTCCATAGCAGGGTCAAACCGGGCGGCGCGCGCCCATTTGGCGGCAAAACCGTCCATATCCGGGTAAACGCCTGCGCGCATGCCAGCCAGCCACGCAGCGCCCAGTGCGGTGGTTTCAACCCCCGCAGGTCGATCCACAGGTGCGCCCAGCATGTCAGACAGGAACTGCATGGCCCAATCATTGGCGCTAAGACCGCCATCGACGCGCAGCACTGCGTCACCCGCATCAGGCCAATCCGCGCGCATAGCGTCAAACAGGTCTCGTGTTTGAAACCCAATGCTTTCCAAGGCGGCACGTGCCATATCCGAAGGGTTGGTATCGCGTGTCAGCCCATAAACTGCGCCACGACAATCCGGGTTCCAATAGGGCGCGCCAAGACCTGTGAAGGCAGGCACAAGGGTCACATCCCCACGCCCATTTTTGGCCAGCGCCTCGGTTTCCGAGGCCGAGCCGATAATCCCCAACCCATCACGCAGCCATTGCACAACGGCACCGGCGATAAAGATCGACCCTTCGAGCGCGTAAGTCGGTTTGCCGTCCAGCTGATAGGCCACAGTTGTCAGCATCCGGTTTTTTGACGTGACCGGGGTGTCGCCTGTGTTCAGCAGCGCAAAACAGCCCGTACCATAAGTCGATTTCAACATGCCCGGCGCAAAGCAGGCCTGCCCGATCGTCGCGGCCTGCTGATCGCCTGCAACGCCGTAAATAGGGGTCTCTCCGCCCAACAGATCGGTCACGCCGAAATCCGAGGCGCAGTCGTGGACCTCGGGCAGCATCTGCATCGGGATATCAAGCATCGCGCACATTTCGGTGCTCCATGCGCCTTTGTGGATATCATAAAGCATCGTGCGCGCGGCGTTGGTGGCGTCTGTGACATGGGCACGCCCCTGCGTCATGTGCCAGATCAAGAAGCTGTCGACGGTGCCGAACAACAGCTTGCCTTCGGCGGCGCGCGCGCGGGCACCGTCATGCTGATCGAGAATCCATTTCACTTTGGTGGCCGAAAAATAGGGATCGATCAGCAAACCGGTGATCGCGGTCACAGTGTCTGCGTGCCCATCCGCGCGCAGCCCTTCGCAGATATGCGCGGTGCGTCGGTCTTGCCAGACAATGGCGTTGTGCAAGGGTTCGCCGGTTTCTGCATCCCAGATCACTGTCGTTTCGCGCTGGTTCGTGATGCCGATCGCTGCAATGTCACCCGCCGTCACACCGGTCTTTTCCATCACTGTTTTGCAGGTGGATTGCACCGTGGCCCACAGGTCGCCGGGCGTGTGTTCGACCCATCCGCTTTGAGGGAAATGCTGCGTGAATTCTTCTTGCGCGCTGGCGATGGGTTTCATGTCGCCATCAAACAGGATCGCGCGCGAGGACGTTGTGCCCTGATCGATTGCCAGAATATGCGGCATAAGAAGGATCCTTGATGTTGTGCCTTAGGTTACACACAGGTCTAGGCCATGAAGGGCACCGCTTCAATCACCACGATCAGCGCGTCGGAGCGACGTCCCTTAGGCCCAGCAGGACTGCGGCGCCAATCATCAACCCACCGCTGACGCGATTGATCAACGCAAAAGATGTACGTCCAAGTCGCGCAGCAACGCGGTTCCCCGCCCAGCCCCACGCCATTAACGTGATCCCATCTAGGGCAAGGTAAGTGGCCCCGAGAATTAGAAGTTGCGGCAAAACCGCGACCGTGGGGTCGATAAATTGCGGAAACAAAGCCGCAAAGAACACCACCGCGTAAGGGTTTGTCATCGACGTCACAAAACCCATGCGAAACAGGCGCGCTGGATGGGCCGAATGCGCTGCTTGGGCAGCCCCTTGCCCTTTGTTCGACAGAACGAGCCGCAAACCGATCCAAACGAGGTAGGCAACGCCAAACCATTTGATTAACCCAAATGCCTGCGAAGAGGTTGCGATGACAGTGGCCAACCCAAACGCGGCCGCTGTCATTTGGATTACATTCGCGCTTAGGTCGCCTGCGATCACCCAAAGGCTGCGCCGTAGCCCGTGTTTCATTGCGTTCGAGATGATCAGTAACTGGCTGGTGTCCGGCGGAGTGGCAAAGAAAACGGCCACGGCTGCCAGATACAGAAGGTAAATTTCGCTGTTCATTCGAATGCGGTCTTTGAAAGATTGGTGCCAAAAATCGTATCGGCATGATCCGCCAGATAGATTCGCAGCCACGGCGTGAAACGTTCGGGATGACGTTGCACCATGCTCATCAGGTCGGGAAATGCGACCCACTCGACGGCCATGACTTCTTCGGGGTTGGGAAGGGCCGTCAGGCCGTCAGGTGCGTGGCCTAGATAAACCTCGACCACCTCGTGTTCGATCAACCCGCCCCCCACATCGGCGCGATATTCAAGTTGATGGCGGTGTTCAAGGGACAGGCCTGTTAACCCGACCTCTTCTTGCAGTCGCCGGGTGGCACAGGCCATGGGTGGTTCATCCCAATCGGGGTGTGTGCAGCAGGTGTTCGCCCAAAGCCCGGGCGTATGATATTTGCCCATTGCGCGCTGTTGGATCAACACATCCTGCCCACGCAGGACAAACACCGACACTGCCTTGTGCTTGAGCCCGCGTTTGTGTGCCTCCAGCTTTTCGACAGGCGTTAATGTGCCATCAACCCAAGCGGGGATCATAATGCTCATATCTGGTTTGCTTTCACCAATCAGGTCGGATGGTCCATAATTCGCCAGCTGGTGCTTTGGGCGCGCCTTGACCAGCGTTTTATTGGTATAGACCTCGCGGGCCAGTTTTTGAACAGGGATATAGGCAATGCCGTCAAAACGAGGATCACCCTGTCATGGAATTCCGTGACCTTAACGCCACGGCTTGCGAAATATTGCGTTGGACGACATGTTCGCGTGACCCGCGAAACAGCCGGTCAAAGCCTCCATCTGTATATAGCGTAGTTCGGCAAACCGGACTGCAAATGCGTCTGCAAGTTAAGGTTCCGTTCACGATCAAGTCAAAGTTACTGTTGACTTGATCGTGAACTCGTTACGTTCTTAGCCAATAACCTATTTTGAAGGAGACCCCTATGTTCCGTACTCTAGCTGTCGTGGCTGCCACAACTCTGGCATTGCCTGCCGTCGCTGCTGATCTGACTGCAACAGGCGATGCGGCTGCTGGCGAAAAAGCGTTCCGCCAATGTGTGTCATGCCACGTTGTGGTAGATGACGAAGGCGAAAAACTGGCCGGCAAAAGTGGTAAATCTGGTCCCAACCTGTTTGGAATCATCGGCAACAAATTCGGTCAGATTGACGGTTTCCGTTATTCTGACATCAACCAAATCGCCGCAGCAGATGATTCTGTGATCGTGAACGAAGAAGTTTTCGTTGCCTACGTTCAGGACCCAACCGCATATTTGCGCGAAGCAACAGGTGACAAGGGACGCAGCAAAATGACGTTCAAAGTCCGCAAGGAAGAGGACGCGCTGAACCTTTACGCTTACCTCGCGTCGATCGCGACCAATCCTGACGCAGCCAACTAAACGCGCGTACAGAGATTAAGTTATGAAGCCGTCGCACGTGAAACTGCGGCGGTTTTTCTCGTTTCGTGCGCTACGGTTTTCGTTCAAGCTTTGTTAACTTCGAACCGTCAGGCAATGCAAAGGCATTGGCACACTTGTTGCGGGGTATGAGGATGGTCGGGGAATGACCCGCATTGGCGTTGAAACGGATGCCTCTGCCGATCAATTTCTATCTGGTCAGAGATTTCGACAATCTGGTGCGGATCGCTGACCTAGTCTTCAGCGAACCAATTTACGCCGTTCCGATTTTTGGGATGGCAGGCGTGGGAAATTTGATGGGCTGGTAGATACCTATCAGGCCACGCCATCATTGCGATGGGGCAGCGAAGCCTAGTGCTTTGGCAACGCTTTTAGGACCGCATCGAGTTCTGCACTGTCTTTGAATGCAAGCCGAACAGGCAACGTAATGACTTTGGACCGGAAGGCGGGGGGCAGGCGAACGGCGTCTTTTTCTGTTGTGACCAGTTGCGCACCGCGTGCTTTGGCTTCGGTTTCGAGCCGTGTCAGGAATGCAGAGGAAAGAGGCTGATGGTCTGCCAAGGCTTCGTCCCTTAGCAGGGTCGCGCCAAGGTCGCGTAGCGTGTCAAAGAACTTTTCAGGGCGCCCGATCCCAGCAAAGGCGATAAGCGGTGTGTTCGTCCAATCCATGCCGGTTTGCAACGCGGCGAGCTCGGCGCGGATGTGGGGCAGGCCAGCGGGCAAGGGCATGGTTTCAAACTGGGTTTGTACGCTGTCAGGTCCGATCGACAACAATAGATCTGCGCGCGCAAGGCCAATGTGCGCAGGTTCGCGCAACGGGCCTGCGGGCAAACACAAGCCGTTGCCAAACCCCGTATGTGCATCCACCACCACGATAGAAATGTCATGGACTAGCGATGGGTTTTGAAACCCGTCATCCAATACGATGACGCTTGCACCAGCCTGCATCGCGGCCTTTGCCCCTGCTGCGCGATCGCGTGCAACCCATGTGCGCGCAAAGGCTGACAGCAGCAATGGTTCGTCACCGACGTGCCCGGCGTTGTGCATGGCGGGGTCGACTTCGGTTGGGGCGGTCAATGTGCCTCCGTAACCGCGGCTTACGATGTGCGGGGTGTGAAACGCGTCACGCAACCTTTCGACCAACGCCATGACTGTCGGTGTTTTACCTGTGCCGCCAGCGTTGATGTTGCCCACACAGATCACTGGAACATCCAGTTTTTGGCGCTCGCCTTGCGCCAACCTTCGCGCTGTGGCTTGCGCATAAAGCGCGCCGATGGGGGACAGCAGGCGCGCACGCCAGTCAGCGGCCCCTTTGGGGGATGTCCAGAAATTAGGTGTGCGCATCAGGTCTTTCCGCGATCGCGAGTATCAAGCTGTGTCTGAACGAGGTCGATGATGCGATCAAGGCTATGTGCGCCTTGGGTCACGATATCCCACCCGGCCATCGCCATCTGAGCCGCCTGATCAGGCGCTATCATTTGGGTCACTGCACGCCCAAGCGTTTGTTTGTCGTTCACGATTCTGGCGGCGTGGGCGTTGGTTAATCGGGTAAAGTCGTCGGCCTTGTCGCCTACGTGTGGGCCATAAATGATCGCAGTGCCATGGGCGGCGGCCGTGTAAGGATCGCAGACCGCATGGTCAGGATGCAAAGATCCGCCCAGAAACGTCACAGGTGCGATGCGCAGCCAAAGGCCCAGTTCATCATCCGCGTCCGCGATCAAGACTTGGCAATTGTCGTCCGGCAACTGTCCAATTCCCCAATTGGCCGCGCGCAAGCCTGCCGCCTGCGCCAAGTCCAACAAATGCGCCCCATCCGCGACAGATGTCGCATGCAAAATCAGCAACAAGCGGTGCGAGGTTCGGACAGCCAGACGGTGCGCACCAAGGACGATGCGCCCCTCGTCGCGGGATGTTCGGGCGGCAAGCCAAGAAGGGCGTCCCGAAAGTGCAAGCATGACGTCATCAATGTCAGTGTCTGCCGCCGGAAGCATTTGCCCAAACGGGTGCAAGGGCGGCGACAGTTCAATACGCGACAATGGACGACCCAGCTGGGCCACGCGCAAATGTGCGTCGGCGTCTTGCGCGATAACGTGGTCAAAGCGGGCGATCAGTCGCTTGGGAACCTCGGGCAGCCAGCGGTCGCGCCGCCCATCAAAGCCATTGTGCGCCGCATCGATCAAAATCATGTAAGCGCCACTGTCTGCGGCTGCGAGGATCAGGTTAGGCCGCAACCCACCCCAGGCCCAGATCACGACATCGGGCTTCCAATGCTGCACGAAAGCCTTGGCCAGATTGGGGTGATCGCCGACGATGTTTTCGACATGCAGAAATGTTGATCCGCCTGTATCAAAGTCGCCTTGCGCCGCCGTCAGCACCACATGGGTGCCATGACGCATTTGAACCAGCCGCAAAGCCAAATCCAAAAGCGCGCGGTTGTTGCCGTCTTGAGCAGCATGCAACCAAACGACTTCCCCGGTCGGTCGGTCGCGCTTTGGTGTGTAATCCGGTGCCGTGCGCCTTGCCGAAAGGCTGCGGTACGCGGCCAGCCCGATGGAGCCGCGCATGGAAGGCCTTAACCCAGTTCTTCGGTTGGCGTGGCGGCGTTTTCTTCGTCCCGCAGGCGGTGCAAGTGTGCAATGAAATAGCGCATATGAGCATTATCGACAGTGCGCTGGGCTTCGCTTTTCCAAGCGTTGAAGGCGGTCGCATAATCGGGGAAAATGCCGACGACATGCAGCGCGTCCACATCTTTGAACACGTTTTTGGACGGGTCCACCAATTCGCCACCAAAGACAAGATGCAGGCGTTGGGTCATAGGATATTCCTTTGAAGGCAGGGGTTGAAGCCAATTAAGCGCAGTTTGCGCATCTGGCACGAGGGGTCAAGATGGCGCAGGCTCAAGACGGTCGACAAGGGCGTTTTGCACTGTGCGTCCACCTGCGACGACGCCGTTCAGCGTTGGGTGTGTGTTGTTAAAGCGCAAAGGCGCGCCGGTGCGGTCAGTTATGGTGCCGCCTGCTTCGGTGATAATCAGCGCCCCTGCTGCAATGTCCCATTCCCAGCTGGGGCGTAGGGTTAGCATCGCATCGAACTGCCCCGCCCCCACAAGCGCCAACCGGTAAGCCAACGAGGGTCGGTAATGGAGGTCGAACTGAGGCGGTACGCCTTTCCAGTTGGCTGCGTCCAGATTGGGGCGCGCTGCCAGCACTGTCGTGGTCGAGGAAAAGGCGTTATCGCACGCGCGCAGCGCTGTGCCGTTCAGCGCTGCACCGCCGCCGATGCTGGCCGTATAAAGCATATCGCGCATTGGCAGCAACACAGCGGCTGCGGTGATTTGCCCTTGATGGGCCACAGCGATTGAAATCGCCCACGTCTTGCCGCCCTCAACAAAACTGCGGGTGCCATCAATGGGGTCGATGATGAACACGGTGTCATGGGACAGGCGGGCGTCATCGTCTTCGGTTTCTTCTGACAACCAACCATAGCTTGGGCGCGCGGTGCGCAAGGTCGACAAAAGGACAGCGTTGACGGCAAGATCGGCCTCGGTCACGGGGCCAGCACCGTCGGGTTTATCCCAGCATTGCGCAGCCGGTCCGGTATAGCTGGTCGCGACCCGGCCCGCGATCCGCGCGGCGTCTATCAACAATGGCAGATCAGTTTCCGGCAAGGGTCATCCCCGGCACAAGCAGCGATGGAACCACACGCGACAAATGCGTGCGCGCGTCATTGGCGGGCACGATGTTGCGCAACATGTCCGCCAGGTTCCCTGCGATGGTGCATTCGTTCACCGTGTGGGTGATTTCTCCGTTTTCGATCCAAAGCCCTGCGGCGCCGCGCGAATAGTCGCCCGTATTCGGGTTGATGGTCGAACCGATCATCGATGTGACCAAAAGGCCGGTCCCCATGTCGCGGATCAGGTCCGCGCGGCTGGCAGTGCCTTGATCAAGGCTGACGTTCCAGCTCGACGGGCTTGGCGGCGAAGACGTGCCGCGCGCCGCGTTCCCGGTTGAGGCCATGCCAAGCTTACGCCCGGTCGCTAGATCAAGCGTCCAGCCTGTCAGTACGCCGTTTTCGACAATGGTGCGGGCCTGTGTTGGCAGGCCTTCTGCGTCAAAGGGACGGCTGCCGCTGGTGCGGGGGCGCAGCGGGTCTTCGATCAGGTTCAAGCCGTCGGGCAGCACGTGCTGACCAAGGCTGTCGCGCAACCAAGATGATCCGCGCGCAACGCTTGCGCCATTGACTGCCGCCAAAAGATGTCCAATCAAAGTTGCCGCGACGCGTTCGTCAAACAGCACGGGATATGCGCCCGTCGGCGGTTTGCGTGCGCCGATGCGTGCGACGGCGCGTTCACCGGCGGCGTGCCCAATGTCAGTGGCGCTGCGCAGATCAGCCTGGAAAATGCGGCTATCGCCGTCGTAATCTCGTTCCATATCCGCGCCGCTTCCGGCGATCGCCACGCAGCTTAGGCCACGGTCGCTGCGCCGATAGCCGCCGGAAAACCCGTTTGACCCTGCCAACCAAATGCTGCGCTCGCCATAAGCGGCAGAGGCTTGTTGTACCTGCTCTACACCTGAAACGGCATGTGCTGCGGCTTCGGCCTCAAGGGCCGAGGCCTCTAATTCGGCGGGGTTGGGTTCGGGCGTCGCGTCATACATCTGCAACGCGTCCATATCCCATGTGCGTGCCAGTTGGTCCGGGTCGGCAAGGCCTGCATGGGGGTCTTCGGGTGCTTCGTGGGCCATGGCGACGGCGCGTGTGGCCATTTCGCTGATGGTGCGGTCTGACACATCAGACGACGACACATTGGCCTGCTTCTGACCAACCATGACGCGCAGCCCCAGATCGATGCCTTCGGACCGTTCAGCATGTTCCAATGCACCTGCGCGCACATCCACAGAAACAGAGGTGCCTTGGATCGCAATTGAATCAGCCGCATCAGCACCAGCCGCCTTGGCGGCGTCGATCAGTCGGGCCGTCAGGTTGGAAAGATCAGATGGGGTCATAAAGAGGTGCCTCGCTCGGTTGGGTATGAGGTAGCGGCGCAGGCGTCGGGGTGCAAGGGCGCGCCAAGGCGCGCCGCCCTTTAAAGTGCCCCGCTTTTAACCGAAGTTCGGGGAACGCATCGGTTAAAAGCTTGGCTTGGCAGGATGTGATCGGGGTCTCAGCGGATGCGTTGACCGTTGGCAAGCACATGACCTTCGGGGTTTATTTCAATCCGCGAATCCAGCGTGTCTGGGGCGTCACCCGGCACGGCAAAAAGGCCCATCATCAGACGCGCGCCCATTGCTTGCTGTTCGGGAACCAGACCCATGGCGACCAGTTTGTCGAGCAACCCGTTGCCACCCACCAACGAAAGATCAAGCCCGCCCAAAGGACGTGGCACGCCATCAAAGGTAGTCAAGTCGCTGTTGTCAAAGGTGAAATCACCCGATCCTGTCAGTTTGGCCCCGGCCGCGTCGAGTTCCAGCTTGTTCAACGTCAGGGCGTTCAATTCACCGGGGGCAGCACCTGTTTGTTCCAGCACAAGCGCCTGCGTGGGGTCTAGGAAATCAAACAACACTTTGGCCTTGCCTGACAGATCAACAAGCAAAGATGCCGGATCGCGGGGTAGTTGGTTTGAAGGGTCAAACAAGCTCCAGATCACGTCCGACATGGTGAAATCGCCAAGCGATAGGTTGAATCCAAACCCTTGTTCTTCGGGCGCTTTTTGCAATGGCATCACAATTCCGGTGCCGACTTCGTTTGCGGAAAACGACAAAGGCAGGGGGAATTCTGTGACCAGCATGTTAAAGTCAACGTTGCGCTGCATGGCGTTGTAAAGCAGGCCGTCCGTGTCGATGGCTAAGTTAATTTCGCCACCTTCCGAGGCCGAATTGGCGGTGCCGCTGCCATCGGGACTGCTGAAAGAAAGGGAAAAATTACCCCCGACCGAGGCAAGGTTGGCTTGAAAGCCCAACCCATCATTCAGCATGGCATTCAGGTCATTTGGGTTCGAATCCGTTGGCAAATCTCCGGATCCTGAAACGGTGATGCCAGTAATTTCGCCCGCCAGTTTGACGTTGCCGTCGCCCTCAGGATCAGCAAAAGCCAAATCATAGCCGAGCGCGCCCAACGTCATCGCCTGTTCGATATTACGCAATTCGGCGACCGAGGTTTTCAATGTATAGGCGATGTCGGTCATGTTGACGCCGATGCGGGCCACGTCGGATGAAATAGGCGTGCCATTCACCGTGAGGTCAGCCAATTCCATGCTCAGTTTGGGCGATTTGTAGTCATAAGTCAGTGCATCCGGATCACCGGTGGCGGTCATGACCGGGTCGGTTTGCTCATAGGTGACGGTCGCCGCGAAAGTGTCGCCGTCGACTGTGGTTGTTTCGATATCGATGGATGTCAGGGCGGGCAGTTCCATCGCTACGGAACCGTCGCCTTGTTCAACGAAGCGCACGGTATCCATGGTGACTGCGACAGTGCCGTCGCCGACGTCTTTGCTTAAGTCGAATTCCAAGGTCATGTCATTGACCGTCAGCGTGTTGCCTTGCGTGATTTCAGAGGCCGTGACGTCATAGCCATTGGACTCCATATAAGATTTCCAATCTGCCCAGACGTCGGCTCCGCTTAGGTCGGCAAAGGCGGCCGTCGCAGTCATGCAAAGGGCAATGGCCGTGCTGCGAGCCAGTAGGGAAACGCGGGGCATATGATATTCCTTAAGGTCAAAAATCGCGTGCATCGTCCGGCAGAGAACAGGGCACGTCAAGGCGATAGACTGGACCTGCGGCTACCTGCGATTTACCACGGTGCAAAGTACAGATTTTAAGCAAAGGATCAGCGCATGCAAAATATGACAGGAAAAACGGTACTGATTACGGGCGCGAGCCGGGGCATCGGGGCCGACACCGCGCGCGCGTTTGCAAGCGCAGGTGCCAACGTTGCTTTGTTGGCGCGCAGTGCGCCGGCGATCGAAACCCTCGCACGAGAAATTGGCGCGCAAGCCATCGCGATTCCTTGCGATGTTAGTGATTACGGCGCGGTCGAAGGCGCGGTTCAACAGACCGTTGATACCTTTGGTACATTGGATGTGTTGATCGGAAACGCAGGTGTGATCGAACCGATCGCCCACCTGTCAGAAGCCGACCCCGGGGCATGGGGGCAGGTGATCGATATCAACCTCAAGGGCGTGTTTTACGGTATGCGGGCTGCCCTGCCAGTAATGTTGGCGGCAGGCAAAGGCACCATCCTGACGATCAGTTCTGGCGCGGCCCATGGCCCGGTTGAGGCGTGGTCGCATTACTGCGCCTCAAAGGCGGCAGCGGCGATGTTGACGGCCTGCGTCCACAAAGAAAATGGGGCGGCGGGAATCCGCGCAATGGGCTTAAGCCCCGGCACCGTCGCCACCCAAATGCAGCGCGAGATCAAGGCCAGCGGCATCAATCCGGTTAGTCAGCTTGAGTGGTCCGATCACATCCCCGCCGATTGGCCTGCGCGTGCGTTGTTGTGGATGTGTTCCAGCGATGCCGATTCCTATGTGGGGCAGGAATTGTCCTTGCGCGATCCTGATCTGCGAACGCGTTTGGGCCTGACATGATCGATGTCGCGGCGTTTGGGGGGATCAAGCAGATCACCCTGAACCGCCCCGACAAAGCCAACGCGCTGACGGAACAGATGTTGCGTGATTTGATCGCCGCTGTTGATGGCGCAAAGGATGCCGCGGCCGTCATTTTAACGGATGAGGGGCGCGTATTTAGTGCCGGTGCTGATCTGGATGCGGCGCGTGCGGGCCTTGCGGTTTCACCCCTATGGGAGGAATTATCGAGCGCCATCGCCGCCTTGCCTGGCCTCTGTATCGCGGCTTTGAACGGTACGGTCGCAGGTGGCGCCACGGGGATGGCGCTGGCCTGTGACCTGCGTATCGCAGTGCCGGAGGCCAAGTTTTTCTATCCAGTGATGAAGCACGGCTTTTTGCCGCAACCCAGTGACCCTGTGCGCATGACCGCGCTGATTGGTCCCGCGCGGACCAAGTGGATGCTGTTGGCGGGCCAAAAAGCTACGTCGGAACAGGCGCTTTCCTTTGGCCTTATTGATGAGGTTCTGCCACAGGACGATTTGATGGCACGGGCGCATGAGTTGTGCGCGGATTGCATCGCGGCAGATGAAGCGACGGCGCATGCGATCAAGCGGCTTTGCCCGAACCAAAGGCGCTAAGCCAAAGGCCCTTATCGTTTGCGCCGGTTGCGCGGTACTTTTGATGCAAAGGACGCTGGGCGCTTGGCGACCCACGCTGCAAATTTGGCAAGCTGGGGATGGCTGCGCAATTGCTCGGCTGTGTTAAAGTTGCGCGCCAATTCGGCTTCGGTCAGGGCAGCGTGGACTTCGCGGTGGCAAATATGATGCATCAACACAGTTGGACCACCCTTGCCGCCTTTCAGCTTTGGGATAAGGTGATGTACGCTTTGCGGTGCATCCGGCGGGATTGGGCGCAGACATAAAGGGCATAACGGGTCAGACATGGGCGTCGTCTCTTGCACAAGGGGCGCTGTGCATGACAATTGGCCCGGATAGGACACGAGGCAAGGGGCGCGACGTGGAATTTGATCTAGAAAGCCAACCCGAGATTGTTCAAACAATCGCAGGCTACGCCTTACAAGGGTGGGAACTGGCGCTGACGTGGCTGTTAAGCCCGGCGGCATGGTCGCAATTTGGATTGCTGATCGTTGCCTATGTGGCGGCGGTGCTGATCAATCGTCGTCTTCAACCGTTATTGGCGCGCCTGCTGGATCCGGGTGAAAATGACAACATCATCGCCAAAGCGCGGCGGTTTGTGGCGCAATTCTTGCCTTTGATGTTACCGCTGTTGGCCTATGCGCTGACAGGCATCGGCGAAGGTGTTGTGCGGTCGATCTTTGACAGCGGTGCGGTGATTGCCTTTGGCAAGCGCGTGTTCTTGTTCCTCGCTGTGCGGGCGCTGGTGCGTGATATTGTTAATGATCCGTTCCTGAAGCTGCTGGGGCGTTACGTTCTGGTTCCGTTGGCAGCCCTTTACACGCTGAACCTGTTGGGGCTGGCCGCGACACAGCTTGAGGCCACAGTTGTGCCGCTGGGCAATCTGTCGTTCAACCTGTTGTGGCTGTTGCAATTTGTTGTCGTCGGCGGTGTGATTTTCTGGCTTGGGCAGTGGTCCAACAGCCAGTCCAGTAGTTTCATCCAAAAGCAGGAAGAAATGCGCCCGTCCCTGCGCCAACTGGTTGCCAAACTGATCGAGTTCACGATTTTCGCCGTCGCGTTCCTTGTGCTGATGAACATCATGGGCATTAACCTGTCGGCCCTTGCGGTCCTTGGGGGTGCCATCGGTGTTGGTCTTGGGTTTGGCCTGCAAAAGATCGCGTCGAACTTTATCTCGGGTGTGATCCTGCTGGTCGAAGGGCAAGCCACCGTTGGTGACTATGTTGAACTCGATGGCGGCGAGGCGGGCACGATCGTCAAAATGACCGCGCGTGCTGCGATCCTTGAAACCTACGATGGACGCTGGATTGTTGTTCCAAACGAAGATTTCATCACCACCCGTGTGGTCAATTATTCCGATTCCGGTTCCGCCAATCGGTATGAAGCGCCGTTTTCCGTCAGCTATGACACTGACATCAACACAGTCCCTGCCATCATCGAAGCCGCAGTGGCCAAACACCCCGAGGTGTTAGACGCGCCCTATCCGCCGGATTGCGAATTGCGCGGTTTTGGTGAAAGCGGTATCGATTTTGCCGTCGAGTTTTGGGTCAACGGCATCGATGATGGACCTAACAAATATACGTCCGATGTGCTGTTCTTGATCTGGAATGCACTGCGCGACAACAACATCACCATCCCCTATCCGCACCGCACCATCGAGGTGTCGGGCGAGCTGCGCACGACCTCTGCCTCATGAGCCAGGTTGCAGTTATTGGTGGCGGTCCGGCAGGGTTGGCCGCAGCCGAAATGATGGCGCAGGCGGGGCTTTCTGTCACCGTTTATGACGCCAAACCGTCCTTGGGGCGCAAGTTTCTGATGGCGGGCAAGTCGGGGTTGAACCTGACCAACGCAGACGCAATGCCGGATGTTTTGGCGGCCTATAGCGATGCGGCACCTTGGCTTGCACCTATCATTGAGGGTTTTGACAATCAGGCGATTGTCGACTGGGCGACGGGGCTGGGGCAGGACATGTTCGTGGGCACCACGCACCGTGTTTTCCCACGCGCGATGAAGGCCTCGCCCCTTTTGCGCGCATGGTTGGCGCGGCTGGAAGGGCTTGGGGTGGAACGCCGCACGCGCTGGCGCTGGACCGGGTGGGACGGTGACGCACTGTCCTTTGACACAGCCGACGGGCCGCAAGCCGTGACGTGCGATGCCGTCGTTCTAGGTCTTGGTGGTGCCAGTTGGGCGCGGCTGGGGTCGGACGGGGCTTGGGGTAAGACATTATCGGAGGCTGGTGTCGATTTGGCCGCCTTTGCACCTGCGAACGCGGGGCTATCGGTGGCGTGGTCTGAACATATGTTCCGTCTTTTGGGGCAACCGCTGAAAGGTGTGGCTTGGAAGGCAGGCGATTATCGTTCGCGTGGCGAGGCGGTTCTATCCAAACGTGGACTTGAGGGCGGGGGAATTTATTCGGTGTCGCGTGGCGTGCGTGAGGGGGCGGCATTGTATGTCGATCTATTGCCTGACCTAAGCGTGGATGAGGTGGCCAAACGGTTGGCGCGCCCCCGTGGTAAGATGAGTTTTGCCAATCATTTGCGCAAAAGCCTGAAGTTGGATCCATTGCGCCTTGCCTTGGCGCAGGAATGGGGGCGGCCTTGGCCTGACGATGCGGTCGCAATTGCGCGACGCTTGAAAAAGCTGGCGGTGCGCCATGATGGCCTGCGCCCTATGGACGAGGCGATCTCGACCGCGGGGGGCGTGTCGGCAGCGGCGCTGGATGCGCAATTGATGCTGCGCGCACGTCCCGGTGTATTTTGCGCGGGCGAAATGTTGGATTGGGAAGCGCCGACGGGTGGTTATCTTTTGACGGCTTGTCTTGCGACAGGGCGGCACGCCGGGCGCGGTGTTGTGGATTGGTTGGCGCGCGAGGCGGGGTAAAACCCCGCCTTACGATCACTGATCTTGCGCGGCGCGAAATTGAGGGCGTGCGCGCAGCCGATTGGCATAGGCTTTGAGCGGATCGGGCAGGGCTGGAAATTCGGCCCCGAAGGCCCATCCGAAACAGTGTACCGCGAGCAGGTCTGGCACCGTGATTTGATCGCCCATGATAAAATCCCCGCCTGCGGCTTCAAGCATCCCTGCAAATGTTTCCGCGTTGCGGCTGAATTCCTTGTGTAAGGTTGGTTTCAGACCATCGACACGCAGGTTTTCTGGCAGAACGAAGCTGTGCTTTGCGTTGATCCAAAGCGGTGCTTCGATTTCGTCAATAAGCCAAAGAGTTACAGCGTCTTGGCGCGCGCGCGCCAACGTTCCAGCTGGAGCTGTCAACGCGCCGTGCTTGTCCGCGAGATAGGTCATGATTGCGACGCTGTCGGTTAACACGTCTTGACCATCCTGAAGCGCAGGTATTTTCCCAAGTGGGTTGTATGCGCGGGCTTCGTCAGAACGGGGGGCGGCCTCGATCAGTTCGTAGCTTTGGTCGAGTTCTTCGAGCATCCACAACACACGAAGGGCGCGGCTTTTGACGGTTCCGATGACGCGGTACATGGCGTTTCCTATCCTTTGGGGTTGGATGCAGGATTGCAGTCTAAAGGTCTGTGCGCAACTGCATTGCTGACACTTTTTGTCAGGGCTGTCTGCAATGTAGAGGCGTTATCAGTGTTTGAAAAAAGGAACTTGTCGATGTCGCATACCGGATCATGCATGTGTGGGGCGGTGACCTTCACCACAACCACGCCGCCGACCCAAGCGAACCTGTGTCATTGCAGCATGTGTCGCAAATGGTCGGGCGGCGTGTTTATGGGAATGGTCGTAAAGCCAGACGAACTGGTGCTGAACGGCGAAGAGCATTTGACGATTTACACGTCGTCGCCTTGGGCCGAGCGTGCCTTTTGCAGCACGTGTGGCAGCAGCGTGTTTTATCGTGTCACGGCGGAAGGGCCGATGCAGGGGCAATATCATATTGGCATGGGCAGTTTGGATAATGCGGATGGCATCGAAATTGAGGCGGAGTACTTTATTGATCTCAAACCTAAAGCCTACAGTTTTGCCGAGTCGAGTCGCCAAGTTTATACTGAGGCACAAGTGATGGAATTGTTTTCAGGCGCAGGGTAATCCGAAGGACACTGGCGTGACGACATTGGTTAGGGGGCTTTGCCCCCGCCCTTGCGGACTCCCCCAACATTTTGGGGAACAATGAAGCACGTTAGAATTAGCGTCTTGCAAGCATCGCCAGTCGGATAAACGTGCGTTCAACCAGTGCTAGCGCCGGGGCATGTTGACCAGCGGAGCGCAGTTTTAGGTCTGTGTCTGTCAGTTCTGTGAGAGCTTGTTCTAGTTTTGCGGCCCCCCAAGCGCGAGCTTGTGCGATCATTTTGTCGCGGTTGGGCCCCCAGATTTGCGGTCTGCCGGTGGTGTCCAAAGCGGCGCGGTGCAACGTGCGAAAATGGCGCAAAGCCATGATGCACAAGGTGACTGCGTTCACGCCTTGGGCGGACAGGCGTTGCATGACCGGGCCGATTTCGCCTGTGTTACCGTCGGCCACGACAATGAGTACGTCATCTACTGCGGCCTCGATCGTGGCGGGGGCGCAGGCGGCGATGTCTTCCGCGCTGAGCGGTTCGGGGTCGTTCAGTTTATACAGGCCCACTTTGGTCAGGGTTTGGCGGAAATCACCCGGTTCCAAATCACGGGCAAGATCGCTGAGTAGGTTCATCGCCTCTTGTGGCGGTTGATTGATCCCGGCGGCTTTGAGGTCGCGTTCGATTTCATCCCGTGTGGGCGGGTTGTCGTAGATGGCGGCGGCGTAGGCTTTGGTGTGGCTTTCGAACGCTTTGCGCAGCTTCGAGGTCGTTTTTAGGTCACCTGCCGTAACAACGATTTGTGCGTCGCCCGGCGCCCAAGCGGCAAGGCCTTCGAGCAAGATTTTAGCCATCGTTTCATTGGCATCCTCGACCAATGCAACACGCGGTCCTGGAAAGAAGCCGATGGCCTTGATCGCGTCCAACAGCATCGCCGGAGTTTTGCGCAAATCGGCGCTTGCCATCCGGGTTAGCCGCATTTCCTCGTCCCCATTGGGGCCGATCAACGCGGCAACGGCTTGCTGGCGTTTCAATGCGATTCGCATCGCGTCTTTGCCAAAGATTAAAACGCCTGCTGCATCAGGGTCGGGTTTGGCAAAATAGCTGCCGACCTGCCCTGCGGTCAGTTTCACAGCGCGCTTGCCTGTAGGCGCAGTACGATCTGATCCGCCAGAATGGACATCAGCCGTTCTTGCGCATCGCGGCGTGCCGCAAGCGTCGCAACAGTGGTGCCTGTGGCGGAATAGCCGACGAAATTTTCGATGTTGTCGGCGCGTATAACCGTGCCGGACCCCGTTTCGCTGAGCGTAAACGCCGCAGTCCCGATAAGGTGAAAGCGGCGAATGTCGCCTTCGGGGTCGATGGCGCGGGCCTCTTCAGCGACGTTCAAATCTACGGCAAGGCGAAACGCAGGATCATTTCCGCGTCCTAGCCGTTCTTCGAGCCGTTGCACCAGCTGAAACCCAAGCCGGTCGTCGGGTTCATCCACAAGCACACGGTTTTGTAACGTGCTGCCTGCGCCATTCGGCCCATGGACCGGCTGAAAGCCGCAGGATGCGAGCAGTAAGGTCAGAAGCAGCGCGCCGATGCGGGCCATAGGATTATACCACCACGTTGATGATGCGCCCGGGGACAACGATCACCTTTTTCGGGGTTCCGCCATTCAGGGCCTTTTGCACAGCATCGGTCGCCAGCGCCAGTTTTTCAACCTCTGCCTTGTCCATGTCGGCAGGTACGGTTAATTCGCCACGTCGTTTGCCGTTGATTTGGATGGGCAAAGTGGCGGTATCGGACACCAACATTTTGTCGTTAGCTTTGGGCCAAGGGGCTGTGGTGACCAATCCTTGGCCGCCATGTTGTGCCCAGATGTCTTCGGACAGGTGCGGTGTCATGGGGGCCATCAGTTGGGCCAGTGTCATGATCGCTTCGTGCTGTGCCGCTTGTCCCGCCTTGGATTTGTGCAGGGTGGCGGTAAAGCCATAAAGCTTTGCAATCGCTGCATTAAACCCAAAGGATTCGACGCCAAGGGTCACATCATGAATGGCCTTGTGCATGGCGCGCAGCAGGTCATCATCGCCTGTGCCAGTCGCGCCTTCGTCCATTGCCGCGATGCGTTCGCTGATGCTGTGCACGCGGTTAAGGTGTTTGAATGTGGCTTCGGCACCAGACGCCGTCCATTCAACATCGCGTTCGGGAGGAGAGTCGCTGAGTACAAACCAGCGTGCGGTATCGGCCCCGTAGGATGCAATGATACCCAGCGGGTCCACGACGTTTTTCTTGGACTTCGACATTTTGGCGGAAGGAATGATTTCGACCGCGGTGCCATCAGCCAGTTTGCCGTCTTTGATGTCTTCGGGCAGGTGATAGACGGGGCGATTGTTGTCATCGCGAGTCTGGTAAATCTCATGTGTCACCATGCCCTGCGTGAACAAGGCGTCGAACGGTTCGATTGCACCAGCAGGTAAGTGCCCTGTGATCTGCATCGCACGTGCAAAGAAGCGTGAATACAGCAGGTGAAGAATCGCATGTTCAATCCCGCCGATGTACTGATCGACGTTCATCCAATAGGCGGCGTCCTCGGCCACTGTCGGTGTATCAGCGCGCGGGGCAGTGAACCGGGCGAAATACCATGACGAATCGACAAAGGTATCCATCGTGTCAGTTTCACGCTTGGCCGCTTTGCCACAAGACGGGCAGGGCACATCGCGCCACGTCGGGTGGCGATCTAGCGGGTTGCCCGGGATGTTGAAGTCAATCGGCGTGCCGTCTTCGTCAAAGGGCAGCTCGATGGGCAGGTTTTCTTTCTTTTCGGGCACCACGCCGCAGTCGTCGCAATGCACAACAGGGATCGGGCAGCCCCAATAGCGTTGGCGTGACAGGCCCCAATCGCGCAGGCGGTACTGTATTTGACCTTTGCCAAGCTCGTTGGCCTCGAAATAGTCGATCGTGGCGTCGATGGCCTCTTGGCTGGTGACGTCTGAGACGCCTGCAAAGTGGTCTATGAACACGACCTTTTCGGTCTTTGCCGGCACAAGGGCCTCGCCACCGACTTCGACCTCTTCGCCAGGCATATAGAATGCGTTTTGAACGGGCAGATCGTATTTGCGGGCAAAATCCAGATCGCGTTGATCGTGGGCGGGGCAACCAAACACAGCGCCTGTGCCGTAATCCATCAGAACAAAGTTGCCGATCCAAACAGGCAATTCCTGATCTGCATAGACCGGGTGCTTGACACGCAGGCCAGTGTCCACGCCCTTTTTCTCGGCCTTTTCCATGGCGGCTTCGGTTGTGTCCATCTTGCGGCATTCGGCGATAAAGGCCGCAAGGTCGGGGTTGTCGGCCTCAAGCGCCTTGGCGACAGGGTGGTCGGGCGACACGGCAATAAAGGATGCGCCGCGCATGGTATCGGGGCGGGTGGAATAGCAGTGGATTGTGCCTGCGCCATCGGTGCGCACAAAGGGAATGTCGATGCCGCGAGATTCGCCGATCCAGTTTTCCTGCATCAGGCGGACCTTGGCAGGCCAGTTTTCCAAACCATCAAGGGCGGATTTTAATTCACCGGCCATATCGCTGATCTTAAAGAACCACTGCGTTAGTTCACGCTTTTCAACTTCGGCCCCTGAACGCCAGCCTTTGCCGTCAATCACCTGCTCGTTGGCAAGCACGGTCATATCGACAGGATCCCAATTCACCTGCGCGTTCTTGCGATAGACGAGGCCCGCCGCAAGCATATCCAAAAACAGCGCCTGCTGTTGGCCGTAATATTCAGGATCACAGGTGGCAAATTCGCGGGACCAGTCAATAGACAGGCCCAAAGGCTTCATCTGGCCACGCATGTCAGCGATATTGTCGTAGGTCCATGTTTTGGGGTGACCGCCGATGGCCATAGCAGCATTTTCGGCCGGCATGCCGAATGCGTCCCATCCCATCGGGTGCAATACGTTATGTCCCGTCGACATCTTATAACGCGCGATCACATCACCCATGGTGTAGTTGCGCACGTGTCCCATGTGGATGCGCCCAGATGGGTAGGGGAACATTTCCAACACATAATACTTGGGTTTGTCGCCGGACCGCTTGGCGTGGAATACGTCTTCTTTGTCCCAAGCGGCCTGCCAGCGGGCTTCGATGTCGGATGGTGAATAGGTGGCCATGGGCAATTGATCCTGGTGTTTGGACATGAAAACGCCGGGCACGTGGCCCGGCGCATGTCATAATCTGGAATGCTGCGGCCTGAAAGGGCCAAGGCGACAATGGCTATTAAAGACGGTTGTCAGCCACACGCAGCTGACGTGCACGCGTTAGAATAGCATCCTCAATGGCGCGAACCGTGGCGGCACCCGCAGCACCATTGCGGGTTTGCAGCGCAACATTCAGTGAACGGGCATCAAGCGACGGATCCTGTATAAGTACAGTGGCGCGATATGCACGCCCGCCACCCGGGGGGGTGCCAAAGCCTGTCACGATGACGCCGGTAAACGGATCAACGGATTGGATGGGTAAGAAATCCAACACCTGCAACGACGCGGCCCAAATGTAGCGGTTCACTTGCACAATCTGCTCTTGATTGCGCCGCGCCCGCAGTGCTTCGCCAAGAGTGGTGCGAGTCTGTGTGTCGTTCAGAAAGCGGTCATTCGCCCGTTCCTCTGGGTCTGAAGGGGTCACCTTAAGTAAATTGCTACCGCAGGCTGCGAGTGCCAGCAAAAGGGGCGCAATAAGTACTATACGCATTTTTTTCATTCTTCTTGCCTTGGATAAGTCCAGCCTGCTGGGCGTTAATACTGAACTTGCCCAGACGCCGCAAGCGTAACCAAAATCCGCGTGAAAATAGTGTGCATATAGATAGTCGCCTTTGGCAAAGCCGTGCCGACGCCCACTGTGGCAAAGCTGCACCATATTTTCGAGTAATTCCGGCGGGATTGTCCGCGTTCTTGAGTAGCCATCCGAGATGTAAGAGATAGACACCATCCCCTCGCCGGATTCCCCGGCTAGGGCATGTGAAAAAAAACCGAGGGAAAATTCATGAAAAAGGTTCTCATTGCGACCACCGCTCTGGTTGGCTCCGCAGGCATGGCCGCAGCTGAAATCAGCTTTGCAGGCGCTGCACGTTTTGGTCTGACATACGTAGAAGACCGTACAGATGATGCTGGCTTGGACGCTGAAACTGTTATCGAACAGCGCTTGCGCTTCACAGTTACAGGCCAAGCAACTTCCGACAACGGCCTGGAATTCGAAGCACGTATCCGTGCCGAATCTGGCGAATCTTCGGACAACTCCATCGGCGGTAACGACGGCGGCTTTGGTGCAGCTGGTTTTGCTGTGTCCACAGGCGGCCTGCGCTTGGACGTTGGTAACGTTTCCGACGTTCTCGACTCTGGCGATACGCTGAACTTGTTCGGCTTCGGCGTTGGCTTCACATCGTTCATCGAGCAAAACTCGAACTCTGTTGGCATCCCATCGAACGGTTTCGGTGCCGGCGACGCGGATCAGACAAACATCAAACTGCGTTACAACGTGGGTGATTTCACCATCTCTGCATCGTTCTCGAACAACACAAGCGTGATCACAACTCTAGTTGAGCCTGATCCCAATGACGCTTCTGTTGTTGCCGTCAATGGCGAAGCCAACGACATTGACGAATACCAAATCGGTGTTGGTTACTCGTTCGGCGACTACCGTATTGGTGCTGCTTTTGGTAGCGAAGACGGGGATACTGTTACTCGGGACGCCGCAACAGGTGCTGTAACGTCTGTTGAAGCGGTCGACAACGACTTCTGGGCTATCGGCTTTGACGGTTCAGTTGGCGCAGTAGACTTCGCGGCTGTCATCACAGACTCCGATGACGCAGACGACGCAACGTTTGGCTTCTCGCTGGACTATGACGTAAGCGCCGTGACTTCGATCCGCTTCGCGGCATCGACCGGTGGTGATGATGATAGCGATACATCCTACGGTATCGGCGCGACACACAGCCTTGGTGGCGGTGTTACTCTGGCCGGCGGTATTGGCTCGAACTCTTCCGGCAACACAGTTGCTGACTTGGGTGTAACTTTCGGCTTCTAAGCTGAATAACATCTGATGAATTTGGGGCGGGCCTTATGGTCCGCCCCTTTTCTTTTACCCAATCCCTATGCCAAGTGTCGCTTTCGATGTTTATGAAAGCAGGTGCCGCCCATGTCCTTGACTGAGATCACTCAACAAATTGCTTCGGCCGAAGCCAATGCCGGTCGTGCCCTTGGATCGGTCAAGTTGATTGCGGTTAGCAAAGTGCAACCTAATGAGCGTGTCGACACCGTCCTTGCAGAAGGTCACCGCCTTTTCGGGGAAAATCGTGTGCAAGAAGCGGCAGACAAATGGCCGACTTTCCGTGACACCTATGGCAAGGTCGATGTGCACTTGATTGGGCCGCTGCAAACCAACAAAGCCCGTCAGGCAATGGAACTGTGCCAAGCCATTCATGCCCTTGATCGCCCGAAATTGGCAAACACCATTGCCCGTCTCGCCCAAGAGATGGGGCACTGCCCTGACTTGTTTATCCAAGTGAATACAGGCGAAGAACCGCAAAAGGCGGGCATACTTCCTGCAGAAACCGATACATTTGTCGCCGAATGCCGGGCGCTAGACCTGCCCATTACTGGGCTCATGTGCATACCACCCGCAAACGAAGAACCTTCGCTGCATTTTGCGCTTCTGAGGAAACTGGCGAATCGTAATGGCCTGAATGATCTGTCCATGGGGATGAGCAGCGATTTCGCCTCCGCGATCGCCCTCGGGGCGACCCATGTGCGGGTAGGGTCAGCCATCTTTGGTGAGCGGGTGACAGGCTGACGCCGCAGCACACGGGCATTAACCGCTCACAATCAACCGTGTTGAGCGCTGAATTCTTGGGGCAATCCATGCCAAATCATCAGGGCGCAACCCAATGCACCCTTCGGTCGGGAACCCGGGCCGCCGCCAACGATGCATAAAGATTGCCGATCCACGGCCCAACACCGCGTTGGGCCAGTTCCAATCGGTCAAAATGACCAGATCATAAAGAGGATCAGCACGGCGCAACACTTCGTGGCTGAACGGATATGGGGCACGGACCATCGTGTTGTAATCATCCGATGTTGAATCATCTGACCACAGATCACGGGGTAAAATCGGCATCGCCCAATCCGTCGGCGGCGCAATCCGATCCGGTCGATAAAGCATCCCAACGATGCTATGAACACCGGTCGGTGTTGCTCCGTCCCCTTCGCGTTTATCGGCAGAAATACCGCCGCGACCAACGGTGCAAGGAAACATGCGCCCCATAAACCGCAGACCCATTGGATGCACCACCATATCCGCCGACGATATCTTCATCTTGCTAAATAAACTCTGGGGGAGCCCGCAGGGCGGGGGCAAAGCCCCCCTAATGGTTCAGATTTCACAGTAAATGCCCCGACTTTGCGGCCTTCGTCGCTAGATAATCGCGGTTAAAGTGGTTCTCTCCGACCTTTAACTCAACACGTTCAAGCACTGCGATCCCGCTTGCCTCCATCATGGCAACCTTGGCCGGGTTGTTTGTCAGTAAGCGCACGGCTCCAAACCCAAGCGATTTAAGAATGTCGGAACCCAGCCGAAAATCTCGTTCGTCATCCTCAAACCCCAATCGGTGATTGGCTTCCACAGTATCGAACCCCTGATCCTGCAAACTATAGGCACGCATCTTGTTGGCCAAACCAATGCCGCGCCCTTCTTGGTTCAAGTATAATAAAACACCCGCTCCTTCAGCGCCCATCTGTGCCAATGCACCGCGCAATTGCGGACCACAATCGCACTTGAGAGACCCCATAAGGTCGCCTGTGAAACAGGCTGAATGCAACCGAGTAAGAACCGGTGCCGCAGGGTTCGGTCGACCAATGACGATGGCGTAATGTTCCTCGCGGCCATCTTCGGGCCGGAAAACATGCAACCGCCCAGCCTCGGATACTTCTAAAGGCAGATGCGCCGAAACCACAGGGTGCAAGAGGCTGCGCAAATCCAGCAATGGGTTGGCGTGATTCAAAGCGACGGCCGTCAGGCCATTCTGCTCAGCAACGGCGGCACCATCCTCCACTTCCACACAAATCGTAGCTGGCAAAAGCCGGGCTGACTTGCACAAAGCAAGTGCGGCGCGATGTGCACCAGCGTCTCCACCACGTACCGAATTCAAAGGTCCTTTCATCGGTGCGGCTAGATCGTCGGCAGGATCAGCCACCGCCTGAACCCATCCCAATGCAGAACTGTCTGGCAGCGCAATGCGCGCGATGTCGCCATCATACGCCCGCGCTTTTAAGGTTTCGGCGCGCCGCGCGGTCAATGCAAGAACCGGCGTGGCCCCAAGGCCGCGAATGGCGGCCAAACGTTCGGGTGACAAAGTTTCGATCGCCGCCGCTACAACGGTGGTTTTACCGATTAGGACAATAGGCACTCCCATCCGCAGGTCGCTGCGTGCCCGTGCGAGTGTTTCAACGATGTCCGGGGCCAGGCCCATGTTACAAGATCCTCACTGCTTTCCGCCTGACATACGCAAAACGCTACGTAATTGAAACAATTCCCGTGCTCCTCACACATGGGCGTGAGGAAAAATTTTGAAAACTTGCTCATGCCAAGAATGACTTGCATCTATACTAGACAGAAAATGGAGTAGACCCATGGCACAGCTTAAGAAAATTCTGCTGGTAGATGATGACGAAGACTTGCGCGAAGCTCTCAGCGAGCAACTGATTATGACCGAAGACTTCGATGTGTTCGAAGCCGGGAATGGCGGTGACGCACTCGTCAAAGCCAAGGAAGCGATTTATGATCTTGTGATCTTGGATGTGGGCTTGCCTGACACCGACGGGCGCGAACTATGCCGTGTGATGCGTAAGCAAGGCGTGAAATCCCCGATTCTGATGTTGACGGGCCACGACACGGACGCAGACACTATCCTTGGGCTAGATGCAGGCGCGAATGACTACGTCAGTAAGCCCTTCAAATTCCCTGTTCTTTTGGCCCGTATCCGCGCGCAATTGCGTCAACACGAGCAGTCCGAGGACGCCGTCTTTACCCTTGGGCCATATACGTTCAAGCCCAGCGTCAAGATGTTGATCACCGAAGAAGACAAGAAAATCCGCCTGACCGAAAAAGAAACAAACATCCTCAAGTTTCTTTATCGCTCGACCGAAGGCGTTGTGCCGCGCGATGTGCTGTTGCACGAGGTCTGGGGCTATAACGCGGGTGTGACCACGCACACGCTGGAAACACATATCTATCGTTTGCGTCAGAAAATCGAACCTGATCCTTCGAACGCACGTTTGTTGGTGACTGAATCCGGCGGATATCGGCTGGTTTCATAAGTTTTTTCGCGGCTGGGGTTGGTTAAATTCTAACCGCACATAAGTTAGTCATACACCCGCGCATGTCGGGGTCGCGCAGCGGCAAAACATGCACCTCCCTGTTGGACTTGCCCGGGCTTCGTGCCCGGGTTTTTTTTTGGCCGTTTTTTTGGTGACGCAATTTAGCGCGCAATTCTACAAACTTTGCTGCCGCCCAGATATCAGAAGTAAACAGGCGGCAGACAATGCGGGATGAGGTCAAAATTCTTGCCCAAACTGAACACGCATTCACCATATGTTATCCACGCGCGCCCATAAGTTCGTCCGTTGTAATGCCTTAGAATGAGGACGAATGAATAATGCCAAATGACCAGGCGGTCGCCTTTGGGAACAAACATCAAGATTGGCAAAATCACGAATGCCAGTCTCCACAAGAGGTCGCGCACCTTGTCGATCTCGCGAAGGTTGAACCTCTGACAGACGGCGGATTGCGAACGTCACAGCTCCTTTCACAGGCTTTGGTCAAAGATCCTTACCATCACGAAGCGCAGATTTTGCTTGAGCGGCTTAATCAGACGTTTGTCCCTCGTTGGCATTTCCCAATGCTTGCGGATGAGGTCCGTAATTGCGCCTATGCAAAGGCCATTGCCGCAAAGGTCAAACCCGGTGACGTTGTTCTCGACATCGGTTGTGGTGCTGGTCTGACCGCGATGCTGGCCGCGCGTGCAGGTGCGAAACATGTATACACCTGCGAACAACAACCCCTGGTTGCCCAAGCCGCAGAGCGGGTTATCGAGCAAAATGGCTTTGCAGATCGCATCACGGTTATTCCAAAAATGTCGCACAACCTTGTTGTTGGTGTGGATATCCCCGAACCGGCAGATATCGTCATTTCCGAGATCGTCGATACAGTCTTGCTGGGGGAAGGTGCGCTTGCGACGCTTGCCCATGCGATGCATCGACTTGCCAAACCCGGCGCCCGTGCCATTCCAGAACGGGGCGCGCTCAAGGCACAGTTGGTGGAAAGCGACCAGCTTTTGAACCAATGGCGCCCGCAGAAAGCCGAAGGGTTCGATCTGGATGCATTTCATAGCCTGGCGAGAGTCGCGCAAATGACACCAAATGACCTGTCGGCTTGCCAGTTGCGGCCATTAGGTCCCGCTAAGAAGCTGTTTCAGTTCAATTTTATGCGCCCGGATATACGAGCTGCACAAACAAGGCAGCATCTTATCTGCTCTGTCACGGGCACCATCCATGCCGTTTTTGTCTTCTTTGAAATGGAACTTTCGCCGGGCATCAGCCTATCAAATGGCCTGAATTCTGGTGGGCATTGGGGGCGTACAGCGTTTTTGCTTGATGGCCCTATCCCTTCCAAACCGTGCAGCCTTTTACCGATCACCGCGAGCCACGACGCATCGCAGCTTAGCCTCGTGGCGGATGAAATCATCGCATTCTCGGATGATATCAATCCGTCGACAGTTCAGATGCAAGGCACGCCAAACGGTCTAGACGCAAACAGTGACGAACCGGTGCCTAAATCGATTTCAACACCGCTGAACGCCATTTCGCATGAAAGGCAATCAAAGCACACAGCCAACGAAACACGTAAAACGGGGTAAAGCGTGGGGGGAATGTGCGTGGCCTGCGACGAGGCGGCGGATAACCCCGGACGACCTGAATGTTGACCTTAGCTTGGTCAAGCTCTTTGCAAGCAAAAGGCCCATCGTCACCGATGGGCCTTTCAAATCAATCTCAAAGCACACCCTAAAAAGGGCGCAGGCGCTTACGCCAGTGCGATGTTGGCGGCGCTTTCGCGGCCGTCGCGACCTGCTTCGATGTCGAAAGTCACTTTTTGGTTGTCGGCCAGACCTGTAAGGCCTGCGCGCTCAACGGCAGAGATGTGTACGAACACGTCTTTGCTGCCGCCATCGGGGGCGATAAAACCGAAACCTTTAGTAGTGTTGAACCATTTGACTGTACCAGTGGCCATGTCATTTTCTCCTAATAATCTGCCCACGGGATGCGGCAGGTCGGCTAAGTCATTGCAAGATCGAGAGACTGTGCCGTGAGGAGCAGTGGGCCGATAGTGGTAACGTCGCACCGACCATCTAAGAGCGACTCGTTTAAATTGCAAGGGGTTTGCCGCGATACAGCGGTCTCTCGCCTATTGGGGCTGGCCGCGCGTGCAGCACAAAGATAGGGTCCGCGCACCCCTTATCGAAAGCAACGCTCATGCCTTTTACTCTCGCCACTTGGAACATCAACTCAGTCCGCCTGCGCGAACCGATCGTGTGTAAATTGCTGCAAGAACAGGGGCCCGATGTGCTGTGCCTGCAAGAATGCAAAAGCCCGGTCGACAAAATCCCACGCGAACAGTTCACGGCCCTTGGGTATCCGCACATGGTGGCGCGGGGTGACAAAGGATATAATGGCGTCGCCATTCTGTCCAAAACCCCGATTGTCGAAGCGGGTGCGTTTGATTTTGCAGACCTCGGCCACGCCCGCCACATTGCGGGCACGCTGGAAAACGGCGTGACCATCCACAACTTCTATGTGCCCGCAGGCGGCGACACCCCCGACCGCGATAAAAACGAAAAGTTCGGCCAGAAACTCGACTACCTGACCGACATGCGCGACCATTTCGCGGCCAACCCTCCTCAAAAATCGATCCTCGTGGGCGACCTCAACATCGCCCCGCGTGAAGATGACGTATGGGATCACAAGAAACTGCTAAAAATCGTAAGCCACACACCGATTGAGGTGGATCACTTGGCCGCTGTCCAAGCCTCTGGCGACTGGGTGGACGTCACACGCCAAGATATCCCTGATGGCTTGCTGTATTCATGGTGGTCCTACCGCGCCAAGGATTGGGACGCCGCCGACAAAGGCCGCCGCCTTGACCACATCTGGGCCACCTCTGACATATCCGGATCGGCATCCGGCAGCCGCGTGCTGCGCGACGCGCGCGGCTGGGAAAAACCCAGCGACCACGCGCCGGTCTTTGCGACGTTCGACGTGTAACTATGGGGTGGGCAATCTGCCCACCACCGCCCAACGGCGGGGCGGAGAATACGTCGACGAAGACTGGACTCAGCACCTGAGTTATCAATGTTCACAGGTCCGTTTTGCGGGACAAAACTGACCTTCACCATCGCAAACTGGATGACGACAATCCAAATTTCCGTACTGCTTTGGTTAGCCTATATTAGTGTACTCGAACGCTAGTACGCGCACAGGAGTCGCCAATGCCAACAGTCGTTTTCTGCCACGGAATGCCGGGGAGTGTTCGAGATGCGAGTCTGTTGCAAGGCGCGAACCCAGAGGTCAACGTAATTGCGCTAGATTTGTTGCGCCTAGGCCCTGAAGAGGTCAATCTACTCAAATCCATCCGAAAATTGAGCGATGGTCAAAAAATTCATTTAGTCGGTTTTTCGATTGGCGCGATGGTCGCCATCAAGATAGCTGCTTCATGCCCTGAATTGGTGTCAAACCTAACATTGGTTTCGCCGGCTGCGCCACTTTCGACGGGGGATTTTCTGCCTGATATGGCTGGGAAGATTGTTTTTGATTTGGCGATGAAACGCCCAAAAATGCTGAGAGCCATCACGTGGGTTCAGGGGCTTACCGCAAGGCTTGCACCTAGCATCTTGATTAATGCCTTGTTTGCAAAGAGTGGTCCTCTCGAAAGACAGCTTTTGAAGGATCCAAGTTTCAAAGAAGATATGGCGCGGGCGCTTTACAGAAGTTTTGCTAGTGAACCCGGCACCTACCTCACTTATGTATCTTCATATGTTGCTGATTGGAGCAATGTATTGCCATTGGTGCAATGTCCGGTCGATCTTTGGCATGGCTCGAAGGACACGTGGTCTCCACCTGAGATGTCGCAGCGACTGAAGGATTTGTTAGGTTCAAATGCTGTTTTGCATGAGATTCCGGATGCAGAACATTACTCGACACTGAAATATACTAAACTTAAACCGCGCCAACGCTGATCTCCACTGCAGTAAAAAATAGGACGTTACGGATTCGTTCCCGCCCTTTGCTGCGCAGCGCATTGATGTTTCGCGTGAGGAAAGTTCATCCAGATTTTTAGCAAACTTTGGATATCCATCGATCACCTACCTTTCGGGAGCTTTTGACCCACCACTCGAATTCCCTAAGGCCCCCAAATCGACCTCTGTAACCCATTGTTTCCCCACACCCCACGCCCTGTTCCGGCCTGCGGCATATCCAGACCCCCTTGGCAGCCCGCCCATTCCGCTCCATATAACGCGGGACATTTGATGGAAGGATCATGACAATGGATCTCGGACTCTCGCCCGCCACCCCGGCTCCCGCCGATTTGATCAAAGACAGCACCGAAGCGACCTTTATGGTCGATGTGATCGAAACCAGCCAAACGACGCCCGTGATCGTCGATTTTTGGGCCCCGTGGTGTGGCCCTTGCAAGACCCTCGGCCCAATGCTTGAAGACGCCGTGACAGCCGCCAAGGGCGCTGTCAAAATGGTCAAAATCAACGTGGACGAGGCCCAAATGTTGGCCGGTCAGTTGCAAATCCAGTCGATCCCGACCGTCTATGCGTTCTGGCAGGGCCAGCCCGTGGACGGCTTTCAAGGCGCTCAACCCGGCTCTGAAATCATCGCTTTTGTTGAGCGGGTCATCAAGGCATCCGGCGGGGAATCCCCCGAGGATGGCCTGAATGAAGCCGTCGCAGCTGCCGAAGAAATGCTCACCGAAGGTGCGGTAGAAGACGCCGCGCAAACTTTTGCCGCCATCCTCGAAGAAGACCCAGAAAATGCGCCTGCCTATGGTGGTCTTGTGCGGTCCCACATCGCACTTGATGATCTTGAACAGGCGGAGGCGATCCTAAACGGCGCGCCCGCTGAAATCTCAAACAGTCCAGAGCTTGACGCAGCACATGCGCAATTGGAATTGGCCAAACAAGCCGCCGATGCTGGCCCTGTCGCCGAATTGCGCGCTGCCGTCGATGCTGACGCAAACAACAACGAGGCCCGTCTGGAATTGGCCAAGGCGTTGCATGCAAACGATGACACCGAAGCAGCCGTGGATGAATTGCTAACCCTGTTCGGGCGCGACCGTGAGTGGAACGACGGTGCCGCCAAGGCGCAGCTGTTCACAATTTTCGACGCACTCAAAGCCGATGACCCAATTGTTTTGAACGGACGCCGCCGTTTGAGCTCAATGATATTTGCTTGATGGCGTTGGCGGGCTAGTTGATTTGGTATGATCAAAATTACCGACCTTCCAAATACAATTCCCGTGTTTCCGCTGCCGGGTGCGTTGCTGTTGCCGCGCGCCCGTTTGCCGTTACATCTGTTTGAACCGCGCTATCTGCAAATGTTTGATGACACGCTGAAAACACCCGGGCGACTGATCGGCATGGTGCAACCAAACGAAGTCGCCGGGCGCGACGGAATTGGGTTGCACACGATCGGGTGCGCGGGACGCATCTCGCAATTTTCGGAAACCGAAGACAACCGATACATGATCACGCTTGCTGGTGTGTCACGGTTTCGCGTGATGTCTGAGGTTGAAGGGTTCACGCCCTATCGCCGTTGCGACGTGAGTTGGGAAGGGTTCGACCGCGACCAAGGCGACACCGAAGAAGACGTTCATTTCAATCGCCCGGCTTTTCTAGACCTTTTGGGGCGCTACTTTGATGCGCGCGACTTGTCGGCGGATTGGGATACGCTGAAAGACGCCGAAGATGAACTGTTGGTTAATTCGTTGTCGATGATGTTGGATTTCGATCCTGAAGACAAACAGGCCCTGCTCGAAGCGCCATCGCTTAGCACGCGGCGCGAGACATTGGTGACCTTGATCGAATTTGATCTACGCAGTGGAGAAGGGGACATGATCCAATGAGCATAAACGCGGACCGCCGCATGTTGGAGGCCCTGATTTGCCCCCAAACGCACGCCACATTGCGCTATGATGCGGACGCGCAGGAATTGGTTTCGGTCAATGCAAACCTTGCTTACCCGATCCGCAACGGCATTCCCGTGATGTTGGTGGATGAAGCGCGCAAGCTGGACTAAAGCGGCGCGCCGCGCATCAGTCGCGGCAAGTCGCCCGTCAGCCCTGCGGCCTCGCGGATAAATCCGCGCCGTAAGGTGGGCATGTTGCCCACCAACCCCATGCCGATATCCCGCAAGCCACGAATTAGCGCATTATCATTTGAAAACAGCCGGTTAAAGCTGTCGGTCGCCAATGCAAGCGCTGTGTTGTCAAAGCGACGCCATTCTTCATAACGGGCAAGAACAGCCACGCTGCCGGGGTCTTCACCGCGCCGCGTTGCATCCGTAATGACTTCGGCCAATGCTGCAATATCGCGCATCCCAGCGTTCAAACCCTGACCTGCAATCGGGTGCACCCCGTGGGCCGCATCCCCAATAAGTGCTGTTCGTTCTGCCACCAAATGCGCCGCAAGCGACAAAGACAGTGGATAGGTATAGCGCGCACCCGTAAGGGTGATTTCGCCCAAGAAATTTCCAAAGCGAGGGCGCAGCATTTCCAAATACTCTTCGTCCGGCAGGGCGTTGAAGGCCGACGCCACTTGCTCGGCTTCGCTCCAGACGATGGAACTGACATTGCCCGGCAAGGGTAAGATCGCCAACGGACCTGCAGGCATAAAGAACTGGTGCGCGATGCCGTTGTGCGGCTTTTCGTGGGCGATCGCGCAGACCAAAGCCGTCTGGTCATAGGTCCAACCGTTGCGTTTGATGCCTGCGCGCTGGGCCGTGCCGCTGCTGCGCCCATCTGCGCCGACCAGCACCGACCCATTTAACACTTTGCCTGAGGCCAATGTGACCGACACGCCGCTAGGTGCCACGTTTTGCGCGACAACGGTTTCCCCCGCCAGATGTGTGACCCCATCCGTGGCTGCCATTGCGTCCAAAAGTGCGCGGCGCAGATGGCGATCTTGTACCATGTGACCCATCGGGCCTTCTTCGATTTCAGCATGGTCGAAATGCATGAAAAACGGCGATGGCCCTTCCCCCGCGCGCCCGTCTGATACTTTGATCTCAAGCATAGGTTGGCTGTGATCCGCGACGGCATCCCACACACCAATGCCCGCAAGAAGTCGTCGCGATGTCAACGCCACTGCATAGCTGCGCCCATCAAAGGCTGCATTCTTGCGCACCTTTTCGGACAAGGCATCGATTACAATGACCCGGTGCCCGCTTTGGGCAAGAGCAAGGGCAAGGATCGGGCCAGACAATCCGCCGCCGGTGATCAGGATATCGCTGTCGTTTTTCATGTCCCGCACTATGGCGGCGCAGTTGGGATTGTCCATGCGCCCGGACGTCGCTACCGTCAAATCAAACGCGGCAGGAGATGGACGATGCAAGACTGGTTAAGCAAAAGCGCAAGCGATTTGGGGCGTGCTATTGGTGAAGGCAAGGTTGATCCCGTCAATCTGGCCCATGCGTTTTTCGAGCGTATCCATGCGCATCCACTCAAGGACCGGATCTATGCCCGCCTGACCGAAGATCGGGCCATGTCCGAGGCGCGCGCCGCGTCTGAGCGCGCCAAGGCTGGTCAACGCTTATCGCCGTTGGACGGTGTGCCCATCAGTTGGAAAGACCTATTTGACACGGCAGGGGAGGGCACCGAAGCCGGATCGAAGCTGCTGGCCGGGCGTGTTCCGGACGCAGACGCGAGGGTGCTGGCCAATGCGACGGCCATGGGATTGGTGTGTCTGGGCAAAACGCACATGAGCGAGCTGGCCTTTTCAGGATTGGGCTACAATCCTTCTACCGACACCCCGCCTTGTGTGAATGACGCGGATGCCGTGCCGGGGGGATCATCTTCTGGCGCGGCGGCGTCAGTTGCGTTTGGGTTGGCCCCTGCGGCCATCGGGTCAGATACTGGCGGGTCGGTGCGCGTGCCTTCGGCATGGAACGATCTTGTGGGGTTGAAGACGACGCATGGTCGGTTGTCTTTGGAAGGGTGCGTGCCACTGAGTTTGAAATTCGACACAGTCGGGCCATTGACCCGGAGCGTCGAGGATGCGGCGCTTTTGATGGCTGTCATGGAGGGGGCACCGGCCCCTGATTTGCGCGGCGCATCGTTAAAGGGACGACGCTTTGCGGCGCTGCAAACCGCTGTGCTGGACGATATTCGCGAAGCCCCCTTGGCGGCTTATGAAGCGTCACTTGGCAAGTTACGCGCTGCGGGGGCGGTCATCGAACCGTTGGAGGTGCCTGCCGTGAGCGAAGCACTTGCGGTTACAGGGCCATTGCTGCCGGGCGAAGTCTATGGGTTGTGGCGTGACATTATCGAGGCCAATCCGGATGCGATGTATTCTGAGATTTTGGAACGTTTCCGTCTTGGTGCGTCTTTCACTGCGCCTGATTATAGTGCCGCGTGGGCGCAGCTTGAGGCTGCGCGCGGGGCGTGGGATGCGGCGACTGTGTCTTTTGATGCGGTGTTGGCGCCAACGACCCCGAACTTGCCGCCTAATTTGGAACGCTTGAATACGGACAGCGACTATTACAAAACGGAGAACCTTTTGGCGCTGCGCAACACACGCATCGGCAATTTGTTGGGGATCTGTGCGCTGACTTTACCGACCGGTGTACCGAGCTGTGGGATTATGATGATGGGTGCGCGGGACTGTGAAGCGGCATTATTGCGCGTTGGTGCAGCGGCTGAGGCGGCCTTGGGCTGATCCAAAGGACGCTTGCGCGACGACATTTTTAGGGGGCTTTGCCCCCGTCCTGCGGACTCCCCCAAGCATATTTTTAGAACAATGAAGGAGGGTTCTTTGGCCGAATTGCCACGTGTTGCGAGTTTTGGCGTGGTTTTTCTGGACGAAGGAGTCTTGGTTGGGTTAGTTTAGGACAAACGGGGCGATCATGATCCCGTGTCTGAGGCAGTTTTATGAAGTTTCCCGAGCGGTTTTCGAACCTTCCGGCGTATGCGTTCCCACGTTTGCGCGCCCTTTTGGATCATCATCCGGCGGGCGGCGATGTTGTGCATATGACCATTGGCGACCCCAAGCATGCATTTCCTGCGTGGGTGACGGATGTCATCGCTGAGCATGCCATAGGCTTTAACAGCTATCCGCCCAATGAAGGTATTCCCGAATTGCGCGGTGCGTTCTGTGATTGGTTGGGTCGTCGCTATGGTGTGACCAAGGACCCGGATGTGCACGTGATGCCGCTGAATGGCACGCGTGAAGGGCTTTATAATGCGGGGATGGCGTTGTGTCCCGAGGTCAAAAATGGTCAGCGCCCTGTCGTGTTGATGCCGAACCCGTTTTATCAGGTCTATATGTTGGCCGCGATTTCGGCGGGGGCGGAGCCTTATTTGGTGCCTGCCACGGCGGAAACTGGGCATTTGCCTGACTTTGCTGCTGTTGATCCTGCGATTTTAAACCGCGCGGTGGCCTGCTACATGTGCTCGCCCGCCAATCCGCAAGGTGCAGTTGCCGACAAGGGGTACTGGCGTGACTTGATTGCATTGGCCGAGCAGTATGATTTCCAGTTGTTCGCCGACGAATGTTATTCTGAAATTTATCGCGATGTGCCCCCGGTGGGCGTGTTGGAATGCCTTGAAGGGGCGAACCCCGAGCGGGTTGTGGCCTTTCATTCGCTGTCTAAGCGGTCGAACCTTCCGGGCTTGCGTTCGGGGTTTATCGTTGGTGGGCCTGAAACCATGCGCGAAGTGCGTCAGTTGCGCACCTATGCGGGCACGCCTTTGCCTGCACCTTTGCAGCACGCTGCCGCCGCCGTTTGGGCGGACGAAGAACACGTGATCGACAATCGTCGTCAATATCACGAGAAATACGCGCTGGCCGACGCCGTCTTTGGCGACGTTCCAGGCTATGCGGCACCCGAAGCGGGATTCTTTTTGTGGCTTCCCGTGCCGGATGGCGAGGCCGCGTCGCTTAAACTTTGGCAAGAAACTGGCGTGCGGGTATTGCCCGGGGCCTATCTTGCGCGCGAAATCGACGGGTTCAACCCCGGTGACACATATATCCGGGTGGCCATGGTCGCCCCAATGGCAGAGACCGAGCGGGGGCTTCATGCCATCCGTGACACTCTTTTCGCCACATAAAAAACGAGGAACGAGGCATGGCATTTCAAACACAGCGTGATCCACTTTTTGATCAGAATGTGCAGGCGGCGATCGAAAAACGCGGCCGCGAGCTTGTCGGGATCGCCTTGTTGGTCGTCGGCATGATGGCAGCAACGATGATGCTAAGCTATACGCCTCATGATCCGAATTGGCTGGCCTCGACAGATGCGCCTGTTCAAAACTGGATGGGGCGCACTGGCGCGTCTTTGGCCGCACCTATGTTTATGATCGCCGGGTGGGGCGTTTTTGGTATCGCTGTCGTTCTTATTGTTTGGGGCGTGCGGTTTATGCTGCATTGGGGGCGTGATCGGGCCTTGGGGCGTTTGATTTTCGCGCCGATTGCCGTGGCCTTGGGGTCGGTATATGCCGCAACGTTGCAACCCGGTGCAGAGTGGAGCGCGACCCATGGTTTTGGCCTTGGCGGTCTGTTTGGCGATACGGTCATGGCCTTTTTACTGACGGCGCTGCCCATTGGGTCGACCTTTACGGTCAAGTTGATGTCTTTGCTGATGGGCCTTGGCATCCTTGTCTTTGGCGCGTTTGTTTTGGGCTTTACGCGCGCTGAAGTGACACGCCTTTCGCGATTTTTTCTGGTCGGGCTGGTTGTGGCCTATGCCGGATTGATGACGTTGCTGGGCCGGGGCGCAAGTGGCGCTGTCCAAGCCGCGCGTGTGATGCAAGAAAAACAGGCCGAACGGCGCACGCAGCGCGAAGTTGAAGCCGCCGAGGCGGAAGCTTATGCCGCAACGGTTCCACCGGTCTCTGCTTGGTCCGAACAAGATGACGTGGCAGAAGACGCGCCCAAACCAGGCCTGTTGGCCCGCATGCCGGGACTGATCAAACGCGCTGATCCAGAACCGCAAGAGATGCCGGAAATGGAACTGGTCGAAAGCCATAGCGTTGCTGATGTGGGCGAAGGTCCGGGCGATGAGCGGATCAAGAACAAGATTTCTGATGTCATCAAATCGCGTGTGCGTGGTGGGCCGGTTGGTGGTTCCAACTCAACCACACCATTGACCAAAGGGCGCGGGCGTGGCCCTTCTCCGTTGGTGTTGAACACGACGCCGCAACATGGTTTGCCGCCTGAACCGCCGATGACGGCCCTCGCTGCGGCAAGTATTGCCACCCCGACCTATGCCGCACCCGAAGAGGTGATGGACGAAGTCATCGAACCTATGGTCACCTTGGATGTGCCCGAACCTGTGGCACCCGCTCCGGTTGCCCCCGCCCCGGTGATCCCGGTCGCGGAACCGCGTAAAGTGGTGCAACAACCGGTGCGTAAGCCCGTCCAACCCAGCGTCCGTGCACAGGCCGAAGCGCAACCCAAGCTGGCGTTCGAAGATTCACATCCCGGCTTTGAATTACCGCCATTGAGCCTGCTCGAAACGCCCACTGTCGTGGCGCGCAGTCATCTCAGCGACGAAGCGCTCGAAGAAAATGCGCGCATGTTGGAAACGGTTCTGGACGACTATGGCGTCAAAGGCGAAATCGTTGCTGTGCGCCCCGGTCCCGTCGTTACAATGTACGAACTCGAACCGGCGCCGGGCCTTAAGGCCTCTCGCGTGATCGGGCTTGCCGATGATATCGCGCGTTCCATGGCCGCACTTTCGGCGCGTGTGTCGACTGTTCCTGGCCGTTCGGTCATTGGTATCGAACTGCCAAATGAAAACCGTGAAAAAGTAGTGCTGCGTGAAATCCTTGCGTCGCGCGACTTTGGTGACAGCAATATGCGTCTGCCGCTGGCTTTGGGTAAGGATATCGGCGGCGAAAGCATGGTCGCGAACTTGGCTAAGATGCCGCACTTGCTGATTGCGGGTACGACGGGTTCCGGTAAATCGGTGGCGATCAACACCATGATCCTAAGCCTGCTTTACAAGCTAACGCCGCAGGAATGCCGTTTGATCATGATTGATCCCAAGATGCTGGAACTGTCGGTTTATGATGGCATCCCGCATCTTTTGTCGCCTGTTGTGACGGACCCGAAAAAGGCGGTTGTGGCCCTGAAATGGACCGTGGGCGAGATGGAAGAACGCTATCGCAAGATGTCCAAAATGGGCGTGCGCAACATCGAGGGCTATAACGGACGCGTTCGCGAAGCCTTGGCCAAGGACGAGATGTTCAGCCGCACTGTGCAAACCGGATTTGACGACGACACGGGCGAACCGATCTTTGAAACAGAAGAGTTCGCACCCGAGGCGTTGCCCTATATCGTTGTTATCGTCGACGAAATGGCCGACCTGATGATGGTTGCGGGCAAAGAAATCGAGGCCTGTATTCAGCGTCTGGCGCAGATGGCGCGTGCCTCTGGCATTCACTTGATCATGGCGACACAGCGGCCATCGGTTGACGTTATCACTGGTACGATCAAGGCGAACTTCCCCACGCGGATTTCCTTCCAAGTGACGTCTAAAATCGACAGCCGCACGATCTTGGGTGAAATGGGGGCCGAACAACTGCTGGGCATGGGTGACATGCTTTATATGGCGGGTGGTGCCAAGATTACCCGTTGCCACGGGCCGTTTGTGTCGGATGAGGAAGTCGAAGAGGTGGTCAATCACCTCAAGGCCTTTGGTGTGCCGGATTATGTCAGCGGCGTGCTGGACGGCCCGGACGAAGACAAAGAAAGCAGCATTGATGCGGTGCTTGGTTTGGGTGGAAACACCGATGGCGAAGACGCGCTTTATGACACCGCCGTGGCCATCGTTCTGAAGGATCGCAAGTGTTCGACCTCTTACATCCAGCGCAAACTGGCCATTGGGTATAACAAGGCGGCGCGTCTGGTCGAACAAATGGAAGATCAGGGCGTTGTTTCTGGGGCCAACCACGTTGGCAAACGTGAAATTTTGGTTCCAGAACAGGGTTAACCCGCGCAATAGGCGCATGATCGCCGCTTGCTATCGCATATCAATGCGGTCCGTCCTATATTTGGATCAACGACAATGATCCGAAAGGACGGACTGTAAAAATGACTTTGGTTTCACGTATCGCAGCAGTTGCACTGGCCGTTACGACCGCACAAGGCGCGTGGGCGGACAAGCTGCCTTTGGGCGCGATTTCGAACTATCTGAATGACCTAAAGACGGTCGATGGCACCTTTACCCAGATCAACGACGATGGGTCTGTCGACACAGGCAACATCTATATCAAGCGGCCGGGTAAGATGCGTTTTGAGTACAATGCGCCCAACACCGCGCTTGTCGTGGTGTCTGCCAATGCGGTTTATATTGCGGATTCCAAATCGAACCAGCCGCCGGAAACCTATCCGCTGCGGCGCACACCGCTGTCGCTGATCTTGGCACGCAACGTGAACCTTGGGGCGGCGAACATGGTTGTGGGGCATGATTTTGATGGCACTGCGACTGTGGTGACGGCGCAAGATCCAGAGCACCCAGAATACGGCAATATCCAGATGAAATTCACGGAAAATCCAGTGCAGCTGCGCCAATGGGTCATCAACGATGACGGAGGTGGTCAAACTACAGTGGTGCTGGGCGAAGTCAAAGTTGGGGGCAATCTGCCCAATCGTTTGTTTAATCGACCCTAAGGTGCGATTCGAAATGCGGGGCAGGGCGGACAAGCCGCCTTGCCCGTTATTTTAGCTGCAAGACCGCAATTGCGACGCATACAAGTTGGATCGTTGACCAACTTCACCAGCGACACGCACCAACCATGGCTTGCTGTTGTAGGACCCGCGGGCAAAGCCCGTGCGACCCTCGTGATAGGCAAGATATTGATTGCGCGCGTCTGACAGCGGCACACCTAGGCGCGACTGTGTTTGCGCCATGTACCAGCCCATAAAGTCTGTGGCATCCCTGATACGATCGCGCCGCGCAGTGCGTTTGCCTGTGGCGTCAACGTATTCGTCCCACGTGCCATCCAACGCTTGGCTGTAGCCATAAGCGCTTGATTGCCGCCCCAGCGGCACCACACCCGCCGCATAGCGGAACGGCGTGCGCGCGTCGGACACAAATTTACTTTCTTGATAGATCGTCGCCATCTGCACGTGCACAGGCACGCCGTATTTGCGTTCAGTGGCCTTAAAGGCCGATAGGTATGTCGGGCGCTCGGACAGGATCGAACAGGCGTTATCCAGCTGACGGGGGGCCGTACCCGACCCGCCACCACAGCTGGCAGCCAAAAGAACCAATGCCATCGCGCGAAAGAGTCTGCTCATTTGCCTCACTCGCTTTTTGTTTTTTATTTTGTCACATCATAGCGAAAAAAGACGGCGTTGGAAATCACGAAATCTTATAGGACTGCGGCAAGGATCAAAGGCAAGGCGGCCACCGACATCAAAGTGGATGCAACAACCAAACCAGCGACCGACGGGGCATCGGCGCCATATTTTTCAGCCAGCAAATACGAAGTCACGGCCACTGGGGTGGCGACCTGTAAAACCAGCACGCCAAAGGCTGTTGGATTCAGTTCAAAGATCTGCCCAACGCCCCACGCAACACCAACACACAGCGCCAGTTTGACAGCAGACAACAGCGCCGCCTGCACCAATCCACGTGCCGATAGCCGTGCGACAGCAACGCCCAAAGTGATCAACATGACTGGGATCGCAATTTGACCAATCAAGCTAAGGGTGTTGGTTAGAAATTCGGGCGTTTCCCAACCCCGCCACAGAAACACGGCACCCAATACGGTGCCCCAAACCAAAGGTTCGCGCAGTACTTTGCCCAGTGATCCGGCCCCGGCCACCAACCAGATGCCAAAGGTGTAGGACCACAACGCCATGACGGCAAAAACGATGATCGCATAGCTTAAACCGATGTCGCCAAATGCAAAAAGCGCCAAGGGCAAACCTAAATTTCCAGTGTTCCCAAAGATCAGCGGCGCGGTATAGGTGCGGGTCTCAAGGCGGAGCAGTTTGACCAAAATCAAAAATGCCGCGGTGATGATGGCATAGGCTGTTACGGCGGCAAGCGATAAGGCCGTCAACGCCTCTGGATCGATTCGGGTTTGCATCAGCGACACAAGAATGAGGCACGGCAACGACAAAGTCATCGCCAATTTGGTGACAAATTCGATGCGATATTCCAGCCCGATCTTCACCCAGACAAAGCCGATACTGGCTAAAATAAACACTGGGGCAACGACTTGAAGGACTGTTACTGTCAGGTTCACAGACTGTTTCCGGTAAAATGCGTTCAATTGTTGGACAAATGTCCCTTGCTCCGTGTAGTCACGGTCGATAGGGGGCGCAATGTAATGCTCAGAACTCGCGCGAAATATCACTTGGGCCAAGTTGTCCGGCACAAAAAGCACCCCTTTCGGGGTGTTGTTTTTGATGTGGATCCCGAGTTTTCCAATACGGATGAATGGTACGAAGCCATCCCTGAGGACAGCCGCCCCAGAAAAGCACAGCCGTTTTACCATCTGCTGGCTGAAAACGACCAAAGCTATTACGTGGCTTATGTGTCTGAACAAAACTTGGTTGCCGATTATTCTGGCGAACCAGTGGACCACCCCGACATTCCCGACCTGTTTGGCCCGTTTCAGGATGGCACGTATCCGCTGCACTTCCAGTTGAATTGATAGAAAAGGTGCGCAGTGATTGCGCACCCGTCGGTCCATCAGTACCCAAGGGCACAACCGTCTTTGCGCGGATCACTCGCGCCTTCCAACACGCCATCGTCCCGCATCGCAATCGCCTGCGCGCCGCCAATTGCGACATCTGGGATGCTAACCTTGTGCCCCATTTCTGACAGTTCTGCGCGCACCGCATCGCTATATCCACGCTCGACCTTCATATCACCACTGTCGCTAAAGGCGCGGGGCGCATCGATGGCGCTTTGCGGATCCATTCCAAAATCAACCATGTTGCTGACAAACCGCGCATGGCCGTTAGGCTGATAAGCACCCCCCATCACCCCAAAAGGCATGTAAGGTTTGCCGTCCTTTGCCAACAAACCGGGAATGATCGTGTGCATCGGGCGTTTACTGCCTTTTAACTCGTTGGGATGACCTTCCTCGAGTGTAAAGCCTGCGCCTCGGTTCTGCAAAAGAACGCCGTATTTTTCCGACGCGATGCCCGACCCGAAGCCATGGAAAACCGAATATATCAACGAAACGGCCATGCCGTCGCGATCGACCACGGTGATATAAATCGTGTCTTTGTGGACTTGTTCGGACAACGCTTTTGGGTCCGCCGAAGCACGGTTCGGGTCGACCAACGCGGCCAGCTGCGCCGCTGTTTCCGGCGCCAACATGTGTTCCAGGCGGGTGGTGAAATCGAAATCAGCCAAGAATCGGTTGCGCGCATCATAAGCGAGCTTCGCGACTTCGGCTTCGATATGCGCGCGTTGGGCGCCGAGGGGGTCCATGCCGGCAATGTCAAAATGCGCCAACATGTTGAGCATAAGGTTGGCAGTTGCGCCGTGACCGTTGGGCGGGTGCTCAAACAGATCGACGCCCTTGTATGTGCTGCTGATTGGGGTGGTGTCGGTGCAAGCCGTCGAGGCGAAATCTTGTTCTGTGTGTTTGCCGCCTAAAGCGGTGAGCGTCGCAAGGATATCTTCGGCCACTTCACCGGAATAGAACCCGTCGCGCCCATGTTCAGCAATCTTGCGCAAGACCTTTGCCTGTCCGGGTGCCGCAAACATCTGACCGGTGTGCGGCACGTCGCCATTGATCAGGAAATGGTCACGCGCTTTACCTTGGAGCGTCCCTGCATCCTTGGACCAGTCAAACGCAACGCGGGGTGCCACCGGCACACCCGTTTCTGCATAGTGGATTGCAGGGGCAAGGATGCGGTCCAAGCCCAGTTTGCCAACGCGTTCGGACAGGGTGCAAAACGCATCAACAGCGCCGGGGATTGTGACAGCATGCGGGCTGTGGATCGGGACCACGCTGTCGCCATTTGCGCGAAGATCAGCGGCATCCAGCGCAGATGGCGCGCGGCCAGAGCCATTCATCGCGTTCATCTTACCATTGGCGTCGGACCACAGAACGAAACAATCCCCGCCGATGCCGGTCATTTGGGGTTCGCAAATGCCCAACAGAACCGCCCCGGCGATCGCGGCATCCATCGCGTTGCCGCCCGCTTTCAAAATTTCGATAGCGGTTTGTGCGGCGAGCGGATGAGAGGTCGCACACATGCCAGAGGTCGCCAGAACAGGCGAACGGCCCGGAAGATGAAAGTCACGCATGATGGAAAGCCCCCTGAGTATTCAATGTTCCTCGCAACGTAACTGCGTTGCGGGTGTTGTCCACTTTAATGTTGGGGTTTTTAAATTCCTCGATGCCGCGCACTGGGTGGGGGCAAGAAAACGCGGCATCGAGGGAAGCTATATGCAGCTACAAGAACAGGTATGCCGTCGGATCAAGGCGGGAATGTGGTCAAGGGGGGGCGGTTTTGCGATAATACGGGCTAAGAGCACTTTTTGCAGGAACATGCGTTTCAAAGAAGACGAGCTGCGCAGTGAGGGTCGCCACAAGGCATATGCTGCGGTCCGCTAAAGTGCAGGCATCTTGATGGCAGGATTGAGGTTCAGACCATGTACGTAGGATGACCATCAAAAACACTATCGTGGTTTTTTCACCGTCGCTAGATTGCGGGTCACGCCGTTAGGGCGCGGGTTTTTTGTGCTCTAGATTGCTGCTACGGCCAGACGCAGGGTCAGCCAGTTTTCTGAACCAATGCGTTCGTAACTTACGTCTTTGGCCAGATCTTTGATCAAGAACCAGCCAAAGCCGCCTTCGGGCATGTCGTTTAAGGCTACATCCACATTGGCGGCTGTTCCCAACGGCATACGTCCGTCGGGCATGCAGCGACCTTGATCGATAACTGTCAAATGCAAGCCATCTGTTTGATGCTCGCAAGTGATGTCGATCGATCCCTTAGGGTCACCGTCGGGATAGGCATGTTCGACAATGTTGTTGAGCGCTTCGGCCATGACGATTTCGACGGTGCCAGCCTCTTCTAGGTCCAACGACAATGGCATCAAACCACTCAACAAGCTTTTCAACGCCTCCCGCACGGCGAGTTCGCTGCTTTGCACGGAAACCCGAAAAACTGGGAGAAAGGTGGCGGTTGGCATGATGTCGTCTTTCAAAGGCAAGGACTGATCAGGACTTCAATTGTTCAAGAGCACCGTCTAGCGTTGGAAAAACGCTGAAAACACTGTCCATTCGCGTAAGGCGGAATACTTTTTCGACGGTCGGGGTTAGGCCTGCCAAGGCTAATTTACGCGATTTCCCCATGTTTTTCATGGCGGCGACAATTGCACCTAACCCACTGGAATCAATGAAATGTACTTCGCTAAGGTCTAAGATGACGATATCGTTGCCTTCATCAGTGGAGGCACGCATGGCATCTTTGAATTCGATGGCGACAGCGGCATCAATTCTGTTGTCGAGAACAGAGACAACTTGCAGGTTGTCTTCTGATCGGCTGCGAAGTTCCATCATGGTTCCTCATGTTCTGTTTTGGTTGCATTGCGTGTCTAAATCGCAATCATTACTATTGTATTGCCACCAACCCAAAAGGACCGACCCTCATGAAATCAGTCGTCATTGCGGGGGCGTCACGCACGCCCATGGGTGGATTTCAGGGTGCGCTGTCTGACATGTCCGCGGCAGAATTGGGCGGCGTCGCGATCAAAACCGCTTTGGCGGGTGCCAAACTGCCCACAGTGGATGAAGTGCTGATGGGGTGTGTCTTGCCCGCAGGCCAAGGTCAAGCGCCGGCGCGTCAAGCAGGGTTCGCCGCAGGCCTTGCCGAGAACGTCCCAGCCACCACGCTTAACAAGATGTGCGGATCGGGGATGAAAGCGGTGATGATGGCCTTTGACCAAATTGCACTAGGTCAGACCGATACGATGATCGCTGGCGGTATGGAAAGCATGTCAAATGCGCCCTACATGCTGCCCAAAATGCGAGATGGTGCGCGCTTGGGGCATTCTCAGGTGGTTGACCATATGTTTCTTGATGGTCTGGAAGACGCCTATGACAAAGGGCGCTTGATGGGCACATTTGCCGAAGATTGCGCGGAAACTTTTCAGTTCACCCGCGCTGTGCAGGACGAATATGCGCTAGCCTCGCTTGCCCGTGCGCAGGATGCAATTGCGAATGGCGCATTCGATGCCGAAGTGACGCCCGTAGAAATTAAAACGCGCAAAGGCACTGTGTCGGTAACGGCAGACGAGCAACCCGGCACCGCGCGCCCTGATAAAATTCCAAACCTCAAACCGGCGTTTCGCGAAGGTGGGACAGTGACGGCGGCCAATGCGTCGTCGATCTCGGACGGGGCGGCCGCCCTTGTGCTGGCATCCGAAGATACCGCCCAAAGTCAAAATTTACCAATCCGTGCCCGCATTCTTGGTCATGCCAGCCACGCCCAAGCCCCCGGCTTGTTCACAACGGCGCCCGTTCCCGCTGCCGAAAAGCTATTGGCGCGCATCGGCTGGCAAAAAGAAGACGTCGATCTGTGGGAGGTAAACGAAGCCTTTGCCGTCGTTCCGCTGGCCTTTATGCGCGAAATGGGGCTGGACCACGACATCGTCAACGTGAATGGCGGCGCCTGCGCTTTGGGACACCCGATTGGGGCATCCGGCGCGCGGATCATTGTCACCTTGTTGCACGCGCTCGAACACAGAAGTCTCAAACGTGGTATCGCTGCGATCTGCATTGGCGGCGGCGAAGGTACGGCCATTGCGATCGAACGTCCTTGATCCAAACGATCAATGGGACAGGGGCCAAACCTTGATCAAACATGCGCCAAAAGGAATGACAGATGCCTGACTACACCATGTTGGCAAAAACGCTGCAAAGCTTGACCCAAGGCGAAACCGATACTGTGGCTTTGATGGCCACGGTCGCCTGCGAAGTGCACCATTGCGATGACCGTTTTGACTGGACCGGTTTTTATCGCGTCACAGGGCCTGAGATGTTAAAGATCGGGCCATATCAGGGCGGTCATGGTTGCTTGCAAATCCCCTTTACGCGCGGAGTGTGCGGCGCGGCGGCGCGCACTGGCACAGTGCAGCTGGTGGCGGATGTGGACGCCTTTCCGGGGCACATTGCCTGTGCGTCCTCTACCAAATCCGAGCTGGTTATTCCCGTCTACGGCAAAGCGGGTGCATTGATCGGCGTGTTTGATATCGACAGTGATCAGCCCGATGCCTTCACTCAAGAAGACGCAGACCAACTGACGGCAGTTCTTGGGGCTATTTTTGGCGGGCGTGAAATTTTGGATTGATTTTTCACAAGAACTGTCTTTACGTGAAATTCTAAGAAGGAATTTCACGAGTCATGCTGCAAACCAACCCCTACAACAGCCCTAGCCTTGGTGCCGATCTACGCGCCTTGCGCAAAGCGCGCGGCATGACGTTGCAGGACATGGGGGATGCGCTTGGGCGTTCTGTCGGGTGGCTTAGTCAGGTTGAACGCGACCTGTCGGAGCCTTCGGTCACCGATCTGCGCGAGATCGCAAAGGTGCTTGATATCGCCGTTTCGTCGCTGTTCCGGCGCGGTGCAGCGCCGGCCGAAGAAGAAGGGTATGTGGTGCGTGCAGGCGCGCGGCGGCCCATCGGGTCGCGCACAGCCGGTTTGGTCGAAGAATTGCTGTCCCCCGACCTCACCGATGACTTTGAAATGGTGCATTCCACGTTTGAAGCCCAAAGTGAAATCGTCACGCCCGTGATGCGACCCACGCAAGAGGTCGGTTATCTGATCTCGGGACGGCTTGACCTAGAAATCGGCGGACGCACCTTTACCCTCGCCCCCGGCGACAGCTTCCGCATTCGTGGCGAAGCCTTTCGTTGGATGAACCCCTATGACACCCCAGCGATCGCGATTTGGGTCATCGCGCCCCCGGTCTACTGATGTCGTTTGAGGGGTGGATCATATTCGCGCTGTTCTGGGCAGTATTCGTGACCACGCCGGGACCGAATGCGGTCAATTGCATCACCAATGGAATGACGATCGGGTTTAGGCGGTCTTTGGTGGGCGTGCTGGCCATCTTGACGCAAGCAAGCCTGTTTCTGTTGTTGTCGGCCTTGGGCATTACCGCACTGATTGCCGCGTCCGCGACGGCCTTTTGGGTGGCCAAACTGATCGGCGCAGGCTTTCTGATCTTTCTTGGCGTGCGGGGCTGGTTGAATGCGGCGACGCCACCCAAAGTGACTGTGCATTCGGGAAAATCGGTCTATTTGCGCGCACTTGCCATTGCCACGATCAACCCCAAAAGCGTTGCAGGATACCTTGCTGCCTTTTCACAGTTCGTGCAGCCCGATGTGCCTGTCTGGGATCAAATGTGGCTGATTGTGCCAACCGCTCTGACCATCACGGCCCTGAGTTACACGGGATTTAGCGCGCTTGGGGCGGGCATCGGGCGCGCGGCACTTGGGGCGGTTTTCAACACTTGGGTGCGCCGCGCAATGGCGATCTGTTTCATCATTTACGGCGTGCTTTTGGGCGCCGTCGCAACACCGGGAAGGCCGTAATGCAAAAAGGAAGCTGCCTGTGCGGAGGCGTCACCTATGAACTGTCTGGGACCTTGCGCCCTTCTGTTGCGTGTCACTGTCTTCAGTGTCGCAAAACCAGCGGGCATTATGTGTCAGCGACGCAAGTCAGCGCAGAGGATCTGAACATAACCAAAGACGACACACTCGTTTGGTATCGCTCGTCTCCAGAAGCAGAACGCGGGTTTTGCAACAAATGTGGATCGTCCCTGTTTTGGCGGTGCGAGGCCGACAACGGGGCGACATCCGTGATGTCAGGAACATTAGATGGCGATACCGGGTTAAGCACCGGCAAACACATCTTTACGGCCTTCAAAGGCGATTATTACGACATCGAAGCGGGCGTGCCGCAGTTGAAAGAGCTCTGAGCCGTGGCGGTGGGCGCGCACCTAAAAGTCAAAGACAAAGGTGTCGGGCAAATCTCCGCCATAGATAATGTCGTTGCCGTTGCCACCCGAAAGAAGGTCGCCGCTCGCGCCGCCCGAAATCAGATCGTCCCCCGCTTCGCCGTAGATCATGTCGCTGCCCGACCCGCCGATAATCGTGTCGTTGCCTCCGCCGCCATAAATGGTGTCGTTTCCGTTTCCGGCAAAAATCAAATCATCACCGGGTCCGCCATAAATCAGGTCGTCCCCGTCGCCGCCGTGGATCGTACTGCCGCTTTCGCCACCATAGATAATGTCGTCCCCGTCGCCGCCGTCAATGATGTCTGCTCCTCCGCGCCCAAAGATTGCGTCGGACCGAGAAGTCCCCACAAGAGTGTCATCAGAAACGTTCCCAAAAATAGGTGCATCCAACACAGTGTCATAAGCTTGATCGGGGGCCAAAAACAAAGTCACATTTTGAGCGAGCAACTCGTCAATGATCGCCATCATTGTGGTCCAGTCAGTCGGTGTTTCGATGGCGGTCAAGGCGGTTTCATCAATGCCGATAAATGCGCCATTTGGGTCGGTTACGGTGCCATTGAAAAACGTGTTCGCCGTGCCCCAAAAATCCGTATTATCTGCCGTTATACCTTCCATAACCAGCCCATCCACAGCGGTTATAAAACTCCTTACCAGGTCAAGATCAAAGCTGTCAGGCGCATCTTCGCCGAAGAAGTAGTTACTCACGATGAAAGAATCCGAGTTGATCGTGATGTGCAGGTCGTCTTGGCTCAGACCCGTTGCGGCCATAACATCGTTCTGCACACGAACGACCAAGCGCATCATTTCCTCAGCGGCCTCGGATTGGCCCAGTGTGGTTTCGTCATAGCGGCCCACATCGTCCAGAAAAATACCGTTAAAACCATGTTCTATATAGGCAATGGACTGGTTAATTACGATCCTTTGCCAAGCGTCGTCTCTGTAATCCACGATATAGCCAAAAGTCCCGTCGCTGACCTGACCTTGCGCGTCGAACACTGGGCCACCTGCGGTGCCCAATGGCATGGCCAACCACGGCGGAGCAACGCTGACGTCCACGGGGCCAGCATCGGGATTGCCCGCATCGTCAGGGTTCGGCACCCAGGCATTGTCCCAATAAAACCTGTTATGATCGGTGACAGCCGCGTTGACATAGGCCAGCACAGTGCGCTCATCTGCCCCGTTAGGGCCACTAACCAAATCGTCAACCTGTGTGGTTGTATAGCGCGCGTCGCCAACTACAAAATCGTCCGTTTCGCCATTTCCATTCAGGTCAACGCTCGTTTCCGTCAGGTTTCCGGCTTCCAAGATCAGAGTGTTCAGCGAACTGGCAGCAAGCTGATCGACAATGTCTTGCGCCGGTTCATTCGGCGTACCGATCAAATAAATCGAAGATGTCATTGCATCAAAATCCCCAAGTTAACTCGCAATGCGGGAATTGTGCCGCTTCACGTACGCACGTCAACCAAGATTTTTTTCCCAAGGAGCCATCCATGTCTGACTTCCCAACAACTGCTCGCGTGGTGATCATCGGTGGTGGCGTCGTCGGTACATCAACGTTGTATCACTTGGCCAAAGCAGGCTGGACCGATTGTGTGCTGTTGGAAAAGAACGAACTGACAGCTGGATCAACTTGGCATGCCGCGGGCAACTGCCCCAACTTTTCGGGCTCGTGGGCCGTGATGAACATGCAGCGTTACGGATTGGAAATGTATCGTACGTTGGCGGATGATGTTGATTATCCGATGAACTACCATGTCACCGGATCTCTGCGGCTGGCCCATTCCAAAGAACGGATGCAGGAATTTGAACGCGTGTCGGGCATGGGGCGTTATCAGGGGCTAGAGATGCCTATCCTGACGCCCGAAGAGATGAAAGAACATCATCCCTTCATGGAAACACACGATCTTGCGGGCGGCATGTGGGATCCGCTGGACGGCGATATCGATCCTGCACAATTGACCCAAGCCATGGCCAAGGGCGCGCGCGATCTGGGTGCAAGGATCGAACGTTTCTGCCCAGCAAATGGGGTAGAGCGGGACGGTGACGAGTGGATCGTCAAAACCGACAAGGGTGACATTCGTTGCCAATACGTCGCCAACTGCGCAGGATATTATGCGCAGCGCGTGGGCGAATGGTTTAAACCCTTTGGCGGGCGCACTGTGCCGATGGTGACCATGTCGCACCAATATTTCCTGACGGATGAAATTCCCGAAGTGGCGGCATGGACCAAGGAAAAAGGTCACAAGCTGCCGATCATCCGCGATGTCGACATCAGCTATTACCTGCGCCAAGACAAAAACGGGCTGAACCTTGGCCCGTATGAACGTAATTGTAAGGCCCATTGGATCACACCCGAAGACCCAATGCCCGAAGACTTTTCGTTTCAACTGTACCCCGACGATCTGGAGCGGCTGGAGTTCTATATCGAAGATGCCATGGCGCGGGTTCCCGCATTGGGCACAGCTGGCGTAGGGCGCAATATTAACGGCCCAATCCCATATGCGCCGGACGGACTGCCGTTGCTTGGGCCCATGCCGGGCGTCAAAAACGCGTTTGAGGGGCATTGCTTTACGTTCGGCATCGCCCAAGGGGGCGGGGCAGGGAAAGTGCTGTCAGAATGGATTATGCACGGTGAAACCGAGTGGGACATGTGGGCGACCGACCCGCGTCGCTATACCGGGTATGCAGATCACGATTATTCCTTGGCCAAGGCGCTGGAAACCTATGGTCATGAATATGCGATGCATTTCCCTCATCACGAATGGCCTGCGGGGCGCAACAAAAAGCTGTCGCCGATTGACGCGAACCTTCGCGCGGTTGGCGGCCAAATGGGCGCTTACAATGGGTGGGAACGCGCGAATTGGTTCGCCAAAGACGGCGACGATACTTCTGATGCAGCGACCCATACGTGGGATCGTAGCGGACCATGGGCGCCGCGGATCAAAGCCGAGGTGGAAACGGTGCGCGACGGTGTGGGCGTGCTGGACTTGCCCGGTTTTTCGCGGTTCGAATTAAGCGGGAATGGGGCCGCTGAATGGTTGCGTGGGCGTATCGCTGGCGCGCTGCCCAAAGCTGGGCGCATGACATTGGGTTATTTCCCGGACAGCCGTGGGCGGATCCTGACCGAGATGTCGTTGATCCGCCACGGCGAGGATCACTTTACGCTGATTACAGCCGCGACCGCGCAATGGCATGATTGGGATGTGCTGAACAACGCGCTGCCAAAGGGGCTACATCTGACGGACCATACCGATGAATTTTCGACGTTGATCGTGAGCGGTCCGAAATCGCGTGACCTGTTCAAAGAATTGAACGCGCAAGCCGACCTTTCGCTGGGCTGGTTGACACACCAAGACGCGGTTGTGGCGGGTATCGCGTGTCGGTTGGTCCGTGTGTCTTTTGCAGGCGAACTGGGCTGGGAAGTGCACGCGCCAATGGCGGATGTGCCTGCGCTTTTTGATGCCATTACGGGTGCCGGTGCCATGCCGTTTGGGATGTATGCGTTGAATTCCATGCGCATCGAAAAAGGCTATCGCGCTTGGAAAGGTGATTTGAGCACCGACTATTCGATGTTTGAGGGTGGCTTGGACCGGTTCATCAAGTTGGACAAACCACAGGATTTCCCGGGCAAAGCAGCGTTGCAGAACGAAAAACAGCAGGGGTCTAAGAAACGTTTTGTGACATTGATTGTCGATGCAGGGGATCAGGACGCGCCTTATATGTCGACGATTTGGAACGGTGATGAGGTTGTCGGTGAAACGACATCCGGCGCATGGGGATACCGCATTGATGCATCCATTGCGCTTGGCGTGGTGCGTACATCTGTGTCTGTACCCGGAACACAGCTTGAGGTCGAAATTTATGGAAAACGTTATCCCGCGACGGTGCAAGAAGACCAACCGCTTTGGGATCCCGCAAATGATCGGTTGCGGGCGTGAGCGTTTTCCGGTCCGGAAAACGGCCCGGAAACCGTATCGGTTTCCGGCATCGAAAGGTTCAAAGTCATGACTGATATCACTCTTCTGGATGGCGGAATGGGGCAGGAACTGGTGCACCGCGCTGGGGACAAACCAACGCCGCTGTGGTCAACGCAAATCATGCTGGATCATCCCGGCATGGTCACGCAAGTGCATGCGGATTTCTTTTCCGCTGGTGCGACGATCGCGACCACAAATAGCTATGCGATCCACCACGACAGGTTGGTCGACACTCCGGTCGAGGGGGCCTTTTCGGCCCTTCATCAAAGCGCGATGTTTGAGGCACGCGCGGCCCGGCGGGCTCATGGTTCTGGCCGCGTCGCGGGGGCGATCGGCCCTCTCATCGCCAGTTACCGCCCGGATTTGCACCCAACTTCGGACATCGCTGTACCGCTTTTTGCAGAGGTGGCCGAACTACTTGCCACCGCTTGTGATCTGCTGATCTGCGAAACTGTCGCATCGCTTGCCCATGCGCGCGATATTTTGGCCGCCAGTACGCCGACAGGCATACCAGTTTGGCTGGCGTTGACGGTGGATGATACCGATGGAACCAAACTGCGTTCGGGCGAACCTGTCGCAGACGCCGTGCCAATTGCCGAACAGGGCGGGGCCGGTGCTATTCTTATTAACTGTTCTACACCCGAAGTCATCGCGCCCGCCCTTTCCTGCCTGCAAGCGACGTCGTTGCCAACTGGCGCTTATGCCAATGGGTTCGAACAGATCACAGACGGCTTTTTAAGCGACAAACCCACCGTCGATGCCCTGACCATGCGCAACGATTTTACCCCGGAACACTACGCGGAACACGTGATGGGTTGGGTCGCCGCAGGGGCCACCATCGTCGGGGGCTGCTGCGAAGTAGGCCCCGCCCATATCGCTGAAATTGCCCGCCGCCTGCGCGATGCCGGCCACACTATCGTCTAAGGATCACGCCCATGCCCGACCTTCCAACACAAGCCCGCGTTGTTATCATTGGCGGCGGTGTTATCGGCTGTTCTGTTGCTTATCACCTGACCAAATTGGGTTGGAAAGATGTCGTTCTGTTGGAACGCAAACAACTGACCTCGGGCACAACGTGGCATGCCGCCGGGTTGATCGCACAGCTGCGCGCGACGGCAAACATGACGAAATTGGCCAAGTATTCTCAAGAGCTTTACGGCAACCTTGAGGCTGAAACCGGCGTCGCCACGGGGTTTAAACGCGTCGGGTCCATCACGGCTGCTCTGACAGGTGAACGGCTCGAAGAACTGCACCGTCAAGCGGCGATGGCCCGTGCCTTTGGGGTGGATGTAGAAGAAATTTCGCCTGCTGAGGTTAAGGCAAAATACGATCACCTCAACATCGAGGATGTCACAGGCGGTGTCTATCTGCCGCTTGATGGGCAAGGTGATCCGGCCAACATCGCGTTGGCACTGGCCAAAGGCGCGCGGCAACGCGGCGCGACGGTGCAGGAACGTGTTGCCGTGACAGATATCTTGCGCGAAGGGCGCAACGTCACGGGCGTGAATTGGCAAGGCGAAGACGGAACCAACGGGCATATCGCGTGCGATCACGTGGTGAATTGCGCCGGTATGTGGGGGCATGAAGTTGGGCGCATGGCAGGCGTGAATGTGCCGCTGCAAGCCTGCGAACATTTCTATATCGTGACCGAAGCCATCCCCGGACTGACCCAACTGCCCGTGCTGCGCGTGCCGGATGAATGTGCGTATTACAAAGAAGACGCAGGCAAAATTCTACTGGGCGCATTTGAACCGATTTCCAAGCCGTGGGCCGTTGACGGCATTCCGCGCGACTTTGAATTTGATCAACTGCCCGAGGATTTCGACCACTTTGAACCGATCCTTGAGGCGGCGGTGAACCGCATGCCGATGCTGGCCGAAGCCGGCATTCATACATTCTTCAACGGCCCCGAGAGTTTTACGCCCGACGATGCCTATCACCTTGGCCTTGCGCCTGAGATGGACAATGTTTGGGTGGCGTGCGGCTTTAATTCCGTGGGCATTCAGTCGGCAGGCGGCGCGGGTATGGCGCTGGCGCAATGGATGGATGATGGCGCAAAGCCGTTTGATTTGGGCGATGTGGACGTCAGTCGCATGCAGCCCTTTATGGGCAACAAAACTTACCTTGCTGATCGTTCAACCGAAACGCTGGGCCTGCTGTATGCCGACCATTTCCCTTATCGCCAAAAGGCCACTGCACGTGGGGTGCGGCGCACACCGTTTCATAACCATTTGATGCAAAATGGCGCGGTGATGGGTGAAATGGCCGGCTGGGAACGCGCCAATTGGTTTGCGCGCCCGGGGCAAGATCCGGCTTATGAATATTCGTGGAAACGGCAAAACTTCTTTGAAAATGTCGCTGAAGAACACCGTGCCGTGCGCACCAATGTCGGCATGTACGACATGTCTTCTTTTGGGAAGATCCGCGTCGAAGGGCGCGATGCCGAAGCGTTTTTGAACCATGTCGGTGGCGGCAACTATTCGGTGCCCATTGGTAAAATCGTCTATACTCAGTTTCTGAACACCCGTGGCGGGATCGAGGCAGACGTGACCGTCACGCGCTTGTCTGAAATCGCCTATCTTGTCGTGACGCCTGCGGCCACACGATTGGCGGATCAGACTTGGTTGCAACGCCATGTTGGTGATTTCAACGTGGTGATCACAGACGTCACAAGCGGTGAAGGCGTGCTGGCTGTCATGGGCCCCAATGCGCGCAAATTGCTGCAAGCTGTCAGCCCGGCTGACCTGTCCAACGACACCAACCCGTTCGGCACTGCCCAAGAGATCGAGATTGGTATGGGCCTCGCCCGCATTCACCGCGTCACCTACGTGGGCGAACTGGGGTGGGAGGTTTATATCAGTGCCGATATGGCGGGCCATGTGTTTGAAACCTTACACGATGCAGGGCAAGACATGGCCCTTAAGCTGTGTGGTATGCACATGATGGACACGTGCCGTATCGAAAAGGGCTTTCGCCACTTTGGTCACGACATCACCTGCGAAGATCACGTGCTAGAGGCGGGCCTTGGCTTTGCCGTCAAAAAGGACAAGCCATCCTTTATCGGGCGCGATGCGGTGCTGCGCAAACAGGACGAAGGTTTGAGCATGCGCATGGTGCAGTTCAAACTGACGGACCCCGAGCCGCTTTTGTATCACAACGAACCGATTGTGCGGGATGGGCAGATTGTCGGCTACCTAAGTTCGGGCGCTTATGGTCACCATTTGGGCGCTGCGATGGGCCTTGGTTATGTGCCGTGTAAAGGCGAGGCTGCGGCGGATGTCTTGGCCTCAACTTACGAGATCGATGTGGCGGGCACGCGGGTCAAGGCCGACGTGTCGTTGCGCCCAATGTACGATCCTAAATCAGAACGCACAAAGGCGTGACGACCCGCTGATCCAATGCTAGGGGTGGTCCGAGAGGATCCCCCAAATGACGCAAGATTCTGGTGATACGCCTGCGGGCCTTGGCTTTGCGCTTGGGGCTTATATCCTGTGGGGGTTCCTGCCGCTTTACATGAAACTACTTAGTCACATTGGCCCGGCCGAAGTGGTGGCGCACCGTGTCATCTGGTCGGTGCCGCTTGCTGCTATTGTGTTGATCGCTTTGGGCCGCACTGGTGATCTGATGACTGCGCTGCGCAGCCCGCGCATGTTGGCAATGGGGTGCATCACAGCCGCACTGGTGTCGATCAACTGGGGGATCTACGTCTGGGCCATCGGGGCTGGGCATACGGTGGATGCCGCCCTTGGTTATTACATCAATCCGTTGTTTTCGGTTGCTTTGGGGGCCTTGGTTCTGGGCGAACGTTTGACGCGCATGCAAGGTGTCGCGATTGGGTTGGCGGCCATTGCTGTGGCGGTGCTGATTTGGCAGGCGGGTTCGGTGCCTTGGGTGGCTGTGGGATTGATCCTGTCTTGGGGACTGTATGCGCTGGCCAAGAAAAAGCTGCCGATTGGACCGAACCAAGGGTTCATGCTTGAGGTTCTCATCCTGCTGATCCCAGCGCTTGCCTATGTGGGATGGCTGCAAGGCACGGGTGCCGGGCATTTCACAGCGGGGATAAAAGATACAGTCTTGTTGCTTGGATGCGGGGCAGTCACTGCGGTACCGCTGATCCTTTATGCCAATGGGGCCAAAGGGTTGCGGCTTACGACCATCGCCATTCTGGGATATCTTGCGCCGACGCTGATCTTTGTAATCGCTGTGTTTGTCTTCAAAGAACCACTGGATCAAGGGCGGTTGATTGCCTTTCCGATTATCTGGACGGCGTTGATCATCTATTCGGTGTCGATGGTTCGACAGATGCGATCCAAGGCGGCTTCAGCCTTGTGACTTTCACCGTTTGGGCAGGATCCGGTTTAGCAAAACGATCGTGCGCAATGTGACCTCTGCCAATCGATCAAAACCTTGGGCTGCACCTTGATCATAGGCGATCAAACCCTTTTCAATTCGTTCTTCTTTGTCGGTGAAGCGGCGGAAGTTCATCGATTTCCCTACGCGGAAATACGAAAACCACACCCACGGGCGCTGGCATAATTGTGCCATGAAGGGCCAATCAAACTGCGTAAAAGCGGTATCGAGGATGTCAGACACGACGCGGTCCTGTTCCCACAGAAAGTGTCGGTGATACAGATCGCGCAACATCTTTTGGTCGGTGTCGGGGGCTGTCATTAGTTGATCGTAGTCCCTGACCAGATCAGGCGGGAAACCGTCGGCGATCAATGCGTCAGGCCCCAATTCCCGGATGCCGTGGACGATGACATAGGTCGCGACCATCACCGTGCGGTTGATCTCTTTTAAGGCGGCGACGTAGGTCGCAAAACAGCGATACCGGTGCACGGGACGATACGGGCCTGTGGGGTCTAGAACGGCAAAAACCATGGCGGCAAGTTTGGCGCAGACCAGATACCAAGAGGCCCAAATTGCACCATGCGCGGCAACTAACGCAAACACGCAAATCTGGTTTGAATCCTGGTAAAGCTCTAGATACGCGCGTGCCCGACGTCGCAACGCATCAGGGCGCCCCGCAGCCTGTTCTGCGCGCGCGGCAAGCGCGATAACGTCTTTGGAATATCCGGTGTCAAACATATGCACCGCAATATCGTGCTATGGTGGCACAAATATGTCCAGTCAGGCGGGCGTGTTATCCAGCCTCGAACCATTCGCGGGCCATCGTTGTCCACCCGCGTGGCATCCCGTGGCCACCGTCATGTTCGCAGAATTTTATCGCACCGGCGCCGCAGCTCTCATTCCATGTGCGGCAGCGGAACTGTTCACCGATTTCGATGGTGTCGGGGTGGCTGCGGCATTGGTTGGCCGTGCGTGCAAGGGCAAGGCTGTCCCAAAGGCTGCCTTGGTGCCAATCGCGAATGCCACGCCCCTCAAACGGGACTTGGTTGTCGCCGAATCCATGGATTTGCAAAAACCGCACCGGGGCCGTCGGGCAGTTGGTCGTGTCATTAGGTTGGCGCAGCGCCCCCGAGATCGAGGCGTAGCCTGCGAAGTGTTCAGCTTCTTTGCAGGCCATCAACCACGCCATCGAACCACCAGCAGAAAATCCAGCCACATAGATGCGGTCAGGGTCAATATTGGCCTTGGTTGCCGCATCTTTGATCACATCGAGGGTAAACGCTACATCATCGCGTGAACTGCCATCGCGGCCTGACCACCGCAGGGTCTTGCGCCCTTCGATTGGGGTGCCGTTGGGGGCAATCACGACATAGCCGCCTTCGGCAAAGTCAGATTTGATTCCGCCGCGAAAAATCATTGTTCCGCGGGCGTTATGGCCGTGAAAAAACACAAGGGCCGGCAGTTTTTCGCCAGCGAATTCAGGGGCCAACATGTGGTAACTGCCCCCTTCGATTTCACACGGGTCATCGGGGCCGCATTCGGCGGAAACAACTGTTGGAAGGGCAAGGAGCAGGGCAATCAAATATCTCATGACAGAGATGAAACCATGCAGCGAGAGGCGGTGCAACGGGCCACAGGATGATATCGCCGGAACGTGATTGGGGTTGCCTTGGCGTGGTACATTTGACAGGCGGAGGCATGAGTGAAGATTACGCCCCACCGCAGGACCCGTTGGACGTTCTGCATGACGATGCCCAAGTGCTGGTGGTCAGTAAGCCCGCCGGTTTGCTGAGCGTACCGGGCAAGGGCGAACATCTGGCCGATTGTCTGATCACACGGGTGCAAAAAGTGTGGCCGCACGCGCTGGTGGTGCACCGATTGGACCGCGACACCAGCGGCGTAATCGTGTTCGGATTGACGCCGCATGCGCAACGGTTTTTGTCCAAACAATTTGAATTGCGCGCTGCGAAAAAGTCATATGTCGCAAGGGTCTGGGGGCGGTTGACGCCCAAGACGGGGCGGGTTGATTTGCCTTTGCTGGTGGATTGGCCAAACCGTCCGCTTCAGCATGTGGACCATGAAAATGGCAAGGCCGCGATCACCGACTGGCGTGTGCTGCGCGATACGGAAACCGAAAGCCGGGTGCGCCTGATGCCTAAAACCGGGCGTAGCCATCAGTTGCGGGTGCACATGTTGGCGCTGGGCCATCCGATCCTTGGGGACCCTTTCTATGCGACAGGGGAAGCGCGGGATCATGAACGGTTGATGCTGCATTCCGAAGAACTAAAGATCAAGCATCCGGATTCTGGGCGCATGATGAAATTTCGCGCACCCGTCCCATTTTGATTTTGTAGCCTTCGGTTGGTATTTCTGACCTTCAGGCGATGCGAAGCGTTCACTCATGAAACACAGGTTATGAGGATAGGGCTCGTCTGGATTTACCGGTGCTTTATGCCCGGTTTCTCAAGAGCTATCAGTATTATTATATCCGAGTAAAATTGTCGGATTGACATTCCATACTAAATCAATCAGGTATATTTCAAGTCAAGCCACCCGGTATCGCAAGCATGGGAAGCCCGACACAAATTGATGTGAGGACTTCGAAAATGCACCGCAAAGACCCGATACCTACATTTCCCATCCTTGGCCCGCAGCGCCCTTGTTTGCTTGCCAACGCCACGCTCGAAACACTTCTGACAGGATTGAGCGCCGATGGGGTTTGCATGGAGTGGCTGTTTCATTGGTCAGCAAGCCGAAATGGATGTGTTTCATGAGTTTTCATACACCACCGCCAAAGCACCCCCTTCCGCGCGTTCAGCCCACCTATGCGGCACGCGATCTGACGGAAGGTGGCGATCAAGCGCAAATTGTATTGGGTGATCAAATTTACACTCTGCGGATTACGCGGGCTGGCAAATTGATCCTAACAAAATGAGCGCGGCGCAGAACAGACGCGGCGGGGCTCCTGTTGGGTACGTCACAGAATTGAGCGGACTAGAGGCGGCATCGGTCATCTATCTGCGTTTGTGGTGCGGCGGAGCCGACGCGCAGTCACAAGTTTGGAACGATTTCGCATGCAGTCTTGGCCCGGAACAGGGGCGCAAAGCTGTAAAAACCTTTGAGGGTTTGTGTGACCTTTGCGTCCGCCATGGCCGCCGACCGCTGATGCGTCATGCCGTTGAATGCAAATGCCTTGGCTCGGATGAATCCTGTTTTGCCAACTTCATAGCAACGGCAACTGAAGGGGATCGCGAAGATGCCCTGCTGATTGCGACGCTTTTGGTGCGGCCTGATGTGGCACCGCTTATCGCATCACTTGCGGCGGACTTTGGCCTTGCCCTCAAACGTATGCACCTAAGCGCTCCGCGCGCATTTGCAACAACATCTCAACCAACGACACTTCACTGACAAGGACCTCTCATGGCACGACATTTCTTTTTATCCGTTGCAGCGCTTGCTGCATTATCCACTCCTGCGCTGGCCGTTGAAAAGGTGGATGTTCTTGACACATACGCCGACATCGCCGCAGCCAAATATGGTGACAGCCTGACAACGGCCCAACATTTGCAAGCAATGGTAAACGCGCTTGTCGCGACCCCATCCGATGCTAACTTGACGGCTGCACGCAGTGCTTGGTTGGCCGCGCGCGTGCCATATCAGCAGACCGAAGTTTACCGATTTGGCAACGCGATCGTTGACGATTGGGAAGGCAAGGTGAACGCATGGCCTTTGGACGAAGGGCTCATTGACTACGTGGATGCCTCTTACGGTGGTGCGTCGGACGAAAATGCGTTGGCAGGTCTGAACGTGATCGCGCACCCAAATTTCACTTTGTCTGGTGCTGACATCGATGCGACAAACATCACCCCAGCCCTAATCGAAGACGCCTTGCACGAAGCAGATGGCGTCGAGGCCAATGTCGCCACAGGATATCACGCGATTGAATTCCTGCTGTGGGGCCAGGATTTGAATGGTCACGGCGCAGGTGCAGGCAACCGTCCGTGGACAGACTACGCCGTCGGCAGTGCTTGCACGCACGACAATTGTGACCGTCGTGGCGCGTATCTGACGGCCGCAACGGATCTGCTGGTGTCCGACCTCGAATGGATGACGGCGCAATGGGGTGACGACGGTGCTGCGCGGGCGCAAGTGATGTCCAATGTTGATACTGGCCTTGCTGCAATCCTGACCGGCATGGGGTCATTGTCTTATGGCGAAGTTGCGGGCGAACGCATGCGCCTTGGTCTCATGCTCAACGATCCCGAGGAGGAACATTCCTGCTTTGCCGATAACACCCACAACGACCACTATTATGACGGACTTGGTGTTCAAAGCGCTTATATCGGGGAATATGTCCGGGTTGACGGCACGCTTGTGTCCGGGGCTTCGCTATCCGACCTCGTGTCTGAAGCGGATGCGGCCCTAGACGCTGAGGTGCAAGAAAAGCTAAGCGCGACCATGATGTCCCTTGGACGGATCAAGACCACGGCAGAGGCCGGGTTTGCCTATGATCAGATGCTGGAACGCGGCAATGACGCGGGCGAGGCTTTGGTTATGGGTGGCGTTAATGGTTTCATCGATCAAACCCGGTCGATTGAACGGGTCGTGACGGTGTTGGGGCTTGATCAGATCGCTTTCGAAGGATCCGACAGCTTGGATGACCCGAACGCTGTGTTCCAATAAAAAGCAGGCCTTACTTTTACGGACGGCTTGAAACGCAACTCAACCTATCGGCCAAATTTGATGAAGAAAAACATGCGCAGTTTCATGCGACGAAAATGGAAAATGCCAAGCATTTTGATCTTTGTCAGTTTGGCCACGGGATGGTCAGCGTTTGCCGACAATGAAACCAAGGCCCCAGTTTGGGGCCTTGGTGATCCGCATTTGAACGTGGTGCCGCGCACCAAAGGCGAACGTGCACGGATCGCGGCCGTCACGACACCAACGACAGACTTTTCTACGGCTGAAAGGTTTGAAGAACGGGCTGCCGGTGCGGCCACCGTGCGGGTGTTAAGCGATGCGAACGCGTTCTCGCTGCCATCCGGCAACATTTCGTTTGAGGACGAACTGACCTTTAAACTTGGTAACGGTTTATTTCGTAAGCTCTGGGTTTCGGCCCCGTCGTCCACCCTTGCTTCGGACGGTCTTGGCCCTCTTTACAATGCGCGGTCTTGCCAACGGTGTCACATCAAAGACGGGCGCGGGCATCCACCGCAAAATGCTGCCGACAATGCGATTTCGATGTTTTTGCGCGTTTCCATTCCGGGTGGAATCGATGACGGCATCGCCGAGATCGAAGGATATATTGCAACGCTTCCTGATCCGACCTACGGCACGCAATTGCAGGATTTTGCGGTGCAAGGCCATGCCTCTGAATACCGTCTGAACGTCACCTATGCCGAAGAAATCGTGACCCTCGCGGATGGAACAAAGGTGTCCTTGCGCCATCCAAGTTACGAAGCGGCCAATCTTGGGTATGGTCCGCTGCACAAGGAAGCAATGTTGTCCCCACGCGTTGCGCCACAGATGATTGGGCTTGGGTTGCTAGAAGCGATCCCAGCAGCCACCATTCTGGCAAACGCCGATCCTGATGATTTGAATGGCGACGGTATTTCCGGCCGACCAAATGTTGTTTGGTCGGAAGAATTTGCCCAACCAATGCTGGGCCGTTTCGGACTAAAAGCAGGGCATCCGACGATCATGCAACAGTCTGCCGGGGCATTTGCCGGCGACATCGGGATATCGTCGCCTTTGTTCCCCGCTGGCGCCGGAGAGTGCACCGCCGCACAAGCTGATTGTCAGAATGCGATCCATGGCGATGGCGATGTGCGCGACACTGAAATTGACGCCGAAGGCATGGGCCTTGTTACATTCTACAGTCGCAACCTAGCAGTCCCTGCGCGGCGCAATGTGAATGACGCACAGGTCTTGCGCGGCAAGAAGGTGTTTTATGATACAGGCTGCACGTCCTGCCACACTCCCAGCTTTGTTACCCACAGACTAAAGGACCAGCCTGAACAAAGCTTTCAGCTGATCTGGCCGTACACGGATATGTTGCTTCACGACATGGGGCCCGCTTTGGCCGACAACCGACCAGAGGCACGCGCCACCGGGCAAGAATGGCGCACTGCGCCTCTGTGGGGTATTGGCCTTACTGAACAAGTCAGTGGGCACACTAATTTCCTGCATGACGGTCGCGCACGGTCACTGCTTGAGGCCGTGTTGTGGCATGGCGGCGAAGCACAAACGCAACGTGATGCCGTGGTGGCCCTGCCAACCGCCGCCCGCGCCGCCCTAATCGCCTATCTGGAGAGTCTATGAAACGAACCGCCCTTGCCGCAGCTTTGTCCTTGGTTCCAGTCACGGTAATGGCGCAAAACGCTGTTGTGCAAGACATCGTCGATGCACACATCCTGCCCCGGTTTGAAGCATTGGCAACCCAATCGCACGCATTGGCCGATGCTGCCGGGCAAGATTGCACACCAACGTCAACAGCGCTGCGCGCGGCCTACGGTGACGCGTTCGATGCGTGGATCGCAGCCAGCCACTTGCGTTTTGGCCCAACTGAAACGAATGATCGTGCTTTTGCGATCGCTTTTTGGCCCGACAATCGCGGTGCCACGCCGCGGACGCTGAACGCGCTTATTCAGGACAAAGATCCAATTATCGCAAACGGCGCGGAATACGCAGAGGTTTCAATCGCAGCGCGGGGTTTTTATGCGCTGGAATTTCTATTGTTTGACGACGCGTTGATGGGGGCAGGCGATGCGGACTATCACTGCAAACTTGTTCAAAGCATCAGCGCTGATATCGTTGCAACGACGGATGCGATGTATGGCGATTGGCAGTCTGAGTACCGGACAACTTTGCTGACGCCTGACCCGGAGGGCGTTTACCGCTCGGATACAGAGGCGCTTCAAGAGCTGTTCAAAGCGCTCAGCACTGGGTTGCAATTCACATCTGATATGCGTCTTGGTCGACCACTTGGGACATTTGATAAACCACGACCAACCCGTGTCGAAGTGTACCGATCAGGCCGGTCGGCAACGCATGTTGGGTTAAGTTTGGAGTCTTTGCAGGATATCGCGCGCCGATTGGCATCTGGCGATGCTGCCCTTACCGCAGAACTGAATAACGACTTTAACAAAGCCCGCACAAAACTAGACGCGCTCAACGACCCGGTTTTCGCAGGTGTGACAGACCCGCAATTGCGTCTGAGGATTGAGGTGTTGCAACAATCCGTCGACACAATACGCACAACTGTGCGCGATGGACTGGGCCCCACTCTGGGGGTCGCGGCAGGTTTCAATTCTTTGGATGGTGACTGAATTGCGCGCTTCAAGATCAAACCGGCGGCAGTTCCTTACCGGCGTTCTGGCAGTAGGATTTGCGCCGAAACCCACATGGGCGGATGCCGGATCACCCAGTTACCTTTCGGCAGCTGCCCGACCAGATGAGGCATTCGTGCTTTGCGGTATTAACGCGGATCTGTCGATCGCATTTGAACAGCCTCTTCCGGCACGGGGTCATGCGGCAGCCGCGCATCCAACAAGGCCCGAGGCCGTCGCCTTTGCCCGCAGACCGGGGACATTTGCAATGGTTATCGATTGCATCACAGGCGCTCAGAAGGCGCAGTTATCGGCGCCAAGTGGCCGCCATTTCTATGGCCATGGGGTGTATTCTGCTGATGGGAGCCTGCTGTTCACAACTGAAAACGATTATGAGGCAGGTCAAGGTCGCATTGGTGTCTGGGATGTTGGGCGTGGGTATGTACGAACGGATGATTGGGCCAGCGGCGGCATCGGCCCGCATGACATTCAACGCTTGCCCGGCACCGATATACTTGTCGTTGCAAACGGCGGCATTGATACACATCCCGCAAGCGGGCGCACAAAGCTGAATATTCCCACCATGCGTGCGAACCTTGCCTATGTTGACAATGGCTCGGTGCTTGAAACGGCTTTGTTGCCGGAAGATATGCAAAAAAGCTCCATCCGGCATTTGGCGATTGGCCCGGACAACACAGTTATTTTCGGCATGCAATGGGAAGGGCAAGGGCAACCCGACGCGCTGGTTGGCACACATAGACGTGGTCAGGGCATGGCTTTTTTGAGCGCGCCCAGTGCTGCGATCCGCGACATGAATGGGTACATCGGAAGCGTCGCCGTTTCCGTTGATGGGCGTGTGATCGCAGCGACATCCCCACGCGGTGGTGTGCTGCAAATGTACGATGCGACGACTGCTGCACTGCAAAGCGCAATTCACTTTGAAGATGTGTGCGGCGTGGCACAGCAGGGAACTGGTTTTTCAGTGACTTCGGGTACAGGCGTTCTTCGCGCGGTTTCGGCGGGTCAACAGAGGGTAGAACACGCAACCCTGCTGGCATGGGACAATCATCTGATCAGGATATGACGTCACAATGTGATGGGCGTCTCGGCCGCCACCAAAGTGCTGCGTGACGTACCTGCGGTAAGGTGGGGTTAACCCCACCTTACGTTTCACTCAGCCGACCAGCCCGAGACAGCTTTGACTTCAAGGAAATCCTCGATGCCCCAGACGCCGCCTTCGCGTCCATTGCCAGACTGTTTCATGCCACCAAAGGGTGACCCGGCAGCCCGAGACGTGCCGTTCATCTCGACCATGCCAGAACGCAATTGCGTGGCAAGACGGTTGGCGCGCTGAGCGTCCTGTGTCTGTACATAGTTCGTAAGGCCATAAGGCGTGTCATTGGCGATTTCGACGGCTTCGGACTCGGTGTCGAAGGGAATGATCGTCAGGACGGGGCCAAAGATCTCTTCGCGAGCGATGGTCATGTCGTTGTTCACATCTGCAAAGACGGTTGGGCGTACATAATAACCCTTGTTGAAGGCTTCTGGCCGGCCGGGGCCGCCTGCGACAAGCTTTGCGCCCTCTTTGATGCCCTGTTCGATAAGGCCCTGGATTTTGGTCCACTGGACTTCGTTCACGACGGGGCCGATGTGACGACCGTTTTCGTCCGCCGGACCAACCGAGACTTTGTCAGCGATTGTTGCGGCTTCTTCCACCACCCGGTCATAAATGCCGCGTTGCACCAGCATGCGGGATGGTGCGTTGCAGGACTGGCCTGTGTTCTGCATCATGTGTAGCACACCGCGTTTGACGGCCTTTTCGTCGGCATCGTCGAAGATCAGATTGGCACCTTTGCCACCCAATTCCAGATGCACGCGTTTGAGCGTATCAGCCGCGTTCTTCGAGATCAGCGTACCGGCGCGGGACGAGCCGGTGAAGCTGACCATGTCCACGTCTCTGTGCCCAGACAAGGTGCTGCCCACGCCAACGCCGTCGCCGTTTACCATGTTGAAGACGCCTGCGGGGAAACCTGCTTCGTCCATCAATTCGGCAAAGATCATGGCATTAAGAGGGGATTCTTCGGACGGTTTCAGCACCATAGTGCAGCCGGCAATGGCGGCAGCGCCTACTTTTAGCGTGACTTGGTTCATTGGCCAGTTCCACGGCGTGATCAAAGCGGCAACGCCAACGGGTTCATAGATGATCCGATCACCGGGCGCATGATCGCCCAAAGGGCGGTTGAACTGGAAGTTTTTAGCGGTCTCTACAAAGCCATTCAGGTGCCACGTGCCAGCACCCGCTTGCGAACTGCGGGCCATGTCGATGGGCGCGCCCATCTCTGTCGACATCGCTTCCGCTAAGTCATCGGCGCGAGCCTCGTATACTTTGATCAGCGTTTCGACCAGCGCGATGCGTTCAGCCGGGTCTGTGTGCATCCACGACAATTGTGCGGATTTGGCAGCGGCGATAGCAGCGTTTGTGTCCTCGACACCACCAAGCGAGATCACTGCGCAGGGTTCTTCGGTGGAGGGATCAATCACATGGTGGTCAGTGCCATTAAGCGGAGCGACCCACTGACCGTTGATATAAAAATCGCGTTTCTCGAGCATGGTCATGCCTTTCAGGGATGGGTTTAGGATGGACTGTGACATTGGATCTTCACGACGGCAAGACAGGGGATGAAACTGTTCGTGTGATACATTAAGTAGGAGGCAACGCTAACGTTTCTAAGGGAGACACTTCATGGCTTTGCGCATCAACGACACGATCCCCGATCTGACAGTCACGACGGATCAAGGTACCTTTTCGTTGCATGATTGGATTGGTGATTCTTGGGCGATTTTGTTTTCACACCCCAAGGATTTCACACCAGTTTGCACAACCGAATTTGGCGCTGTTGCGCAGTTGGCGGATGAATGGGCCAAACGCGGCACAAAAGTGCTGGGCGTGTCGGTGGATGGTGTCGAGGATCACAAAAAGTGGAAAGGTGATATCGAAAAAGTCGGCGGCGCACCTGCGGGTTTCCCAATCATTGCGGATGATGGTTTGGAAATCTCCAAAGCGTTCGACATGTTGCCTGCCGAAGCGTATTTGCCCGATGGGCGCACTCCGGCCCACAGCGCCACAGTGCGATCCGTGTTTATTATCGGCCCTGACAAGCAGCTCAAGCTGAGCATGACATACCCGATGACTGTTGGGCGCAACTTTGCTGAGGTGCTGCGCGCTTTGGACGGGTTGCAAATGTCCAGTGGCAACGGTGTGGCCACACCTGCAAACTGGAATGTGGGCGACGACGTGATCATTCCTGCGACTGTGTCGGACGCAGACGCCAAGGCCAAATTTGGTGCGTTCACCACAGTGTTGCCTTATCTGCGCACGACCAAAGCACCTGGCTAAACCGTGGCAACGTTTTTGAAACTAGACACCGGCACCATTGGAAACTTTGATGCCGTTTTGTCAGACGATGTGACGGTGGTTGCGACCAACCCTGGCAAAGTTTTGCGCCGTTTGGCCAACCATCGTGGCTGGGCTGGCGCTTTGCGGCTGTGGTTGCAATCCAAGTGCGCGCCGGATGCAAGTGCCTACGCTTTGGTACAAGGGAATGTGGATCGCAAGCGTATCCGGCTGCCTGCCGTTTTTGGTAACCGAGTGGTTGCAGCTATCTATCGCCACATCAAAGCAGGGCAAGCGATGATGTTGCACGCCGCTTTGGGTGATACAATTGCGACGTCAAACCCTGAGGTTGTGATTGTGTACAACGGGTCAGTTTACCCAGAATCTGTGTTGGCCGAAGTATCACGCGAGCGGCGTCGGATATTTGTCGAAGCAGGGTTTTTCCCAAATACACTGCAGATTGATCCCAAAGGGCTAAACGGTGCTAATTCTGTGCCGCGCGACCCTGTATTTTACCTAGACACGAGCGAAGACTTTGCCGCCGGCGGGTTGCCTAATATCGTGAATAATCGCGCGGCCAAGGTCGCGGGCACAGGTGCTGTAATGTTGGAAAAGGGATACGTTTTTGTTCCGTTCCAAGTGCCTTCCGACATGCAGGTGACACAACATTCGCCGTGGATTCGTGACATGGAGATGTTTTTGGATGCGGTGCTGGAAGCGGCTGAGCGCAACCCGGACGATGTGTTTGTGATCAAAGAACACCCCAGCTTTAAACGATCGGTTAAGGGACTGCGCCCGGATCACCCGCGTGTGGTTTTTGCCAATGATAATGTAACATCAGATTTGATCAAAAACGCCCGTGTGGTTGTGACACTAAACTCAACTGTCGGGGTTGAGGCACTGTTATTTGACCGCCCCGTCATCACACTTGGGACGGCTTGCTATAACATAGATGGGCTGGTGCTACATGCCGAAGACGCGCGCCAGCTTGATGCAGCACTTGAGACATCCAAAAGTTGGACCCACAATGCCCGGTTAAGGACCCAGTTTCTGGGTTATCTATCGCATCGCTACCTTATGCACGGGCGCTATGATGATCTGCCTGATGATTTGGCAGATCAAATCGTTCAGCGTGCCGGGATGGGTGGGAAGCTGTCGTCGTTAGGTTTTCCTGCCACTCCGGATGCATTCCAACCCAAAACTTCGGCCTGAATAATTGGGTCGAAACCTGTGTGAAATCCACCGGCAATGACTGCGTCGCGTTGGGAATAATAATGGTATTCGCGGCTTTTTTTCAGGAACGGGACATCGAGATATTTAAAGAGCATAATTGGATGTGCATCAATCAAATAGTATTTGAAACGGCTGTCAGTGATCGCTTTGGTGCGTGTTGGGCCCCAATCGGGATCATCGGGAGTAAGCTCCACCATTTGCTCAAATATAGCGCGTCCACGTAAAGTCGCTTGCCTATGATAGGCTGCGACTTCAAGCAGCTCGTCGTCGCTCAGTCCGAGACCCGCGGCCTCGATATCTGGTGGCGTGAGGCGCGAACCAATCGAAAACCCCATAGAAGACAGCCGACCTGTCAGTTTGACCTCAAACTGGCGAACAATAAGCCGCTTGGTGTCAAAGAATGGCATGGTGCGCCAGAAATTCTGAAATTGCGGGTCTTTGATGACGTTCTTTTTGAACCGGTAAAAATAGGATTGTAGGTGGTGGTGCTTTACGTCTTTGTTTTTGGTGTTACGAAAAATACCAAAGACGTCTTCAGGCGCTGCTTTGGCCTGTTGGATCAGTGTGCAGGTGCGCGCAAGCGGAAACCATACTGAATCGTTCAACACAAACAGCGTTTCGGGCGTAATGCCGCGATCAAACAGCGTCAGCATGCCCTCGCGATATCCCCCGAAATCGTATCCAATGTTAGGGCGTTGTACAATCAGATGGCAATGCGGCCGCAGGCGGTCGATGTCGGCGCTTGAAAGTGTGTGATTGGCAACAAGCACAACGCTGACACCTTGTTCGTCAAGATGTTCAAGCGTCAGGAAAAGCGATTTCAAAAGAGCTTTTGGCTGATAGATCAACAAAATTGCCATATCAGGCAACGCTGCTGCATCACCTAAGGTGGTCACAACTTTTGGTCGTTCTTCGCGATCGTATCGCGCACGATTACGGTTCCCGCTGGCAAGGTGCATGATTTCAAGGGTTTGCACCTTAAAACGGCGCAGTTCTCGCTTGATTTTCCACGTTTTGAGCATGTGGATGGGTCCAGTAATTGCCTTTGTTGTCGGTATAAGGGCTGTGCGCAGTGGGCACAACATTTGCTGGTTTTGTTCGTTAAACTACATAAAAAAGGCCCAGACGCTGTGCATCTGGGCCTGAATTTTAGAATGTCTCGGACGATTATTCGCCTTCGGCTTCTTCTTTTTTAACTTCTTCGCCGGTTTCCTGATCGACAACTTTCATCGACAGACGCACCTTGCCGCGATCATCAAAGCCAAGCAATTTGACTTTGACCTCTTGGCCTTCCTTCAACACATCCGAAGGATGGTTCAGGCGGCGGTTTTCGATCTGGGAGACGTGCACCAGACCATCGCGCTTGCCAAAGAAGTTCACGAACGCACCGAAGTCGACGATTTTCACAACCGTACCTGTGTAAATCGCGCCTTCTTCCGGTTCGGCCACGATGGACCAGATCATGTCGTAGGCTTTCTTGATCGAGTCGCCGTTTGGCGATGCGATCTTGATGATGCCGTCGTCGTTGATGTCGACTTTAGCGCCAGACACTTCAACGATTTCACGGATCACTTTACCGCCTGAGCCGATGACTTCGCGGATTTTATCCGTCGGCACCTGCATGGTTTCGATACGTGGTGCGTGCTCAGAGAACTCTTGCGCGCCTGTGATCGATTTGGCCATTTCGCCCAGAATGTGCATCCGGCCTGCTTTGGCTTGATCCAACGCTTTTTCCATGATCTCGGGCGTGATGCCTGCGATCTTGATGTCCATCTGAAGCGACGTGATGCCGTTTTCGGTACCCGCAACTTTGAAGTCCATGTCGCCGAGGTGGTCTTCGTCACCCAAGATGTCCGACAGGATCGCGTAATCGCCGCTGTCCTCAAGGATCAGACCCATGGCCACACCAGCAACAGCCGATTTCAGTGGCACACCAGCGTCCATCATCGACAGCGAGCCGCCGCAGACAGAAGCCATCGAGCTCGAACCGTTGGATTCAGTGATTTCCGACACCAGACGCACTGTGTAAGGGAAGTCAGTCGAGGCTGGCAACACAGCTTGCAACGCGCGCCATGCCAGTTTGCCGTGACCGATTTCGCGACGGCCGGGAGGGCCCACGCGACCCGCTTCGCCCACCGAGTAGGGGGGGAAGTTATAGTGCAGCAGGAAGTTGGATTTGAAGTTGCCATGCAGCGCGTCGATGAACTGCTCGTCGTCGCCGGTGCCCAGCGTGGTCACAACCAAACCTTGCGTTTCGCCGCGTGTGAACAGGGCAGAGCCGTGTGTGCGGGGCAGAAGGCCGGTTTGGCAAACGATGTCGCGGATTTCATCGGTTTTGCGACCGTCGATGCGCGTGCCGGTTTTGACAACGTCACCGCGCAGGATGGAGGCTTCGAGGCCTTTCATCGCGGAACCGAGGTTGGCATCGCCAGCTTGCTCTTCGCTCAGGGCTTCGACAATCGCGGTACGTGCTGCGGAAACCGCTGCGGTGCGCTCTTGCTTGTCAGAGATCGCGAAGGCTGCGCGCATTTGCGTTTCACCAGCGGCTTTGACGGCTGCGGACAGGTCCGAGTAGTCAGGCGCTTGGAAATCAAATGGTTCTTTTGCGGCGGATTCGGCCAGATCAATGATCAGGTCGATCACAGGCTGGAACTGTTCGTGGGCGAATTTCACCGCACCCAGCATTTCAGCCTCGGAGAGTTCGTAGGCTTCGGATTCCACCATCATCACGGCGTCTTTGGTCCCGGCAACAACCAGATCAAGGCGCTGTTCAGGGTTCAGGCGCAGGTCCTGCATGTCATCGACAGTTGGGTTGAGGATGTATTCGCCATCTTCAAAACCAACGCGGCAAGCGCCGATTGGGCCCATGAACGGTGCACCGGAAATGGTCAGCGCGGCAGAGGCCGCGATCATCGCAACCATGTCTGGGTCGTTGACCAGATCGTGGGACAGGACGGTACACATCACCAGAACTTCGTGCTTGAAGCCGGAGACGAACAGCGGGCGGATCGGACGGTCGATCAGGCGGGCTGTCAGTGTTTCTTTTTCAGTTGGGCGCGCTTCGCGTTTGAAGAACCCACCGGGGATTTTGCCCGCGGCGTAATATTTTTCTTGGTAGTGGACCGTCAGGGGAAAGAAATCCTGACCGGGTTTTGGTTTTTTGGCGAACGTGACGTTGGCCATAACGCTGGTTTCACCCAGCGTGGCAATGACAGATCCGTCTGCTTGACGGGCGACTTTGCCAGTTTCCAGTGTGAGCGTTTCTTCGCCCCACTGCATCGATTTTTTCACTTCGTTGAACATCTAAGTTTCCTAAGTTGGCCCGTTTGGCCATTTGCATAGGGGGCGTATTCCCCCTGACCTCGGCATCTGGGATGCCATCCAATTTCGGGCGCTGAGGTCCGGGCGCCATGCTTTCAGATTGTGCGCCCATACATCAGATTTGTGTATTTGGAAAGCGTGGTGACACAAGGCACGGCGCGGCCAAGCGCCGCTGTCAGAGTTGCCCGGCGGCCCGCAACATTTGCCACGCAATCCCTAGGTTCGCGGATCGAAAAGAATGTCGTCCCGGATATAGACAGAAGTTGAGGATATTGCTGCGTCGGTTGGCGCGCGTTTGGCAGGTCATGTCCTCAACTTGGGTTTGTTTGGGGCGGCGGAAGTTTCCAAAGCGGGTGTAAAGGTCAAAGGCCTCGGTCACGCTGCCTTGTTGTTTGCCAGCGACGGCACGCCCTTGCAGGGGAACGGTGCGATCATTGTCGCCGTGAAAGTGGACAATGTTGGCGACAGGTTTTGTGCATCTGCGAGGCAACGGATCCCAAAAGGTGCCAGACATAGGTACGAAGCCTGCAAAAACGGCACTGCGTTCACAGGCAAGGAACCAAGTGAGCATGCCCCCCGCTGATGCGCCGGACATGACAATTCGATCCGTTTGGAGGGGGAAGCGTTTTGCTGCGTCGGCCAACACGGCATCGATATAATTCAGCTCGTCCCGTCCGCCGTCACGGGTATCAAAGGGGGAGCCGGGTGTGTTCCAGCTGTCGCCACGCGATTTGATGCCGATGAGGGCAAAACCGTGCTGCTGGGCAACTGCGCGCAACCTTGGATTGCGTATGCTGCCAAGTGCGGTGCCTTGCAACCCATGGGCAAAGATCGCGGCAGGCACTGGTGTTTTACCGTCATGTCCCGGCGGCATCGCGATGTAATAGTGCCGGTCGCCGATACGACATTTACTTTCAGTGCCACAGGCTTGTGCGGCATTTGAAGTCAACGATATGAGGGCGGAGAGGATAAGGACGGGCCAACGCAGCATAATAAAATACCTTTCTGGATACATCACATAGCGTTGCCGAGCTGGGGTGTAGGATCAAGTCACAATGTTAGGCGCGTCGGGGCCGGTCTGTTCGCTGGCGCGAAGGCGCCCACCCGCCGACCCTTTATGCAAAGTCGAGGATGGATATGCATGAGACGTTTTATTCGAATGCCAACACGAAGCGGTTGATGGGTTTAATGTCTGCATATTCGTGGAAAGAGTATTTGCTGGGATGAGGCGAGCAAATCGTTTTAGCCTGGGCTACGATCGAAGGTGTTTTGGTTTTGGAGGAGTGTTGGGCCAGCGGATTTTTGGGAAATTCACAAATGCTGGAACACTACACTTTGCATTGTTCCGTGCCTTTGTAGAATATAAATAAGTTCAAGTTGGAGGATGGTCTTTTGAAGAACGAAGTAAAACTTCCTTACGCCGCCGCCGAACAATTTTCACTTTTATTAGAGGCGTTGGATGCAGTCCATCCGTTCGCTGCCAGAGGAGGGATCGAAACAAGTTATTTTAATGCCTACGATGAGTGGGAAAATATCGTCGATGCACTCTATCAGTCATTCATTGTTCAGCCAATAATAGATACGCAAATTATCTGTAATCTACAGGATTTTGCGAAGATAGGCTCCCACAACCAAGCTGGTACTAGGCTGCTCCGATTCCTCGTTGAGATCGACGGTGAAAAACTTTTGCTACATGATATTGGTTTGGCGGCAGATGGCCATTTCAAGTTATTGACCTTCGGAAGCAAAGATGAGGGAAAAGTGCTTTTGGCGATCTGCGGTACTGATCTGAAGAATGCTCAAAAAGTTCAACTGGTATCGTCCAAAGCAAATGCCCCAGATGCATTCGCTAGTTTCAGTTTTTGAAATTATCTGTGATGGTTAATAAGAGCTCAGTTCTGACATATGGCGCACAAAAAAGCCGCGCTGGGATGGCGCGGCTTTTCTTAAAGCTACGATTGACTGGCGCTTAACGGCGCAGGCCCAGACGTTTGATCAGGTCTTGGTAGCGCGCTTCGTCTTTGCCTTTGGTGTAGTCCAGAAGCTTGCGGCGCAGGGCCACCATTTTCAACAGACCACGGCGGCCGTGGTTGTCTTTTTTGTGCGTTTTGAAGTGCTCTGTCAGCGTCGCGATGCGCGAGGACAGGATCGCAACCTGAACTTCGGGCGAACCGGTGTCGCCTTCTTTGATTGCGAATTCTTTCATGACGCGGGCTTTTTCTTCTGCAGTGATCGACATCCGTGTCTCCTTTTCAGGTTAGTGTGAGACGCCGCCGGCCGGGATGTCGTCCAGCACGGGGCCTTGATATCCGACAGCGCGTCGGAGATGCGCGCGTATAGGAAAGATTCGGGTGAATGGCAAAGCCTAAATGCAATGCCACCGCTTGCGGGTGCCGGGTGTTAAAGTGGCGCCATGCCCGTGGATTGCGCGAGGCTGAGCGGCATGACCGCGATATCTTCGATAGAAATTCCTGCGCCGTTCATGACATTTGCGACCGCAACGCCGTCCATCAGCACTTGTGTGACTTCAGAATCATCAGGATCGGGCTGTAATGTTACGTCGGGAACGTCGGCATCATCTTCGTAGATAAGCAGGATGTTGTCGTCCTCAGCATCAAAATCGATGATGTCGATAGCGTGACTATCGGTAATCCATGATCCTCCGACGATTGTGTCGGTGCCGTTGCCCGGCGTGACGACGTCATCATTGCCCGCGATAATGACGTCGTCACCGTCGCCGCCGTTCAGAAAATCACTATCGTCGGTGTCGTTTACAGAGCCAGAGGCCGAGGTATTAGATATCCCGTGCACGACATCATTTCCGTGCCCGCCGAACAGGGCGTCAAAGCCTGCGCCACCGGACACAGTGTCATCGCCAAGACCGCCATGAACGGCATCGTCTCCCTCTCCGCCATCGACGAAATCATTGCCGGCAGACCCTTGCAGGGAATCGTCGCCGTCTCCACCGTTTAGGCTGTCATTTCCGTTGTGGCCGAACAGAGTGTCGTTGCCCGAGTCACCCTCGATCAGGTCGTTATCATCTTGGCCGTGCAGAATGTCATTGCCCGCACCACCGACGACAGTGTCCGCATCGTCCGAACCACTTAGGGTATCATTGCCATCCGTATTTTGTGTTTCATCGATGGTATCTTCCAAAACATCAGACGTGTTTTCGGTATCGGACGTTTGGTTTTGAAGGACAATCGGTTCAGGAGCGGCGCTGTTTTGTTCGGTTTCGTCAGTGTTTGCGTCAGTTTCAGACTCAGTCGACTCGTCTTCCGCGTCGGGATTCATATCGATAACACCGACGGCGCCGACCGCCATTAGACCCATCAACCCAGCAAGCCAAAGCATTGCAAATTCCCATATAACAAGCACATTACGCTACATCCTTCGTACGATATTTCGGATTAGTAGCGCAAATCGTTTCCGTTTTGATGGTTAACCATTGGTAAGTGAACGCGGTGCGTGTGCGTTATGTAAGCCAGCGTTCCGGGCTTTGGGAGTAGGGGAGATATAGCGGATGTTTGGGGTGCCCTGCCTTGGACAAACCAAGGTGAAACAGGGGACGATCTAGCATTCCCAGCAGGATTGCGACCTCGGGTCCGCGGTTCAGATGTGCGCCATGGGTGCCCCACGCAGCGATCACATCTGTGGCCCAAATCGCGCGATCCTTGATCGCATCGTTGTTGTCTGATCCGATGGGGTCAGCAGCGGCGCGCATGCCTTTTGGATCGGTGTCACGCCACGCAAAGATATTGGTCACCGCAAAACCACCATAGCCCAAAGTGCGCGCCCGGCGTTCGCAGCGCTCGACGGTGGGGTCGTTTTGGACTTCGGTTGCCGTTGAAGGGTTCAACATGACAAAATTGACCCGCGTGCCCGCGTCATCCCAGATGCGTGTCAGGCTATAGCGATAGCTCTCGCAATCCGAATAGATCGCGGTCGAGGGCGCGTCGCCCTTGGTGTGTGTACGGGTTATCATCCATGTGTTGTGCCAGTGCCTTGCGCGGGTCGCAAGCGGGCGGATGGCACGAAAAAAGGCCGCCCGGAAATTCCGGGCGACCTCAAGCGCTCCGTGAGTGGAGGTTTTAGTCTTGGCGAGCGCTTGTTCAGGCCATCGCAGCGGCGTTGGTATCATTGCCGTGGGGGACAAGAACGGCCCCCTTGGCTTCCATGATCGCAGCGGCGACGAGGGCATAGACGATGTGACCCCATAGGGCGACCCATGTGATTCCAGTCCATCCGAGGAATGCGGGCATGCCGGCAACAAGGTGGGCCATGATGTAAAGGGCAAAGACCCAAAGCGCGACGCCGTAGGCGGCTGCCGTCACGACCCAAGGTAGGCGCGGCAGGATTGCCAATTGAATTGGGCGGGCGATAGCGAAATAGCCGACGGCATAAAAGACCAGCCCAGTGATGGCATGCAGCAAGTCTGCGGCGCCTTTTGGGGACGCGCCAAAGACGGATTTAAGAGTCGAGCTGGCAAGCCCGACAGGTGCCAGTTTGGCATAGCCGAACAGCGGGGCGAGCCCTTTGCCGAACGCGTCGAATGCGATGGTGGCAAATGCGCCGGCAGCTAAAACGATGGTAACGTTGCGAAGTGTAATCTGTGTCATCTTTCGTCTCCGAATATGTGAACTGTCTTTTGCTGGTCAGTTGCTGGCTGGACTAGAGATGAGGGGTATTGCTGCGGTCGAGTACCCCCCCTCACGAAGCGATGACGTCGGACGCGGATTCTGTAACATTGGGCTGGTTTGACGCCACGGCAAAAGCCTGCGTGCCCCTGTTCGGGACGCAGCATTGAAACAATTGTCGTTAAAGTCAGAGGTTAAAAACCCGTGCAGGGTGTAATTCGCCCGCTTTATAGCGCCCAACGGCGACTGGAATGCCATCAAGCGAGGCCCAGGCCTCGTCTCCGTATTCGACATCAGATGCCAAAACCATGCCAGGGTTGCCGTTGCGCAGGCGCGTTGCACCTTCTGTGGTAGCGCGCAGTTCAGGCAAGTCGACAAGCCCATCAGCGACGGGGCGCAAATGCGTGTCGAGCTCGGGCGTTTGAGCCATTGCTTCGATTTGATCCATGGTCAGGCCGTTTTCGACGTCAAAAGGACCGGACCAAATGCGGCGCAGTTCGCGCACATGGCCATAACATCCCAGCGCCTCGCCCAAGTCGCGCGCAATAGAACGCACATAACCGCCCTTACCGCAGGTCATTTCCAACGTGACGTGATCGGCGTCTGGCCGGGCAGTCATCACAAGTTCTTCGACCCAAAGTGGACGGGCGGCAATTTCCATGTCTTCACCGTCGCGCGCACGTTTATAGGCGCGCTCGCCGTCGATTTTTACGGCTGAAAACTGCGGTGGCACTTGCATAATGTCACCGACAAAAGCGCCAAGGGCGTCTTTGACTTCATCATCCGTCGGGCGCGCATCCGAAGAGGCAGTGACTTGCCCTTCGGCATCGTCGGTGTTTGTCGTTTGCCCCAACCGAACCGTAAAGCTGTAAGCCTTTAGCGCGTCGGTAATATAAGGGACAGTTTTTGTCGCTTCACCCAAAGCCACGGCCAAAACGCCCGTTGCGTCAGGATCAAGCGTGCCTGCATGGCCCGCTTTCTTTGCGCCAAACGCCCAGCGGACTTTGTTCACGATCGCAGTCGAAGTCGGCCCAGCAGGTTTGTCGATGACCAGCCAGCCGGAAATGTCGCGCCCTTTGCGTGTGCGTCCCATGGGATACCTTTTTTGATGTCGGACAAGAGCTGCCGCCTATCGCGCGGCCTACCGCTTTGTCAATTGGTGGAAACGACGGTTCCGACGATCGGCCCCAAAGAAAAGCCGATATCGTTTCGGCTTAAATCGGGCGCATAAAGCCGCGAAATATTGCCATCCAAGAACAGCGCATTGGGCGTTTCCAGATGGTCGCGAAACAGGCTGCCGAATTCATGAAATGTCACCTGGCCACGCGAAATCGCAAAGAAAGCAGTTTTCCCATCCGCACTAGTGCCCACGCCGTTTCGGGTGAAACGCGAGGTGCTGTCTTCCAAAAAACGCGGATGCAGCGCGCCGTCGATGACTAACATAGGGCCGGATTGGGTGGCATACGTACAGTCGGGGGCCTCGTCCACGTATTTGAGCGTCTCAATCACGTCAGCGCGCCCTTGGCGGATGCAAAAAACCCCATTGGGCAGCAGGCCGAAATTGCCGGGGCCGGCGTTTGGGATCACGCGCATGATCTCAGTGCCGTTCTCGACATAGTGGCCAACCGGCGCACGGTCGCTGTGATACATACCGGCGTTCATGGCAAAACTCAGTTCTTCGCCATTTTTTTCCAAGGCGCGGTCGACTGCACCGAACTGGCCCAAAACCGCGTCGTCTTCGTCATAAAGAAATAAACGCAGGTCTTCTGAGGTCAGATCAACAGTGCAAATCGCATACCCCTTGCCACTATACTGGACGTTTTCGCACGTTGCTGCCAATGCTGGCGCGCTCCATGCCAAAAGCGCAAAGAGGGCGGCGCGGATCACGCTTCGGTGTCCCGGCGCACGTCGTCTTGTTCCAGCATCCGGCGGGTTTCATCCATCCGGTCAAAGGTCTCGTCCAGTTGAAAGCGCAGATCGGGCGAATGTTTCAACGCCATTTTCTTGGATACCAAGCGGCGCAGCTCGCCCTTGTTGCGGGCCAGCAGTTTTAACACCTCGTCGCGCCCGTCGCCGCCCAAAGGCAGCACATAGGCCGTCGCGATCTTAAGATCAGGTGACGTGCGCACTTCGCCCACCGTGATCGACAGACGGTTGAGGTCCACATCATGCACATCGCCGCGCGCCAGCACTTCGGACAAAGTCCGGCGCACCAGTTCAGCCACACGCAGTTGTCGTTGAGACGGGCCACCGCCCTCGGGGAATTTGTTCTTAGCCATAAGACCCATCTAGTGGGGGATTGGCCCTTTGCCAAGCGGTGCCACACGCGCTAGGACAGCGGGAAATTGCCAAGCGAGGGCCAGATCATGTCAGAATTGCCAGGAATTGTGATTGCAGGGGCGTCGGGCCGTATGGGTCAGATGCTGATCCGTTCGGTATTGGACAGCGATGCGATGCGGTTGGTTGGTGTCTTAGAACGCCCAGGTCACGATTGGATCGGCCGGGATGTAGGCGAGGCAATGGGCGGGCAAGCCGTTGGGGCGCTGGTTTGGGATGATCCGTTGGAACCCATGTCAAAAGCACGTGCAGTGATTGATTTCACGGCGCCTGAAGCAACGATTGCTTTGTCTCATACCGCGGCGCAAGCCCGCGCGGCGCATATTATCGGCACCACAGGCATGACCGACGCGCAAATCGCGCAGTTGGAACCGGCCTCGCGTCACTGCGCCATTGTGCGCGCTGGCAACATGAGCCTTGGGGTGAACCTGTTGGTGCAATTGACCAAACAAGTGGCCGCCGCATTGGACGAAGATTTCGATGTCGAAGTGATCGAAGCGCACCACCACCACAAAGTCGACGCGCCGTCAGGCACGGCGTTGATGTTGGGCGAGGCCGCCGCCGAGGGGCGCGGCGTGACGTTGTCTGAGGTCAGCGATTCAGGTCGTGACGGCATCACCGGCGCACGCAAGCGCGGCGATATCGGGTTCAGCGCCATTCGCGGTGGCGACATTGTGGGCGAACACGATGTGCTATTCGCGGGCCCTGGTGAGCGGATCGTGCTGCGCCACATGGCGACGGACCGGGCGTTGTTTGCCAAAGGTGCGCTAAAGGCAGCGCTTTGGGCGCTGGATCAGGTGCCGGGCGAATACGACATGCTGGATGTGCTTGGCCTCAAGGCCTAAGGCCGCTTTGCAAAATTTCATCGACAAGTGAACCAAACGGTCGAACGGCGCGTAGCTATTGTATGCGTCTTTTGGAAAGGGTGTGCCCCATGCGTTTGGTAATGATGGCCGCAGTTGCGGTGACGATGGCAGCGCCCGCTTGGGCCGACTTGGTCAAGATCGAGGATCAGGGGCAGTTTGTGCGCCTTATAAACGGCAAGACGTTAACGCGCCCGATGGTCAAGCTGACCGTATCGCCGGATGGGCAAATCGAAGGACGCGGATCCCTTTGGGATATCGAGGGATCTTGGTCTTGGCAGGGTGGTTTTTTCTGCCGTGATTTGTTTTGGGGCGGCGACGCGCTGGGCTATAATTGCCAAGAAGTACAGGCAAGCGCCGATGGGCAGATCAAGTTCACGTCGGACCGGGGCGCGGGCGACAGCGCGATGTTCCGTCTGCGATAGAACCCCGGCGCGGTATTTCCAAAGGCAGCTTTGTCGCCAAAGCATGCGCAATTCGTGACGACCCCCAACGCAACATAGAATATAGAATTCACGCGTTTTAAGGGGTCGACGTCGTCAATGCTGCGCCACCTGCGGCTGCGCGCGCTGGGTCGCTTTGGTCATTGTCGCCATCAATTACAACCCGCACGCGGGGTCGCGAGAATGGAATGCCGTTTTCTTCAAACGCATCCTGCATCGCTTGGAAAGCATAGCGTCTGATGACGAACTGCTTGCCGGGTTTTGACATGAATTTGGTCGAAATGACAAAGCCGTAATCATCCACTTCCACGGCCCCTTGGGCTTTGAAAGGCTGAAGGAAATCATCCTTGATCGCGTCAACTTCTGAAAGTTCCTGACCGGCTTTCTTTAAAAGTTTGCGCACCAAATTTAGGTCCGTTTCAAACGGCACGCGTACTTTCAGCTTCATAATCGCCCAATCGCGGCTGAAGTTTTCGATGACGTCGATCGATCCGAAAGGAACCGTGTTCAAAGCGCCGCGATGATGCCTTAGTTTCAGCGACCGTACCGAGATGGCTTCGACCGACCCCTTTGCCTTGCCGATGTCGATATATTCACCCAAGCGAAATGCGTCTTCCAGCAGAAAGAAAAATCCGCTGACCACGTCTTTGACCAAGGCTTGTGAGCCAAACCCAACGGCAAGCCCAACAACGCCTGCACCCGCCAGTAATGGGCCTGTGTTTACCCCAAGCGACGACAGCGACACCAACGTCACAAGCGTAAACAGAATAATCATCGCCGCGCGGCGCAAAAGCGGCAGTAGGGTGCGCATACGGCTCATTCCAAGGCCGATTTCTTCGACCTCTTCGTTGTCTCCTAACCCGGCTTGTTCTTTGTAAAGCGCGTCTTCTTCCGCGATTTTCTGATCCACAAACACCCGAATGACCTGCCAAACTGCGTAAGCAACCGCGATCATTGCGGTGATGTTGGTCAGAGCCTTGAACACCTGCGAACTTAACCCATCATCACCCGTGGCTAACAGGTTGACCCGCCATGAAGTCGCCAGAATGACGATGACCAAAAACAGCAGTACTATTCTGGAAATACGGGCCACAATCGACATCGAAATTTGGTTGGTGCCATTCAACCGGGTCACGGCACGTGACAATGCGGCCTCGCCGATGGGCAGTAAGATCATAATGGCAACCGAAATCAATGCCGCGCCATAAAGCGGCAAACCGCCAAGAAAGACACTCATCGACAAGCCAAAGAACATGGCCGGGATCGCAAAACACGTGATCATCGGCCAAAACCGGGCAATCTGCATGCGCAGCAAAGACGGGTTTGGTGTGCCTGTCAGAATGTCATTCGAAATCGCGTCGGCATGGCGCCACACTGCGTAAGTTAAAAGCAGCGTCGTCACCAACCCGACGATCAAAAGCAAAAGATCATGCACATCGCCGTTTATTCCAATGGCCGCAAAGGATGCACAGGAAAAGAACCCAAATGCGCCAAAGGCAGTTGCAGTCAAAATTGACCGGTGGAACCCACCCGCGTCACGGTCCGTCATGTTTGGAATGCGCAATGCGCCATCTCTTGGTTCAAACATCGCCCGGCTGGCACCCGTCACAAAATGAATGATTGTGACCGCCGCAAGATAGAAAAAGAACAATGTTCGATCCCTTGGATCAGAGGCATAGAAAACAAAGAAGCAAACAGTGGCCGTCACCACCAAAACAAGAACGCTTATCAAGTGGCGTACAATGCGGCCTCCGAATTTTTGGGCGTGCGATGTTGCCTGCGTATCCTGAGCGGCGATCTGGTTCAGCCTGCGTCGTGTGAACGTGGAGGCCACCAAGCCAACACCCACGCAGAACAGAAAGGTCAGGACAAATATGCCAAATGAACGCCCATCACGCCCATTTGTCATCTTGTCCCACCATGCTCCGGGCAGACTTGGCAGCTCTCGGTACGCTCCCAAAATCTCACTTGCTCGGGCGTGGATTTTGGTGAACTTTTGTTGAATGCGATAGGCCGTTTCCGCCGGGTTAAATGCCGGTTCGGGTTCTGCTTCCGGCTCTTCCAGCATGCCCAAAAGCAGCTCTCTTACCTGTTCGTCTGACAGCCTTGATAGATCTTCATTTGCCGCAACCGAAGACAGTGGGATGGTCACAAACATGACCAAAGCCAAAACAAGCGAAAGAAATTTCATGGACAGCTCCGACGGTTACAGTCGGCGAACTGTATTTTGAGATGTTTTATGTCGCAATAGCCGCTTTGAGTGCGCACCCGTTATTGACGCCATACAGGGCTTTTAAAAATCGATTGCGATCCCTTTTTTCTCCCAATCGCCAAATCGCACGGGTTCTGGCCCATCGCGTCCGCCCAATTCTGTGGGTAGCTCCAGCGCTTTGGCAGCTTTGCGGCGGTCTTCGGCCTCGGCCAAAGCGCGTTGGGCGGCGGGGGGCAGGTCTGGATCGTTCTGTGACATGGTCGCTTCCTTAACAGCTTGACCCTTGATATACGCCCGAACTTAGCCCCGGCAAGCGGGTGCGGCATCATCAACGAGGACAAGCATGAGCGACATTGGCCTGCCCGCGCGGCGCAGCGCGATCTTTTTGCTGGATCAGATCATGGGCGAGGGCAAGTTAATGTCCGAAGTGATCGGTGCAGGTGCGCTGGACCGTCTGGCGCCGGCAGACCGCGCCCGCGCGCAACGCCTTGCAACCGAAACCCTGCGCAGCATGGAACGCATCGACCGCCTGTTGCAGCGTCATTTGCAGAAATATCCCGACACCACAGTGCGCAACGCGCTGCGCATCGGGACGTATGAGCTGTGTCAGGGCGAGGCCGCGCATGGGGTCGTGAACGCCATGGTCACCATCATTTCCAAGCACAAGCGCTATGGCCACTTAAAGGGATTGGTCAATGCGGTGCTGCGAAAAGTTGCCGACAAAGGGCCGGAACAATGGCCAACATTGCGCACGCCGCGTCTGCCGTCGTGGCTGCGCAAACCGTTTGTGCAAGCATGGGGCGCCGAGGCGGTGGGCGGCATGGAAACAGCGTTCTTTGCGGCCACTCCGCTTGATTTGACTGCCAAGTCCGATCCCGAGGCGGTCGCCAAGGCGACGGGCGGAACGGTGTTGCCCTCAGGGTCCGTGCGGTTGGTAGATGCCGGTCAGGTGTCGGCCCTTCCGGGCTTTAATGCGGGCGATTGGTGGGTGCAGGATGCGGCCGCGGCAATGCCTGCGCGCGTTTTGGATGCGCAAAAGGGCGAAACCGTGCTGGACCTGTGCGCGGCCCCCGGCGGCAAAACGATGCAACTGGCTGCCAGCGGTACAACCGTTACAGCGGTGGATATTTCGAACGGGCGGATGGAACGGGTGTCGCAAAACCTTATTCGCACAGGGCTGTCTGCGCAGACCGAAGTGGCCGACGTGTTCGACATTTCAGGCCAATATGATGCGATTTTGCTGGATGCCCCCTGTTCGGCGACAGGCACGATTCGCCGTCACCCTGATCTGCCGTTCGCCAAGGATGGCTCGGAATTCGGGATGTTGATCGATTTGCAATCGCGCATGATTGATCACGCGCTGACCTTGCTGAAACCCGGCGGACGTCTGGTGTTTTGCACCTGTTCGCTGCTGCCGGACGAGGGCGAAGTGCAAATCGAAGAGGCACTGGAGCGCCATTCAAATCTTAGCGTCGATCGCACGGCCTTGGATCGTCCCGGCATCGATTCCGACTGGATCACCGAAGAAGGCGGCCTGCGATTACGTCCCGACCTGTGGGCGGAACTTGGCCATATGGACGGTTTCTATGTGGCCTGTCTGCGCAAAACAGACTGAGATTGCGTGACTTGAGGATCAGGCCAAGCTATGGTGCGCCGTAATAGCGCATCAGACGCATCGAGGCAGTTCCAATGACCACCCTGCAAGGGTTCTCCGCACGCAAAGCCCGGTTTTTAAACCGATGGCACGCCGCCCGCACCACAAGGGCCCGTGCTGCAACCGCATTTGTATCCGCCCCCGAACCGCGCACGATCGGCAGTTTTGCGCGTGGGCGGCAGTTGGTGGCGGGCAATTATTTGTTTGCAGGCGCATTGATCGAGGCACCGGGTGTCGCGCTTTGGGATGTCGATGCACCTGACTTCGCCTTTGAAGAAGCCCTGCATGGTTTTGCATGGATGGACGATCTGGCCGCAGTTGGTGATTCATCAACGCGCGAGGCAGGCCAACGCTGGTTGTGGGACTGGATCGAACGCTATGGCAAAGGGCGCGGGCCCGGCTGGACACCTGATCTGACGGGGCGTCGTTTGATCCGTTGGATCAACCATGCGCTGTTCATGTTGCGTGGCCAAGAAGCATCTGAGGCGGAATCATTTTACCTGTCGCTGGCACAACAGACGATGTTCTTGTCGAAACGTTGGCACGCCGCGGCACCGGGTTTGCCGCGTTTTGAGGCGTTGACCGGCTTGATTTACGCCGGTTTGTCGCTTGAGGGCATGGAAGGGTTGGCCCCGCCTGCGGTGACCGCTCTAGCACGTGAGTGCGCAGAACAAATTGACGAGCAGGGTGGTTTGACCACCCGCAATCCCGAAGAATTGCTAGAAGTCTTTACCTTGCTCACTTGGGCTGCTGCTGCATTGGAAGATGCGCAAAAGGATGTGCCGGACGCGCATACAGCAGCAATCGAACGCATCGCGCCGACGCTGCGCACCTTGCGCCATTCCGATGGCGGCTTGGCGCGCTTTCATGGGGGCGGACGCGGGCAAGAAGGTTGGCTTGATACGGCTCTTGCTGCGTCTGGCGTGAAAAAACGGCAACCAGATGGCTTGTCGATGGGTTATGCCCGGCTGAGCGCTGGACGAACCAGTGTGATCATTGATGCGGCAACTCCACCAGCGTCAGCTGCCAGCCAAAATGCGCATGCCTCGACCCTCGCATTTGAGGTAACGTCCGGGCGGCGGCCTGTTATTGTGAATTGTGGCTCAGGCGTCAGTTTTGGTGCGGATTGGCGGCGTGCTGGGCGTGCTACCCCTTCTCATTCTGCGTTGACGCTGGATGGGTACTCCAGCGCGCGGCTGGGGGATTCGGGTCGTGCCAGAGCTAGTGAAGTATTGATCGACGCGCCTAATCACGTCCCAATCGAAGTCAGCCACGCACCGGATGGCCTGCGCTTTCAGGGGGGGCACAACGGCTATGTGCGCACCCACGGCTTGACCCATGCACGTCAGCTGGAATTGACTTTTGATGGGCGCGGCATGGCGGGCGAAGACATGTTGTTGGCGCTGGAAGATCACGAACAGCGTCGCTTTGATCAGGTGATGGATGCCAAAAAACTGGCGGGAATCCCCTTTGATTTACGCTTTCACCTTCATCCAGAGGTGGACGCAGAACTTGATATGGGCGGGTCTGCCGTATCGATGGCGCTCAAAAGTGGCGAAATTTGGGTGTTCCGCCATGATGGCGCGCAGGATTTGCGTTTGGAACCAAGCGTTTATCTGGAAACGGGCCGCCTAAAGCCGCGTGCGAGCCAGCAGATTGTACTGTCGGGACGCACGTTGGGATATGCGATGCGTGTTCGCTGGTCCTTGTCCAAAGCGCAGGAAACTGCCATGGGCATCCGCGATCTTAATCGGGATGATCCGCCCGACATCTACGACTGAACTAGGAGTGCTGCCCCCATGACTGACCTGACCCCCGTGCGTCGCGCGTTGATTTCTGTATCCGACAAAACTGGCCTGTTGGAATTTGCCACAGCCCTCGCAGGACAGGGCATCGAACTGCTAAGCACCGGCGGTACGGCACGTGCATTGCGCGAGGCAGGGCTGAACGTGCGCGATGTGGCGGATGTCACCGGTTTTCCCGAAATGATGGATGGCCGCGTCAAGACGCTGCACCCGGTTGTTCATGGTGGCTTGCTTGCGTTGCGCGACAATGACGATCACGTCGCATCTATGGAAGAACACAGCATCGGCGCGATCGATCTGGTGGTCGTGAACCTTTATCCGTTCGAAGAAACCGTTGCCAAGGGCGCGCCCTATGGTGAAGTTATCGAAAACATAGACATCGGCGGACCAGCGATGATCCGTTCTGCGGCCAAGAACCATGGGTTTGTGACCGTGGTTGTGGATGTGCAGGATTACGACGCCGTCCTGTCGGAATTGGCGGCACAGGGGGGCAAAACATCTTATGCTTTGCGCCAGCGTCTGGCACAGACGGCTTATGCACGAACTGCGGCCTATGACACGGCTGTCAGCACTTGGATGGCAGGCGAAGTGCCCGAAACACCACGCCGCCGCGCTTTTGCAGGCACTTTGGCGCAAACCTTGCGTTACGGCGAAAACCCGCATCAGGCGGCTGCGTTTTATACGGATGGTGCTGCGCGCCCCGGTGTCGCCACCGCGACCCAACACCAAGGCAAAGAACTGTCCTACAACAACATCAACGACACGGATGCGGCCTTTGAACTGGTCAGCGAATTTGCGGGCCAAGGCCCTGCTTGCGCGATCATCAAACACGCCAACCCTTGTGGTGTTGCAACGGGGGACTCCTTGGAACAGGCCTATACCCGTGCGTTTGATTGCGACCGCACCAGCGCGTTTGGCGGGATCATTGCACTGAACCAACCCCTTGATGGCGCAACGGCCGAAGCCATCAGTGGCATTTTCACCGAAGTCGTCATCGCCCCCGGCGCAGATGCTGACGCTGTCGCGGTGTTCGCCAAGAAAAAGAACCTGCGTTTGCTGACGACAGATGGGCTTTCGGATCCCGCCGCTGCGGCTGTTGCGGTGAAACAAGTGTCGGGCGGGTTCTTGGTGCAGGACAAAGACGTCGGGCGGATTTCGCGCGATGATCTGAAAGTCGTGACCAAACGCCAGCCTTCTGAGCAAGAATTGGCCGATCTGTTGTTCGCTTGGACCGTTGCGAAACACGTAAAGTCCAATGCGATCATCTACGTCAAAGATGGCGCGACAGTTGGCGTCGGTGCCGGGCAAATGAGCCGTGTGGACAGCACCCGTATCGCGGCGCGCAAAGCGCAGGATATGGCCGAAGCCATGGGCTTGCCCGCACCTTTGACTAACGGATCTGTGGTGGCATCTGACGCGTTCTTTCCTTTCGCGGATGGTCTTGTGACGGCTGCCGAAGCGGGCGCAACCGCTCTGATCCAGCCGGGCGGGTCGATGCGTGATGACGAAGTGATTGCTGCGGCAGACGAAGCAGGCCTTGCTATGGTCTTTACCGGCATGCGTCATTTCAGGCATTAAGGCGGCTATGAAACTTCTTTGGATATCGGCCTTTTTGGCCTTTGCGCTCGACCAACTGTCGAAATACGTGGTCATCCATATGATGGGTATCAATGGCAGCAGAACTATGGACGTTCTGCCACCGATCATCCGATTTTCCTATGGTGAAAACCGAGGTATCAACTTTGGCCTGTTCAGCGGTTCTTTGCCGGTCTGGGTGCTCGCCGCGTTAGCGATTGTCATATGTTTACTTGTGCTCGTTTGGGCATGGCGTGTACCGCAACCTCCCTTGGCGAATATGGGGGCCGGGTTTCTGATCGGCGGCGCGTTGGGCAACGTTCTGGATCGTTTCATCTATGGGTATGTTCTCGACTTTTTGAACACATCTTGCTGCGGGTTAAACAATCCAACCGTATATAATGTTGGCGATATCTTTATCTTTGTCGGAGCGATAAGCCTTGTGATCTTTGGGCAAGAGGACAAGCCGCGCAAAAAGGGTGCGTGACAAGCTGGCCCAAGCTGCGATAATGCGGCCCAAATGAGGAGAGTTTCGTAAATGCGTCTGATCGTCTGTGCCTTGATAGCCGTCACTGTTCTTGCTGCATGCGAGAGCAAAGGCCTGCGCGAGGTTCAAAACCGAGGCGAGGGGCCGGATGATTTCCTGATCGTGCCGAATAAACCGCTCCAAGAACCTGAAAGCTTTTCTGCGTTGCCAACGCCGACACCGGGTGGATTTAACCGAACAGATCAACGCCCCCTAGAAGACGCCGTGGCCGAATTGGGTGGTCAGGCGACCTCTCCGAATGCGCCGGTTCCGGGTGTCGATGGGACGCTTGTCAACTACGCAAGCCGTTTTGGACGCGAAGCAAATATCCGGGCCACTTTGGCCGAGGCCGACGCTAAGTTCCGCAAACGCCAAGCTCGCTTTTCGCAGATCCGCATCATTCAGGAAGACACCTATGCGCGCGCGTATCGCCGCCAATCGCTTCGTCCCGGTCCTGTTGCTGACGAATTCCGCCGCGCGGGTGTGCCGACCCCATCTGCGCCATAACAAAGATGGGCCGCTGCATCTGCGCGTGACCCTCACAAAGCTGCTAGCCCTTCTTGAAGCCTGCGCGTGGCAGAGTATCTTTAGTCCGACACCGCTTGATGAATTGGATTTTACCATGACACGTATGCGCGCCGCTTTGGCTGCTTTTGCCCTTTCTGTTACGCTTGCGCCCGCCGCGGCGCAGGCCGAACAGGACGGGGTCACAACCTTTGAGCTAGAGAACGGAATGCAAGTCGTTGTCGTCGAAGACAACAGAGCCCCAGTTGTGCAGCACATGGTTTGGTATCGTGCCGGATCCGCGGATGAACCTGTCGGTTCGTCCGGCGTGGCGCACTTTTTGGAACACTTGCTGTTCAAAGCGACAGATACGCTGGCCGATGGTGAATTGTCGGCAACCGTGGCCGCCAATGGTGGGCGTGACAATGCGTTTACCAGCTATGATTACACTGCCTACTTCCAACGCGTCGCGGCCGACCGGCTTGAATTGATGATGCGCATGGAATCCGACCGGATGCGCAACATCAATTTCACCGATCAGAACGTCGAAACAGAACGCCGCGTGATCATCGAAGAACGCAACCAACGCACCGAAAACAACCCGCGTGCGTTGTTTGGTGAACAGATGAACGCGGCGCAATATCTGAACCATCGCTATGGCGTGCCGATCATCGGGTGGATGCATGAAATGGAAACGCTCGATAAAGCGGATGCTTTGGGGTTCTATAATACCTACTATTATCCCAACAATGCGATCCTTGTTGTGTCCGGTGATGTGGACGCGGAAGACGTAAAAGCCTTGGCCGAAACCTATTATGGCGTGATCCCTCCGAACCCAGATTTGCCAGAACGCCTGCGTTCGGAAGAGCCTCCGCAAACGGCAGAACGCCGGGTGATTTTTCGGGATGCGCGGGTGGCGCAAGAATATGTCAGCCGCTCGTACCTTGCCCCTGAACGCGATCCGGGTGACCAAACAGCGGCCGCTGCGCTGACGCTTTTGGCCGAAGTTTTGGGCGGTGGGCAGACCAGCTATATGACCGAAAAGCTGCAATTTGACGAACAGATCGCAACGTTTTCCGGCGCGTTTTATCGCGGGACTTCGGTGGACGACACGACCTTTGATGTGGTGGTTGTGCCAGCCCCCGGCCTGACCCTCCAAGAAGGCGAGGACGCGATGGATAAAGTTCTGGCGCAATTCCTTGTGGACGGCGTCGATGCTGAACAATTGGAACGTATCAAATACCAACTGGGTGCCAGCCAGATTTACGAACGCGATAACGTGGACGGGATCGCGCGGCGCTATGGGGCGGCAATGGCGGTGGGTCTTGGGATCGACGACGTTCAGAAATGGCCCGGGGTTTTACAAGCCGTAACGCCCGAAGACATCATGCAAGCGGCGCGTTCCGTGTTGAACCGCGATGCATCGGTGACCGGGTGGCTGACCCGCCCCGAAACGCAAAAGGAGATTAGCCAATGATGCGTTTTGTGATGATCTTTGCGGTGGCAGTCGCTGCCGCTTTGCCCACCCGTGCCGAAGTGAAAATCGAAGAAGTCGTAAGCCCCGGCGGTATCACCGCATGGTTGGTGCGCGAACCATCAATACCCTTTATGGCGCTGGAAATGCGCTTTCGCGGCGGGGCGTCCCTTGATGCCGCTGGCAAGCGCGGTGCGATCAACCTGATGACAGGACTTTTGGAAGAAGGTGCTGGTGATCTGGACGCCCGTGGCTTTGCGCGTGCGCAAGAAAGCTTGGCCGCGTCCTTTGGCTATGATGTGGGCGACGATTCCCTATCAGTCTCCGCCAGATTTTTATCTGAGAACCGGGCAGACGCGCTGGAATTACTGCGCAAGTCGATCATCGAACCAACTTTTGCCGACACCGCCCTAGAACGGGTGCGCGAACAGGTGCTGGCGGGGCGACGCGCTGACGCAAAAGACCCCAACGAAATCGCGCGCTTGACCTTTGACGCGATGACCTATGGCGATCACCCTTATGCGACCGCCTATGAGGGCACGATTGAATCCGTTACGGCGCTGAACCGCGATGATATTGTGACCGCACACAAGGCCGTGTTTGCCAAAGACCGGATTTATGTCGGTGCTGTGGGCGACATCACACCACAAGAGCTGGGTGTGATGCTTGATACGTTGTTGGGTGATCTGCCCGAAACCGGCGCGCCAATGCCAAAACCGGCCGCGGTCACGATCGAAGGCGGCACAACCGTTGTCGAGTTTGAAACACCGCAGTCTGTTGCGATCTTTGGCCAGAACGGCATCGCGCAGGACGATCCGGATTTCTTTGCGGCCAATGTGCTAAATCGAGTGCTGGGCGGCGGGGGCTTTGAAAGCCGCCTGATGACTGAAGTGCGCGAAAAGCGGGGGCTGACCTATGGCGTGTCGTCCTTTCTTGTACCGCAGGATTATGCGGAAACCGTGCAGGGGCAGGTGGCATCGGCCAACGATAGCATCGCCGAAGCCGTAAACGTGATCCGCGACGAATGGGCACGCGCCGCAAACGAAGGTATCACCGAAGAAGAACTGATCGGGGCCAAGACTTATATCACTGGCGCTTATCCGTTGCGGTTTAACGGTAATGGCCCGATCGCGCGGATCATGGTCGGTATGCAGATGTTGGGGCTTCCCATCGACTACATCGCCACCCGCAACGAAAAGGTTGACGCCGTCACGCTGGACGATGTGCGCCGTGTGGCGGGCACGTTGTTGAACCCGGATCAACTGCACTTTGTGGTTGTCGGAAAACCCGTCGGCCTTGCGGACACAGACACCGATTGACCCAAATGCGTGCTGCGCACACGACATGCTGAAGGGGGCGGTTGGCTTGGCCAATTTCCCTTCGGCTTGCGTGATATTGCGGTGGACGCGTGGGTTATTGTTTGCGAACGTGTTTCGGTCAAGCGAACCTTCAGACCGTCGTTAGGTTTTGGGTCATGCCGGGCCGGGCGGCTCAAACAAAGCAAGCGTTTGGCCCATCAGCTTGTTTTTACCTAAGAACGGCAAGGCGGCACCAAACCTAAATCACAGGCCTATTCGCCATAGGGCACCCAGATGGTTTTGGTCTGTGTGGCGGCTTGCAAGAACGCTTTGCCTTCGCCTGCGGTGCTGAACCAGTCGCGCGCTTGGCCGTTATTGACCCATGTGCGCTTTAGATTTCCCGCCGCCTCTTGTTCGATGGTCTTCGAGACATCCGCGCCCGAGAACGACCAAACCGCGTCGATGTTCAAGTGTTTCGCGATGTGCGGCGCAAGGTCGGTGTGATCACCGGTCAAAATATTGACCACCCCGGCGGGAACGTCAGATGTGTCGAGAACTTGGTAAAAATCAGTGGCGGCCAATGGGAAAGGGTCTGACGCGGCCAGAACCATCCGGTTGCCCATCGCGATGGCGGGCGCAACAAGCGATATCAACCCCAACAATGGCGCCTCGTCCGGGCAAAGACACCCGATAACGCCAATGGGTTCGTTCATGGCCAGTGCGACGCCGCGCATGGGAACGCCTTTGACGGCCCCGTCGTATTTGTCGGCCCATGCTGCGTAGGTAAACAGGCGTTGGATCGAGGCCTCGACTTCTTTGTTGCCGGATTTTCCGCCTTGTAGGGCGTCAAGCCGTTTGCTGAATTCGTCAGCGCGGGCTGACAGGTTTTCTGCAATGTAATACAGGATCTGTGCGCGCAGGTGGCCTGTGGTTTTGCTCCAGCCTTTTGCGGCATGTGCGGCTTCTACTGCGTTGCGCAGGTCTTTGCGGTTGGCGAGGCTGGATTGCCCCAGCAGTGCGCCGTTTTTGCCATAGACGTTACGGGAATATCCGCTGTCGGGGCGTGCTTGTTTGCCGCCGATGTACAGTTTGGCGGTGCGGTCCAGCGCATCGGTTGGGCCGCCTTTGCCTGCATATGTGGCGATGGGTTTCAAAGGCTTGGGTGTGGTCTTTGGCTTGGTATAGGCTTGCAACCCTTCCCAACCGCCTTCGCGCCCAAAGCCGCTTTCGCGCACGCCACCGAAGCCGGCGGATGCATCCATGAGGTTGGTGGCGTTCACCCAAACGATGCCTGCTGCAAGTTTAGGCGCAATATCGAGGGCAAGGTTGACGTTCTCGCTCCAGACCGATGCCGCAAGGCCGTAGCGGGTGTTGTTGGCCAATTCCACCGCTTCGGCAGGGGTGCGGAAGGTGGTGGAGACAAGGACCGGGCCAAAGATTTCTTCCTGCATCAACGTGTCGGCGGTGTTGAGGCCCGTGATAAGGGTCGGGGGATAGAAACTTCCCGTCGCAGGTAGCGCGGTGTCGGGTTGATAGGTGGTGCCTGCGGTATTGCCAGCAACCATTTTGGAGATCGCACCCAACTGAACAGGGTCCACAATAGCGCCGACGTCGATGGATTTGTCGAGGGGGTCGCCCACGCGCAAACGATCCATGCGGGAGCGCAATTTAGCATAGAAGGTTTCAGCAATGGGTTCGTGCACCAACAGGCGCGAGCCTGCGCAACAGACTTGCCCCTGATTGAACCAGATCGCGTCCACCAGACCTTCGACCGCGGAATCAATGTCGGCATCGTCAAACACAATGTAGGGGGACTTGCCGCCCAATTCCAAGGTCAGCGCCTTGCCCGTGCCAGCAGTGGCTTGGCGGATGTGACGGCCAACTGCGGTGGACCCGGTAAAGGCGATCTTGTCGACATCAGAGGCGACCAGCGCTGCGCCGGTTTCGCCGTCTCCTGTGACGATATTGACGACGCCGGGGGGCACGCCGGCTTGGGTGCAGATTTCAGCAAATACCATAGCAGTCAAAGACGTATATTCGGCGGGTTTTAGGACAACTGTGTTGCCCATCGCCAAAGCTGGCGCAATTTTCCAGGCCAACATCAACAAGGGAAAATTCCAAGGAATAATCTGACCGCAAACACCAAGCGGCGCTTGATCAGGCAATTCGGTGTCCATCAGCTGAGCAAACCCAGCATGGTGATAGAAGTGGCGGATCGCGAGAGGCACGTCTATGTCGCGGCTTTCGCGGATCGGTTTGCCATTGTCCAACGTTTCCATGACGGCCAGAAGGCGCGCGTTCTTTTGCATAAGGCGGGCGATGGCATAAAGAACGCGGGCGCGGGCGTGGCCGCCTGACTTGGCCCACTTGGGTTGGGCGGCGCGGGCGGCTGCAACCGCAGTGGCCACTTCTTGAGGCGTGCCTTTTGTGACGCCAGCCAGTTTTTCACCCGTGGCGGGGTTTGTTGATGCGAAGTCATCACGCTTTGAACCCCATTTGCCGTCAATAAAGTGGCCGAAAACGGGGCCGCGATCAGCAAGCCACGTTAACGCGTCGCCAGCAGCTTCGGGAGCTTCGCCGTAGTCCATGGATTCAAAGATGTTCTTGACGGTCATGGTGTCGTCCCTCGGTCTGTTCCGGGCGGCATTTTCTGACACAGAAAATGGCCGGAATTTTACTTAAAATTCCGCCTCACCCGATGGGGTGACGGTACCCAGCTGAATAGGCGCCGGTCAAATGGTGTTCGAGTTGGCGTTCAATATCGCCCAATAATGATGACGCACCAAACCGAAACAGGTCAGGCATCAACCAGCGGTCTCCTAGCTCTTCCTTCATCAGAGACAAATAAACCAACGCGTCTTTGGCTTTGGATATCCCACCAGCGGGCTTGTATCCAACGCGAAATCCCGTCGCTTCGAAATAGTCGCGAATTGCGCGGATCATCACCAGCGTTACGGGCAGGGTTGCGTTGACGCTTTCCTTGCCGGTCGATGTCTTGATGAAATCCGCGCCTGCCATCATGCAAACCAGTGACGCGCGCGCGACGTTGCGCAAAGATCCCAACTCGCCAGTGGCGAGGATCGCTTTGACTTGGGCGTCTCCGCATGCGGTGCGCATTTGGGCCATTTCTTCATAAAGCGCTTGCCAATTGCCTTCGAGCACGTGGCGACGCGATATCACAATGTCAATTTCCGCAGCTCCGGCCGCGACGCTTTGGGTAATCTCTTGCAGACGCAGGGGGAAAGGGGACAGACCCGCCGGGAAACCAGTGGACACGGCAGCAACGGGAATGCCAGTGCCATGCAATGCGGTGACTGCGGCGGGGATCATTTCATGATAGACGCAGATGGCACCGGTTGTCAGTCCGTCCATCCCCAACGCATCCAGCATTTCGGCCCGTATTGGTTGGCGTGCTTTGGCGCAAAGGCGCTGCACGCGGGCTTCGGTGTCGTCCCCTGACAATGTTGTCAGATCGATCAGGCTGACCGCTTTCAGCAACCACGCCGCTTGATGATCTTTCTTGATCGAACGTCGCGCTGAAAGGGTCGCGCATCGCCGTTCGATGGCCGAAGTGTTGGCCTGAACCCGCCTCACCCAATCCATATCCAGCGCCATTCCTGGATTGCGAGGCTCGGTGACCTGCGGCAATTGGGCGGTGTTTGAACCGACAGAAGACGTTTGGGTGGCATGCATCGGGCGATCCTTTCGGATTTGGGTAGGCTACGGAAGTGGCACGACATGCGCGGTTTGGCAAGCTGTGCCGCGATGTCACGGCCTGCACAAATTCTGCACAAGCTTTGCGTCAGGCGCTGCACAACCGCCTGTCACATTCGTCCCATCAGCAAAAACAAAGTCACAGGGACAGATCATGGAAACGAGGATTTTTCGCGGAGTGCCGCTGCGTATGAAGCAGGATGGGTGGTGGTTGGATGCGCCTAAAACGACGGGACAGGGCAAGCAGATGCGGCGCAAACACGATGGCATGAAAGCCGGTCTTTTGATCACCCTAATCGCAACCGGAGACCTGTTGGTCTGGCAAGCGGTTCCTGCGATCAGCTTTGCGCTGTTGGCGCTTGTGATCGTTATGGCGGGGCTGGCTTTGGCATGGCCCCGCCTTGGTATGCAGGCGCGGGTCGGGATCGCGTCAGGGGCTGTGTTGTCGGTGTTGCCACTGATTGAACTGGTGCAACCTTTGTCTGTCCTTATAGCATTGTGCGGACTGACGGGGTGCGTGGTCGCCCTTGCGGGATTATCGCGGGGTGATTTTTTGCGCGGCGGGTTGCGGCTGTGGTGGGTTGCGCCGTTGCATAGTGCACAAAGCGGTATCAAAACGGCAGGACAGCTCGGCAATGCCCGTCCCGGCCCTTTTGATGTCCGCGCGTTTGTGATGGCGTGGGCCTTGCCCTTGGGGACGACGGTGATTTTTGCACTGTTGCTTATTGGCGCAAACCCGGTGCTCGACCGCATCTTTGCCAATCTGGCAGAGTGGCAAGCGCCTGCGCCGAACATGTGGCGTTTGTGGTTCTGGATCGCGCTGGCCGTTATGATTTGGCCTGTGCTGGCCGCGTGGGGAATGCGCGAACGGTTGCGCGCGCGCCGCCCTGTGCGTTCAACTGTGCGTCGTCAGGGGATTATCAACGCGGAATCAGTCGCGCGTTCGCTGGTGGCTTTTAATGCACTGTTTGCGGTGCAGACGGGAATGGATATCCTGTTTCTATACGGCGATGCTGGTCTTCCCGATGGGATCACTGCGGCGACCTATGCGCATCGCGGGGCTTATCCGCTTTTGGTCACGGCGTTGCTGGCTGGCCTGTTTGCCGTGCTTGCGCGCCCACATCTTGCTGGACGCCCTGTTTTGCGTTGGTTGATGCTGTTGTGGTTGGCACAGACACTGGCGTTGGTGGCTGCTTCGGTCTGGCGACTGGACACATATGTGGACATCTATGGGCTAACGCGGTTGCGGCTTGCCGCTTATGTTTGGATGGGGCTGGTGGCGTCGGGGCTGTGCATCGTGGTTTGGCAAGTGTGGCGGGACTACCCCGCAGCGTGGATGCTACTGCGCGGAGGAGCATTGGCGGCGGCAGTTTTGTATGTCTGTGCTTTCGTGAGTTTTGATGCCGCGATTGCGAGGCATAACCTTAGTCGCCATACAGACCCCGATACGTTTGCACTTTGTGGTTTGTCTGAAGACGTGGTGCCTGCCATGACTGCCCGTTTTGGCGCAAATTGGTCGGCTGAATGTGTTTCTTCGTATCGCGTGCCGCGTGTCTTTCAGCCGAACGATTGGCGCGAATGGGGCTTTCGCAATTGGCGGGTGCGCCGTAGCCTTGCGAACATGACACAGACTGCGACCGCACCATGAACACCGCACATCTTTTGATCGTCGATGACGACCCCCACATCCGTTCTGTCTTGCGCATCACGCTGCAGCAAGCTGGTCACGAGGTCAGCGAGGCGGGCGATGGGGCCGAAGGGCTTGCCAAGGCCCGGTCAGGTCGCTTTGATCTGATCGTGCTGGACATCGGCCTGCCCGAGATGGACGGATTGGCCGTGTGCCGCGAACTGCGCACAAACGACACGACACCCGTGTTGTTTCTGACCGCACGGCAAGACGAAATCGACCGGATACTGGGGTTCGAATTGGGCGGCGATGATTACGTGACCAAACCGTTCTCGCCCCGCGAGTTGGTGGCGCGCATCGCTGCGATCCTCAAGCGGACGCGACCCGTTGCGCCATCAGGTGCCGCAGTGGCGCGCGGTGTGATCAGCGTGGATGCGACCCGCCATCTTTGTCTGGTGCATGGTACCCCTGTCACACTGACAGCGCGTGAAATGGATATCCTTGCCCACCTGATCGCCAACCCCGAACGTATCCATGCGCGCCCGTCGTTGACAGATGCGCTTTATGGGCATGCAGGGGCAAGTGATCGCACGCTCGACAGCCATTTGCGCAATCTGCGTGCCAAATTGACCAAAGCAGGCTGTGCAGACGCCATCGAAACGGTGCATGGCATCGGCATAAGGATGGGCGCATGCACGGGCCTGTAAAACGCATTGGCCAAAAGTGGCGCCCGCCTTTGGCGCTGGTCCTTGGGGGCACGTTGGCGGCCGTGCTGGTGTCGCCGCTTTTTGGCATCATATACCTGCGTCTATGGGGAAACATTCTGGGCTGGGGTGAAGCCGCATGGTTGATCGGCTGGATCGGCGTGGTGGCCACTGGCGTCTTGGGGTTTTTATTGTGGCGTTTGGTGCTGCGTCCGATTTATCGCCTGACGGATTATGCCCGTGCGATGAAAGCGGGGCGCGATGTCGCGGCGCCTACGCATTTCGGTACGCCAGAACTTAGCAGGCTGGGGGTCAGCGTCATGGCGATGGGCGAAAGCCTGCACAACCGTGCAGATGGGATGAAAGCCTATGCCGATCATGTTGCGCACGAGCTGACGTCGCCCTTAACAGCGATCCAAGGTGCGGCTGAGCTGTTGCAAGCGGGGGCCAGCGGAGAAGATGCAAGCGAACTCAGTGCCACAATCCACAATGCAAGCCAGCGCATGCAAATGCTGTTGGACGATCTGGGCCATCATGCCAAAGCCGCGACAAGTGCTGGCAGCGGCGTCTGCAAATTGTCCGAGGTGGCACTTGGGCTAAATGCCGCGATCAATATCGAGGTGAGCCATGATGGCATGGTGCCGTTGATTGCGTCCGATCTGGGCACGATTCTAACTCAATTGGCGCGCAATGCGGCCGAACATGGCGCGACGTACCTAACGTTACATGCCCAAGCCGGGCGTTTGCATGTGGGCGACGATGGCCCCGGCATTAGTGTCGGCAATCGTAGTCGGGTGTTCGATCCATTCTTTACCACACGGCGTGAAAGTGGCGGCACGGGCATGGGCTTAAGTATCGTGCGCAGTCTTGTTCAAGCACGCGGAGGACAGATCACCTTGTTAGATCACGAAAAAGGCGCCCATTTTTTAATCAATTTTGAGTAAACCCCGAAAACACGAAGCTGTTATTGCGAGTCATTCTCATTCTTATTGACTTCTTGCGAATGACTCTCATATTCAACTGTATGAAAAATCTTCCTCAAACTCCAAATGTTTCGCGCCGCGCGGTTCTGGCGGGTATGGCAACAATGGTGGCAACGCCGTCTTTTGCGGCCTCTCGGGTAAATGCTGTTGCGACAACAGGCATGATCGCGGACATGGTGCGCCGCATTGGTGGTTCGGGCGTCGAGGTGCAAGCCTTGATGGGGGCGGGTGTTGATCCGCACGCCTATCGCCAGACCCGCAGTGATATTGTCGATATGACGCGTTCTGATGCGGTGTTTTCGCACGGGCTGTACCTTGAGGCTCAGATGGAGGAATTTCTGACCGATCTTGGGCGCAAACGCCCGGTTTTTGCGGTTGCCGAAACGCTTGATCCCGCTGCTTTGATTGCAAGTCAGGATTATGAGAACCGGTTTGACCCGCACGTTTGGATGGACCCGGATTTGTGGGTGCAATGTGTGCCCGAAGTTGTGCGTGCCCTGACGACGCTGCGCCCCAAAGGCAAAACGCTGTTCGAAGACAACGCCGCTACCTTTGTCACCGACGCAAAGGCCCTTTCGGTCTACAGCCACGATGTGCTTTCCCAAGTGCGCCCCGAGGCGCGTGTGTTACTGACGGCCCACGACGCGTTCAGCTATTTCGGCGCGGCTTTCGGGTTTGAGGTGCTGGGCATTCAAGGCATTTCAACGGAAAGCGAAGCAGGGCTGAACCGCATCAGCACGTTGGTGGACACGCTTGTGGCGCGCCAATTGCCGGCCGTGTTTGTCGAAACCTCTGTTTCGGATCGCAACATTCGCGCGCTGATCGAAGGTGCTGCCGCTCAGGGACACACTGTCGCCATTGGCGGATCGCTTTATTCTGACGCGATGGGGCTGGATGGCACCTATGAGGGCACGTGGCTTGGGATGATTGATCACAACGTCACGACCATCGCCCGCGCACTGGGCGCGGATGTGCCTGCTGGTGGACGTTTGGGCAACCTAAAGGGGGCGGCATGACACTTTCCTTGGTCACTGATCACGCAACCAAAGCCGAAGAGACACGCCTTGCAAGCCCGCTTTCTGTGCGCGGCCTGACGGTGTCTTATGGGCAGACCCCGGCGATTTTTTCTGTCGATATGACAGTGCGCGCAGGTAAAATGACGGCAATCGTCGGCCCCAACGGGGCGGGCAAATCCACGTTGCTAAAGGCTGCGTTGCAGGTTGTTAAACCACTGGCTGGGACTGTTGCGATTTTTGGCAAACCGCTGGCGCAAATGCGCGATCGCATTGCCTATGTGCCGCAACGCGCCAGCGTGGATTGGGATTTTCCGACCCGTGTGATCGACGTGGTCATGATGGGTATGTACCGCCAGCTTGGCCTTTTGGGCCGCGTGCGTTCCAAACACCGTGCGCAGGCGATCGATGCCTTGCACCGTGTTGGTATGACAGATTTTGCCACGCGCCAGATTGGCCAACTTTCGGGCGGGCAGCAACAGCGTGTGTTCTTGGCCCGTGCCTTGGCGCAGGATGCAGACATTTACGTGCTGGACGAACCCTTTGCGGGCGTAGATGCAGCAACGGAAAAGGCCATCATTTCGGTGCTGCAAGGCCTGCGTGATACCGGACGCACAGTGCTGGCCGTGCATCATGATTTGGCCACCGTGCCGGATTATTTCGACGACGTGGTGTTGCTGAACACCCAAGTGGTCGCCGCCGGTCCGGTCGAAAACATCTTTACCGAAGACAACCTACAAGCCGCCTATGGTGGTCGTTTGACAACTGCGCGGGTCGATCCAGAAAGCGTCGCAGGCTAAGCTATGCTTGCCGATGCTCTGCTTTTGCAGCTTGGATATAACGCGACGCTTGTGACCTTGGGGGCTACGCTGTTGGGCGTTGCCTCGGGCGTGGCAGGCACTTTTCTATTTTTGCGCAAACGCGCTTTGGTCAGTGATGCGATCAGCCATGCGACCCTGCCGGGCGTTGGGCTGGCCTTTATTGTGATGGTTAGCTTGGGCGGAGACGGACGCTGGTTGCCGGGATTGTTGCTGGGCGCGGGTGCGTCGGCGGCTTTGGGGTTGCTTTGTGTGCAGTGGTTAAGTGCACGCACGCGGCTGGGCGAGGATGCCGCGATTGGGGCCGTACTGTCGGTGTTCTTTGGCATCGGCATTGTGATTTTAACCATCATCCAGACGATGAATTCAGGCCGTCAGGCTGGCCTCGAAGGGTTCTTGCTGGGCTCCACCGCGGGCATGTTGCGCAGTGATGCGATTTTGTTGGCGGTTTCGGCGGCCGTTGTATTGGTGCTGGTTCTGGCGCTGCGCCGTCCCTTGGAATTGGCAGCGTTTGATCCCGGTTACGCCCAAGCAACAGGTTGGACGTTGGGGCGCATTGATCTGGCGATGATGGGCATTGTGCTGGTTGTCACGGTTGTGGGCCTCAAGGTTGTCGGGTTGATCCTGATTGTTGCCTTGTTGATTGTACCTGCGGTGACCGCGCGGTTCTGGACAGACCGGGCGGGCCATGTGGTGCTGATCGCGGGCTTGGTTGGCGGAGTGTCGGGTTATGTCGGGGCGGCAACGTCTGCCGTAGCGCCTGCGTTGCCGACAGGGCCGATTGTAGTGCTGGCCGGCTTTTCGCTGTTTCTTGTGTCGTTGCTTTTGTCGCCGGGGCGCGGGGTGCTGGCTTCAGTCCTTGTGCACCGCCGCTATCAACGGCGGGTGCATATGCGACAAGGGTTGTTGGCGCTGGCGCAGGGCCAACAAATATTCGAGGCCCTGACAAGACGTTTGATGACCCGCGAGGGGTTGATTTTACCCGATGGTGTGGCGACGGTGCAGGGGCAGGCGGCGGCTTCTAAGGCGCTGCTTGATGAAACCCGTTGGTCGATTGTGCGGGCGGACCACAGTTTTGCAGCGGCGGCCACGCGCTACGACGGGCTGACCCCGATCGAAGACATCCTTACCCCGGATCAACTAAGTGATGTGGACGGCAAGATTGCCGCACCGGTGGTGGTGACGTGATGGGGGCTGAATTTGTCGCCCTGTCCCTTACACCTATCCTGATTGGGGTGTGTGTGGCTGTGGCCTGTGCGCTACCGGGGAATTTTCTATTGTTGCGGCGTCAGGCGCTGATCGGCGATGCGATCAGCCACGTGGTCCTGCCGGGTATCGTTGTGGCTTTCCTTTTGACAGGGGTGGTCGCCACGGGGCCGATGCTACTTGGGGCGGCGGGGGCTGCGGTCTTGGCGGTCATCGCGATCGAAGCCATCCGCCGTCTTGGCCGGATCGAAGCGGGTGCTGCGATGGGTGTCGTGTTCACCGCAATGTTTGCCGGGGGCGTTTTGCTGCTGGAACGTTCAGACACGTCCAACGTTCATTTGGATGTTGAACACGCGCTGTTCGGCAACCTAGAAAGTCTGATTTGGCTAGATGCAGATGGGTGGGGATCTTTGGTCGATCCCACAGCCCTCGCTGGATTGCCTGTCGAATTGCCGCGCATGGCACTGGCGTTGGTGGTGGTTGCTGCGTTCTTATGCCTGTTTTGGCGACCCTTGGCCTTGTCGACCTTCGACGAAGGGTTTGCCCGTGGCCTAGGCCTGCGTACCGGGCCATTAGGACTGGCGTTGGTGGTCGTGTCGGCGATTGCTGCCGTGGCTGCATTTGACGCCGTGGGATCAATCATTGTGATCGCGATGTTCATATGCCCACCAGCCGCCGCACGGATGATGACCAACCGTTTGGGCCATCAAGTGGCGTGGTCGGCAGGTTTTGCGACAGTCGCGGCCATCATGGGATATGTGCTGGCAGGATATGGCCCCCTTTGGATTGGGGCCTCTGCATCCGTGAGTGCGGCGGGTATGATCGCGACCGTGTCAGGGGCGATCCTTGCACTGGCAGCAATTGCTGGACCGCACCGCACACGCGGTAGCTAAGTAAGGCGGAGCTTGCTCCGCCCTTGGTTAGCCAAATGTTGGGTGGAACTTTCCAACCGGGGACGGTGTGAAAATCTCGACCCCATCTTCAGTCACGCCCACTGAATGTTCAAACTGCGCCGACAACGACTTGTCACGCGTCACAGCAGTCCAATCATCGGACAAGGTTTTGGTTTCAGGGCGACCCAAGTTAACCATCGGTTCGATGGTAAAGATCATACCGGGTTCTAGCACCGCACCGGTACCGGGGCGACCGTAATGCAAAACGTTGGGCGGGGCGTGAAACACGCGACCCAACCCGTGACCACAAAAGTCACGCACAACCGACATGCGATGGCCTTCCACATAGGTTTGGATGGCATGACCGATGTCGCCAAACGTATTGCCGGGCTTAACCGTCTCAATCCCCAGCATCAGCGCATCATGGGTCACTTGGATCAAGCGTTCGGCCTTGCGGGGCAGTTTGCCGGCCACATACATCCGGCTTGTGTCACCAAACCAACCATCCACGATGACAGTCACGTCAATATTCAGAATGTCGCCATCCTTAAGCACCTTGTCGCCCGGAATACCGTGACAGACCACATGGTTCACACTGATACAGCTGGCGTGTTTATAGCCCTTGTATCCAATGGTGGCTGACGTGGCGCCGGCGTCATCAACCATCTGCGTGATGATGCGGTCGATCTCGCCCGTGGTTTGGCCGGGCACGACCAGCGGGGCCATGGCGTCCAGAATTTCGGCGGCCAGCCGTCCGGCGGCGTGCATGCCAGCAAAGTCCGCAGCTTCATAGATGCGGATACCGTCTTTGGTTTGGCGGCCTCGGCTTTCTTTGTTCAAGGTCTGCTCCATCGGCAAAAAAGGTGTCTTAAATTCTATAACCGCCAGTATACTGCACTGCGGCGAAAAGGGCCAGACGCTGTCAGATCGCGATCAAGATCGGGTTTGCAACATCGACGCCTTCAGGGGTGATGTAGGTTCCAAGGCACATGGTTTCCACCCCCGACTGTGACGCAGATCGATAGGCCGCCGCATATGCAGGGTCGATATCGGCCGCGAGGGCAAAACGGTCACAATCTGTACGCTGCACCAAATACAGCATCACCGCCCTGTGCCCCGCCTGCGCCATCGCTGCCAATTCGCCCAAATGTTTGGCGCCGCGCGCTGTCACACTGTCAGGAAATTCAGCAAGGCCAGCCGTGCGCGATAAGGTCACGGATTTGACCTCGACATAGGCGTCGGGCAGGCCGTCACCCTGCAACAGAAAATCGATGCGGCTGTTTGTTCCGTATTTTTGTTCCGGGCGCACGGTCGCATATTCCTGAAATCCCGGCACCTCGCCTGCCTCAAACGCAGCCCGCAAGGCGCGGTTCGGCACAGAGGTATCCACACCTGTAAAGTGCCCATTATCATGTTCAATCAAGCGCCAACCAAATTTTAACTTCTTCTTGGGATCGTCATTGGGTTCGAGCCAAATCCGCATCCCTGGGTCCGCCAATCCCATCATCGACCCCGGATTGGCGCAGTGGGCGACCACTTCGCGTCCGTCTTCTAACCTGCAATCGGCCAAAAAGCGTTTGTAGCGTCGGATCAGGGTGGCGGGGACAAGTTCGGTTTGAAAGCGCATGGGTGCGGGCCTATACCGATCCCACGCCCTGCTCAAGGAGGCCAACACGATGTCCAACCCAACCGCTGCCATGCTGGTGATCGGCGATGAAATTCTATCGGGTCGCACGCGCGACGCGAACATGTACCATTTGGCAGGTCAATTGACTGACCACGGCATTGATCTGAAAGAAGTCCGCGTCGTTAGTGATGACCGTGATGCGATCATTGCCGCTGTCAAAGCGCTGAGTGCAGCCCATGAAACGGTGTTCACCTCGGGCGGTATCGGGCCGACCCATGATGATATCACCGCCGACTGTATTGCTGCTGCCTTTGACACCCCCATCGACGTGCGCGACGACGCGCGCGCGCTTTTGGCCGCCCACTATGCCAAGACCGGGGCCGAACTGAACACCGCCCGCCTGCGGATGGCCCGCATTCCAGATGGGGCAACTTTGATCGACAATCCTGTTTCGGTCGCGCCCGGCTTTAGCATCGGAAATGTGCATGTGATGGCCGGCGTGCCGTCGGTGTTTCAGGCGATGGTCGAAAGTGTGTTGCCCACGTTGACGGGCGGCGCGCCGCTGGTGTCAAAAACCCTGCGCATTGACCGGGGAGAAGGTGACATTGCTGGCCCACTTGGCGATTTGGCTGCGACCTATCCTGATCTAAGCATCGGCTCGTATCCTTTCCAAAAAGGCGGCAAATACGGTGCAAATGTCGTGATCCGAGGCACAGATGGCGCGATGGTTGATGCGGCTCTTGAGGCCCTTTCAAGCGTTTTCCCAGCATGATCAGCCCGCAGGCCTTTTACACGGCCATTGATGGCACTTGGCCTGCGGCAAGCAAAACACGTGTTGGTCCATGGGTAATCCGCGACGGGCAAGGCGGGGGCAAACGTGTCACTGCCGTAACGGCAGAGGGGGCATTCGTTGACGCCGACATCGCGCAGGCAGAAACGGCCATGCGCACGATTGACCAAAGGTCGCTGTTTAAGGTGCGCGCAGGCGAAGATGCACTAGACGCAGCACTTGCCGCGCGCGATTATGAGGTGATCGACTCGACCAATGGCTATGTTGCCCCTGTTTCTGCACTAACAGACACGCCAGTGCCGCCCGTCACGGCCTTTGCCATTTGGGAACCGCTGGCCATCATGGCCGAAATCTGGGCCCAAGGCGGCATTGGTCCGGCGCGCTTGGCCGTAATGGAACGGGCGCAAATCAAGACAGGTATCCTTGCAAGGTGGAACGAAAAACCGGCGGGGGCGGCTTTTGTCGCGATCCACGACGGCATCGCCATGGTACATGCGGTCGAAGTGCTTAAATCGCAGCGCCGTCAAGGTGTGGCGCAATGGATCATGCGCCGCGCGGCGTTTTGGGCGCAGCAAAACGGGGCCGAAACCTTGGCGGTCTTGACGACTGCATCAAACGGCCCTGCAAATGCGTTGTATCAACAGTTGGGTTTTTCACCCATTGGCGGCTATCATTACCGCATAGATCCGGCAGAACAGTGAAACCGCAATGACCAATAGCCCCACCGCCCTAGACTTGCCCATGGTCGATCCTTTGCCGGAACAGACACAAAAGTACTTTGATATTTGTCAGGATAAGCTGGGGATGGTGCCCAATGTCCTTACCGCGCACGCCTTTGATATTGATAAACTGAACGCATTCACCGCGCTTTATAACGATCTGATGTTGACGGACAGCGGCCTGACCAAGCTTGAACGCGAGATGGTGGCCGTGGTCGTCAGCGCAACCAACTGTTGTTATTATTGCCTGACGGCACATGGTGCGGCGGTGCGTGCGCTGTCGGGTGATCCGGCTTTGGGCGAAGCGTTAGTGATGAACTGGCGTGTCGCATCTGTCACGCCGCGCCAACGTGCAATGCTGGAATTTGCCGAAAAACTCACGCTCGCCTCGGCCCAGATCGAGGAAAGCGACCGTGCGACCCTGCGGGATCATGATTTAAGTGACCGCGATATTTGGGACCTGATCAACGTCGCGGCTTTTTTTAACATGTCAAATCGCGTGGCAAGTGCGACGGCGATGCAGCCCAACGCAGAATACCACGGGCAGGCGCGTTAAAGATGACAAAGCTGGCGCGGGGCATATCTGCAATCCTTCTGATCGGTACGGCATGGCCCGCGCATGCGCTGGAATTGACTTTGCCCGCCAGTGCAACCGAAACCGAAGCGCGCGACAGCACGCTTGACCAAGAGGCCGTGCCGACGGGCCCCTTTGCCGATGGCACATTGCCTGTGCGCATCGTCGAAGGACCGGTGACGCGGCGCGCCTATCGCATTCCGTCTTCAGGGATGACATCGTTTCAGATTTTGGCGCCGATCCGGACGCAACTTGAAACTGCGGGTTACGAGGTGCTGTTGGATTGTGAAACGGACCGCTGCGGCGGTTTTGATTTTCGGTTTGGCATCGATGTGCTGCCGGCACCAGGGATGTATGTGAATATCCGAGGCTTCCATTTCATCAGCGCAGCCCTGCCCGGCACAGATTCTGCGGTGACCTTGTTGGCGAGCGCCGCATCCGGTGCGGGCTATTTGCAGATCGTGCAGATTGGTTCTGACACGGCGACGGTCAACATTTCAAACGTGGCAGTGACGCCGGAACCACAGCCCCCCGCAGCTCAAACTGATGTGCCCCGTACTACTGCCCCCCAAACGCCGGGGGATTTGGTGACACAATTGCAAACGCAGGGGCGCGCAGTTTTGCATGATCTGGATTTTGCAGTGGGGGCCACGACCCTAAGTTCGACCGTCAATCCTGAACTGGCGACTCTTGCCGAACTGTTACAAGCGCGGCGCGGATTGCGTATCGCGGTCGTTGGCCACACGGACACAGAAGGCGGGCTTCAGGCCAATATCAACATCTCGCGCGCGCGAGCGCAGGCCGTCCGGTCTGCGCTGATCAACACGTTCAATGCCCCAGCGGCCCAAATCGATGCAGAGGGGATGGGGTATTTAGCGCCCATCGCAAGCAACCTGACGCCAGACGGGCGCGACGCCAATCGTCGAGTTGAGGTGATTGTTCTGTCTGACGACGGATGACAACCACACGGGCTAGCCCGATGCGTTGATCAAAAAAAGCCCCGGCGCTTTCACGTCGGGGCAGGTGACCGAATATTTCGGTCGGGGAGAAAATCTTACCAGTCCGCCGGGCCTTTGTCGGCAAAGGCGTGGACCAGAAAATCGATGAAAGCACGGACCTTGGGCTGGGTGAAACGACCCGGTGGGTACACGGCATAGATGCCTTGGGTTTCCATCGGCAATTCGGGGATCGCGTCTTCGATCAGACCCTTTTCCATCGCTTCGGCGTATAGAAAGCTGGGCAAATAGGCGATGCCAAGGCCAGAAACTGCGGCGTTCAGCAAGGATTGTCCGTCGTTCACCGACAGCCAGCCGGCAGTGCGCACTTGACGCTTTTCGCCCGAAGGCGCCGTCAGTTTCCACACGTTGCCCGAAGACTGGTTGGAATAGTGCAACAACTTGTGTTCGTTCAGGTCATCGATCTTTTCGGGACGCCCATACTTTTCGAAATACTCGGGGCTGGCGATCATGCGTTTTGTGGTTTCGGTCAGCTTACGCGCTCTTAGGGTGCTGTCTTCCAGCTCACCGATGCGGATGGCCATATCGAACCCTTCCGAAATCAGTTCGACGTACCGATTGTTCAACACCATGTTGACGGTGATATCGGGGAAATCCTCAAGGAATTCGGACAAGCGCGGTGATAGGTGGTTGACCCCAAAATCCGTCGCGACAGAAATGCGCAGCAAGCCGGATGGCGCGGATTGCATGGATGTGACCAGCGAATCTGCCTCGCCTGCATCATTCAGAACGCGGCGAGCACGGTCGTAATAGGCTAGGCCGATTTCGGTCGGCGAAACCCGACGCGTGGTGCGGTTCAACAAGCGGGCACCCAAGCGGGCCTCCAGCGAAGACACGTGCTTGGAGACAGCGGATTTTGAAATCCCCATCTTCTTGGCGGCGTCTGTAAATCCGCCTTGGTCAACGACCATAGCGAATGCTTCCATTTCGGTGAGGCGGTCCATGCCGTCCCTTTCCATCTTTACTGCTTCGAGGATCAGGTATCGCGCCCAATCAGGGCACAATCAGGGCAGGGATGGGATAATACTGGGGTGATTGCAGGGATCGTTGATGGCACGGAAACGAAGGATCGCGGATTAGGTGGCGATGTCCGTACTCCAGTTGCGGAAGGTTTCCGCCTCTTGCGCCAACGGTTCTGCATCTTGGCCACCGATCAGCAGAAAGCCAAAGTCAGAGGTATTCCAGCGTGCAATATCCAGCCCTTCGGCCGCACCCATGTTGATAGGTTTGTCGCCAGCACCGGATGGGATGATACACAACGCCACTGGCGTACCATCGGCGCGCAGGAACGCGATCTGGATCAGCGGTTTGCCTGCAAAGCCTAAAATCTGCGCCCGTTTGAATGTCAGCCCTTCTGTCGCGGGCAATGTGGAAAGATCAAAGCCCAAGGCGTCAGACACGTTGGCCAATTGCATTTTTGCTTCATCGGCGCTGGGTGTGGCGCCTTGCAATGTCGCAGTGGTGTAAAGCGCTTGATAGCTGGCCACAAAGCTAATCCAGCCACGCGGAGCGGGTTCGGGGGTGCCAAAGCCGGTAAAGACCGCAACAGCAAGACCCGCTGCCAATCCGGTCGCAAAGGTGCCGATGCCCCAACCCCAATTCATTCGCTTTGCTTTCGCGGGCGGGGTTTCGGTCACCGCGAATTCCGGCATCACAGGTGCCGTGTCCAGTAATGTGTCAAAAGCAGCCACGATCGGCGCCAGCGGAATATCAAGTGACGCCATACGATCGGCCAAGGCCATATCGGTTTCCAAAGCCTGTTCAATTGCGTCGTGCAGGGCGTCAGCGGCCTCTCCGTCCAGAAAGGCCGTCAGATCTTCATCTGAAAAACTGTGCGAGATACTCATCGCTTTACGTCCTCTGGTTCCGCCATTTGAGTGTTCAACCGTTTGCGTGCCCCGGCAAGCCGACTCATGACTGTTCCCACGGGAATGTCCATAATTTCGGCGGCCTCTTTATAACTAAACCCCTCCACATAAACGAGCAGCACCGATTGGCGTTGTGCTTCGGGAAGCGCATTCACCTTATTTAACACATCACGCGCGAAAATATTCACTTCGACGTCGGGGGACGTATCGGGAAGGTCGATGTCTTCGACTGGAACAAGGCCGCCGCCGGTACGCACCTTACGCGATCGCAACTCGTTTAGCCAAATGCGTTGGGTCATGCGAAACAACCAACGGTCCAGGTGTGTACCCGCCTGAAATTGGTCGGCTTTGTCCAAAGCGCGCACACAGGTCGTTTGCACCAGATCGTCCGCCCAGTCGCGTCGTCCGGTTAGCGCCACAGCATAACGCCAAAGGCGCGGATAAACCGCAGCCATACCAGCGCGCACCTCTGAGACGGAATTTGAAGGGAAAGCAGAAATAGACCCGGTCCTGTTGTATGTGTCGGTGTTAGAACGACACCAAAAATGGCGCGAACACAATAAAAGCTTTTGTTAGGTTTGTAATTATCACCGGTTGAAAATGCTAGGAGCCGGACGCGGTAAAAAAATGTGCTGTCGGTAACAATACCGACAAGGACGGATTGGCACCGGGCTGACCTTTAAATACGGCTGGATGCGCTGCAAATGCAGTAATCACAGCGTTGCCGCCAGCCGCGTGCCCTGATCAATGGCGCGTTTGGCGTCAAGTTCCGCCGCGACATCTGCGCCGCCGATGATGTGATGTGCGATGCCCGCCTGTTCCAACGCATCCGCAAGGGAGCGGTCTGGGACTTGTCCGGCACACATCACGATGTCGTCGACCTCGATCAGCGTCGGGTTTTCACGCGCCTCACCGAACGACACATGCAGGCCGTCGTCGTCGATCCGTTCATAGTTCACACCTGCGACGAATTGCACGTCCTTCATGTTAAGAGCGGCGCGGTGAATCCATCCCGTCGTTTTGCCCAGCCGTTTCCCGTGCTTTTCCGCCTTTCGCTGCAACAGCGTAACAGCGCGGGCAGGGGCGTCGGGTTGGCTACCTTCGGGGGCAAGGCCGCCGCGATGTTCACCGGGGTCGCTCACCCCCCATTCAACCATCCAGTCTGGCAAGTTTTCGGTCAGGCTGTCGCCTTGGTGCACAAGGAATTCCGACACATCAAAGCCAATGCCGCCTGCGCCAATCACAGCCACGCGCTTGCCGGGCACGCTGCGCTTTTTCAACACATCTATATAGGAATGCACATTCGCGCCGTCTTGCCCGGGAATGGCCGTGTCACGCGGCAACACGCCCGTTGCGATGATGACCTCGTCAAACCCCGTCAATGTTTCAACGGTCGCTTCCGTGCCAAGGCGCACTTCAATGCCCATTTCGGCCACCATGGTGCGATACCAATCAACCAACCCCCAGAACTCTTCCTTGCCAGGCACTTGTTTCGCCATGTTCAGCTGTCCGCCAATTTCATCGGCGCGGTCAATCAGTGTCACTTTGTGCCCGCGTTCCGCGGCCGTTATTGCAGCGGACAGCCCTGCCGGACCCGCGCCCACAACGGCGATGGATTTGGGCGTCGCGGCGGTTTCAATGACCAGCTCGGTTTCATTACAGGCGCGTGGGTTCACAAGGCACGAACTCAGCTTGCCGGAAAACGTGTGATCAAGGCACGCCTGATTGCAGGCAATGCAGGGCGCAATTTGCGCACCGTTGCCCGCCGCCGCTTTGGCGACAAAGTGCGCATCCGCCAGCATGGGCCGCGCCATAGACACCATATCGGCGCAGCCGGTTGCCAGCACGTCTTCGGCCACGTCGGGCGTGTTGATGCGGTTTGAGGTGATAACCGGGATACCCACCTGACCCATCAGTTTTTTCGTCACCCACGCGAACGCCGCACGCGGCACAGATGTGGCGATGGTCGGAATGCGGGCTTCGTGCCAGCCGATGCCGGTGTTAATAATCGTCGCCCCGGCTTTTTCGATTTCCTTGGCCAGTTGCACCACTTCGTCAAAGGTTGATCCGTTGGGCACAAGGTCAATCATCGACAAACGGTAGATGATGATAAAATCCGTACCCACAGCCTCGCGGGCACGGCGCACCACCTCGATAGGCAGGCGCATACGGTTTTCATATGATCCGCCCCACCGGTCTGTGCGCTTGTTGGTGTGGGTGACAAGGAACTGGTTCAGGAAATATCCTTCGGAGCCCATGATCTCGACCCCGTCATAGCCCGCTTGTTTTGCGCGCTCGGCCGTGGCGACAATGTCGCTGATCTGTTTTTCGATGCCATCCTCGTCCAACTCAGACGGCGGAAAGGGCGAGATCGGGGATTTCACCGCTGATGGTGCCACACACATCGGCCCATAGGCATATCGCCCGGCATGCAAGATTTGCATCGCGATCTTGCCGCCTGCGTCATGCACGCGCTTGGTCACGATGCCATGGTTGTCGATGTCGGTTTGCGTAGTCATCATCGCGGCACCGGGCAGCACTGATCCCTCAAGGTTTGGCCCGATCCCACCTGTTACCATCAGCCCGACATCGCCGCGCGCCCGCTCGGCATAGAATTCGGCGACCCGGTTCCAGTCTTTTGTTTCTTCAAGCCCGGTGTGCATAGACCCCATCAGCACCCGATTTTTCAACGTGGTGAACCCAAGGTCCAGCGGGGCAAGTAGATGCGGGTATGTGGTCATGGTGTCCTCCGGAAGCGAATTTTATTAAGGTGTCAGGCAACAGACGCGGGATGTCACGACAAACGCGGCGTCAAGGCAAGGTGATATGGTCGAGTTTGGCAAAATGCGGCAGGGAAAGTCGGACGCTTTTGAGCGATGCGCCTTATGGTTCAACCCGCGTTTGCCGCCGTTGGCTTTCATGCTATTCAGCCCGAAACAGTGACGCGCAACGTTCAAATTCGAAAAAATGCGCTCAGATGATGAAAGTACTGCCATGACCCCTGAACAGATCGCTAAATTGCCCTACCGCCTGAATGTTGGCGTGATGGTGCTGAATGCTGATGGCCAAGTCTGGGTCGGTCAGCGCAAAGACAATTCCCGGGATGCTTGGCAAATGCCCCAAGGCGGCATCGACAAAGGCGAAGACCCACGCGCCGCCGCCTTGCGTGAATTGGAGGAAGAAACCGGAATCACCCCTGATTTGGTCGACGTCGTGGCGGAATCAAGCGATTGGATTCCCTACGAACTGCCGCATGACCTGATCCCGAAATTGTGGAAGGGCAAGTATCGCGGGCAAAAGCAAAAGTGGTTTCTGCTGCGCTTTTCGGGCAGTGATGCACAGGTAAATATCGCCACCGAAGAACCCGAGTTTTCGGCTTGGCGCTGGATGCCTGTCGCCGAATTGCCCGACGCGATCGTGCCGTTCAAACGTGATGTTTACGTGGCGGTGCTGGCGGCGTTTTCTGCTCATTTGTAGGAGCAGAAATGGGCGATATTGCATAACATCAGGTCTTGGGCGCAGGGTGGGTCAGCCCGCCAGCAGCCCACAAAGGGGACATTTCATGCGCTATCTGATTTTCGTTCTGACGCTTCTGCCATTACCGGCTTTGGCTTTGTCATGCGTACCGCACAGCGTCGCGAACGCTTATATTCAAGCGGCTAACGCCAAGGAAGCTTACCTGCCCGTCCACGGCACGCTCGACTTTGATCTAAATCGTTTGCCCCAAACCGATTGGGAGAACCAACAGGCGACCCCGACCAAAACATTGATCCCTGCAACCTTCAAAGGGAAAGTGCTGCGCGCACGCGGAAAACCGGTGCAGTTTGAGGCCAATGTAACACTAGAGGTGCGCTGTGCCGGGCCATGGTGTCCGTCGCCGCAACCGGGCGATAGCCTTGGCTTCCTGCGCGAAACTGCCGAGGGCTATGTGCTTAGCACAAATGCCTGCGGTGGGTTCTTGTTTGGACAACCCACCAAGGCCCAAGCCAGTGAGATGCAGGATTGCCTTGCCGGGCGACATTGTGACGGCTTGGTGCGGCGCTGATCGCTAGCCTTCGATGATTGGCACGTGTGGGGCCAATGCTCGGTCATACCCATGTTTGAGGCGCGGATCGTCCGCAACCTCAATGCTGCGGCGCACGGGGATAAATCCCGACCGCCGATAAAACCCAAGTGCTGCCGGGCTATCAATGCTGCACGTGTGCAAATGAAAGCGGTCGATGCCGCTCAGAAAGGCAAGTTCAATTGCGCGGTCCATCAGATAGGCCCCAGCCCCTGTGCCAATCAAAGGGGCCGTAACGCCGAAATAGGCCAACTCGCATTCGCCGTTCTTGCGGAAATCCAGTTCTAGCAGCGCTTCGGCCTCGCCGTCTTTGGTCAGCGTATAGATGTGCACCAATGGATCGTTGATGATCTCCGCCAAAGCAGCATCGGTGATCACACTGCGCCCGAACCACAACCAATCTTGACCAACGCGTGTGAACAGATCGCGGTATTCAGCCACATCCGGGTTTATCTGATCAAAACGCACCCCGTCGGGGCAGGCCACGTCGCGCAATTTCGGTGCGCTCATTTCAAGTTCGGTGACAACCATAGCGATCTTGCCCGCAGGCACATTATGAAAGCCGTCGCTCAACATCGCTTCATTGTTCTCCAAATACTCAAAATGACCACGTGACCGAACCGCGACACAGACGCTATTCCAAACCTGCCGCCACGAATTCCCGCTTCATATCGATCTGTGGGCGTGGCCCGATATGGCTGATAACCTCAGCAGCACACAGGTTCCCCATACGCCCACAGGTCGCCAGATCGCGGCCCGTGGCAAGACCATAGATAAAGCCCGCCGCGAACTGATCGCCGGCGCCTGTCGCATCAACCGGTGTCACCAAATCGACAGGGATATCGTGGCGCTCGCCGCGTCCGATGATGGTCACGCCGTCACCAGAACGGGTGCAAACCATCAATGGGACCATCGCGGCTGTTTTGGCCAGTGCGGCTTCAAGGTCGTCGGTTTCAAACAGGGATTTGATCTCGTGTTCGTTGCCGATCACATAATCCAATTCGTTGTCGATCATATCCAAGAAATCTGGGCGGTGACGATCGACACAGAACGGGTCAGAGATCGCGATGCCTGAAATGCCCCCGGCGGCACGGGTTGTGCGCGACGCTTGGCGAAAAGCTTCTTTACCCTTGTCCTTGTCGAACAAGTATCCTTCAAGGAACATGATTTCAGCGCCAGCGGCCACATCTTGCGGAACATCATTGGGGCCAAGTTCGGTCGAGATGCCCAAATAGGTGTTCATCGACCGCTCTCCGTCGGGCGACACAAAGATCATCGACCGCGAAGTGGGCAGATCACCGCCTGCAACAGGGGTGTTCACAAAATCGGTGCCGCTGTCTTGCATGGATTGCGCATAGAATTTGCCCAAGCTGTCGTCATGCACGCGCCCGATAAATGCAGTCGGCAAGCCCAACGCACCAACGCCAGCAACTGTGTTGGCCACAGCGCCGCCGGGGGTTTGAAGGCGTTCCTTCATCGCGCCATAAAGCACCTCGCCCCGATCGCGTTCGATCAGTTGCATGATGCCTTTTTCGATCCCCATCAGGTCCAAAAAGGAATCGTCAGCATGGGAAATCACATCGACAACGGCGTTGCCGATACCGGCGAGTTTATATTTGGTCATTCAGTTTTGTCCTCAAACGGGCAGAGATCACGGATCAGGCACGCCCCGCATTTGGGTTTACGTGCCACACAAGTATAGCGGCCGTGCAGGATCATCCAGTGATGCGCATGCAATTGAAAATCGGCCGGGATGTTGTCTTCGATGGCGCGTTCGACCGCGTCCACTGTTTTGCCCGGCGCGATGCCGGTGCGGTTGCCAAGGCGAAAAATGTGGGTGTCCACGGCCTGAGCAGGCTGGCTCCACCACATGTTCAACACGACATTGGCCGTTTTGCGCCCGACACCGGGCAGTGATTGCAGTGCTGCGCGGGAATTGGGGACCTCGCCGCCATAATCATCGACCAGAATTTGTGACAGCTTGATCACGTTCTTGGCTTTCTGGCGAAATAGGCCGATTGTCTTGATGTGCTCAGTCACACCTTCAAGGCCCAGATCCAGCATCTTTTGCGGTGTGTCCGCTATTTTGAACAGCGCCCGCGTCGCTTTGTTTACGCCGATATCTGTGGCCTGCGCCGACAAGGCCACTGCCACAACCAACGTATAGACGTTGACGTGTTCTAGTTCGCCTTCGGGCTCGGGTTCTGCCGTCTGAAAGCGGGAAAAGATCGCGCGGATCGTATGATAATCAAGCTGTTTTGCCATGGGGCTCGGTATGGGGAAATTTCGGGCGGCGGGCAAGCGGAGTCACAAAAAGAGACACATCATCGCACGGGATCGTGGGATCACTGCTGAAAGACGTGGCCGAATTATGTGTTCGGCTTTAAGTTGACCACATGACGACAGCACAAGGGCATGACAATGGCAAAGCAATTTGAGACGTTGAGCGCGGCACACAAGGACTTCATCAAGCGCCAACACATGTTCTTTACGGGGTCGGCGACCGCTGACAGTCGCATCAACATCTCGCCGCGCGAAATCGGTGCGCTGCGCATCATCGATGACACAACGGTCATCTACCTTGACCGCACCGGCAGCGGGAACGAAACCGCCGCCCATATGCTGGCCGATGGGCGTATGACCATTATGTTTTGCGCCGTCGATGGCCCGCCCTTGATCATGCGCCTTTATGGCACGGGTAAATCCTTGGGGTGGGACACCGACGCGTTTTCAAATCTGATGTCGGAGCACTACGACGGGGATGTGCCATTGGGGACAAGGCAGATCATGATGTTGCGCATCGATTTGGTGCAAACCTCGTGTGGGTATGGGGTGCCATTGCTCGATTATCAGGGCGAGCGTGCCGCAATTGAAAACTGGCATGACAACAAGGGCCCCGAAGGCATTCGTGCCTATTGGCAGGCGGAAAACCAAACCAGCATGGACGGCTTGCCCACCGGACTGAATATCGATTAAGGCGCGTTTTGTTGCGCAGGAAACGGGTCGCGCCCGTGCCCGTTTGGACATAATTTGACGGCTATGGAACACACAACACTCAACGACACCGACACCAGCTATCATTTCAACGTTATGCGGCGCGCCATCGATCTGATCGACGGTGCCGAGGATCCGCTAAGCCTTGATGCGTTGGCCGCCGAAATGGGGATGAGCCCCGCGCATTTCCAGCGCATCTTTTCGCGTTGGGTCGGCGTGTCGCCCAAGCGCTTTCAACAATACCTGACGCTGGGCCATGCCAAAACGCTGTTGGCGGATCGTTTTACCACGCTTGAGACTGCACATGCGTCGGGCCTAAGCGGGTCAGGTCGCTTGCATGATTTGTTTCTGCGTTGGGAAGCCATGAGCCCCGGCGACTATGCCAAGGGCGGCGCAGGGCTGACGATCTATTTGGGCTGGTTTGACAGCCCCTTTGGCCGCGCACTGATCATGGGCACAGACAAAGGCATTTGCGGTTTGGGGTTCTCGGCTGAGATGGGCGAAGAATGGGCGATGCAGGACCTTGTCCGACGTTGGCCAAACGCCACCTTTGTTGAGGACGCGCCCCGCCTGCGTCCTTGGGTGTTGGCGGCCTTTAGGGCCAAAGACGCAGGGCCGGACCCCGCGCCGCTTTACCTGATCGGTGCGCCGTTTCAGATCAAAGTGTGGGAGGCCTTGCTGCAAGTACCAAGTGGGCACGTCACCACCTATTCGGAAATCGCAGGCAGTATCGGCAATCCGCGTGCCGTGCGCGCAGTTGGAACTGCCGTTGGGCGCAACCCGGTCAGTTGGCTGATCCCGTGTCACCGGGCCTTGCGCAAATCTGGTGCTTTGGGCGGGTATCACTGGGGTTTGCCGGTAAAGCGCGCTTTGTTGGCGTACGAGTCTGCGCGCGCCGAAGCGTAACCCGGAAATGGCGCGTTTTGAGTGCGCGAGATGCCGCTTATTTTTTATTCCCCCTATTTTGTCCCCCACAAGTGGCCTTATCTTAGGGTCATCATAATGCGCCTTGCCCGAACAAGGCCGTTCTTTGAAGGCAGTAGGATATATACGATGATGAAACTCCCCCTTTCCATCGCCCTTGGCGCAGCTTTTGTGCTTGGTGCGTGTACGGACCCGACGCAACCGGGTGCCAACCCTGACAATCCCAACCAAAAACGCAATCAGGGCGCACTGATCGGTGCCGCATCTGGGGCGGTACTTGGTGCGCTGATCAAGGACGACCGCGAAGGTATCCTGACCGGCGCCGTTCTGGGTGCGGGCGTTGGTGCTGGCATCGGCTACAGCTTGGATCAGCAAGAGGCCGAGCTGCGCCGCGATTTGGACAGTGGTGTGACGATTACGAACACCGGTGATCGGTTGATCGTGTCTTTCCCTGATGCGATCCTGTTTGCCACCAACAGCTCGACCGTGCGACCCGGGCTGAACAATGACATGGCGGCACTGGCGCAAAGCTTGCAACGCTATCCCAATTCGACGGTCCAAGTTGTCGGTCATACAGATTCCGATGGCGAGGCCAGCTTTAACCAAACGCTCAGCGAACAGCGCGCCAATGCGGTGTCCAATGTGTTGCTGAACCAAGGCGTGCCGTTCAACCGCGTGCAAGCCTTTGGTCGCGGCGAAAGCCAACCGATCGCGTCGAACTTTACCCCCGAGGGCAAAGCCCAGAACCGTCGGGTCGAGATCGTGATCTTGCCCAACGCCTAAACGGCAGTTCCAAGACTTTTCAGACAGAGGCCCAAGATGTGATCTTGGGCCTCTTGCTTTGTCGTGTGCAAACGTCATGGTGCTTGGCAAAGAAAAGGGGATAGAAAATGGGCACGCCGACACTGTTGGGCATATCTGGATCACTGCGCGCAGAATCCACAAATCGCAAATTGCTACGCGAAGCGGCACGCCTTTTTGGCGACTGTTCTTATGCCGAAGCTGATTTGCAGATGCCGCTTTATGACGGCGATCTTGAGGACGCCGAGGGCATTCCTGCGCCCGCGCTTGCTCTTGCCGATCAAATCACCAGCGTCGACGCGGTGATCTTGTCCACGCCAGAATACAACAAAGGTCCCTCAGGTGCACTTAAGAACGCGCTTGATTGGGTCAGCCGTGTCGAAGGGAATCCTTGGGCGGACAAGCCTGTGGCCGTAATGTCATCCGCAGCCGGTCGGGCTGGCGGTGAACGGGCGCAGATGATCTTGCGTGGTTACATTCTGCCGTTTCATCCACGCATGTTGCCCGGACCAGAATTCCATTTGGCGGCGTGTTACGAGGCTTTTGATGACAACGGCCTGTTAAAATCCGATCATTACACCAAGTCCCTGACCACCTTGATGGAAAAGCTGCACGCTGAAATTAAGCGTTAGGTGTACTGACCTCGATCAGATTTCCGTCTGGATCACGCAGGTAAAGCGACAGGATTGGCCCAGTCGCACCAGAGCGCGGAACGGGACCATCTTCGATGGTGATCCCTTTCCCAGCCAAATGCGCTTCCCAGTCTGAAAGCGGTGTGTCGGTCAGAAAACACAAATCAGCCGTGCCCGGCGCTGGCGCGCGCGCTTTGGGATCAAATTCGGCCCCTTGGGCATGCAGGTTGATCTTTTGTTTGCCAAACCGAAGCGCATGGCGCGTGCTGCCGTCAGCCACTTGAAACGGCGCGTGCGTCATGCCCAAAACGGATGTGTAAAAGTGCACTGTCGCGTCCAAGTTGGCTACCGTCAGGACAAGGTGGTCAAGGCTTTGTAGTTTAGGCTGTTCCATCACTGATCCCTCGCGCATATTCGGCGCTATGCAAGATGACCTTTCCAACAGCGTTCGTCAAAGTGATGTGATGGACGCCGCCCGCGCACAGGCGATGCAGGTCGCGTTGGGTCAAACGCCGACGCTAAAGGCCGGGGACGCGCTGCCGCCTTTCTTTCACCAGCTCTATTTTTGGACACCGCAACCGCCTGACGCTTTGGGCCGTGATGGGCATCCTAAAGTCGGCGGCTTGATCCCAGATATGGGCTTGGCGCGCCGCATGTGGGCCGGTGGGCGTTTGAAATTTGAAGCCCCCTTACGTTTGGGGGCCGATGCGACGCGTCTTTCGTTCTGCGAAACGGCCACGCATAAACAGGGGCGCACTGGGCCATTGGCCTTTGTCACGCTGCGCCACGAGGTGTGGCAGGCGGGTGCTTTGTGTCTGAGCGAGTGGCAGGATTTGGTCTATCGCGAAGACCCTACGCCAGACGCCCCGCGCCCCGTTGCACCGGTGGCGGCGACGGATGAAGACGCCTCTGAGCAGGTGCACTTTGATGCGACGTTGTTGTTTCGCTATTCCGCGCTGACGTTCAATGGCCACCGCATCCACTATGACCAACCCTATGCAAAAGACGTCGAGGGCTATGATGGATTGGTGGTGCACGGCCCCTTGTTGGCGCAGCACCTGATGTTGATGGCGGAACGCGCTTTGGGCCCGCTGACGCAGTTTTCCTTTCGCGCGACCGCGCCTTTGACCCACACCGAGGGCGCGACCCTGTGTCGTAAGGGACGCTCGTTTTGGGTGCGTGGCCCGGATGGACGGCTGTGCATGCAGGCCGAGGCCTAGAATGATGCTGCGACGTCGAACCCTTTGGGGATTGTGTCGCGCCCCTCAAGGATTAGGTCTGCCATCACATGGGCGACTTTGGGGGCCATGCCAAAGCCGATCTTGAACCCTCCGTTCGCGATGAAATGTCCCGGCCTGTCGGGCCACGGCCCCAGCATCGGTGCGCGACTACGGCTGCGCGGGCGCAGGCCTGCCCAGCGGGCAAGGACAGGTGCATCACGCAAGGCCGGGACGGCGGTGCGGGCGCGTGTGAGGATGTCATCAAGCTGGCGGTCCGTGCCGTAGGGGTCGGCATATTCGCGTTCTGTGGTTGACCCGATGGCCGTGGTGCCATCGCCGTGCGGAATGATGTGCAGCGTGTCGGCAAACAGTTGGGGCGCGTCGGGCATCGCGAAATCCAGCAGCACGGCTTGGCCCTTGATGCCCGCCCCAACCATGCGGGTGTGATTGGCATTGAGCGCCTCAAGGCCTGCGACGCCAGTGGCGTGAATCGTGATGCTGGTGTCGGGACCGTCCGCAAGGACGGGTACACCGCGCGCCGCCAATGCAGCCGCCAGCGCGATGCACGATTGTTTGGGGTGAATGCGCCCGCTCAGACTATCGTAAATTTCCACGCCCATCACACTTGGGGCGCACCAATTTTGATCTTGGATGTTGCGCACAACCCATGTGGCCGCGTCGCCCCACAGGTCTTTGGCAGTTTCAGCCCGCGCACGGGCCAGATCAAGGGCCGCGACATTTGCCACGGGTTGCACGCGCCCACTGCGGGCATAGCCGGGAGACATTCCCGAAACCTCTTGCACTTCGTGCCAGAACCCTTCGGCCATTAGCAAGCTTTCCAGCTGGAACTGCTTTTTAGGGTTCCAGTTTTCCGGCACGTGTGGCGCCAGCGCGCCCACGATGCCACCACTTGCCCCGGCGGCGACCCCGTTAGGGTCAATGACCTGCACGTTCGCGCCGCGTTGGCGCAGCACCCATGCAATCGACAGGCCAAAGATGCCTGCACCGCATACTGTGATCTTGTCCGTTGCCAAGCCTGTTTCCTTCCGCCAAGGTCGTCGCTATCAGGCGCTCTTCTTACAAGGACAGGCAATGCAGGACCAGCAGGCAGAACTGGAGTGGCGCGATGGTGCGGTCCCGGTATCGGTGCGTTTTGATGATCCCTATTTTAGTTTGGACAATGGGTTGGCCGAAACGCGGCACGTGTTTCTGGACGGCAATGATCTGCCTGTGCGGTTCTGTGACGGGTTTGCGATCGCCGAACTGGGGTTCGGGACAGGTTTGAACTTTTTGACCACATGGGCTGCATGGCGGGAATTCGGCGCGCCGGGGACGTTTCACTTTACCAGTTTTGAGGCTTATCCAATGGCGCCTGCTGATATGGAGGCCGCTTTGGCCGCATTTCCTGACCTTGCGCCCTTGGCGGTCGAGTTGATCGCAAAGCTGGGCTCTGACGGGCAGGCGACATTTGCGGATGCGACATTACAGGTGATTGCGGGCGATGTGCGTCAGACCTTGCCCGCATGGCAAGGGCGCGCAGATGCGTGGTATTTAGACGGCTTTTCGCCCGCCAAGAACCCCGAGATGTGGGGCGCAGACCTGATGGCAGATGTCGCGCGTCATACCCATCCACAAGGCACGGCTGCGACGTATACGGCGGCAGGTTTTGTGCGCCGAGGCCTGACGGATGCAGGTTTTAGCGTTGAACGCACCCCCGGATTTGGTCGCAAACGCCACATGAGCCGCGCGGTGCTGACATGAGCGCGGGCAACAACACCAAGCTGGGCATCGCGTTGATGGTCGCCACCTCGGTTGTGTTCGCAAGCCAAGACGGAATTTCGCGCCATTTGGCGGGCGAATATAACGTCTATATGGTTGTGATGGTTCGCTATTGGTTCTTTGCCGCCTTCGTCATCACTGTCGCGGGGCGCAAGGCTGGGGGCATTGTCGCCGCGGCGCGCACGTCGCGGCCCGTTATCCAGATGACGCGCGGCGCCCTGTTGGCCGCAGAAATTTGTGTGATGGTGACAGGTTTCACCATCCTTGGGCTGGTCGAAAGCCATGCGGTTTTTGCCGCTTATCCGCTGCTGATTGCTGCTTTGTCGGGACCTATTTTGGGTGAACATGTTGGCTGGCGGCGTTGGGCTGCCATCGGTGTCGGATTTATCGGAGTGCTGTTCATCCTGAAACCCGGTTTGGGGGTGTTTGACCCGGCGGCCATCATCCCGTTGATCGCTGCGATCATGTTTGCGACCTATGGTTTGCTGACGCGCTTTGTTGCTCGCGATGACACCGCTGCGACCAGTTTTTTCTGGACAGGTACCGTCGGGGCCGTGGGAATGACGGCTGTTGGGGTGTGGTTTTGGCAACCCATGACGGGGCCGGATTGGCTGTGGATGGGTGCGCTGTGTATAACAGGATCACTGGGGCACTGGCTGTTGATCCGATGCTACGAAGTGGCCGAAGCAAGCGCCGTGCAGCCCTTTGCATACCTTCAAATGGTGTTTGCTGCGGGCGTTGGCATTGTGGTCTTTGGCGAACTTTTGGAAATCAACGTGGTCATTGGGGCGCTGATTGTTGTGGGCGCGGGTCTATTCACCCTTTGGCGCGAACGGCAACAAAGTTGATCCAATCAGTTCCTGAGTGAACGGAACGGGCAAAGGGTCGCCGCCAAGGCGGGCGCGATAGACCGGCAAGCTTTCGGCCACGCGCATGACATAGTTCTGGGTTTCGCGGAATGGGATGAATTCGATCCAATCGATGATGTCGAAATCAGGCGTGCCAGTGCGGGGGTCACTATAAAGTTCCATCCAACGGATCGGGCGGCTGGGCCCTGCATTATAGGCGGCCGACATCAGCACCACATTGCCATCAAAACGCGCCGCCAATTGGCTAAGGAAAGCCGAACCCAGTTCGGCGTTATAAACGGGGTCCGTGATCAGGCGATCTGTCGTGTGTTCGGCACTGCGCCCCAAAGACCCGGCGACCTCGGCAGCTGTTGCGGGCATGATCTGCATCAACCCGCGCGCACCGACGCCGGATTGCACAACGGGGTCAAATTCGCTTTCACGACGGGCGATGGCAAGGCTCATTTCTGGGGCCATGGGCAGGTCAGCCTTGGCCAAAGGATGCAGCGGATAGTAGGGGGCCGGGATCGTTATACTGCGCCGCGCAACGCGTTTGCCGATCATCACGGCCAAATGCGGCTGGTCGGCGTCGATGGCCGCTTGTCCCAGTTGTGCGGCTTGCGTGCGGTTTAAATCTTCGGCCAGATGGGTCCAGAAACGCTCAGCAACGTTCAATTCACCCGAGGCTTGCAACAGCATACCCGCTTGAAACAAGTCGCGCCTGTTGAGTTCGGAGATGCGCCAGTCGGGAAAAACTTCTGATCCATCAAGGGTGGGGTCAAAGGGCAACCCGCCGCGTTCGGCGGCCAGCAAGCCATAAAATGCAGTTTGATATTGTGCGCCCACGGCATAGGCCAAACGCGCGGCGGCTTCATCGCCCATTGCCTCATAGGCACGCCCGGTCCAATACCCTGCGCGGCCAAGCGAAATTGGCGAACGGGTGGCGTTTTGGTGGGCTTTGAAATGCCCCAGTGCCAATTCAGGATCATTCAACTGGCGCAAGGCGATGTAACCCGACAGCCATTCCAGATCGGCAAAGTCTGATCCTTCGGTAAGGAAGTGCTGCGATGCCATTTGATAAGCGCGGGTCGGGTTGCCATCGCGCATTTCATCGCGCGCCATAGCGCGGCGGCGGTTGCCCCATGCTTGGGGTTGGCCAAGCGCCTGCACAGACGTTGAACGTTCCAAAAGCAGCGCTTTGGCGTCCGACCAACGGCCCTTGCGGATACGCCATTCAAAGCGATCATGCGCAAGGCCTGCGTCATTTTGCAAAGCATCGGGCACCGCGGCCAGACGCGCATCCACCGTGTCGGCACGGGTTTGCAAAGCGATGCGCGCACGGGCCAGTGCCACGTGTTCTGATGGTATCAGGTCAAACATATCGGCTGCGTCGCCCCGTTCACGGGCCCACAGCATCGCATCGGTTCGCGCAGCGTGATGAGCGGCCAGCAGGTCGCCATAGCGCGATAAAAATAACGCATGGGTGGAATTCGGCATGTCCATCGTGCGCCACGCCAGCACGATGTTGGCTTCGGCCTCACCATTGTTGCCTGCCTCAGTTTGAGCAGCCGCGTAGTCCAGCACACCAAGGGCGGTTTGCGGTAGTGTTTCTGCGAAAAACGTTAATAGGGCTTGCGGCCCGGCTGCCGCCACGGCGGGCTCGGCGCGGCGACGTAAAAACGCCTCTCCCGGCCAATCGGGGCGGCGGGTTAGAAAGGCGGTGACGTCTTCATAGGTGCCACGCCCGGCACGCAGGCGATGCCATTCGATGATGTCAGCCGCGACAGGCCCATCACGGGCCGCCAACGTCGCCGCCGTATCCCAATTTCCGCCTCGCATTGCATCCATGGCCCAGCCCAATGGGCGCGGGCGTTCTGCCCCTGCGGCCACAGCCATCAGAAAAAGCGCAATCAAGGTGGCGGCAAAACGGCTGATCACTTGCAATTCCTGTGTGTGCATGGCTAGTCATTTTCAGCATATCTTTGCGCGTGAAGGTTACAACTCACGTTTGCAAGATAGGCGACAATTCATCCCAGGCCCATCTGCCTGCCACACGTAAAAAAGGAGCGTGAGAATGTTTAAAGGTTCTATGCCTGCCCTCATCACGCCGTTTCGTAACGGCGCTTTGGATCTGGATACGCTTAAGAAGCTGGTCGAGTGGCATATCGGCGAAGGGTCACACGGCTTTGTGCCTGTGGGCACCACGGGCGAAAGCCCGACGCTGACCCATGACGAACATGAAACGGTGATCGATACAGTCGTGAAGTCTGTTGCGGGACGCGTGCCTGTCATTGCAGGTGCCGGGTCAAACAACACGGTTGAGGCGATGCGCTTTGTGCAATTCGCGAAGAAGGCAGGTGCGGATGCCGCTTTGGTCGTCACGCCTTATTATAACAAGCCAACGCAACGTGGTTTGATTGCGCATTTCACTGCGCTGCATGATTGCGCCGATATTCCGATCATCATTTACAACATCCCTGGCCGTTCCGTCATCGATATGACGCCCGAAACAATGGGTGAATTGGCCAAACTACCCCGTATCGTCGGGGTGAAGGACGCGACGGGTGATTTGGCGCGTGTGTGTGATCAGCGGATGTCTTGTGGTCCTGATTTCATCCAACTTTCGGGCGAGGATGCGACGGCGCATGGCTTTAATGCCCAAGGCGGGACGGGCTGTATTTCGGTCACGGCCAACGTGGCGCCCAAACTGCTGAGCCAAATGCAGGAAGCCTGCCTTGCGGGCGACTTTGCCAAAGCGCTGGAGATTCAGGACAAGGTGATGCCGCTGCACAAAGCGATCTTTACCGAACCCGGTCTGGTTGGTGTTAAATACGCTATGTCGCGTGTGGGGCTGTGTTCTGACGAGGTACGTCTGCCACTGACAGGCCTTTCGGATGAAACAAAAGCGCTGGTTGACGCAGGGTTAAAGCACGCCGGTCTTTTGTAAAACGATACGTAAGGTGCACATATGTGCACCTTACCTTTTACCGTAATACAAACCGACCACGTGCTCGGCCTCCGCAAAGAACAACCAGCGCGCCGCAAGCAGGCCTGCGATATGGCTAAGAACGGCCAAAGCAGCACCGCCGTGTGAAAATGGCATGACCAACAAAAGCACAGGCAGAACGGCCATCAGTACAATGGCGATCACCCGCAGCTTTAGGCTGTGTTTGCGTCCCACCTCAAAGGTAAACTCGCGCAGCAGGTAGTTTGTGCCAGTGTGCGGCGGTTCAAAGGCGCGCACGTCTCCGCGTGGGCCAAGCCCAGTTGCGCTGGCCAGTGTGGTGCCAGATTTGGTAAATGCGCCGTCCCCGACAACCCAAAGACTGACCTGAACAACGCCAGCGATTGCCAAAAGAAACGTCGCCCACGTGACTTGCCCCGACATCAACGCGCCACCCGCAATTGCGCAGCTTAGGAACATCACGGGCGTCAATGGTGAATGCCACCGAGGGACGGTTTTGAGTTGGGTATAGATCATTGACGTGGTGAAAACGGTCAGTAGTGAAAAGACCGACCCGATCAGTCCCAGCAGCGTCCAGCGGGCATCAAAAAACACCAACCCTGCACCGTATAGCGCCATAACAAGCAGCGCGATCACGGCGCACCAGCCTTCTCGGCTTAACCAAGAAGAGCGCCACTGTGTGAACGCTTTGAGCGCGCGCTCAGGGTGGCCAAGGTGGAAGGTGGACGAAATCAGCCCACCCACTGCACAGATAAAAGCGATGGCAAAAAAGACGAAAGCCGTGAACCCGGTCACGCCGGGATAGCCCAGCCCCAGAAATGTCAGTAACCCAAAGCCAAGCCCGCTGAACACAGTGAAAAAGATGACGGAAGGTGCGGGATGCATCAGAGCTTCTCCAGCGTTTTGTCGAGCCAACCAAGGAAGCCTTTGGCCTCTTGTGCGACGGGTTCGAGGTAAGGCGCGAGGATATCGATATCGCCCGCGGGCGCCGACAATGTGTCTTTGGGGCGTGGCGGCAGGTACTTGTTCACAGGTTTGGTGCCTTGTTCAGGCATCAAGTTCATGCCGCCCCGTTCTGCCGTCAGTTTCGACACGTTGCTTTCAGGGTCGTTGAAGTCGCCAAAATGACGCGCATTTGACGGGCAGGTGCGCACACAGGCCGGTTCGCGATCAATCTCGGGCAGGTTTTCGTTATAGATGCGGTCCACACAGAGCGTGCATTTCTTCATTACCTTTTCCACGGCATCCATTTCGCGCGCGCCGTACGGACAGGCCCATGCACACAACCCGCAACCGATGCAGTCGGATTCGTTGACCAGTACAATGCCGTCTTCAACCCGTTTATAGCTAGCACCAGTGGGGCAGACGGTCACACAAGGCGCGTCTTCGCAATGCAGGCAGGATTTGGGAAAGTGGATCAACTGTGCTGCCGGGTCGGGTTGGTCGATGCTTGGGGCTGGTTGTACTTCGTAGCTGTGAACACGGTTGAGGAACGTGCCCGATGGTTCCGCGCCGTAGGCATCGGTGTCAGACAAGGCCGCGCCATAGTTTTCGGTGTTCCAGCCTTTGCAAGAGATCACGCAGGCGTGGCATCCGACGCACGTGTCGAGATCAATAACAAGGCCGAGTTTTTTGACTGTGCTTTGAGGGAGTTGGGTCATGTCAGCTGCCTCGCTTGTGGGTGGTCTAGGATTGGGGGCCAGCCCCCAAACCCCCGGAGTTTATTTGGCAAGATGAAGAAAGGATTGGAGCGCATTGGGTCGGCGATTGAGCTGCCAAGGGTCTGGGTTTGTGTTTTGTCCCAGTTGGCGACGAACCATATGAACGAGCCGATCGCCAAAGTCAGGAAGATTGCGATACATAAGAGGGTGCGTTGGATCGAGGTCATTTGCCCACCTTCCAAACCAGATCGCCTTTGTCTTTTTCAACTGGCGATGCAATCGGCGGCATGACCGGTTGGGATTCATTTTGTACGTCAGATTTTTCGATCCGTACCTTGAGGTCAAACCATGCGGCTTGTCCTGTGATGGGGTCCGAGTTGGCCCATCGCAACCCATCACCTTTGGGCGGTAGCAGTTCGTGGATCAAGTGGTTTAGCAGAAAGCCTTTGGTGGCCTCGGGCGCGTTTTCATCCAGCGCCCATGCGCCTTTGCGTTTGCCGATGGCATTCCATGTCCAGACTGTATTTTCGTTCAGCGCCGCCATTTCAAGGACAGGCACGGTGATCTCGCCGTGCGGCGAGGTGACCTTGGCCCAGTCGCCGTCTGTCAGCCCGTGTTCTTGCATTAGCTTGGTCGGCAAATACAGCGGGTTGTGCCCATGCAATTGGCGCAGCCATGCGTTTTGCGAACCCCACGAATGATACATCGCCATTGGGCGTTGCGTCAGTGCGGTGATCGGAAATTCGTCTGCTTTGTTGTCGGGCGACGGGTCGTACCAGATTGGCAGAGGGTCCATCGTTTCCTTGATGCGGTCACGCAGATGTTCGGGGGGTTGTCGTTCGCCGACGCCTTCGGCTGCCAGTTGGAAGCGACGTAACGGTTCAACATAAAGCGAGAACAGATAGGGTTGTGGGCTGTCGAAGACTCCCATCTTGACCGCCCAATCCTGATAGGCGGCGTTCCACGGTTTATAGTAGTTCGCCCCCTCGGGGATGTGTTCGACAAAGAAGCCGCCGTTTTCGATGTAGTTGTCGAGCTGCCCTTCGTTCACATCACCACGCCCAGAGGTCAGACCCTTTTCACCCATGCGCCATCCTGCGAGGGGGCCAATACCCGGTTTGCGTTGGTGATTGACGATGTAGTCGGCGTAATCGGCGTATTTTTGGCTGCCGTCTTTGTTGATGAAGCCGGGCAGTTCCAGCCGCGCGCCCAATTCACACAGCACCGATTGGAAACCGCGCACATCGCGGTCCGGTTCGATCACAGGCCAACGGATCGCATCTGCGATGGCGTCAGCCTCGCTAATTGGGCGGTCCAGCAGCGAGATGCAGTCGTGCCGTTCAAGGTACGTCGTGTCGGGCAGGATCAAGTCGGCATAGGCGACCATTTCCGAACTATACGCATCGGAATAGATGATCCGGGGAATGACATATTCGCCGTCTTCGTCTTTGTCCGTCAGCATCTCCATCACGCCGCCGGTGTTCATCGACGAATTCCACGACATGTTCGCCATGTACATAAACAGCGTATCGATCTTGTAGGGATCACCCGCATGGGCGTTTGAAATCACCATGTGCATCAGGCCATGAGAGGACATGGGGTTGTCCCAAGTAAAGGCCTTGTCGATGCGCGCCGGGGTCCCGTCGTCTTTCAGGGCTAAATCATCGGGCCCATGGGTAAAGCCCAAGTGCGGTCCGTCAAGCGGGCAGTCGGGTGTTACGGCGCAATGGGGTTTAGGGTGCGCGGTGGCGGGTTTGGGATAGGGTGGTTTGAAGCGAAAGCCGCCGGGGACTTCGACGCTGCCCAATAGGATTTGTAGCACGTGCAGTGCGCGGCAGGTCTGGAAACCATTCGCATGGGCTGAAATCCCGCGCATGGCGTGGAATGACACAGGGCGCCCTTGCATTTTCTTGTGCGTTTGACCGCGAAAATCGGTCCATTCCTGATCCAATTCAAACGCTTCATCAAAGGCGACGCGGGCGATTTCAGCGGCAAGCGTTCGGATGCGTTTGGCGGAAATGCCGACGCGCTCAGCCACGGTTTCGGGTGCGTATTCATCGGTAAGATAGCGTTCGGCCATGTGCTGCATCACGGTGCGGTGGCTGATGCCTGCATGGCGATGCGTGGCGGAAAGGTCTGGCTGAACGTCTTTTTGATCAAAGGGGGTTAGCTTGCCGGTTGCGCGATCTATGACCAGTTCTTTGCCCGCGTCATCCCGCAACAACAGGCCGAATTCGGGGGATTTTTCGTCGCCATTCACAAGGCAAGGTGCGTTGGTGAATTGCGCAAGGTAATTCAAATCGATCTTGCCAGCCTTCATGAGGCAATGCACGAGGCTTAGGATAAACAACCCGTCTGTGCCGGGCGTGATGCCAACCCAATCGTCAGCCACAGCGTTATAACCAGTGCGGATTGGGTTCACGCCAATGACGCGCGCGCCACGGGCTTTGATCTTGCCAATGCCCATTTTGATCGGGTTGCTATCGTGGTCTTCGGCCACGCCAAACAGCATGAACAGCTTGGTGTGATCCCAGTCAGGCTGACCAAATTCCCAGAACGCGCCGCCCATCGTATAGATGCCTGCCGCCGCCATATTGACCGAACAGAAACCACCATGGGCCGCATAGTTGGGCGTGCCAAAATTCTGCGCCCAAAAGCTGGTAAACGATTGCGATTGATCGCGCCCCGTAAAAAAAGCCAGCTTTTCGGGGCTGTCCTTGCGGATGGGGTCCAGCCAATCGGTGGCAATTTGCAGGGCTTCGTCCCAGCTGATTTCCTCGAACGCGCCAGAGCCACGCGGACCGACCCGTTTCAGAGGGGCCTTAAGGCGGGAAGGCGCGTTGATTTGCATGATGCCGGCCGACCCTTTGGCGCACAGTACGCCTTTGTTCACCGGGTGATCGCGGTTGCCTTCGATATAGGCGACCTTACCAGATTTCAGGTGCACGTTGATCCCGCACCGGCAGGCGCACATATAGCAGGTCGTCTTGCGGATCTCGTCTGAGACTTTGGGCGACAGATCTAGCTTGGGCTGTGTCATGTGCGTTCCTTTTGGGCGGCGACTTGTAGGGCGGTGACTGCGATCATGTGCACGACGTCATCGGCGGTGCAGCCACGAGACAGGTCATTGGCCGGTTTTGCAAGGCCTTGCAAAACAGGGCCAATTGCGGTGCATCCCCCGACGCGTTGGGCGATTTTGTAACCGATATTCCCGGCATCAAGGTTGGGAAAGATCATTACATTGGCATGGCCAGACACATCTGAGCCTTTGGCTTTGCTTGCGCCGACCTCAGGTACAAAGGCGGCATCGAACTGCAATTCACCGTCTGCCAATAGATTAGGGTGGGCGGATTTGAGGGTGTCTAATGCGTCGCTTACTTTGGACACGGCTGCATGGCGCGCACTGCCTTTGCTGGAAAAAGACAGCAATGCCACTTTGGGGATTCCGCCCATAAGGGCCGTGCATGATGCGGCAGATTGTGCGGCAATGGCGGCTAGTTCGCCTGCGTTCGGGTCAATCACCAAACCGCAGTCGGAAAAGATCATAGCATCGCGCCCGGACGGATGGTTTTCAGGCAGCACCATTAAGAAAAAGCTGGATACTAATGCGGCACCCTCGGCCTTGCCGATAATTTGTAACGCGGCACGCACAGTGTCGGATGTCGTGGCGACGGCCCCGCCGACGGTGCCATCCGCATGGCCCATACGGACAAGCATGGCGGCAAAGATCAGTGGATCATGCGCCTGCGTTTCGGCCACATCGCGGCTGACGCCTTTGTGCTGGCGCAGCTGGTAATAGCTATCCGCGACGTCAGCGGGCAGGGGCGACGTGGCAGGATCAGCGATGCGCAAAGCGTCTGTGGGCGCGGCATCAATGGCGGCCAACTGGGCAACAATTGCATCCTGTGCACCGACAAGAGTGACTTGCCCCAGTCCGGCTGCAACCGCACGTACAGCGGCCGCAACGATCCGGGGATCAGCGCCCTCGCTTAACACAATGTGCGCAGGATTGGCGGCGGCGCGCGACTGGAGGTTGCCCAGTACGTTCATGCCGCCAATCCTATTTTCTTGTCGAAACTCACGTGGGTTATGCGCCGACTTGTGTGCGCATGTCGTCTTTGCTGATTCCGGCAACGGCCACGGGCTTTTTCATCGCATCACGGCGGAACGGTTCACCCAGTTCTTGGTTGATCATCGCTTCGATCAATGTGGTGATACCGTTTTCCATCTGGTCTTTGATGGCCTGCGCCAAGGCGGCTGTCAGCTCATCTTGGGTGCGGGCAACGACGCCTTTCAAACCACAGGCATTGGCGATTCCCGCGTATGACACTTCTTCGCTAAGTTCGGTGCCAACAAAGTTGTCGTCAAACCAAAGGGTCGAGTTGCGCTTTTCCGCGCCCCATTGGTAGTTGCGGAAAACGATTTGGGTGATCGCAGGCCAATCACCGCGCCCAATGGCAGTCAGTTCGTTAACTGAGATGCCAAATGCACCGTCACCGGCAAAGCCGACAACCGGAACTTTAGGTTGGCCGATCTTGGCACCGACAATCGAAGGCAGGCCATAGCCACATGGGCCAAACAGGCCGGGTGCCAGATACTTGCGGCTTTCGTCAAAGGCCGGATAGGCGTTGCCGATGGCGCAGTTGTTGCCGATATCCGACGAAATGATCGCATCGCCGGGCAGGGCCATCTGGATCGCGCGCCAGGCCATGCGCGGGCTCATCCAATCGGGTTTGTCTGCACGTGCACGTTGGTTCCATGTGGTGCCGGGATCATCCTGTTCCTCGTTCATCGAGGTCAGTTCCTGCGCCCATGCCGATTTGGTGGTGGCGATGGTGTTTTTGCGTTCGGTCCGGTTGGTGTCGCCTGCGCCATCGGCCAGTTTGGCAGTGATGCCGGTGGCCACTTTGGCCGCATCGCCGACAATGCCCACGGTGACCTTTTTGGTCAGGCCAATGCGATCAGGGTTGATGTCGACCTGAATGATTTTGGCATCCGCTGGCCAGTATTCCATGCCGTAGCCGGGCAGGGTCGAAAACGGGTTTAGGCGGGTGCCAAGGCACAGCACCACATCGGCCTGCGCAATCAGCTGCATCCCAGCTTTGGAACCGTTATAGCCCAAGGGGCCAGCAAACAGCGGGTGGCTGCCGGGGAACGCGTCGTTGTGCTGATAGCCAACGCACACGGGTGCATCCAATGTTTCGGCCAAAACGCGGGAGGCTTCGATGCCACCTTTGGATAGCACGGCGCCTGCACCGTTCAGGATGACCGGAAACTTGGCCGAAGACAGCAGATCGGCCGCGTTTTGGACCGCTTCGGTGCCTCCTTGGGGCAGTTCGAAGTCCACAATCGCGGGCAGTTCGATGTCGATGACTTGCGTCCACAAATCACGCGGCACGTTGATTTGTGCAGGGGCAGATGCCCGCTTGGCCTGCATAATCACGCGGTTCAAAGTTTCGGCGATGCGCGACGGGTCGCGGACCTCTTCTTGGTAGGCGACGCAATCGGCGAACAGGTGCATCTGCTCCATCTCTTGGAAACCACCTTGGCCGATTGTCTTGTTGGCAGCTTGCGGTGTGACCAAAAGCAACGGCGTGTGGTTCCAATACGCTGTCTTTACGGCGGTGACGAAGTTGGTGATGCCGGGGCCGTTTTGGGCGATCATCATGCACATCTTGCCGGTGGCGCGGGTGAAACCGTCGGCCATCATGCCGCCTGATGTTTCGTGCGCGCAGTCCCAAAATTGGATACCGGCATCTGGAAAGATGTCCGAAATCGGCATCATGGCCGACCCGATGATCCCAAAGGCGTTGTCGATCCCGTGCATTTGCAACGTTTTAACAAAGGCTTCTTCGGTGGTCATTTTCATGGGGGCGCTCTCCAAATTAAAAATGGGGCGACGAATCGCCCCTGATTTGCTTTTCGTAAGGTAGTGCGCTGTCTGGATCGGGGTTAGGGCCAGATCTTTCAGCCACTTAGGTCCAGAACTAAGCAGAGATCGCCTTGGCGATGCGCGCAATTCCTGCTTCGATCCGGTCAGGTTGAATCGACGAATATCCCAAACGGTAAAAGTTGCGGGGTGTGTCTTCGCCCGAAAAGAATGGGTCGCCGGGTTCGATCAGCACGCTGTCACCCTGCAAGGTCGCGGCGAGGGCGCGCGTATCGATTCCGGCAGGCGCGCGCATCCAGAAAGACGAGCCGCCAAAGGCACCCAAGCCTGCAATTTCTAACCCATGCTTTTCGATGGCTGTTTGCATGATCGTGCGACGGGTGTGCAAGGCAGCGCTCATTTTACGGATCTGTGCGTCGTAATGGCCCATCGACAAGAAATAGGCGGCGGTGCGTTGGATATGTCCCGGTGGGTGGCGCAGGACAGAGGCGCGCAGCGCGCGAGCTTCACGGACAAAGGGTTCTGATCCCACCAGATATCCTAGCCGCAATCCCGGAAACAGCGACTTGGAAAAGCTGCCAACATAGATCACGCGCCCATCCTCATCCATGGATTTAAGTGCGGGCGAGGGGCGCTCAAGAAAGGACATCTCGAATTCGTAATCGTCTTCGATAATCAGCGCATCAAGTGCCCGAGCGCGTTCCAAAAGCGCGTGGCGGCGATCCATTGGCATGGTTGCTGTGGTCGGGCATTGATGGCTGGGGGTGGCGAATATTACATCCACCTCGGGGGGGATCGCGTCGGGTGGTAACCCTTTCTGATCGACCCGTACAGGGGCCATATGGCACCGGGATTGCGTCAAAATTTCGCGCAATGCAGGATAACACGGATCCTCGAAGGCGGCGGTTCGACGTTGGGTTAACAGAACCTGTGCAGCCAACCACAGCGCATTTTGTGCGCCCATCGTGATTAAGATTTGGTCGGCATTGGCAGTAACGCCGCGACGCGGCAACGTGTTGCGTTGAATGAACTCGATCAGTTGTGGATCGTCGCGGTCATAGTAGTCCGAAGTGAGCGCTGTAAAATCGCGTTGCCCCAGCGCCTGCAGGGCACACTGCCGCCAGTTGGCGTGGTCAAACAATTGCGGGTCTGTCTGCCCGTAAATAAAGGCATAGCGAAACCGCGCCCAATCTTGCGGCTTTGAAAGCGCTGGTGCTCCGGAGAATTTTTGCCCAATGGCGCGGGTCCAGTCGACGGTTTCCGATGTCGCGGGTTGTGGGCGGTAGATGGGCGGCACTGGCGCGTTGTTGGAAACGTAATACCCCGATCGCCCGCGCGCAGTCAGGTAATCAGAGGCGACAAGTTCAGTGTAAGCAAGTGTCACTGTGATGCGGCTGATGCCCAGATGTATTGCCAACTTGCGGGTCGAAGGTAATTTTTCGCCCGTTCTAAAGCGCCCCGACAATATGCCATGTGCGATCATCTGCTGCACTTGGCTTTGCAGGGTTCCCTGATGGTTCGGTGTCAAAAAGAAAGTTTCGATTGGAAGGGCCATAGGGGAACCCTAATCTGGCACTAATCATACTTCAATCTGGTATTAACCACATGTGAAACGGAGTTTTCATTAAGGAAAATTGAATGCCAGAAATCTCAATTTATAAAGAATCTTGTATCAATAATTTTGACTATCCACAAGATTTCTTTGAAATTGGACCATACACAACCTGTGCACAGCGCATGCACAACCTGTACACCGTTCGATCGCATCAACGTCGTTTAACACCTTTTAGCGCAGGATCATGGCCGATGACACAACACACAATAGGACATCTTGCCAATGAGTTCTTCGATCCGGAACAGCCATACCCTTGATATGATGCACGAGTTGGAACGGCTTCAGACTGACCTAAGCACCGACTGGATCGACAAAAGTCTGCCGGACGATTGGACCGGGTTGGATTACGCAGAACCGATTGCCCGTCACAAGACACGCGTGACGCTGCGGATGGACACCGACATGGTGCGCTGGTTCCGTAAGTTGGGCCCCGGATATCAGGCGCGGATCAATCGAGTACTACGTATCTATTGGACGTCGCTGCTGGCTGGTCATGTCAAAGGCTATCCTGATGACAACACGATACCACGCATACATGCAGAGGCGCAGCGCGTACATGATGACATAAAGGCGCGGCGGCGCGCGAAGCCAAGCATGAGTGAATAGCAAAGTGCGACCAGTTTGCGCCAATGGTGTCCGGCGCGCGTTCAGCCGAGACACTTTGGATTTCAATCTTGCGGGGGCCGCAAGTCAAAAGAGTATGCGCCCGAACTGTTGAGGTCCGGGCGCATGCGTCGCGATTATTCTGTAGCGAAGCAGTAAAGTAGACCAGCGCCGCCAGTGCGGGGCAGGTCGGCCTGGCCACAACCAGCAGAGCCGTGCGCAGAGTTCCACGATATCATGTTACGCGAGGTGTTGAGGCCAACACGGTCATGGTGGCCCACAATGGCGGATCCTTCGCCGTTTTTGGTCCAGTTGCCACAGGTCGTGTCGCCCCCAGCGGTTGAAAAGTAGCCCGCTGAATCCGATCCCGTCAGAATGTCATGCTGGTTGGGGCGGCTTCCGCGTCCGTTGATCTCGTTGCCGTTTTCATCAAGCCCGGTGGCAAGCGACAGATTGGGATTGCTGTGCAGTTCGTCGACATTTGCGGCGATCAACTCGCCCTTGGCGTTGTGCCATGGGCCAGACCCAATGCGGTCGCGGGCGCTGATGCCGTTGGTGACTTCGGGCGAGCCGCTGGAACGGTCAATAACCATGCTGGAGCTAAGGTATGCGGCGAATGTTTTGGACGAACCAGCTGCGGACGCAAGCGCGTTGCAATGCGCGTCGGCCCCTTCAAGGCCGCCAAAATTCGCGCCGTCACCGCCACCTGTGCTGGTGATAAAGAACGACATTTCTTCGGCAGATTGTGCATTAGCTGTGGCCATTGTGCCAACAATCGCGACGGCGCAGGCTGCGATTAGATTAAATTGTTTTGATGTTTTGAACACTTAGTGCCTCCCTAAATATGGGGAAAACGCTACGCTGTGGGGACCCTTCGCGTCTAGCCTGCCGTGATCACGTGAATGAGAGGTCGCAGGATGGGCAATAGTGCCCACCCTGAAACTTTGACCTAGCCAAACACGTCCGTCAAAGCCGTATCGACGGCCCCCAGAATGTGATCGACGTCGTCTTTTGTCACGATCAACGCAGGCGAGAAGCACAGCGTGTTGTTGCGTCCCTGCAATGAACGGTTGGTCGCGCCGATGATCACCCCTTGTTTCATGCAGTGACCCACAACCGCGTGAACCAATTTTTCGTCAGCAGGTTCGCGGGTGCTGCGATCTGTGACCAGTTCGGCCCCAAGAAACAGACCTTTGCCACGGACATCACCGATGATCGAGTGTTTGTCCTGAAGTTCAAAGATCTTGTCCTTCATGTAAGCGCCCATAGCGTTGGTGTTGGCGATCAGGTCTTCGTCTTCGATGATGCGCATGTTTTCAAGCGCCGCCGCCGGACCTGCCGTGCACCCGCCAAAGGTCGAGATGTCGCGGAAATAATTGAGGTTGTCCGACGTGTCGTCTTTGAACATGTCGAAGACTTCGTTTGTGGCGACCATGCAGGCAATCGCGGCATAGCCAGAGGCCACACCTTTGGCCATCGTCACAAAGTCGGGCTGGATGTCATAATGCTGATAACCGAACCATGTGCCGGTGCGCCCGACGCCGCAAACGACCTCGTCAATGTGCAGCAGGATGTCGTATTTTTTGCAAATTTCGGCGACGCGGGGCCAGTAGCCATCAGGGGCTTCGATCACGCCACCACCGGCGGTGACCGGTTCAAGGCAAAGGGCACCAACGGTGTCGGGACCTTCGCGCAGAATGACGGCTTCGATTTGGTCAGCGGCCCATTCGCCATAGTTCTGTTCGGGAGCGCCGTCTTGTTCGTGTTTGCGATATTCAAGGCAGTGCGGCACTTTTACGAAACCCGGTGTGAAGGGGCCGTATTGTGCGTTGCGTTCGTCTTGGCCACCGGCGGATAGGCAGGCGATGGTGGTGCCGTGATAATCCCGATCGCGGAACAGGATCTTGTGCTTTTTGCCGCCGTATTTTTTGTGCGCAATCTGGCGGATCATCTTAAAGGCTTTCTCGTTCGCCTCGGATCCTGAGTTGCAATAAAAAACACGGTCCATGCCGGGCATCTTGGAAAGCAACTTTTCCGCAAACAGTGCGCCAGGGATCGAACCGGTGGTGCCGCCAAAAAAGTTCATCTTAACGATGGCGTCGCGCACCGCGTCGCCCATGGTTTCACGGCCATACCCGATGTTAACTGTCCAAACCCCGCCTGACACGGCATCGATGTGTTCGGTTCCCTTTTGGTCCCAAACCTTCATCCCTTTGCCTTCGACGATGATTTTTGGATCAGCGCCGGTAAAGAATTGTTGGTGTTGGATCAGGTGGTGCCAGACGTGGGCGCGGTCGGCCTCGATCACACGGGAGATGTCGTTTTCGTTGAACGTGCCGTCCATAGCTGCAAAACCTTTCGATGAAGGGCAGGGCCAATATAGTATAGGCGCGCCTGTCCCGTTGGTGGTTAACTTGGGTGAGAATCTAGGCAAGTTGATAGGGCCAGTTTTGTGCCACAAGTAAAGCCAGATTCTCGCACGATGCACCCAGATTACCGGGGGTGTTCTCTGCCAAAGCCATGTTTTTAAGCGTGAAGGTCAAATTTCGATTTACGAAAGACTGAGTTTGGTGTGCACCTATGATTACAGGATTAGTGAATAAACATTGATCCCGAACGCGTTTTCGGCTCGGATCACGGCAGCGTCGCAAAACGCTGCGTGCGATAATGGCGGACCACCGCCCAAAATAGATCAAAAAATGTGCGGTCTCTATGGCTGCGCGAACCACGGGAGTTACTTTTATGACGATCAAAACAAAACTGATGGGTGCTGTTGCGGCCACTGCGATGTTGGCTGGCGCACAGGGCGCCGTTGCTGACGGTCACAGCGACGAGCTGACAGTTGCTTACTTCCTTGAATGGCCCATGCCGTTCCAGTTTGCCAAAGAAACAGGCTTGTACGAAGAAGCGCTGGGCAAAAAAATCAACTGGGTCAGCTTTGACACAGGCACGGCAATGTCGGCCGCCATGGCATCAGGCGATGTTCAGATTTCCGTATCTCAGGGCGTTCCACCCTTCGTTGTTGCAGCCTCTGCTGGCCAAGACATCCAAATCGTTGATGTGGCTGTGTCCTATTCCGAAAACGACAACTGCGTTGTGGCTTCGGGTCTGGAAATCGACAAAGAATCAGCGTCCGAGCTGGCAGGCAAGAAAGTTGCTGTGCCATTGGGGACGGCCGCGCACTATGGCTTCCTAAGCCAAATGGCGCACTTTGGTGTTGATGTTGCATCGATGGAAGTTGTCGACATGGCCCCTGCCGAAGGTGCTGCGGCCCTTTCACAAGGTTCCGTTGACATGTCTTGTGGCTGGGGTGGCGCGCTGCGCCGCATGAAAGAATCCGGCAACATCCTGCTGACCGGTGCCGAAAAAGAAGCCCTGGGCATCTTGGTGTTTGACGCAACAACAGCACCAGCCGACTTCATCGCAGAAGACGGCGACACATTGGCTGCATTCCTGAAAGTGACAGCAGAGGCCAACGCAATGTGGGCAGACGAAGCCAACCACGCGAAAATGCT
>NZ_JBDVGB010000092.1:0-48424 GCF_039940735.1 Tateyamaria sp.
GTCAGCGTGCCGTCATTGTTCAACGTCGCATTGCCCGAGTTGGTGGTGTTCGAGGCCAGTTCGGCCCCCGCATCAACGGTCAAAGTGGCATTGCCACGGTTCGTGGTGCCACCCGATGCCGTCAGCGTCCCGGTGTTCACATCCAGCGCACCTGCGTTGGTGATGGTGGTGTCGACAGTCGCCGCCCCATCAAAGTCAGCGTCCGCACCTAGATTGTTATCGAGGCTGGTCAGCGAACCGCCGTTCACATTCAGATCGCCCGCGTTGGTGACAGCGCCATCAACGTCGCCGGTTGCAGTGATGTCCGTGACGCCGCCGCTTTGGTTATCAAGCGTGCCCGTCAACGTCCCGTCGACGTTCAAATCGCCACCCGACTGGTTCACCGTGTTCGACGCCAACGCCGCACCCGCATCAATCGTCAGCGCACCGCCACTCTCGTTGGTGGTGCCGCCCGAAGCGGTCAGCGTGCCGGTGTTCACATCCAGCGCACCTGCGTTGGTGATCGTGGTGTCAACCGTCACCGCCCCGTCAAAGTCCGCATCGCCGCCTGTGTTGTTATCAAGGCTGGTCAGCGACCCGCCATCAACATTCAAATCACCCGCGTTGGTGACTGCTCCGTCCACATCGCTGCCCGCGTTCAGGTTCGCAGTGGCGTTGTTGGTCAGCGTGCCCGTCAGCGTGCCGTCATTGTTCAACGTCGCATTGCCCGAGTTGGTGGTGTTCGAGGCCAGTTCGGCCCCCGCATCAACGGTCAAAGTGGCATTGCCACGGTTCGTGGTGCCACCCGATGCAGTCAGCGTCCCGGTGTTCACATCCAACGCACCAGTGTTGGTGATGGTGGTATCGACAGTCGCCGCACCATCAAAGTCCGCATCACCGCGCGCGTTGTTATCAAGGCTGGTCAGCGACCCACCGTTGACGTTCAGATCACCAGTGTTGGTGACCGCACCGTCAACATCACCGGCTGCGGTGATGTCAGTGACGCCGCCGTTTCGGTTGAATAGCGTACCAGTTAACGTCCCGTCGACGTTCAAATCGCCGCCCGACCGGTTCAACGTGTTCGACGCCAGCACCGCGCCGGAATCAATCGTCAACGCACCGCCACTCTCGTTTGTGGTGCCGCCCGAAGCGGTCAACGTGCCGGTGTTCACATCCAGCGTACCTGCGTTGGTGATCGTGGTATCAACCGTCACCGCCCCATCAAAGTCCGCGTCACCGCCTGTGTTGTTATCAAGGCTCGCCAAAGACCCGCCATCAACGTTCAGATCGCCAGTGTTGATGACCGCACCGTCAACGTCGCTGCCTGCATTCAGGTTTGCAGTGCCCGCATTGGTCAACGCACCGGTCAACGTCCCGTCGAGGGTGGCAGTGCCTGAAGCATTGGTCAGGCCAGACGCACCGACGCCTGTCACATCGACATTGGACCCTGTTGCGACGGTAACAGTTCCTCCATCGTTGACGAATGTCCCCGTCCCGCCCGTGGTGACGGTGACGGTGGTGCCCGCGCCACCATTGAAGTTGATGGATCCAGCGTTCGAGATACCTTCGTTTCCGGCCCCGTCAGTATCCGCAGCCAAGGTGCCATCGCCATTAAAGACGAAGGACCCGGTCGCAAGATTGTTGATGGCACCTGCGTCCATCACCGTACCGCCATCGGCTACATTCGTCGCCGCTGCGTTGTTGATCGTATTGCCCGTCCCGGCCAGCGTCGCATTCGCACCGACATTGATCGAACCACTTTCATTTTCGATGGTATCCGCGCTTAGCGTTTGGCCATCCGCAATGTTGGTGGTGCCGTTGTTGGTAAAGACGCCGGTCACAGTCGAAGCCGAGGAAACTTCAACCGTGGCGTCGTTTGCGACACTTCCAACCGAACCGCCATTCAGGGTGAAGGTGCCTGCGTTGATATCAGCAAGACCTGTGATGGTGCCCGTGTTCTCAAACGTACCAGCAGCGTTGATCAACGCGCCAACCGTACCGGCATTGCTTGAACCTATGCCAGAATTGGTAAGTGTCCCGGTGACGGATCCCGTGCTGGTAACATCGACATCACCAGTCGAACTGAGATCATTATTCACGGTTCCGCTAATTGTGCCGCCCACGGTGGTTGCGCCACCCGTCGCGGTGAACGAAGACCCGTTGGTCACGTTCAGATCACCCTGCGTGATGTTCAGCGCACCACCGATTGTGGTGGTGCCATCGACGGTGGTTGATGATCCTGCACTTGCCGTTTGCGTGTAATTGCCAGTGACAGAGACAACTCCATTCAGCGTCGCGGAACCATTGTTGATGACGTTTCCATCCACAGTACCGGCGTTCACAACCAAAGCCGCACCACTGTCGTTGGTGACATTCGAGGCCAGCGTGGCCCCTGCATTAACCGTCAACGCACCGCCACTCTCGTTGGTGGTGCCGCCCGAAGCGGTCAGCGTCCCGGTGTTCACATCCAGCGCACCTTCGTTGGTGATCGTGGTGTCAACCGTCACCGCGCCGTCAAAGTCAGCGTCCGCCCCTAGGTTGTTATCGAGGCTGGTCAGCGACCCGCCCGTCACATTCAGATCGCCGTTGTTGGTCAGCGCGCCGTCAACATCACCCGCAGCCGTGATGTCAGTGATACCACCCGTTTGGTTGGTCAGCGTGCCGGTCAAAGTCCCGTCGATGTTCAGATCACCGCCCGATTGGTTCACCGTGTTCGACGCCAGCGCCGCACCCGCATCAATCGTCAGCGCACCATCCATTCTGTTGGTCGTGCCGCCGGACGCCGTCAACGTGCCGCTGTTCACATCCAGCGTCGCGTTGCTGGCGTTGTTGATGGTGGTGTCCACCGTCACAGTACCGTCAAAATCCGCATCGCCGCCCGCGTTGTTTGCAAGGGTGCCCAACGACCCGCCATCAACGTTCAGATCGCCAAAGTTAAAGACCGTCCCGTCCACATCGCCAGTCGAACTGATGTCGGCAACAGCACCGTTTTGGTTGGTCAGCGGGCCGGTCAAAGTCCCGTCAATGTTCACATCGCCACCGCTCGAGTTCCCGAGAGTTGAGACCAGCGTGGCACCGGAATCGATGGTAAACACACCGCCGTTTGAGTTGATGGTGCTCAAAGCCGTCAACGTGCCACTGTTCACATCCAGCGCCGCTTGGTTGGTGAGGGTCGCATCAACCGTCACCGTACCGTCAAAATCCGCATCGCCGCCTGTGTTGTTGTTAAGGCTGCCCAAAGACCCGCCGTTCACATTCAGATCGCCCGCGTTGGTGACTGCTCCATCAACATCACTGCCCGCATTCAGGTTCGCAGTGGCGCTGTTGGTCAACGTGCCCGTCAGCGTGCCGTCATTGTTCAACGTCGCATTGCCCGAGTTGGTGGTGTTCGAGGCCAGTTCGGCCCCCGCATCAACGGTCAACGTGGCATTGCCTTGGTTCGTGGTGCCCCCCGATGCGGTCAGCGTGCCCGTGTTCACATCCAACGTCGCATTGTTGGTGTTCAGGATGGTGGTATCAACCGTCCCGCCGCCAGTGATGTCGACATCCCCGGTGTTGGAGTTGGTCAGCGAGGTCAAAGACCCGCCGTTAATGTTCAAATCACCGCGGTTCGTCACCGCACCGTCCACATCACCCGTGGCTGCGATGTCCGCAACACCTCCGTTTTGGTTATCAAGCGTGCCGGTCAACGTCCCGTCAACGTTCAGATCACCACCCGACTGGTTCACCGTGTTCGACGCCAGCGCCGCACCCGCATCGATGGTCAACGCACCGCCACTTTCGTTGGTGGTGCCACCCGATGCCGTCAGCGTCCCGGTGTTCACATCCAGCGCGCCTGCGTTGGTGATCGTGGTGTCGACAGTCGCCGCCCCATCAAAGTCAGCGTCCGCACCTGTGTTGTTATCAAGGCTGGCCAGCGACCCGCCATCGACGTTTAGATCACCGTTATTGGTGGTAGCTCCGTCAACGTCACCCATGGCAGTAACGTCCGTCACACCGCCGCTTTGGTTGGTCAGCGTGCCGGTCAACGTCCCGTCGATGTTCAAATCGCCGCTCGATTGGTTCACGGTGTTCGAGGCCAGCGTGGCACCGCTATCGATTGTTAGCACCCCATTCGTTCGGTTCGTGGTGCTGCTGGAAGCGGTCAACGTGCCGCTGTTCACATTTAGCGTCGAATTGCCGCTGTTGGTGATGGTGGTGTCAACCGTCACTATGCCGTCAAAATCCGCATCGCCGCCCGCATTGTTTGCAAGGCTCCCCAAAGACCCGCCATCAGCGTTCAGGTCGCCAAAGTTAAAGACCGTCCCGTCCACATCCCCGGTCGAACTGATGTCGGCAACAGCACCGTTTTGGTTGGTCAGCAGGCCTGTCAATGTCCCATCGATGTTCGCGTCAGCACCGTTCAAGTTCCCGAAGTTCGAGGAAAGCGTCGCCCCAGCATCAATCGTCAGCACACCACCGTTTAAGTTGTCTGTGTTCGTCGACACGGTCAATGTGCCCGTGTTCACATCCAGCGCGCCTGCGTTGGTGATGGTCGTACCCACCGTCACCGCGCCGTCAAAATCCGCATCGCCGCCGATACCGTTAACAAGGCTGTCCAGCGAGCCGCCATCCACATTGAGATCGCCAAGGTTGGTGACTACTCCGTCCGCATCACCCGTGGCCGTGATATCAGCGACACTGCCGCCTTGGTTGTTCAGGGCCCCAGTCAGTGTGCCATCAACGTTCAGATCTCCTAAGTTAAAGACCGTCCCGTCCACATCGCCGGTCGAACTGATGTCGACAACAGCGCCGCTTTGGTTGTTCAGGGTCCCAGTCAGCGTACCGTCAACGTTCAGATCGCCACCCGATTGGTTCACCGTGTTCGACGCCAGCGTGGCACCGGAATCAATCGTCAGCACACCGGTGCCTTCGTTGGTGGTACCGCCCGAAGCCGTCAACGTCCCAGTGTTTACATCCAGCGCACCTGCGTTGGTGATGGTGGTATCGACAGTCGCCGCCCCATCAAAGTCCGCATCGCCGCCTGCGTTGTTATCAAGGCTGTCCAAAGATCCGCCACCGACATTCAGATCACCCGCGTTGGTGACTGCTCCGTCAACGTCGCTGCCCACGTTCAGGTTCGCAGTGGCGTTGTTGGTCAGCGTGCCCGTCAGCATGCCGTCATTGTTCAACGTCGCATTGCCCGAGTTGGTGGTGTTCGAGGCCAGTTCGGCCCCCGCATCAACGGTCAAAGTGGCATTGCCACGGTTCGTGGTGCCCCCCGATGCGGTCAGCGTGCCCGTGTTCACATCCAGCGTCGCATTGTTGGTATTGAGGATGGTGGTATCAACCGTCCCGCCGCCAGTGATATCGACATCCCCGGTGTTGGAGTTGGTCAGCGAGGTCAAAGACCCACCGTTAATGTTCAAATCACCGCGGTTCGTCACCGCACCGTCCGCATCACCCGTGGCAGTGATGTCCAGAAGGCCGCCAGATTGGTTGTCGATGGTGCCGATATGATCGCCTCTGACTTCTAGGTCGCCTCCGTTCCCAATTGTGGTGGAGGAATCCAAAGACGCGCCATCGCGAATTACAAGTTCACCAGTACCGTTGACGGTCAATGTGTTCACATCGGATACACCGAACACAACAGTCCGATTGGTCGTATTATTGGTAATGGTGACGTCATCCGTTGAGATCGGCGAAACGCCTGTGTCCCAATTGCCGTCGTTTTCAAAGACGGCATTGGTTGTGCCAAGCCAATCAACCCCTTGCGCCTGTGCCGAGCTGCCGCCAATGACCACAGCAACGCCCGTCGCTAAAACGAAAATCAATTCGGTCGCGCGCCCTACTCTACAATGTTTGCGCAGGCTGCGTTGACGGATACCAGTTTGAATAAAGGTGCTACGAAAAACGGTCATAATATTACCTACGTAAATTTATCTTGAATTGATTTGACCATAAAGAACCACGTTGCGGTCGTACGAGCAAATCTTTTGCAATAGTTTATAAAGCAAACTGCCCGAAAAAAGCCCTTACTGTGGCCTTTGAGCACGCATTAGTTGTATGGATCGATGATGCATGTGATCCACGTTGTGGGCCTATGGTCCTGTGTTTCGAAACCCACAACATTTAGAAATGTCTTGCAGGAATCACAAAAGCCCGTAAAACACTTACGCTAGAGACTGAATAAAACGCCTTTTAACGTAACTCACGCAGGTCAGTTGGTTGTACCCGCCCAGTGTGACTATCGATGAAGGCCAATAAAACAAGCGCATATCAGCGTAAAGAACAACCGACGGACCTCCGTCAAAGGCAGAATCGCACGGGCAGCAAGTCCGGCGACACAGGACAGGCAGGACAACGCATGCAAAAGCATGTCACACGTATTGATACCCTCGTGGGTGCGCATGCCGCGCGTCTTTCTGAACGTTTGCAAGCACACCGCGAGCAACTGTTTCCCCCGGATGCCCAACGCACCTTGCGCACCTTCACCTCTGGCGAGGTCGCCGATCTACTCGGGGTCAAAGACGCGTATTTGCGCAAACTTCACCTTGATGGACGCGGTCCCGAGCCCGAAATCCGCGCAGGCGGGCGGCGCCACTACACGCCACAGAATATCCAAACCTTACGCGAAATGCTAGAAAAGGGGGCGAAAGCCCCCGGCACCTACCTGCCCGGACGACGCGAACAGGACGGTCTGCAAGTCATCACAGTGATCAATTTCAAAGGCGGTTCCGGCAAGACGACCACTGCGGCCCACCTTGCGCAGAAAATGGCGCTTGATGGCTACCGCGTTCTTGCCATCGACCTTGATCCGCAAGCATCCTTTTCAGCCCTTCACGGGTTCCAGCCGGAATTCGATCTGCTGGACGGAGGCACGATTTACGACGCAATCCGCTATGATGATCCTGTGCCGATCCAAAGCCTGATCCGCAAAACCTATTTCACAAACCTTGATATCATCCCCGGCAATCTTGACCTGATGGAATTCGAACACGAAACCCCCCGCGCTCTTGCTGCGCGGGAAGGCGCGATGTTCTTTACCCGTGTCGGGGCAGCCCTCGCAGATGTGGAAAACGACTACGATGTGGTGGTGATCGACTGTCCGCCACAACTTGGGTTCCTGACCATGTCGGCCCTGTCGGCCGCGACGGCGGTATTGGTCACAGTGCACCCGCAAATGCTTGATGTGATGTCGATGTGTCAATTCCTTTTGATGACCAGTAATCTGCTTGGCGTGGTCGCCGACGCAGGGGGCGACATGTCCTACGATTGGCTGCGATATGTGGTGACGCGCTATGAACCGGGTGACGGGCCACAAAACCAAATGGTGACGTTTATGCGCTCGCTCTTTGGCGATCATGTGCTTAACAACTCGGTGCTGAAATCCACTGCGATTTCGGACGCCGGCATCACAAAACAGACTCTATACGAGGTTGAAAAAGGCCAATTCACCCGCACCACCTATGACCGCGCGATGGAATCCATCAACGCAGTGAACGGCGAAATCGAAGGACTGGTGCAAGCCGCTTGGGGGCGCAATGGCACGTAAAAACCTGCTTCAGGGTCTTATGGCCGAAGGCGCAAAACCCGCCGAAATCGCGCCTGCTGCCAAACGGCCTCTCAAGGGCGCGATCGGCGCTGTTTCGCAATCTATCGAAGCGCTCAAGGCGCGCGCATTGCTTGACCTGGATCCGTTTCTGATCGACGCAGGCGGGCTTACGGACAGGCTAGAAAGCGACGACACCGAAGACGCGGCTTTGCTTGCCTCGATCCAAGATTACGGCCAACAAGTCCCTGTGCTTGTGCGGCCCCACCCCACCGATCCTGAACGCTATCAAATCGTCTATGGCCGACGCCGCGTGCTTGCGATGCGCGACCTTGGTCAGCCGGTAAAAGCGCTGCTGCGCGAGTTGGACGACAGTGCGCTTGTTATGGCGCAAGGTCAGGAAAACAATGCACGCCGCGGCCTGTCCTTCATCGAAAAGGCAAATTTTGCCGCCCAAATGCGCGACGCAGGCTATGACCGACGCGCCATGTGCGACGCGCTGGCCATCGACAAAACGGTTGTGTCACGGATGTTACAGATCGTGGACCGCATTGGTGCTGATCTGATCACCACAATCGGTGCAGCCCCCTCCGTAGGCCGCGACCGCTGGAGTGCACTCGCTAATAAACTGGAAACGGGTGACACAGACGCGGTGACGATGATCGACATGATCGCCACCAAGGGGACAACGACCAGCGACAGCAATGACCGCTTTGAAATCGCGATCCGGACTGGCGATGACACCACGCCCGCCGCGGCCAAACATACGGAGCCGGATGGGGGTTCAAAACCACGCGCCTCGCGACGCACAATCACAGGCACAAATTCTGGCGCACCGATCGCGCGCGCCATGATGGGCCACGACAAAGTCGTCCTTACCCTGCCCCGCGAAGGCGGCGGCGGGTTCGAAGATTGGCTTGTCGACCATCTTTCCGAAATTCACCGGACGTGGGTGGAAACCCGCGCCGATGAAGACACCGAGCAGTAAAAAACAACAGGAGGCACAGGACGGGCATAGCCGAAAAAACAAAGCCCCCCAGATCATAACGACCTGAGAGACTCCGATTTGGTTCTAGCACCTCCGAATCTACGCTTTCCATGAGTCGGCTGTCAACAACACCTGGCGGGTGAACGGTACTTTTTTGCCTTGTGATCAGCTTATGGAACGACTTTCAACGACGCCCTTTGGGCAGCGGCCGGTAACGCTTGGCCTTTTGCAGGCAACGGAACGGGCCGCCGACGTGCCTGCCCTGCCCCATATCGACAAGTGGGAACTGTTGCGCACGCTTTGCGATGCGCGCGAGGCCTATCAAATCACGGATCGCGAAATCGGCGTGCTCGAAGCACTGCTAAGTTTTCATCCTGGCAAGCTGTTGGGCGGCAACACTGACATGGTGGTGTTTCCCTCCAATCGCGCGCTGGCCCTGCGGTGTCACGGCATGGCCGAAAGCACTTTGCGCCGTCACCTCGCCCGTCTTGTCGATACAGGCCTGATCCTGCGTCACGACAGCCCCAACGGCAAACGCTACGCACGTCGTGATCCTAACGGCGAGCTTCTGCGTGCCTTTGGCTTTGATTTGCGACCCCTTCTGATACGCGCGCCCGAGATCGCCCAAGCTGCCGACGTTGCCCGCACCGCTGCCATCCGGCTACGAGACACGCGGGAACGTATCTCTTTGCACAAACGCGATGCGCATAAGTTGGCTCTCTATGGGCTAGAACAGGGTCACATAGGCCCCTGGGAGGCCTTGCTTGCCACCCTGCTTGATGTGACCCGTTTGATGCGCCGCAAGTTAACACTGTCTGAACTGACAGACATCGCCGAGACTGTTGAAAACGTATTGGACCAAGTGTTGAAACACGTCTCTAATGCAGAAGAAATGAGCGCCAATACCCACCATATTGAGCGCCAACATCAGAATTCAGATACAGAACCTTTTGATTCTGAAACTTGCTTGGGAAAAGACACTGTTGCAAATGTTGGTGATCCAACAGACCGACTTGCTAAACCTGCTACGTCCGATGTTTCTATCCCCTTACCCCTCGTTTTACGAGCCGTACCCGAAGCATTAGAATATGCGCAGGGTCCAGTCACTCGCTTTGACGACCTCGCGCGTTTGGGCGCCTTCTTGCGTGGAATGATTGGGATCAGCGCATCTGCTTGGGACGATGCCGTAGCGATTATGGGGCCAGAAGTCGCGGGCATAACCATTTGCTGTCTCGTCCAACGCATCAACGACATTCGTTCTCCGGGCGGTTATTTACGCCGCCTGACGCAACAGGCACAGATGGGGAAATATTCGGTTACCCGAGGGATCATGGCATTAATCCAACGTTCGCAAACATTAGAGATAGCAGGTTGACAGCTGTCAACAATTGGCTGTGCGCAGGAAAAGTTGACAGCTGTCAACTCTGCAACCCCTCGCGCACATTGCGGCAAAACTTGACCGAAAGCCTTGAAACCCGCAAAGTGTTTTCACGAGCAGTAAAATCGCCACGTTTCTACATATTTGAAGCGCAAGGCATCATATTAATACCGTCGAAACAGGACGGAACGGAAACGTCATTATGACAAAAACAGGGCCGAAAAAACGGATGCCGGTGTATCCTCAGGGTGGCGGAATTTATGTCCGGCTCAGATAAAGATGATGACGATTCTGATCGCACGATCTTTGGTCAAATCCTGCCAGAGACAAGACCTAGTCCTGTCCAGACTCCCTTGCATCAGGTGCGCGCACTGACACCTTCCGACGAAACCACCATTATTGGCGCAAAGTTACCTGACCCAACCCCACCTCCGCCGCTTCCGTCCGAATTGAAACGACAAGCGAAGGAGCAAAAATCTGAAGCTCTGCCTAAGCTGTCGCTAATGGCTGCGGCCCGCAGCTCGGGGCGTAATCTGACAAGCGGTTCTAACTCGATGATGACCGCGGCAGGGAGTATTCTCGGCCTGTTGGGACGGCTCCGCACCGGGATGGTCGAAATGCATGGCGCACCATTGCGGGATCATCTTCGCAGCGAAATTGCACGATTTTCCGACCTTTGCGAGACGGCGAAAATCAAACGCCGAGACATCGATGATGGGTGTTATGCTTTGGCTGCGACGTGCGATGACATTGCCATGATCTTGCCGGGGTCTGATCCCACGTTTTGGCGTGAACATGCATTGGTTAAAACTCTGTTTGATGATGATCGGCCCAGCACCGGTTTTTATGATCGGTACGAACTTCTTCTGACCAACCCTGGTAAACGTGCGGCACTGCTGGAACTGATGCTTGGTTGTCTTTCGCTTGGCTTTCAGGGGGACTACCGAGGTGCTTCTGATGGGCCGCGCGCATTGGCAACTCTTCGTAAGGCTGGGTATGAACGGTTGCGTAATGCCGTTCCGCGAACGCCCCCTGCCCTATCTAAAAAATGGAAGCCGGTGGTGTTGGCTGGTCGACGATTGCGGCCACTTTTGCCGCTGTGGATTGTGGCTGGAATTGCGGGCGCGATGGTTGTCGCATTATTTGCATCCTTCGCATGGATTCTGACTGGCGAAACGCAAAACACGCAAAACCGCATCATTTCCTTGCATCGCCCATTACCTGACATCGATATTGATCGCGTTCCTGTCCAAGATGTCCGCGCGGTCGTCGCATATGAGGCACCGCCAACTGGACAAATCGATCGCATCGCATCGTTTTTGGAAAATGAGATTTCTCAGGGTTTGACGACGATCGAGGAGGAAGGTGATTTTATCACCATTCGCCTTGGCGAAGCCCTAAGCTTTGGCCCAGGAGCGCCGACGCTGCAAACAACCAGTCCGGTTTTGTTACGTATTGGGCAAGTCCTTGAGGGCGAACGGGGCGTGATTATCATCGAGGGTCATAGCGACAATATCCCATTAAGCGGACGAGGGCGGTACAAAACCAACGAAGCATTGTCCGAAGCCCGCGCTGAAACCGTGTTGGAAGTGATCGCGCCTTTGTTGTCGGATCCGTCTCGATTGTCGGCGATTGGGGTAGGGCCGTCGAAACCGTTGGACACAACGAACACCCCGGCAGCGCGGGCCAAAAACCGACGCGTGGATATCCTTTTGCGTAAGGAGCAACAGTTGTGATTCGCGTGTTTTCTTGGTTATCGGCACTGATCACGACTCTTGGCGTGGTGTCGCTTTGTGTTGCTATATGGGTTGGATTGCCAATTTCGGGCATTACTTGGCTTTCTTTGGTGCCTGTGCGCATCGGGTTGATTGTCGCGATTTTATCGCTGCTTTTGCTTAGTGCCGTTTTGCGGTGGCAGGCGCGGCGAAAGGCAGCGGAGGATTTGGAAACCAGTTTGCTGGCGTCTCAGGCGGGTGATGGACCGTTGTTGGCTGAACGGATGCGCGCAGCCCTGTCGCGGCTGAAAAAGATTGGCGGTGCTGCCGCACTGTATGATTTGCCTTGGTACGTTTTGATCGGGCCACCCGGCGCTGGCAAGACAACTGCCCTTGTTCATTCCGGCCTTGATTTTCCCGGAGACCATGCCGCGTCAATCAGTGGGTTTGGAGGGACAAAGAACTGCGATTTTTGGTTCGCGCAAGAGGCGGTGATGATCGACACCGCCGGACGCTATACCACGCAGGACAGTGACGAAACGGCGGACCGAAACAGTTGGACTGCATTTTTGGGGCAGCTCAAGTCCGCGCGACCCGATCAACCGATCAATGGGGTGATCCTTGCCTTTTCCTGCGCGGACATGATGACCGAAACCGGGGATGGTTTGATCGCTCATGCGCAAACTGTACGCGCGCGATTGGCCGAGTTGAATGCAGCATTTAACACGCATGTTCCGGTCTATGTTATCTTTACCAAGGCTGACATGATCGCTGGCTTTCGCGAGTATTTCGGAAGCTTTGACGAAGATCGCCGTAAAGGTGTTTGGGGCGCGACATTTCAGACACGAAACCGCCGCACAGAGACACATCGTGCCGTCGCAAAAGAGTTCGAAACCCTTGTCGGACGGCTGTCAGATGAGGTCACAGATCGCCTGATGGAAGAAACCGACAGTGCCACGCGTATTGCGGTTTACGGGTTCCCCGAACAGATCGCATTGCTTGAACGCAATGTGACGTCTTTCCTAAGTGCGATATTTGAGAACCCGCAAAAAATCCACGCCATCCTGCGTGGGTTCTATTTTACGTCCGGGACCCAAGAGGGCACGCCGATTGACCAAGTTCTTGGTGCGATGAATGCGCGGGCAGGGGGCGGGCAGGCCGGCTTTTTGTCAGGTAAAGGGCGCAGCTATTTCCTGCATGATTTGTTGAAAAGGGTGATCTTTGCCGAACGCGATTGGGTTGGCTATGACCGAGGTCGTGTGATGCGCCGGGCGTTTGTGCGGGCGTCAGGCAAAGCAGCTATCGCCTTGGCCTGTGTGGCACTGATGGCGGTTCTTGGGATCAGCTTTTGGAAGAACGCCACCCTTGTGCGCGAAGTGGCTGGGCAGGCGCAGCTTTATGAACAACGAGCGGCCGCGTTTTTGGGACCGCAACAGGTGGACGACCCTGCCACCCGACCGCTTTTGCCTGCTTTGGGGACGATGCGGGCGATTCCTGCTGGTTACGCCAACCCGCGCTCGCAACCGTTTATTGAACAGGTGGGCCTGTCGCGTCGCGATGTTCTGGCCAGTGCCAATGTGCAGGCGTATTCCGATAGCCTAGAGCAGTTGTTACGCCCACGTATGATGTTGCAGGTCGAACGCGATCTGGCCCAGTTCATTGAGGCAGGGCGCAAGGTCGACGCCTATCGCGCGTTGAAAGTTTATATATTGCTCGCAAAGGAACAGGATGGTCGTGAAGACGATTTGGCCATCCAGAGTTACTTTGCCCAAAGTTGGGCCGAAGATTACATCGGTGCAGATGAAGAATATCGCGCAATAAATGCGCATCTTGCGGCGATGTTGGAATTGGACAGTCGCGCGACGCCTTTGGTGGCTGCCAATGGTGCTTTGATTGATCGTGCACGCGATGTGGTTGTTGATGTGTCCCCAGCTGAGCGCGCTTATGGCGCAGTGCGCAGTGCTGCGGGGACTTTGCCGTCTGTGAGTATGTTTGATCCTGTAGACGATACGTCTGGGCTTGGCACCTCGGATGGGCGGCCTTTGGCGAACTTGCAGGTGCCGGGCCTGTATAGTGCTGATGGCTATTGGGATTTCTTTGTGCCGGCTGTGGGCGATGCGGGTGCGCAGCTTGAACGCGATGCGTGGGTTTTGGGCCCTGCGGACACCGGTGCATTGGTGTCCGACGCGCAGTTGTCGACGGATTTATATGCGCTTTATGCCCGTGAATTCGAACGGGCGTGGCGTGGGGTTTTGGGACGTGTGGCTTTGGTGGATACGCTTGGCCAAATTGACCGTTTAGGGGATGCCGAAACATCAGCATTTGTGCGGCTAGCTGGGGCGATCAAGGCGCACACGAATTTATCTAATTCATTGAAATATAACGGTAATGTATCAGAGTTCGCTAAGGTACAGGTGGACGTCATCGAACGTCCTTTTCTGGATTGGCATGCGACGCCGTTTATAGAACATGCGCTGGCTTCAGTGCGCCAAGCACGCGAGGTGGCGCGTACGGGGCAGGGGGATTTGGCAGCAACTTTGCCTGATGACGCGCCATATCCGGCGACCATCGTGCGTTTATTAGGCCAAGTCCGTGAAGCATTGTCGCCGACCTTTGTGGATGCGCAACTGATGGCTTTGGATCAGACGCGGTGTGTGGCTGGTGGGCCGGCCGTCGGTGTTGGATTTGGCACGGTGTTCGGACCAGGTGGACAGATGGAGCGATTGGTTGCGTCAGTACCTGGCCCGGTGTCCACGCGGGCGCGCGATCGATTTGCGGCGGTGCGTGATGTAAGGGCCGCGTTTTTCGGACAGGGTGCGGAAGATCCTTTGGTTCTGTTTGGCATTCGTTTGATGGCCGTTAGCCCACCTATTGCGCTTGTGACGGTGCGTATTGGCGAACAAGTGCTGGACCTGACGCCGGGAGGCGCGTTTTTGCCTGTGCGTTGGACGGGTGGCGGATCTGTTGCGTTGTCGGTGCCGGATCAGCCGCCAATTGAACTGCCGGGTGGTGGGTGGTCTATTCTAACGTTGCTGAGCGGTGAAAGTTTGCAATCGCGCGGACCGTTGGCGCAGGTGTCCCATGATTTGGGGCCTTATACGGCGACTTTCAGACTTGAGTTTGGTGGGGCTGATGTCCCGTTTCTTATGCAGTCCTTTCAGGAGATCACGTGTCAAAACGCGATAAAATAGCGCTGTGAGTGCCGTTCTGTATGGCAAGCATCCGGGCTTTGGGGACTTTTTGTCCCTTGGGTTGGAACGGCGCGCGCAGGACGTGATCGAAACATGGCTGCAAGAGATGCTGCCCGCGACCCGCGAGATTTTGGCGTCTGCGTGGGAAGACAGTTGGGACATGGCACCCGATCTGCGGTTTTGGATCGGGCCGGATATTTTGGGCATGCCTTTGTGCGGAATATGGCGGGCGTCACGTGATCGCGTTGGGCGGCGCTATCCGTTGATGCTGGGGGCGGGTGGTGTTGTGACGCCGCCGCCTGTGCATGGCGTACATGACGCGGCAACATATGTGGCTCTAAGCGACCACTTAGACGCCATTGCGGACCGCACGGCGGAACAGGGCGATGCGCAAGGGCTGATCGAAGCGGCCAATCTGCCACCCGTTTCTGGAACGCCCTATGACGCAGACACAAAAGGTATGCTATGGGGGACGCGGAAGGACGATGATTTGGATCATTTGTTTCGCGATGCCATCGAGGCAGACGCCTTTTGTGCGCAGTATGGGCGCAGCCACTGGTGGCAGCCCGGCACAATGACGCATGAGGCAGGGTGGTTGTCTATAAATGGCCTTCCTGATGCGGAGGCGATGTGTTGGTTGCTGACAAGTCGCGTACGTGCAAGGCATGATGAGAGTGCACAGACCGACACAGAACAAGACGACGTAGGGAGCGGGCGGAGATGACGGACAGACGGGTGATGGCGACCGACGAGATGATGTCGTTTGAAACGACCCTGCGCACGGATGTGGGCTGTGTGCGTACGCTGAACGAAGATTCAGTAATGGCGGCACCGACTTCGGGGTTGTGGGTTGTGGCCGACGGGATGGGAGGCCACACGGCGGGTGATTTCGCGAGCCAGACCATCTGCAACGCTTTGGAAACCGTCGGGCTGCCCACTGGGGCAATGGATTTGCGCGCGCGTTTCATGGCGCGGTTGACAGCGGCCAACAGCACTATTCAAGCCAAAGCAGAAGAATTGGGCACTGGCACAATTGGATCCACCATCGTCGCGCTGCTGATCCAACAAGACCATTTTGCCTGCATCTGGTCCGGTGATAGTCGGATTTACCGGATGCGTGGCGATCAGTTGACCCGCATTACCCGCGATCACACCGAAGTGCAGGCGTTGCTTGATACAGGGGCCATCACTGCGGAACAGGCCGAAGACTGGCCGCGCAAAAACGTAATTACCCGCGCCATTGGCGTGACCGAACTGCCTGAGTGTGACATGGTGGAAGGAGCATTATTGGACGGTGATGTCTTTCTTTTGTGCTCTGACGGTTTGACGGAATATTTTGAAGACGCAGAGCTGGCAGATGTGCTGTACAGCGGGCTGACCGGTTCGTTAGAACCATTATGTGAACAATTGATATCCATGGCGTTGCTGCGGGGCGGAAAAGACAATGTGTCGGTGGTTATGGTGCGCTGTCACAAGACCGGTTTCCCTGCATTGGCGGTTGAAAGCGATTATCCCGAATTCAGGGGCGAGTTATGAGCGATAAGAAAGATCAACGCCTTGGCAATGGGCCCGAAGCAACGTCGGACGACGATGAGAAAACCATTTTGTTTCAACCTATTCCGAAGGCTGATCCTGCGCCCGAGGAAACAGACGTTGTTGCCGCGCCAGATGATGTGGCCGCTGTCGACGAAGACACGCCTGAAAGTGTGATTGAAGACGACGATGATCGCACGATTATGGCGTCTGATTTTGTTCCACCGGTTGCTGATGTCGCTGAGACGTCCAAAGACGTTGTGGACCCTGTACCGGAAGTATCTGCCGCTGTTGGTGCAGCTGCGGTGGCCGCAGCAGCGGCAGTTGATGACGACGATGATGACCGCACTGTCGTTGTTTCTGATGTGCGTCGCAAAACGACGGCCCCTGCCACACCATCTGAGGTGACGACGCCACCGCCCATGACCAATACCCCACCTGCGGGGGCAGGGACTGGACCGGCGACGATGACCAGCACGGCTTCGGTTATTCCACCTTCGCCGGGGGCTGCGCCAACCCCTTTAAGTTCGTTGGAACCGGGGACCATCATTAACAACATGTACCGGGTCGAAGAACGCTTGGATCAGGGCGGCATGGGTTCGGTCTTTCGTGGAACCGAGACAAGCACAGGCGAGAATGTCGCCATCAAGGTGATCCTACCCGAGATGGCCGAGGACGACAAAGTCACGGCCATGTTCCGGCGCGAAGCCCGCACAATGCGCCAGCTGCATCACGATGCGATCGTGCGGTACTTTGCCTATGTCCCACCCAATCAAACATTGAACCTGCACGCCATTATCATGGGGTTTATTGAGGGCACAAAACTGTCTGACGCCATCAAAGAAAACGGCGCTATGACACAAAGTCAGACCATTGATCTGACTATGAAGTTGGCCGACGGGCTGGACCGAGCCCACAACATTGGCGTTGTGCACCGCGATTTGTCGCCGGACAATGTGATGTTGCAGAACGGTGATCTAAGCAAACCTGTGCTGATTGATTTCGGGATTTCGCGCAGTGACAACGTCAAGGAAGCCACCATTGGCAACGAATTTGCGGGCAAGTTGAAGTATGTATCGCCCGAACAGATGGGCGCTTTTGGTGGGCAGGCCGAAGGGCCGAGCGATGTGTATTCGTTGGGTCTTTTGATGATCGGGATGTTAACGGGTACGCCGATGCCGATGGGTACCAATTTTGTTGAGGCGGTACAAAAGCGCCAGTCGGTGCCGGATCTGTCTTTCTTGCCCGAAGATTTTCAGGGTCTTGTGGGCCATATGCTGCAACCTGATCCAAAGGAACGGTTGCCTTCGATGGCGGCTGTGATCGAAGAGCTGCGCGTTCTGAAGGGTGAAACCGGTCTGGGGACTGGGCGGCCACGATATACCAAGCCACCTGTTGAAGATCGTGTTGTACCGGGTCTGCAATCCGTCCCGATGGCGGCGCGCAGTTCGACAAGTTCGCCAAGCACCATGCCGCCCGCCGAACGGGTCGAGGAGAAATCCGGTGGCAAGGGGTTGTTTGTTGGCTTTGGCTTGGTTGCGTTGCTGGCGGCTGGGGCGGCAGCATTTTTCCTGATGGGTGATGGTTTGCCCAGTGTTGGCGGTGAAGAACCTGTGACCGCCGGAACCGTCGAAGAAGGCCTTGCGCGTGTTGAAGGCACGCGTGCCGCGTTTTTGGCTGAGGCTGTGCCAGAGGTTTGTACCTTTGCGGGATTGCGGTCGCAGGGGCCGAATGCGGGCCTAATTGAGGGGTTTGGACGTGACTTGGCGCCTTTGCAGGACTTGGGTTCTGCTTTTGGTGCGCAGTTCGGATCCAACCCTGAGGTGGTCCCCCGTGGCATCAACGAGTCGCAATGCGCCGTTCTTGACCTTGTTAAATCCTTCCAGGGCACACAAGGGGCCGGCATTGAGCTGGCCTTGTCCGAGAACACGATGTCGCGCGCCAATGGCGTGCTGGGCACAGTGCATGGCAGCGCGGGCCGACAGAATTGGCTGGCGCTGGTTGATCCCAATGGGCAGGTGTTTTCGCTGATGCGTCAGTTGGATGATCCTATCGGTGATGAACGGCGCTTTTCTTTCCGTTTGCCGTCGGCCGCGCCGGGGATTTACATGGTTGTGGCCTTGGCGTCCGATGCGCCGCTTGTGCGCGCTGGTGCGATGCAGGACGGAACCTTGGCTGATACGATCCTGCCATTGATGACGCGCGAATTGGCGTTAGACGGGCAGGGGGCTGTCGACATCGCCTATCTGGAATTGACTCGCTAAATCAGCGTGTGGCGTCAGATTTAAACAGGACCCTGTTTGACCTGAATGGATCGTCGCATTGCGGCGGATTCAAAGGGTATTTGCAAAAATGCACAGTGAGACAGTTATGAGTGACATAAGATCGCCGTTGCGGCATCGGACATGGGCTGCTTTAGCTGTCAGCCAAATTGGTACAGCGATTTGTGCGCTTAGGGCTTAATAGGTTCTGTGTACTGACGTCAGGCTGAACTTAACCTGCAAAAAGACCCACTAAAGGAGAGCACCTCCGTGCAATTCATTAAAATTCTGGTTCTCAACGCTGTTTTGATTCTTGCAACCTATTCGCCAGCTGTTGCGCAATCGCTGTTCTCGACAGGGTCCAGTAGCGATACGGCTGTGACATTGCCTGACCCGCTGACGGAAGATGCCGCAAACGCGCTTATCTCTCGGCTTTCTGATAGCGAAGTGCGTTCGCTTTTGCTGGATCAGTTGAATACCCAAGCCGATGAAGCTGATGACGACGAAGCCCTTTCTGAATTGTTTCACCATGCGACGACAGGTGTCGTGGGTGCGGTGGCCTTGTCCGTAGAAAAACTGCCAGTGTTTTTTGAAAAGCAGCCTCAGGCTTTTGCAACGTTTTATGGCAAGATTGGGGGGGACGGCCTGCTTAAGTTACTGGGCTATCTGATCGTTATGTTTGGTGGGGCGACCATTGCTGAATTGATTTTCCGTCGCCTGATCAAAAAGTGGCAGATCAAACCACCGGCTGACTTTGACAACATTACGCTTCGGGAAACTGTTGTTTTCTTAGTGCAGCGCCTCGCCCGAGAGATTGTTGCCGTCTTTGTTTTCATCTTTGTCGCGATGAACATTGGTATGTCTATTATGCCGCCCTTTTTGGGTGGCGTCGTTGGGTTGGTCGCCCCGTACCTTATCGCTTTTCCACGTTTGATGGTTGCGATTGGCCGCTTCATGGTCGCGCCAAATAACCCACATTTTAGGCTGTTGAATGTTGATGACCGATCCGCAAAGGCCATGGTGTTCCACAACTTTGGTTTCGCGTTTCTGATCGGGTTTTCCATTGTTCTGGTCCAATTCAATCAATTTAACGGGCTACCACGTGGTGAAGCGGGCGTTAGGTTTTGGCTGAACCTTGCTGTTCATGTCTACCTTGCGGCGGTGATTTGGAAATACCGTGCGGCTATGGTGACGATGATGCGCGGTTTTGAGACTGATATTTCGCCCGCCGAAGATCGCGTTGCGCGTGCTTTTCCATATTTTGCCATTGCCGTCACGGTGGGCATTTGGTGGCTTATCCAGATCATCGTCAGCTATGGCAATTTAGAATTGTTGAATGGCGCACCGCACTACAAAACAATGACGTTGATGATTTTTGCACCAGCAATGGACACGTTGATCCGTGGGCTGGTGCGCCATCTGTCCCCCGCAATGAGCGGCGAAGGACCCGTGGCCGAACGTGCTTATTTGTCCGCTAAACGCTCCTTTGTACGGATCGGACGGGTGGTGGTGTTTGGGATTGTCCTGATGTTGATCGCAGGCTTTTGGGGTATCACGGCGTCCAATATCGCCACTGCCGGTTTTGGTCCGCAGCTTGCCGCCAAACTTTTGGAATTCCTGTTCATTGTCGCGATTGGCTATCTTATTTACGAAATCGTTTCGCTGTATTTCAATCGCAAGCTTGCGGCGGAACAGACGGCAGCAGGTTACATGCCCGACGAGGAAGCGGTTGGCGGTGATGGCGGCGGGGCAGGTGGGTCTCGGCTTTCGACAGTGTTGCCATTGATTCTTTTGGTGTCTCAAACCACGATTGTCATCGTGTTCCTGCTGCTTGGGCTTGGCAACATTGGGGTCGACACCACGCCGTTGTTGGCAGGTGCTGGTATCGCCGGTCTGGCCATTGGTTTTGGTGCGCAAAAGCTGGTCACTGATGTTGTGTCAGGTGTGTTCTTTTTGATCGATGATGCCTTTCGCACAGGCGAATACGTCGAGGTCGAAGGCACGATGGGCACGGTTGAGAAAATCTCGATCCGGTCCATGCAATTGCGTCACCACAAAGGCCCGGTTCATACCATTCCTTATGGCGAAATCCCTAAGATCACCAATTTCTCGCGCGATTGGGTGATCATGAAACTGCGCTTTACTGTGCCGTTTGATACGGATCCGAATAAGGTCAAAAAGATCTTTAAGAAAATCGGTCAGGACATGCTGACGTTGGACGAATTTAAAGACGATTTCCTACAACCTTTCAAATCGCAAGGGATGCTGGAAATTGATGACGTGGGCATGGTGTTTCGGGGCAAGTTTATGGCCAAGCCAGGCACGCAATTTACCATGCGCAAGGAAATCTTTAATCGCGTGAATGCTGCCTTTGCAGAAAACGGGATTGAATTTGCCCGTCGCGAAGTCCGTGTTGCTTTGCCGTCTATGGATGCCAAAGACCTGACGGCGGATGACCGTGCGGCGGTAGCCGCTGCTGCCACTCAGGCGGCGCAAGAGCAGTTGCCCCAAGATGGGCAGAAAGACGATCGGTGAGTCGGGCAGGTCTAACTGAAGTGGCTTAATGCGTGCGCGCCTTTGACGATCATTGAACATCGAAGGTCGTGACCCCGAACACCATATTTTCCAGTACTTCGGACGGGATCTGGCCAAACACGTCTTGGGCCTCTTGTCCGATGTTTTCGGACAAATCCAGCGGTGCGCCCGCAGTGCCTATGGCAAGCAGGACTTGACGCGTGGCACGCGATGGGCCTGACCGCGCCACGGGCGCTTCGAAGAGCGGCGTATTTCCGTCCAGTGTCACGAAAGGCGCGAGGTCTTGAACCACGCCGTTGTCGTCCACCAAAAGCAGCGTCACATAAAGACCACCTGCGCCCACGATGCGGCCGGATAGCAAATCACCGTTGGTCAGCGTGGCCGTGTCCAACGACAACCCGATGCGGTTGGCGGGATAGCTTTCGCTTTGGCGCAAGGCATCAAGCGCAGCGCATTGGCGGGGATCGAGCAATTCGAGCGTCTGCACAGGCGTAAAATCAAGGCCGTCAGTGATGCGCCGGGCAAGCGCATCAAGTTGGTCTTCGCGTGCGCCGACCATGGACAGACCGGCCAGCGCGCCGTCACCAACAACGCGGCGGGGCAGGGCAAGGGTGCACTGTTCTTGCGGAGTCGCGCGGATGCGACGCAGCAATTGACCGATCGCGATTTCTGAGGCCGAAGGATTGGCCAGCGGCGCGCGCGTGGGCGCTGTGGCAGTTTGTGTTTCGGCATCCGGTTCTGCGTCTGGGTCGGGAAGGTCAGGAGCGACTTCGGGGATTTCTGGCGTTTCCTCGACGACGTTTGGTTCCTCGACCGCGTCTGGTTCTGTGATGATGTCTGGTTCTGATGCGGGCTCTGGTTCTGCGACGATCTCTGGCGCGACTTCTGGTTCTGGTTCAATCACGGCAGGCGTTTCGACATTTGCATCAGGCAAAACGATTGGCGCGATGTCTTCGACGACGTCGGGTTGTAGCGTCGGAACCTCGGGCAGTTCGGGTTCAGGGGCCAACAGCGCAAGCACGTCTTCTTCTAATGGGGCCACACCGCTGCCGCCGGTGGCAAGCGGGTTCAACACGGTGTCGTCAATCGGGCTAAGATCATCGATGGCCAGCGCAAGATCGGGTTCGGGCAAGGGCAGGGGCGTCGGATCCGGCAAGTCAGGGATCGCGGCCACCTGTTCTTCGGGGGCGGGGTCATTAATGACGGGCTCGGGTTCAATCAGCTCTTCAGGCACGAGGAGCGGTGTGTCTTCGGGCTCGGGTTGAATTTCGGTCAGTTCTGGTAATGTCGGTTCCGGTTCGATGATTTCGGGTTCCGCAAGTTCGGGCTCAACCGGTTCAGGTGCGATCAATTCGGGTTCCGCAAGCTGGGGTTCCAGGGGGTCTGGTTCGATGACCTCAGGCTCTGTAACTTCTGGTTCCGTGACGTCTGGTTCGGCCACTTCTGGTTCTAGGACGTCTGGTTCTTGAACTTCGGGTTCCAGCAGTTCCTCTGCATCCGGTGCCAACAGTGCTTCATCCTCTGGGGCAAGCAATTCTTGGTCGTCAGGTGATAGGGCGGCAAGATCATCGGGGGCTTCGGCATCGGGTGCGTCGGGTTCGGTGATTACCGCGTCTTCGGGGACGAGATTGGTGTCGTCGACGGGTTCCAGTTCTTCGATGATATTGGCATCAAGAATTTCAAGGCTGACAGTGAATTCCGGGGCTTCATCAGGTTCGGGTGGGCGCGGTGTTAGGATCACGACGCCTGAATACACGACAAAAGACACAAGGGCCGCGTGTGTCGAGAATGACGCCGCAAATGAGCCATACCAGCTGAGGCCACCGGGGCGTCCGTGGGGCAGAAAGCTCATGGCTCGCCCTCGGTTCCGGCTTTGCCGTGCAGGGTGACCAGTTTGACGTTTACAGCCACCAGATTTTCCGCGGCGATCAAGTCCAGCAAAGTGCCAGCGCCCAGATCGCGGTCTGCAAGCACGTGTAAAGTTGGGAAATCGACCAGCAAAGCGGCAAGCGTGCCGGGTTCTAAGGGCACGCCGTCCAATGTCATTGCGGCATCTGCATCCACCGTCAACAACGGCTTAGGCAAAAGATCCAGAGGCAGTTGGGTTGTTTCAGGCAGGTCGATTTCGACGGAATCCGAGCTGATAAGCGTGCCGGTGGCCAGAAAGAAAAAGATCAGTAGCAAAACGATGTTCACGATCGCTAGCGAGCTGTCGATCGTTCTTGCGCGGCGGACTTCGGGTAGGCGGGTGTTGGACATTATGCACCCCCTCGGCTGATCTGAACGGCGCCGACATTGGCCCCCTCAAGTGCTTCGAGCGCGTGCGCTACGTCTTGGACGCGCGCTTGGGGTGTGACGATCAACACAACGTTGCCTGGTGTGCCTTCACCCAGTGCAGAGGCGAGATCGCTGAGCTGGTCCATGTTGTAGTCAAGTCCCGCCGAGCGCACGGTGCCATTGTTGACAGTCCACAACGTCGTGTTTGAGGCAGACGCTGGCGGTGCGGGTTGCGAAGGATCATTGCCTGCCCCGGCGCCAAGGCTGTCGGTGTCGGCATCCGCCACGTCTTGTGGCGCGGTTTTCAAGGTGATGAGCGAATAGGGCGCAAGGCTTGAGGACAGCATGAAAAAGATCAGCAACTGAAACATGGCGTCAGCCAATGGTGTCAGCACGAACTTATAGCGCCTTGGGCGCTCGGGCAGGGGTGCTTTGCGGGATGCCATTGCCTGCGGCCCCGATTACTTGACAGTGTTCGGGTCGACCCGTCCGTGGATGGCCGCGGACATCAGGGCTTCGATCATGTTGCGTTCGCGGTCGATGCGCCCTTCGAGCCAAGTGGCAATAAAGAAGGCAAACAGCGCCACAACAAGACCGGCGGCCGTCGTTGTCAGAGCAACATAAATACCGCCCGCAAGGGTCGTTGGATCAACGGCACCTTCCGCGACAGCGAGCACCGAAAACGCGTCGATCATGCCGATGACTGTCCCAAGAAGGCCAAGCATCGGCGCGGCCTGCACAACCATATCCAAGGCCCGCATCCGTTCGGACATGGTGGCCAATTCGATAATGGCGGTTTGGCGGCTGAGCTCTTCGGCATAGGTGACGTCGGTGGGGCGCGCTTGGATACCCGAGAAAACGGCCTGCAAAATGCGTGACAAAACAGAGCGGCGGCGGCCTGCTGCGCTGATCGCTTGGTCGACGCGCCCATTCAGCCAATCATCAAGGATCGTTTCAGCCTCGGCCCGTCGACCAACACCCATGCGCGAAAATTGCGCCGTTTTGTAAAAGCCGATGGCGATAGCGATGAGGGACAGAATGGCCAGCAGGCCGTAAACCCCAAGGGAAGCAATTTGAAAAATAGACATGTCGGTTTACTCGTTTCGCGCCGTGGGGTCGTTTAAAGACCGAAGGCAATGTCAGTACGGGAAGAGACGGTCAATTGTGACAGGCACGCATCGGAATCCGCGCCGGTGTCGTCAGCCAGCGAACACGTTGCGACATCGTTCACGATGATTTCGGACAGTTCGGCGCAGGCTGTGGGCAGGTTGTATTGCACGACCCGACGCTTTCCTGCGCTAAGCGCGCCCAATGGCAGGCCCAGAAGGTTGCGAAATACGCCATCAGATCCGAACACGGCTAAGCGCCATGTCACTTCTTCAAAATCTTGATCAAGCCCGTTGTGGCCAAAGAACACCAACTGGCACCCCCCTTCGGAAGAGGCTGTCGCGCGGTTCAATTCAAGGGAAATTTCGGGTGTCGCGTCCTGTGCAAACGCTGATGTGCCGGAAAGGGTAAGTACAAGGCTACATGCCAAAAGGGTACGAATCATGCGAACCTCCAGAAAAATGCAAACGTCAAAATGATGTATGCATTAGTCGAGAGTTCGTAGAAGACTGTCAACTCTTGTTTGGTCAATTCCTGCGAGGAAGCGCTAAGGTCACCCTTGCGCTGCCTTGTGGTGAATCAGCGGTAGACCCCAATCACATAGTCGATGCGCGCGGCTGACCCTTGTTTGCCCAAAAGCGCGGGTGCTTGTGCGACAAAGACTGGTGCCTCGACTGCGGGTCGTTTGGCGGCAGGTCGTTTGGCTGCTGCGCGGCGTTTCATCACTTTGGCAGGGGCAGCGATTGCTTTGCGTACCGCTGGGGCGATTGGCGCGACTTTGGTTGCTTCAGGTGCGACTTCGATCTGGTTTAAGTCAAAATCACCTAAGGCAGCTGTTTCCACTGGAGCTAACGCGGGGGCTTCGATCACTTGGGGAGTTGGAAGCGTCGGCGCGAGCGTTGCGAACTGCGCGGCATCTGGCACATGATCGGGGATCACAAAGCCGCTGTCTGTTGGAATGTTGTCTGGCGTTGCCAGCGCGGATGTTTGCACGTTCATGTTGAATTCGTGCAATGCCGACAGGCCAAGACCAGCGCCGCCTGAGATAGCGACCAACGAAAGCGAAAGGATGACTACGTTTTTCATAACCAACATATAACATAGCTTCTTGCAATTTTGAGGGGGAAGAATTCGAAAACAGGCCCAAATGCGGGCTTCTTGCAACATTTCGCCGGTTTGCGGAGTTTTTGCGCCTATAATTCCAATGGGTTGTAGCGGATTGTTGCCGTTTTGGCACCTTTGCAGTGCCGTAGCGTCCTTTGATTTTTCATGGTTTTCGCAAGAATCAGGTCGACGAAGGTATCTTGGCTTTGCAGAAACAGCCGCCTGCCTGTATGTATCGTAGCATTATCAAATGTCATTAAGGTGAATCGCCTGTGTTTCGGTCTTGTCGATCTATTCTAAGTGGTCTTGTCGCTGCCTTGTCTGTGCAGATGGCACCTTTTGCTTATGCGCAAGGTCTTGAGATCGCGCCGATTGGGTTCGATGTTGCCGAGGAAGGCGACAACCTTGTGTTGGCGGCTTTTGCTGCACCCAATGACACGCCATTGCTGGGACTGGTCCGTGGTGATGCAACGACGGTGGCGGCGCGGACCTCTGGCGGGTTGCCGCAACCTTCTATCATTGTGGGGCTGATCGCACCGGGCCTAGAAGAAGAATTCGGCCTTGAACGGTTGCTGCCTGCGACAGTGGAACAAGTGGGCTTTTCACTGGAAGATCTGGCCGCGCGTGAGGCGTTGCGCGAAAGCGATCCTGACATGTTCCGCCGATTGATTGAAGAAGGGCACCTTGACCCGGAAGCGGATCAGTTGAACCGGGTTTTGCAAATTGAACTGGCGCGTATGAATTGTTACCGCTCTGGCATTGATGGTGCTTGGGGGCCGGGGTCTCGGCGGTCGGTGGGCCAGTATTTCGGTCAACTTGCGTCGGTCGATTGGCCGGATGCTGCGCCAACGAATGATCTTATGCGGGCTATTATATTGAATGGCGATGTGGCGTGCCCAACGCCCGTGGCCGCGGCACCGCGTGCGACCACAACACGCCGAGCGACAACAACGCGCAGGACAACAACAACGACAACCCGGGCGACGAAGCCACGCGCTGCTGCGCCTGCGCCAAAGGCTGCGGCCCCTGCGGCAAAGAAAAAGCCCAAGTTGTCCATCGGCGGGTCGGGTGTGTTGCGCTAAGGTGTGGCATTGATTTTGTACCAAAGTTTGCTACATTCTTTTGCATGACACGAACAACTTCGGTGGCGCTTGGCGACCACTTTGCACAATTCATCAATGAACAAGTCGCGGCGGGGCGCTACGCTTCGGCCAGCGATGTGGTGCGCTCTGGGTTGCGCTTGCTAGAAGAACGCGAAGTGCAGATGACGGCCTTGCGCAGCGCGTTGGACGCGGGCGAGGCATCTGGTCTGCCAGAACCTTTCGATATTGATGCCTTTGTGGCGGGGCGGCGCGCGGCGGGATGACCGCCTATTTGCTGACGCCGGCGGCGCGTGCGGATTTGGATGACATCTGGGATTACACGAAAACGACATGGGGACTGGCGCAGGCCGAAACCTATTTGCGCGCGATTGATGCGGCTTGTGCAGGGCTTGCAACCCACGTGACCGTCAACCAAAGCGCTGAACACATTCGAGCCGGATATCGCAAAGCGTTTTGCGGACGGCATGTGCTGTATTATCGCCAAAACGACGGCGACACGATTGTCGTTCGCATCTTACATCAACGTATGGATGTCGATGCGCATTTGTTTTGAAGGAATTTAGGATATCGCAATTGTCAGCTTTTTGATTTTGCGTGTAGGCTAAAACAAAGCGCAGTCCCAAATTTCGGGGATCATTTGACACGCGAACAGGATATTTGAAATGGCGGATATTGCCTTACACGGTCCCGAGTTATTGAAATTGGTCGCTTTGGCCAAGAAACGTGACCTGAACTTTGCCTACTGCCCGGGCAACGATCCTGCAGAAGACGTGTTCGTTCTGGATCGCAAGAAAAATCCCGAGATTCTTGGTCGAAGTGCGCGCGGAGAAGGTTCGGGAACCAAAATCTGCTTTGGTACGGCCAAGGTTAAGGGCAAGGTGATGTTGCTAACCTGCGAGCGCGAGTTGCCGCAGACTGCCAAGAAACTTAAGAAATTCCTCAAATTTGAAAGCATCGCGATGAATATCGTGGTGATGGATATCGAGGGCAATATCCTTGAGGAAGACGTCGAGGACTTGGGCGAAGACCCCGACGAAGCCGACGATGCGGATGACGGTGCAGATGAGCAGTTGAACCAACTGAAATCACGGGCCGCAAAATTGCAGGTGGCGGTGAAGGATGTCCCGACCGAAGCACGACCACCTTTGACGAACGCCTTTAAGGACGCTGTTGGTGCGATGCAGGGCGGAAATCTGGACAAGGCAGATGCAACTTTTGCCAAGATTGAAGAGGCCATAACAAAGCTGGCAGATGCTGTTGCGAATAAACAAAGCGCCGCACCGAATCCGGCTCTTGGCAAGCTGACCGATGTGGCGGCGGGATTGTCCAAACGCATTGATGCGTTGGGGGGCGTTGATGGTGCTGACCGATTGCGCGCGGCACATGGTGTCTTGGAAGGGCAGATCGCGGCTGGTGACGTAAAGATTGCGGCAGGAACGGCCAAGGCATTGGGCGATGCGGTGTCCCGTGTAAGCGGTCAGGACAAAGTCGCACCGATTGAGCGTGCGCGGGCTGAGTGGATCAAAACCCGTAGTGACATGCGCGACGAAATCACCAAGCTGCAAGCCGAGATTGTGACAGTGTGCCAGGGTGACGATTTCCCCAATATAGCCAATGAATCCAAGACTTTGATTTCCTATTTGGACGCGTTTGATTCACGTTTGGAACGCGCGCTGGAAGCATTGGCGCAAGAAACAGATGCGGCGCGACGTGGTAAGTTGAGTGAAGCGGCGCGTTCGCTGATTAGCGCCTATCAAAACGAACTGGATACGCCGTTTTTTCAGGCTGTTGATGCAAAGAACGGTTTTAAACCGGTCAACGTACGCGCTGCAGCCATTACATCCTTAAATAAAGTGCAGGAGGCCTTGTCGGCTGCGGCCTAGTGTAAGTGGTTGAATGTTTGGGCCCGAAAGGGTCTGGTCTTCTTTTGCCTACACCTTTTACACCGCTAGTTGCAGCGGGCATCCGTCGTCAGACGGCGCCTGTGATCGGATGCAGGTCCATGTATAGGCTTGATAAGAATAATTCTTCGTCGATGGCGAAGCGGGAGGCGACGATGCAGCGGTTTGAATTTGACAAGGTGGTTCTTGAGCTGCCCGATCACTTGCTTGATGCAAATTTGACCAAAAAAATGCAATCTGGTCAGTATGAAGAAAGCGAAGCGCGCGCGGCCCGGATGCGGGTCAAAAAGGGGAGCCGCGTTTTAGAGCTTGGTGGCGGTGTCGGATATATCAGTTCTGTTTGCGCGCAAATCACTGATCCGGCCAATATTGTCACAGTCGAAGCCAACCCAAATACGTTGGACGTCATCCGCCATAATCTGGATTTAAATGGCGCATCAAAAGCCCAACTTATTCATGGGGCGGTGGTTGGGCGCGACGCCGATATGGACACGGTGTTGTTTCGCGTCGGGAGAGTGTTTTGGGGGTCCTCCATCGCCGACGCTCGGTCACCATCCGAGGATGTGGTTGAAGTGCCTGCAGTCTTAATCACTGATCTGTTCCGGGCACATCGGCCAAACATTGTCATCATCGACATCGAAGGCGCTGAACAACATTTGTTTGATCGCCCTTGGCCCCAACATGTTCGTCAGGTCATTATGGAAATCCACCCTAAAAGATATCCTGCAAGTAAGATCAAAGACATTGTCGACTGCATGTCAAAGAGCGGTTTGACCTATGATCCCGGGTGCTCTCGAGGTGCGCTGTTGGCGTTTCGACGCGTATTTAAAGATCCGGAATCGTAAGGTTGCGCTGTTAGGGTTCGCTAGATTGATGGCACGATCAGGTGCAACCCATCGAGCGCATCGTCCGCAATGATCTGACAGGACAGACGGCTGGTTGGGGTGCGCTCGGCCTCTGTTGCGTCAAGCATTGCGTCTTCGAAATCGCCGACTTCGCCGGTTTTGTTGGCCCACGCCGGGTCAACAACCACATGGCACGTGGCACACGACAGGTTGCCGCCGCATTCGCCGATGACGCCAGTGATGTTACCTGCAATTGCCGCTTCCATCATGTTTGTGCCGGCTGCAACTTCGGTCGTGACGGAAGAACCGTCTTGTTTCGTCCAGTTCACTTTCATTTTCATCGCTCCTAAACGAAATACATATAGAAATCGCGCAAACCGGCGTCATCCAACGTTTCGGTTTTTTCGACTTCTTGTTGTTTCATAAAGATATGGTTGGCGCACAGTTCTGAACCAACGGCTGCGCAAAGGTCTGTGTCTGCCTCAAGCGCTGCGATCGCGTCTGCAAGGTTTGTGGCGGTGCCTTCGGTAGCGTCCGTGGTTTCAAACCCGTCGCCAGTTTCCATGGCTGGAAGGGCAGCGCCTGCTTCAAATCCCAAACGTGCGGCCTGCAAAACAGCGGCGACTGCGGTGTATGGGTTGGCAGAGGCATCCGCCATCCGGTGTTCCATACGCGCCTTTGCCCCGCCTTCGGTGCTGACCCGTGTGGTCACGTTGCGGTGGTCGCCGCCCCAGTTTTGCCAATAGCCAGACAAGGACGCCGGGGCCAAACGCTTGTACGAATTCGCAGTTGGTGCGATTAGACCTGCAAGCGCTTGGTGATGGGTCAGTAGGCCTGAAATACAACCACGCGCCAGTGGGGTCAGGTGGTCAGGGCCGCCTTGATCGCCATCCGCGACAACATTGCGGCCATCTTTGTCTGAGAATGAGAAATTGATGTGCATACCAGAACCACCAGCTTCGGCGACGGGTTTCGGCATAAACGTCAGGATCACACCCGATTGATAAGCGACCTCGCGGCTCATTTGGCGGAACAATACGATGTCGTCGACGGCTTTGACTGCGTCATCAAACGCGAGTGTGTATTCGAATTGCTGCGCGTCATATTCGGCTGTGATCATATCAAGGCGGAAACCAAGCCGTTCCGCAGTTTCCCAGATTTTGTCGTTAAAGCCGCGTGGGTCTGTAAAGGGACCAGTGCCGTAAACCACCGCGCCTTTGCTTTCGTAAGGCACCAGATTGCCGTCATCATCATGGACGAAAGCAAAGGCTTCCAGTTCGATCCCGGCTTTGGGGGTCAGGCCATGCGCGCCCCAATCGGCAACCGCACGTTTCAACGCACCGCGTGGGCACAAGGCTAGCGGAGCACCTGCGTCATCAAACAGATCACCCAACACAATCTTGGTATTGGCTTCCCAACCATTACGAATGTCGTCGGCGCGCCAATGCAGCGCCATATCTGGCAGGCCTTCCATCATCTTAGCGCCTGGCGCTGGCAGAAGATCACGGTCATAGTGCACACCAAAGGTCGAACGGCAGAACCGTGTTTCATCATCTTTGATCTTTGACGCGGGCAGGTATTTGCCGCGCATGATGCTTAGGTGATCGCAGAACATTGCTCTTAGACGGTCGGCCATGGTTCTCTCCCTTTTCGTTATTTTAGTGTGACGCGGACAGGCAGCGATTTGATGCCACCCACGAAATTTGAACGCAGGAAGGTATGTGGCCCTGCGGCTTCGATTTTTGTGATGCGTTTGGCGAGTTCTTGAAACAGAATGCGGACTTCTAGGCGTGCGAGCCACATGCCCAAGCATACATGTGGGCCGCCTTGCCCGAACGAGACATGTTTGTTCGGGGTGCGCGCCAAGTCGACCTGGAATGGGGTGTCAAAAACGGCCTCGTCCCGATTGGCCGAGGCAAACCAATAGAGTACCTTGTCGCCTGCTTTGATGGTTTTGCCGTGGATTTCGTAGTCGGTCAAAGCGGTGCGTCGGAAGTAGCTGGCGGGTGTGGCCCAGCGAATGATCTCGTCCGGTGCGGTGTTCCAAATGTCACCGCCTGCTTGCATTTGCCCAAGCAGTTCGGGCTGATGACACATGGCCTGCATGCCTGCCGCAATCGAATACCGCGTGGTGTCGTTGCCCGCCGCGACCAGCAAACAAAAGAAGTTGCGGAACTCGCTTTCGGAAATTGTGGACTCGTCGCGACCCGGTTGCAGGATCATATGCAAGATGCCGCTGGTGTCGCCGCTTTTGTTCTTTTTATCCATCATGTCCTTGGCATAGGTATAAAGCTCTGCGCCAGCGGGGGAATTGAACGGCATCATGCGGAATTCATCCGTCGTCATTTTATCCAAAACATGATCGGTGAAGTCGGGGTCGGTGTTGGCAATCAGCGCGTCACCTTTTTCGACAAGCCAAGGTAGGTCTTCATCCGGCGTGCCAAGGATGCGGCCAAGCATGCGCATCGGCAAAACCCGCGCGATCTTGCGTGTCGCGTCAAATTCGCCTTCGGGCAGGACTTCGTCCAAAATCTCTGTGCACAGCATGCGGATGTCTGTGTTGAATTCCTCGATCACGCTTTTGGAAAATGCTTTGGCCAGTTTAATGCGGGTGTTCATGTGCTCTGGCGGGTCCATTTCTTGGAAAGTACGGCGGGCGATGACCTCTTCGGGGGTTTGGTCTTCCATGCGGATGCCGTGGGCAGATGAAAACACCTTGGCGTTTCCGTTCAATTCTAAAATGTCGGCATGCCGCGTGATCGACCAAAACCCTTTGCCGTCGGCCCATTCGGTCCAGTGGATCGGGTCGTCGTCGCGCAGGCGTTTGAAGGTGTTGTGCGGTGGGCCTGCCATAAACGTGTCGTGGCTGGTTAGATCGGCATGCCCATCATCGGTTGGTATCCAGATCGTCATTGTGGAGCATCCTTGTGGCTTGATAAAATATACGGATACATTCTATAAATATACAATAAATTTCATGCCCTTGGAGTGAATTAATGCACATCGCGGTTCTCATGACGAACACGGATGAAAGCCCATTCGCCCAAGAACACCCCAAGGATGGTGAGAAGTTTATAAACCTTATCAGCACTGTAAGACCTGATTGGCAGTTGAGTGTTTTTGCCGTTAAGGACGGTATTTTCCCGCAAGACATCACCGCTTTTGACGGGGTGATCATCACTGGCAGTCCTGCGTCTGTGCACGATTATATGCCGTGGGTTGCGCCATTGCTGGATCAGATTCGCGTGGCCTTTCAAAGTGAAACGCCAATTTTCGGTGCCTGTTTTGGACATCAGGCGATTGCTGTTGCATTGGGGGGGGCGGTGACGCGCAACCCCGATGGGTGGGCGTTCGGGCTGTTGGATGTGCAGGTCACTAAGGCTGTGCCGTGGCTAGATGCCTCGCAAAGCCTGCTGCAATACGGTGCCCATATCGAACAGGTCACGCAATTGCCCAAAGGTGCCGAGCCGATTTTTGCGACCAATGGCTGTCCGGTGGCGGGGTATGTGATTGGGGATCGAGTCTATTCCACGCAAAATCACCCCGAAATGACGCCAGATTTCATCGCGGCATTGGTGGCGGAATATGCGGATAAGCTGCCCGCAGACGTGGCGAAACGGGCGCAGGCGTCTTTGACACGGGTGGCTGATACGGATTTGTTCGCCCAGTCCATCGTCCGGTTCTTTGAGCGCGCGGGGGCCTGATTACCGCACCGATGCAATCATGTGCATCACAGTTTCGCGGTCGTAATTGAAATGATCCGCCATGGCCTGCCGCGCTGCTTTGGCGTCGTGGTTCAGAATGTATTCAGCGATCGTAACATGTTCACGTACCGATGTTTCGATCGCGCATGGGGTGCGATAGCGAAGACGGTAGTAGGCCATTAACTTTCGTGCATTCAGCTTGATCAGATCGATCAGAAACGGGTTGGCCGAGGCCAGTGCGATGACTTCGTGAAACCGCATGTTAAGCGCGTAATATTCTGTATGATTGCCAGCCTGATCGGCGCTTGCAAAGTCGCGGCATGCGGCAACTGCTTGTGTCAGTTCCGTTTTTTGGGTCGGTGAAATCCGCAACGCAGCCAGTTCAGTTGCATGGGCTTCAAGATTTGCATGGAGTTCGAGAATAGACAGGAATTCTTCGACAGTTGGTTCGAAAACGCGGATGCCTTTGCGTGGATGGCGCACCATCAGGCCGTCGGCCTCTAACTGGATCAACGCCTCGCGTACTGGGGTGCGCGACACACCGCAGATATCCATCAGGTGTTTTTCGTCAATCTGGCCGCCGGGAAGTAAATCACCGCGATCAATCCATGCGATGATCGTATCGGTGACAGAGGCGGTTTGCTTGGGTTTGGCCATATCTGAACGCCTTCTTGTCCTGCAATCGGGCTTAATTTGACCTTAGTACAAATGCAACGGGGCGGGCCAATTCGCTGGCCCGCCCGTGGCGCTTAAAAGCGCGACGCTGTCTTGTGTTCTATCTGTCCGCTTCAGACAGCTGCAAAACCTGCGTCCAATGCGGACAAGATTGTTGAGGCCTCGTCCTCTGACAGGATCAAAGGCGGGGACAAGATCAGGTTCGGACCCGAGACGCGCACCATTGCACCGTTTTGATAGGCCACTTCTTGCACCACTGCGGTGGTCGGGCCATCGATTGGCGCTTTGGTTGTGCGATCGCTGACCATTTCGATGGCTGTCATTAGGCCGTGACCCCCACGAACATCACCGATGATGTTGTGCTTTTCCATCAATGAAAGACAGCCTTCATAAAGCTGCGTGCCTCGTGCGGCGGCATTGTCGATCACGTTCAAACGCTTGGTTTCTTCTAAACAAGCTAGGGCGGCAGCGGCCCCGACAGGGTGGCCGGAATAGGTGTAGCCGTGGCCGATTTTGGCGGAAGGGTTGCCTTCGAACACTTCGACCATGCGTTCGCCTAGCATCACGGCTCCGAAAGGGAAGTAGCCGTTTGTGATCGCTTTGGCGGTTGCCATCATGTCGGGCTTGATGCCCCAAAGGCGCGCGCCGGACCATGCACCTGTGCGGCCAAAGGCGGTGATGACTTCGTCTGTGATCAACAAGATGCCATTGCGGTTACAGATTTCTTGTACCTTGGGTGCAAAGGATTTGTGCGGTGGAATAACACCCCCGGCGCCAAGGATCGGTTCCATAATCATTGCGGCAATGGTGCCCGCCCCTTGAAACGCGATTTCGTCCTCAAGCGCTTGCAAGCAAAGCTGCGCTAGCTTTTCGGGATCGGATTCATTGAACGGATTGCGATAGGTGTAGGGGGCAGGGATATGGTAACAGCCCGGCATTAGCGGTTCATAAGCCGTGCGGAAATTCGCGTTGCCGTTGACTGATGCGCCGCCCAAATGTGTGCCGTGATACCCTTTTTTGAGGCTGAGGAATTTGATGCGCCCCGATTCGCCCCGCAGCTTGTGGTACTGTCGCGCCAACCGAAGTGCCGTTTCCACGGAGTCCGACCCGCCAGATGTAAAAAATGCGCGTTGCAGTCCGTCTGGGGCGAAGAATTGGTTCAGCTCGTAGGACAGTTCAATCGCGGCGTCGTTCGATGTGCCGCGGAAGGTTGAATAGTAGGGCAGTTCATTCAGCTGTGCGGCAATTGCGTCTTTCACGGGTTGGCACGAGTACCCCAAGTTGACGTTCCACAATCCACCAACGCCGTCGACGACTGTGTGACCATCAATATCGGTAATGTTCACGCCGTGCGATCCGGTGATGATCTTAGGAGGCTGGTCGATCGTGTCCTTTGGGGACGTCATCGGGTGCCACATCAATTTACCGTTGTGTTCTTTTAGAAAGTTCGAGTCTTTCATGACGTCGTGTCCAATTCTTGATGAGGTGATGTGGCGTGAAGCCATGCTTTTTCAATAGAGGCGGGTATGACTCCGCCCCAGCTTTTTGTGATATGACGGCTTGCTGCCATCAATTCGGTTTGGATGATGCTCTCAAGTTCGGGTGTGAAGCGGGAGGCGACACTGGCGACCGACACAGCACCTGCGAGCAGTCCCGTCTGATCAAAGATCGGAGCTGAAATGCTGTTTATGTCTCTTTGGTAACGCCCGTCTGAACGCGCCATACCAACAGTGCGGGTATCGGCGACAAGCGCCTGCAATGCTTCGGGCGTTGTGGGGGTCAGATCCGTGTAGGTTTTAAGATCGTTGCAGGCCAAATCGAAAAGATCGTCGGGCCCAAATGCGACTGCGCAGACACCTGATGCCGTCGCATGAAGCGGGAATTTTGTGACGTCGATGACGGCGCGCGTGCTGTGTTGTGGCGACTCGCGCGATATCAAAGCAAACATGGTTGTCCCCGAAAGGACCGAAACGTGTGCCGTTTCGCCTGTTTTTTCCGCAAGGGCGACCAGGGCGGTTTCAGCCCCTTCTTTACGGGGAACCGTTGCTTCGCGCATGCGACCAAGCTGAAGCAAGGCAGGCCCAAGGCGGTAGCGTTTTGATGTGGTATTTTGTTCGATGAACCCTGCTTTTTCAAGAACTTGCAGGTGCCGGTATGTCGTCGCCTTGTCGCGTTTGGCAAGGCGGCACATTTCTGACAGCCCGATTTCGGGTTGGGTCAAAGTGAAAAGCGAAAGTAGCTCAAGTGCTTTGGATGCTGACGACATTGGATACGTGATCCTTCCCGATCTAAGAAAAAATTTGACACATGCCGGTGAACGGGGCAAGCTATTTTTAATAACAACGGTTTGATATATGAACCGATCAATGGGAGTATACAATGTCTAAAATCATGAAATCCGCCTCTGCTATGGCGTTGGTTATGGCGGCGGTTGCCGGCAGTGCGCAGGCCGAATATCCAGAGAAACCGGTTGAGTTTGTTGTACCGTGGCCTCCTGGTGATCTTGAGGACGTGCTGACACGCATGATCGCCGAGGACTTTTCAGAAGCTTATGGCGTTCCAACGGCTGTTGTGAACAAGCCCGGCGGCGGCGGCGGCCCATTCCCCGGTGCGATCGAAGTGGCGAACGCGCCTGCTGATGGTTACACAATCGGGTCTTTCATCATCGCGATCCCTGTTGTTGGCCCACAGATCGGCATCCCAGAGCTGAACCCTGATCCGTTTGTGCCCCTTGGCAACTTTTTGACTTACCCATTCGTTATCGCAGCTGGCGGCAATGCCCCATACGATGACATGGCGGGCCTTGCCGCACACGCAAAAGACAACGACGTTGTTCTGGGTCACTTTGGTGCACCTTTGGTGCCCACGCAGGTTACTCTTGGCCTCGCGGCTGAATTGGGCTTTTCCTATGCGTCTGATGCGGCGTTTGATGCCTTGGATTGCAACACATTGGCCTCGGGCGATGTTGATGTGATCAACACGACGCTTCAGCTGATCTTGCCTTGCATTGATGACGTCAAAGTTCTGGCCTCTATCGGTGCAGAACGCATCAGCTTGACGCCGGACACGCCGACCGTGGCCGAACTGGCGCCTGATCTGAACGTATCGCTTTGGAACGGTCTGTTTGTCCATGCGGACACACCGCAAGACGTGCAAGACAAGATCATCGCTGTCGCTGAAAAGACAATGGCATCCGAGCGCGCACAAACATTGGCCGCTGAAACCGGTGCTTTGGTTTACTGGCAACCTGCCGCCGAAGTTGTCACGCAGATTGAACAGGACATCGCAACGATGGGCCACATTGGCGAAATTCTCGGCCAATAAGCCAACATTCCTAAACTTGGCCGGGCAGCGCATCTGCCGCCCGGTTAAACTTATGCTTAGGATCGGAGTTACCGTATGTCCCGGGTTAAGACTCTTCAAAACCTGTTTAAACGTTACAGACGACCGGGCGACATTGTGTTCGCATGGTTTGTATTTCTGCTTTCGGCCTTTTTGATCCTGCAAGTTGCTGATCAGACGACCTGGAAATCTGGTTCAAAACTATTTGCACAGCCACGCTTTTGGCCTGCGGTGTCGCTGGGCTGCATGACGCTGTTTGCGGCTTTTCACCTGCTTGGGTCGGCGTTGTCTGAACGCATTCAAGGCCGTTGGCGGGAAGTTTTGCTTTGGGCCTCTGCTTTGGAATATGCGGCTTGGTTTATCGCATACGCCAGCATCCTTCCTTACACAGGTTACCTTTTGACAACGATTGTCTTTGCGGTCGCCCTAAGTCTTCGCGTTGGATATCGCAGCAAACGCATGTTGATTGCGGCTGTAGCAACCAGCCTTGTGATCGTTTTGTTGTTTAAGACGCTCCTGCAAGTCAATTTACCGTCTGGTCTGATTTACGAAAGCCTGCCGGATGGGCTTCGCCAAATCATGCTGACTTATTTCTGATCGGAAAACGTTATGGAAAACATATTTGCCGGGTTAGAAATGCTCGCTCGATGGGACGTGTTGGTGGCCTTGTTGGTTGGATCCATCGGGGGTGTCATCATTGGCGCAATTCCCGGGGTTGGACCTGCTGTGGCGATTGCGATTTTGTTGCCTGCCACGTTCTCGCTTGATCCGATTGTGGGTTTGACGATGCTGTTGGGGATTTACGGATCGTCCATGTATGGCGGCGCAATACCTGCGGTTTTGATCAATACTCCCGGTACGGCGGTGAATGCATTGACGTCTTATGACGGCTACCCCATGACCGAAAGAGGAGAGGCGCACCGCGCCGTATCTTTGGCTTATTCCGCGTCATTCTGGGGTGGCATCTTTGGCATCGGGTGTTTGATATTACTGTCACCTGTGTTGGCATTGATCGCACCAATGTTTGGCAGTCGGGAAATCTTCTTGGCCGCTTTGTTGGGTATCATTTTGGTGGTACTGGCCCACCGAGGTCAAATTTTTGCCGCTGGCATGCTGGCAATGTTCGGCATCTTTTTGCAGACCGTTGGCCTTGATGCTGTGACGTACACTCAGCGGTATACGTTTGGGTATTCGTTCCTGAGTTCTGGTATCAACTTGATTGTTGTTGTGTTGGGCTTGTTTGCGCTGAGCCAAGCGTTTTTCTTGCTGACGGCCCCCGATGGCAGCCCAGAGGCAAAGCCGATCACCGGTAAAATGGGCGCTGGCATCAAAGAATTGATGAAACACAAACGCGTCGCGACTGTGGCTTCCGCTTTTGGTGTGGTGCTTGGCATGATCCCCGGCACCGGCGAATTCACGGCCCAGTTCATGAGCTATACCTACGCGCAAAAGACGTCGAAGGAGCCGGAGCTGTTTGGCAAAGGTTCACCTGAAGGTTTGATTGCATCCGAAGCCGCTAACAACGCGGTGCCTGCCGCTGCGATGATCCCTCTTTTGGCGCTTGGTATCCCGGGCGAGGCTTTGACGGCGATGATGTTGTCGGTGTTTTATGTGCACAATGTTATTCCGGGCCCTCAGTTGTTCCAGAACAATATCGATCTGGTGTACGGCCTGTATTTCGCGTTGATCGCGTTGAATGTCATCGTGATGATCTTTTTGCTGTTCTCGACAAATGTGCTGACCAAAATCATTCGCATCCCGACCCGTTTCTTGGGTGTGATGATCTTGCTGTTGTCCTTTGTGGGTGTCTATTCCCTGCGAAATTCACTGACGGATTGCATGATCGCAGCGGGCTTTGGGGTGTTCGGTTTGATCCTGAAACGCCTGAATTTGCCTATCGTGCCGATTATCTTGGGCATGGTTTTGGGCGGCATCATGGAAGTTAAACTGCGCTCGGCGTTGCCACGTCTCAAGACCCCGCTTGATATGATCGACCGCCCGATCACGGCGATCCTTTTTGTGGTGATCCTTTTGGTTGTAGGCATGCACATTCGTGGCTTGATCAAGGAATGGCGCACAACGCCTGAGAATGACGATCACGATCTTTCTGATACGTTCCAACGGTAGGACATCATGGACCAAACCCAAATTGATAGCCTCCGCGCGCAGCCAGTTCCGGCATTTAACCATCTGATTGAAGGCAAACACGTGCCCGCCAGCGATGGGCAGGTGATGGATATCCTATCGCCCATCGACGGTCAGGTTTTGACGACCACTGCCAAGGGTACAAAGGCGGACATGGAGGCGGCCATCGCATCCGCGCGTGCCGCATTCGAGGATGGGCGTTGGGCGGGGCAACCACCTGCTGCGCGCAAAAAGGTCATGCTGAAATGGGCCGATTTGATCGAGGCGCATGCGCTGGAATTGGCGGTTCTTGGCGTGCGTGACAATGGCACTGAAATCAGCATGGCGATCAAGGCAGAGCCGGGATCGGCTGCTGCGACGATCCGTTATTATGCCGAAGCGCTCGACAAAGTGTACGGCGAGATCGCGCCGACGTCCTCTGACGTTTTGGGCATGATCCACAAGGAGCCTGTCGGCGTTGTCGGCGCGATCATTCCTTGGAATTTTCCACTGATGATTGGTGCTTGGAAGCTTGGGCCGGCTTTGGCGATGGGCAATTCCGTTGTTCTTAAGCCATCGGAAACGGCGTCGTTGTCGTTGATGCGCATGGCCGATCTTGCGCTTGAGGCTGGTTTGCCGCCGGGCGTCTTGAACGCGGTCACAGGCGAAGGGGCAGTCGTTGGTGAAACGTTGGGCCTGTCGATGGATGTGGATGTTTTGGTCTTCACCGGTTCTGGCGGTACGGGACGTCGGTTGATGGAATATGCAGCGCGTTCGAACATGAAACGCGTTTATCTGGAATTGGGCGGCAAATCCCCCAATATCATTTTTGCCGATGCACCAAATCTAGACGAGGCGGCCAAAGTTGCGGCGGGCGGCATTTTCCGCAACGCAGGGCAGGTCTGTGTCGCTGGATCACGGTTGCTGGTCGAGGCGTCAATTCATGATGAATTTGTCGCTGCCGTCGCCAAAGCCGCTGAAGCTATGCGCGTGGGTGATCCATTGAAAATGAACACGCATATTGGGGCTGTGAATTCTGAAGTACAATTAAATGCGAACCTTGGCTTTGTCGAAACAGCGAAGTCCGAAGGTGGCCACATTGTCACCGGGGGCAACCGCGTTCTTCAAGAAACGGGGGGCTATTACATGGCCCCCACGATTGTCACAGGAGTGGATCAAAACGCGACCTTGGCCCAAAAAGAGGTCTTTGGCCCCGTTCTTGGTGTGACCCCGTTTTCGTCTGATCAAGAAGCCATCCAAATCGCCAATTCCACCGTTTACGGGTTGGCGGGCGGCGTGTGGACATCAAACCTAAGCCGTGCGCATCGCATGATCCTTGGTGTGCGGACGGGTGTTGTGCATGTGAATACTTATGGTGGGCCGGACGTCACCGTGCCTTTGGGTGGCGTTGGCCAATCGGGCAATGGGGCTGACAAATCGCTGCATGCCATCGACAAATACGTCAACCTCAAGACCGCATGGATCAAACTGTAGGAGCTTTCCAATGACCGATAAAACCATCCTCGTGATTGGAACCTATGACACCAAAGATGACGAACTTGGGTATCTTGCCGGCGTTATCCGCGACCAAGGTGGGCGTGTTGTTACGATGGATGTGTCGGTGCTGGGTGATCCGTCGAAACCTTGTGATTTTTCGAAACATGACGTTGCTGAAGAAGGTGGTAGTTCGATTAAGGCTGCAATCGACAGCGGCAATGAAAACACCGCGATGCAGATCATGGGGCAGGGGGCTGCATTACTAACCGCCCGCCTGCACCGCGAAGGCAAGATTGACGCAATGATTGTTCTTGGCGGCACGATGGGCACGGATTTGGCGTTGGATGTATGTTCGGCTTTGCCATTGGGCGTGCCAAAATACATCGTTTCGACCGTGTCCTTTTCGCCCTTAATTCCAGCCGAACGGTTGGCCGCAGATACGCAGATGATCCTTTGGGCGGGCGGGCTTTATGGCCTCAATTCTGTTTGCAAAGCGTCGCTTAGTCAGGCGGCTGGCGCTGTTTTGGGTGCTGCGCGCGCGGTTGAGCCTATGAACCAGAGCAAACCATTGATCGGGATGATGTCGCTCGGCAAAACTGCGCTGCGTTATATGGTGCCGTTGAAGCCAGCATTGGAAGAACGTGGTTTTGAAGTGGCGGTATTCCACGCCACCGGCATGGGTGGGCGCGCATTTGAAAGCCTAGCCGCGCAAGGGGCGTTTGCATGCGTGTTTGACTTTTGCACTCAGGAACTTGGCAACCATATTCAAGGCTCGAATATCTCTGCCGGAGCAGACCGTTTGACCAACGCCGGCGCAAACGGCACCCCTCAAATTGTGGCGCCAGGGTGCTATGATTTGGTGGATGTGGTTGGCTGGAAACCGATCGATGACAAATGGGCGAACCATATGAAACACGCGCACAACCGTTTGTTGACGTCGATTGTGTTGCAAGCGGCGGAAACCCAGCAAGTCGCGCGGGCGCATTGTGAACAACTTGCCACTGCAAAGGGGCCTGTCACGATGATCTTGCCGGAAAAAGGTTTGGGTGAATGGGACCGAGAAGGCGCTGACTTGCATAACGCCGAAGGGTTGGCTGCTTTCTTAAATGAGATTGAAAAAAGTTTACCGGCGAACGTTTCTGCCCAACGAATTCCGCATCACATCAACGACGCAGGATTTGCCGAAAAGGCATTAGAGGTTTTTGACGCGTGGTGCGCAGATGGAACTGTGAAAACTGCGTAATCGTCTGATGCAGTGATCCACTATGACTCGTCGTTGGGTCTGCAACAGGCTGTTGGAGGCGCGAAAATCGTGTTGGTGACTTCACGGACTCAATTCGACGGCTTGGACCACAATATGGGTCTATAATTAGACGAAACAAAATCGCGGTCAGCAGGGCCATTTATCCTGAAAATGCGTTGTTAGTTACAAACGTAACCTTTATGTACATATCAACTCGTGACAAGGAGGCAACGATGACCGACCAGACACATCCAACTCGCATGACGCAGGCTCCGTCTTTGGCGGGCCCTCATGCTGGGTACATGCCCGGTTTTGGCAATGACTTTGAAACCGAAGCCCTGCCAGACGCCTTGCCTCAGGGGATGAACAGCCCGCAGAAATGCAACCATGGCCTTTATGGTGAGCAGCTGTCTGGCACGGCGTTCACCGCGCCGCAGGGGCAGAACGAACGCACGTGGTGTTATCGCATTCGTCCGTCAGTAAAGCATTCACATCGCTATACAAAAATCGATCTGCCGCATTGGAAATCGGCGCCCAATATCGTGCCCGATGTCGTAAGCCTTGGGCAATACCGTTGGGATCCGTTGCCCCATAGCGACGCACCATCGACATGGTTGACCGGCATGCACACCATGACCACGGCGGGGGATGTTCACACGCAAGTGGGCATGGCGACCCATGTCTATCTGGTGACGGAAAGCATGGTTGATGAATACTTCTTTTCGGCGGACAGCGAGATGTTGGTCGTCCCGCAAGAGGGGCGCTTGCGGTTCTCGACCGAGCTGGGAATCATCGACGTCGCACCACAAGAAATCGCGATCATTCCACGCGGGTTGGTCTACCGCGTCGAGGTACTGGAAGGCCCGGGCCGCGGATTTGTTTGTGAAAACTATGGGCAGAAATTTGAATTGCCCGGCCGTGGCCCCATTGGGGCAAATTGCATGGCGAACCCGCGCGATTTCAAAGCACCTGTTGCTGCCTTTGAAGACCGCGAAGTGCCATCAACGGTCACTGTGAAGTGGTGCGGTGAATTCCACGAGACTAAAATCGGTCAGTCTCCGTTGGATGTGGTTGCGTGGCATGGAAACTATGCGCCAATGAAATACGATCTGCGCACCTATTGCCCTGTTGGTGCGGTTTTGTTTGATCACCCTGATCCTTCGATCTTTACTGTTTTGACGGCCCCGTCAGGCCAAGAAGGCACGGCAAACATCGACTTCGTGCTATTCCGCGAACGTTGGATGGTGGCCGAAGATACTTTCCGTCCGCCTTGGTATCACAAGAACATCATGTCCGAATTGATGGGCAACATTTACGGCCAATACGATGCGAAACCCAAAGGGTTCATTCCGGGTGGGATCAGCCTGCACAACATGATGTTGCCCCATGGACCGGACCGCAACGCGTTTGAAGGCGCATCTAACGCCGACTTGAAGGCTGTGAAGCTCGATAACACGATGTCGTTTATGTTCGAAACACGCTTTCCTCAGCAGTTGACTGAATTTGCAGGAACCAAAGCGCCGCTGCAGGACGATTACATCGATTGCTGGGCCGACATGGAGAAGAAATTCGACGGGACGCCGGGTAAGAAATGAAACTTTATTCCTACTGGCGTTCAACCACATCATATCGGATCCGCGCGGCGCTGAACCTAAAGGGCATCGCCTATGACATGGTGCCTGTTGACCTTGTGGCAGGCGATCAGCGGGCCGAAGGCTACGCAGGCCTGAATCCGGGTAAGGGCGTGCCGACGTTGGTGCTGGACGACGGCACAGTGTTGACCCAATCGATGGCGATCTTGGGCTATATCGATGCCACATGGCCTAATCCGCAATTGATCCCCGCTGATCCATTGCAGCGGGCCAAGGTGATGGCCGTGGCTGATACGATTGCACTTGATGTGCATCCGGTGAACAACTTGCGCATAATTGGTCAGCTTAAATCGCGGTTTAGCGCCACGCCTGAACAAGCAACCGATTGGATGTGCCACTGGATGGAGCAAGGGTTTTCGGCCGTCGAAGCCCTGTTACCCAAAGGTGATAAGTTTGCTTTTGGTGATGTGCCAAATATCGCTGACATCTGTATCACGGCCCAAGTTTACAACGCCCGCCGTTGGGGCGTTGACCTTAGTCTTTTTCCAAACATCACGCGCATTGAGCAGCTTTGCCTGGAAAACCAAGCCTTTGCCGATGCACACCCCGACAATCAGCCTGACGCGAAAGTATGATAATGACATTGATGAAAAGCTGGGTTGCCAGCGCGAACACTGCGGACACTCCGTTTCCCCTAAATAACCTGCCATATGGTGTGTTTTCGGTTGATGACAGCGAGCCGCGATGCGGCGTCGCGATTGGGGATTACATCCTTGATATGGCGGCTGTTGAGGACGCGGGGCTGATCGAGCTGGACGAGGATGGCGCATTTGATCTGCCGTTCTGGAATGACGTCATGGAGTTGGGACCAGAGGTCTGGGCCAAACTGCGCGCGCGCTTGCAAGACATGCTGGTCGAAGGGTCTGCTGATCAGGCCGCAGTCGAGCCCTATCTGGTGCCGCTGGCAGCGGCCGAATTGCACATGCCCTTGTTGGTCGCTGAATACACTGACTTTTATGCTGGCAAACAGCACGCCCAAAACATGGGTGCGATCCTGCGTGGTTCACCCGATTTGCCTGCCAACTGGTTGCACATCCCCATTGGTTATAATGGGCGCGCGTCATCGGTTGTTGTGTCAGGCACTGATATCCATCGCCCTAATGGGCAGTCCAAAGCACCTGATGCAGACATGCCGTCGTTTGGCCCGTCCAAGCGCTTGGATATCGAGTTGGAAATGGGCGCGATTGTGGGCACATCTTGTGACCACGGCACGACTATTACGGTTGATCAGGCCGACGCGATGATCTTTGGTTATGTGTTGCTCAACGACTGGTCCGCGCGCGATATCCAAGGTTGGGAATACCAGCCGCTTGGCCCGTTTCAGGGTAAAGCATTTGGTACTTCGATCTCGCCTTGGATCGTGACCACCGCCGCGCTGGAACCGTTCCGCACAGCGACCCCGCCACGGGAAAAAGAACTGCTGCCCTACCTGAACAGCACAACTGACGGCTTGTTTGACATCGAACTCGAGGTGTTGATGCAGCCCGCAGGGGCCGACAAGGCGACTTCGCTTTCCAAGACCAACTATAGCCGGATGTATTATTCCGCCGCCGAACAACTATGCCACCACGCAAGCGGTGGGTGCGGTATGAGCGCGGGCGATTTGTTGGGGTCCGGCACGATCTCTGGCCCTGAAAAATCCGAATACGGATCGCTGATGGAGCTCAGCTGGGCTGGGCGTGAACCCTTCACGCTCGACACTGGAGAAACGCGTACATTTATTGAGGACGGCGACACCCTGACCCTGCGCGGCGCGGCCAAAGGTGACGGTTATCAAGTTGGGTTCGGCGCGTGCGAAGGCACGATCCTACCTGCAATCAAATTCCCCGCATAAAGGACTAAGAAAATGGCAAAAGCATTCGCATCCCAAGGGGATATGTCTGAAAAGAAAATCACCTTTGACGAAGTAGGCGAAGGCCTGTGGGCGTTCACCGCCGAGGGCGATCCAAACTCTGGCGTGATCATCGGTGACGACAGTGTTATGATCGTTGAAGCACAGGCGACCCCTCGTTTGGCCAACAAGGTCATCGAAAAAGTGCGGGAAGTCACAGACAAACCAATCAGTCACGTCGTGCTGACGCATTACCACGCGGTGCGCGTGTTGGGGGCCTCGGCTTACGGCGCAGAACAGATCATCATGTCTGACGCCGCGCGTGCGATGGTGGTGGAACGTGGTCAAGAAGATTGGGACAGCGAATTCCAACGCTTCCCACGTTTGTTTGAAGGCTATGAAAGCATCCCTGGCCTCACGTACCCAACAGCGACATTCAGCGACAGCATGACTGTTTATATGGGCAAACGTCGCGTTGATATCAAACACATTGGCCGCGCGCACACGGCTGGCGATGCAGTGATCCATGTGCCTGACCAAAACGTCATGTTCACGGGCGACATCGTTGAGGATCATTCCGCTTGTTATTGTGGTGATGGTTATTTCGGTGATTGGGGCCAAACGCTCGACAACATCAAGGCCTATGATGTGGACGCAATTGCGCCCGGTCGTGGTGCTGCATTGATCGGCAAAGACGCGGTTGAACGTGCGATCGAAAGCACACGTGATTTTGTCGACAGCACCTATCGCCCCGCCCACAAGGTCGCGATGAAGGGCGGCAGCCTCAAGGATGCATGGGACGCTGTGCGTGCGGAATGCGATCCGAAATTCAAGGACTACGCGATCTACGAACACTGCCTGCCGTTCAACGTCAGCCGCGCCTATGACGAGGCGCGCGGTATCTGGCACCCTCGCATTTGGACGGACAAACGCGATTTGGACATGTGGGCACAGTTGCAAGGATAGGATCCAAACAGATGGTAGATGTCAGATACGACCTCGCGTTTAAACTGTACCCCTATGAACAAGTGGCCGCGACGGCCCCCGTGCGTCACCCTGTGGTGATCGTGGGGGGCGGACCAATCGGTATGGCCGCCGCACTTGATTTGGGGCGCAAAGGAACGCCGGTTCTTGTGTTGGACGACCACGAAGGGGTCGGTCAGGGCAGCCGTGCCATCTGTTTTGCCAAACGTACGTTGGAGATTTGCGACCGCCTTGGGGCGGGGCAAACCATGGTCGATAAGGGTGTGGTTTGGAATGTGGGCAAAGTGTTTCACGGCGATGAACGCGTGTTTGAGTTCAACCTACAACCTGAAGACGGCCACAACCGCCCTGCGTTTATCAACCTGCAACAACCCTACTTTGAAAAGTTCCTCGTGGATGAAATCCGCAAGGCGCAAGCCGATGGATGCCCGATTGAAATTAGGGGTCGCAACGCGGTCATCGGATTGGAACAGCACAATGATCACGTCACGGTTGAGGTTGATACACCTGATGGCCCCTACCAGTTAGAGGCCGATTGGTTGATTGCATGTGACGGCGCGCGTTCACCCACACGCGATCTATTGGGTCTCAGTTTTGACGGGCGGGTGTTCGAGGATAACTTCTTAATCGCCGACGTCAAAATGACCGCCGATTTCCCGACCGAACGCTGGTTCTGGTTTGAGCCACCGTTCAAAGATAGCGGCGCTTCGGCCTTGCTGCACAAACAACCCGACGACATTTGGCGCATTGATTTCCAGCTTGGTTGGGACATCGACCGCCCGAAGGAATTGAAGGAAGAGAACATTCGCGCCCGCGTTGATGCCATGCTGGGCGAGGGGGCTGAATACGAATTGGAATGGACGTCGATCTATACATTCCAATGTCGTCGCATGGAAAAGTTCCGCTATGGGCGTGTTCTGTTTGCAGGTGACAGTGCGCACCAAGTATCGCCATTTGGCGCGCGCGGTGCCAATTCAGGCGTGCAAGATGCGGACAATTTGGCCTGGAAGCTTGACCTGGTGGTCAAAGGGCTTGCGCCTGACAGTTTGCTTGACAGCTATTCCGAAGAACGCGTGCATGGTGCCGATGAAAACATCTTGAATTCGACCCGTGCCACCGACTTCCTGACACCTAAAAGCGAGATCAGCAAAACCTTTCGCAATGCAGTTTTGGAACTGGCACAAAAGCATGCTTTCGCGCGGCCTTTAGTCAATTCTGGCCGGTTGTCGATGCCCTGCGTTTACGACGGGCTTTCGCTGAATGGGCCGGATGCCTTGAAAGGCCCTGCGCGCAGTCGTGTTGGCACGGCTTGCTCTGATGCGCGGCTGGCCGACGGGTTTTTGTTGAACAAGTTGCAGGACGGTTTCACGGTTCTTGCCATCAATACTGAGGGTCCGAACATCTCGGATGTGAACGGGATTGGTTTGGAGACCGTGCAATTGAACACAAAGACCGATGACCCGCATGGCGACATTGCCGCGCGGTATCTGGGGGATGCAGAGGGCGCTATTTATCTGATCCGCCCTGACCAACACGTGGTTGCCCGTTGGGCAACAGCCACGGCTTCGGATATCGAAACAGCTGTGCGCATTGCGATAGGGCAAAGGAATTAATCGTGGAACTTAATCTAAATCCGAACATTTCCGACCCAGATGGATTCTATGACGAGCTTTTGGGCGCGCATCAGGGGTTAAGCAAGGAAGACAGTGACGCGTTGAATGCACGGCTGATCCTTATTCTTGCCAATCACATCGGTGATCGGGACGTGTTGCGGGCTGCTTTGGAAGCCGCAAAATAAGTGACAGATGTGCGCGATACGTGAAACTGTGAGCGATACCTGAACCGCGACTCCTATTGCTTCAGAGGGTAGGGGCTGCTGTCCATCTCCTCCAGCATCTTTTCGCGGAAGACCTCGGCTGGTGTC
>NZ_JBDVGB010000093.1:0-54744 GCF_039940735.1 Tateyamaria sp.
ATTGAAAAAGGGGACGCGTCGATGACGCGGCCCCTTTTTTGTGAAGTGCAGATGAAGGATGCAAAATCGCAAAGCGATGAGGAAAAGGAGATTTTTCCAACTGGGGAGAAGACGGTTTGCTTTATGCATCCCTCACTGCGAGATTGCACCGTGAGTGGTTCGTTTGCATATCTCCTGCTGGTTGTTGCTTTACAAAAGACAGCTTAGGGCAGTGCGGTTGTATGCTTTGGAGGGACGCTTCCCGCACCGCCTTAACTGTCTTTAAAGTGTGCTGCCCAGTTCCATATCCAGATCATTTTTTCCGGGGCAAACAACGTAAACTCCGCCGATCTGAATGGCTGTCCGCTCTTCACATACTGGAATGTATAGCTGCGCATGATTGCCACACAGGTTTCGCAACAGATGTTTGAACGCATGAAGCTCCGGCGTTATCAAGCGATGACAGTTATTCTTGCTGGGGGAATAAGACATTTTGACTGCCGCATTTTTGCCAACGATAACATCGATTTGGGGGGTGTTCGAGCGGTACGAACCTGATTTTATTGTCAAGCTCGTGGGATTATTTTTTTCACTTTCGCCTACATATGGGCGCAGCACGGTTTTGGGTTTCACAAAACCAGAGGCAAAAGAGATCAGCTCATCGTTGGGCAACAGGTCTTTTACTGCAACCTGACCACGTCTGGTATAGAGCAAAGAGCAACCGCTGATCCCAAATTTTTCGTAAAACCGCCTTGTGGGGCGTGCGTGTTGCAAAGCTGGCGCGGCAAATTGCGCCCCAACTTTTTCACGGTGTTTAACATTGAAGCTTGTTACTTTACTTACATACATTCGTTGTTCCTCCGGCACTCTTTCCAAACACGCTTCGTAGGGCATCGATCCACCAGATCGGAGGAACTTGTTTCGAGATAACCACGAAGATGTGATTAATATTGATTATAAGTTGAGAGTTTTCCATTGCCCAATAGGTGGGAACCGTAACGCAAAAGGTTATGCGAATATCCAAAAGTATAGGTTTTATCGATCAAGTCGTTGAAGTGCTTCAAAAGCCGCGCAGATCGTCCAACGTGTAGGACTGAAAAACCGGGAAGTCCGCGCTGTCTGTGTGTTTGGGGTCTGCGACCAAACAATTTAGCCCGCAAATCTGGCTGGCGCGTTGCTGGCGTGCGTTTACATACCAAAATCGTCCACCCGGCGTGGCGATATAGCCGTCTGTGCCGTCTTCAATGTCAGTACGGATGTCATCAAAGGACGGGATTTCGGTGAAATATTCCAAGTTGGAAGAGCCGTGGGTGTGATACGAAGCGAGCACGGTAAAGTCGGCAAATGCTGGGTCAGGAGGCAAGCATGTTGCTTCGCGGCCCCGCCGGGGTTGTGTGGCGATGTAGTCCCCATTCCCGTCCAAGCCAATCAATCCGCAATATTCCCGATCCTGCGCGATGGATACGGGTTGGATATCGTTGAACAACGCACTGACAAAGGCGACCTCGGCTTGGGTCTGGGGTAGGGCGCGCGGGGCCATTTGTATCGAGCTGACGTCTTGTTGGGCGCACGCGCTAAGCAGTAAGGCAAGGTAAAAGGGTAGGGTACGCATATGCGCGTTGTGCCGGGCGCTGTCGGCCAAGTCAATCCGCGTGCCGACTATGATCCATATGCAAAGAAAAAGCCGCACCCCAATGTTGGGGAGCGGCTGATTATTGTGTTTCAAGCGCTGTGGCTTAGGACTTGGGCTCTTCGTCCGCATCGTCGGCTTTTGCTTCCGTTTCGATACCAGCGGATTCGGCCAGATCGTCGTCTTCGGATGCGGCGGCGCCGATATCGTCAAACAATTCCTGGATTTCGAATTCAGCGGCGGCCTCTTCTTCGGCTGCCAGTTCCTGGATCGATTTACCGGCCGCTTGCAATTCTGCTTCTTCGGCCGAGCGCGCAACGTTCATCTGAACGACGGCTTCGACTTCGGGGTGCAGAACAACAACCGCATCGTGCAGACCCAGTTCCTTGATCGGACGGGGAATGACGACTTGTTTGCGATCGACGGTAAAGCCTTCGGCTGTGGCGACTTCGGACACGTCACGCGTGGTGACAGAGCCATAAAGGTTGCCGCCGTCAGAGGCCTGACGAATCACGATGAACTGTTGGCCGTTCAATTTTGCGCCCAGTGTTTCGGCTTCGGCTTTGGTCTCAAGGTTGTTGGCCTCAAGCTGCGCTTTTTGCACTTCGAAATGTGCGATGTTGGCTTTGGAGGCCGTCAGCGCTTTTTTCTGTGGCAGCAAAAAGTTGCGTGCGTAACCGGATTTGACGTCGACGACGTCGCCCATTTGGCCCAGTTTTGCGACACGTTGGAGAAGGATAACTTGCATGTCTTTCTCCTTATTTCACAGCATAGGGCAGCAAGGCGAGGAAGCGGGCGCGTTTGATGGCACGGGCCAGTTCGCGTTGCTTTTTCGCAGAGACTGCGGTGATACGGGAAGGCACGATTTTGCCACGCTCAGAGATGTAGCGTTGCAGCAGACGCGTGTCTTTATAGTCGATCGCTGGTGCGTTATCGCCCGAGAAGGGGCAGACTTTGCGGCGACGGAAAAATGGTTTGGTAGCCATGGTTTAACTCCCTCTCTCTCAGCGGCGCTCGCGGCGTTCGCCACGATCTGGGCGCTCGTCGCGCTTTTGCATCTGGACGGACGGACCGGACTGGTGCTCGTCGACCTTGATCGTCAGAACGCGCATGACATCGTCATGCAGGCGCATCAGGCGTTCCATTTCTTGGATCGCTGTTGCGGGGGCATCTGTGCGCAAAAACGCATAGTGACCCTTACGGTTCTTGTTGATCTTATAGGCCATGGTTTTGACGCCCCAGTACTCGTGTTCAACGAGTGCGCCACCATTGTCCGAAAGGACGGTACCAAAATGTTCGATGAGCCCTTCGGCCTGAGTGTTGCTCAGATCCTGACGGGCGATCATCACATGCTCATAAAGAGGCATGGACGTGTTCCACTTCTATCAAGGCGCATTTCATAGACCGATCCAAATGAACCCCACGGGATGGTCACGAGAGACTGCGCGGCAAAAAAGGTAGTGCAGGGTCTGCGCCATATAGAAGTGCGCGGATGGCAAAGCAAGACCAAACCTGAACGGCACGCGCGCCTGCATCACGATGCGCGGATCAAAATGAACTGGTTCCTTCGAATTTTCAACCTACCGTCGCATTTTCGCCAAAATTGCAATGATAGATGCCGTTAACCAATTTCGGAGGATACTTCACATGACCGCACTTGCAGACGTCACCCCGCCAGCATCGATCGGCGAAGTTCCCCGTATGGTAAGCGGTCACCGCATGATGGCCCGGGTGTCGCGCCGCATGATCGGTGCAGTGCTGGTTTTGACGGCTGTTGGTTTGTGGGTTGCGCCGGGTGCATCTTCGGATCCGGATCTTGTTTTGATCAAATTGGGCCTGTCGATGTTTGTCGGTTTTGCTGGGTTGGCGGTCTTGAGCGGCGAACACGTAGTTACCCCTGTGCGGGTTGAGATCGACACAGTGCGCCGCGAAATCCGTTTGGTCCGTGGCGCGGGGCAAGCACATGAATTGGTCAGCCGCACAATGGTGCGCGACTTAGAAAAGGCTGAAATGGATGGCATGATGGTCCGCCTGTGGGATGCAGAGGGCGGATTGTTGGCCGAAGTGGCGTTGAGCGACCCGGCTGTGCGCAGCGGTTTAATGGCGGTCCTGCGTGATGAAGGAAAGCTGAAATAGGTAGGCAATCGGGGTTAGGCGCAGCTTTAATCGTTTAAAAACGCGCACCATATGTTGAAGTCTGTGCAGTTGCTCAATTTCAATAGCGCGCTCATTTGTTTTCCATACTTTGAACTGTATGGAGTTTACCCGAAATGAAGTCTCTTTTTATTGCTGCTGCCCTGACGGCGACTGCGTCAATTGCTGCTGCGGCAGAGTCTTACACGCTGGATGCGAGCCATAGCCAAGTTCTTTTTTCCTATGACCATCTCGGGTTTTCGACCACGTTCGGGATGTTTTCCGGATTTGAAGGCGACATCATTTGGGACAAAGACAGTCCCGCCAATTCCAGCGTGACGGTTTCGATAGCGACCAAGTCGTTGTTCACGGGCTGGGAAGCGCGCAAAGGGTACTTCATGTCCGAGGAGTTTTTCGGAGCCACGGATGAGGATCTGATTACTTTTACGTCGACATCGATTGAGGTGACGGGTGATGACACGGCCCTGATCACTGGTGATTTGACGATGAACGATGTGACCAAGTCGGTTGTGCTTGACGCAGTTCTGAACCAAGTCGGCCCGCATCCATTTTCTGGCGATGAATGGGCTGGATTTGACGCGACCACAACGTTGCTGCGTTCTGACTTTGGACTTGGCGCTTTTAGGCCAGCGGTCGGAGACGAAGTTCAGGTGCAGATTTCGATTGAGGCGGCAAAAGCCAAGTAAACGCCGTTCAGTACAGCGATTGTTAAGGCCGCGCGGGGATTGCGCGGCCTTTTTGCGTTTTGCCGGGCCGGAGTTGTTTCAAACATGTCGCGCTACCGCGCGGTTTGATTTTATTCAGAGCCGCCTTTTCAGGCGTCTCTTGGATTTCGTGGTATCGAGGGTGACCCTCCAAAGTGCTGTGGTTAATCTGTGTTCGCACGCGTCGCTTCGAGTTCGACTTTGACTGTTACGTGGAATTTCAGGCTGCTTTCGTCGGCCATATTGTCACCGATCCCAAAGCTGCGCCGATCTAGTGTGGTGTTGCCTGTCATATTGGCTGTGTCGCCCGAAGTGGACAGCCCAAAGGGCAGGGTGACCGGTATGCTTTGACCTTTCATGGTCAAGGTGCCGACTGCTTCGTACCCGTCCACCACGGGATTGATGTCAGCGGTAAACGTCGCCGTCGGAAAGAGGGTAGTGTCGAAAAAGTCTGGCCCCATGGCTTGATCCGTGACTGATCCAAGCTTGAGTGAGCCAATGGCAATGGTGACGTCGACTGTGCCTGCTGTTTCGTTGCGGATGGTTTCGTCAAAGCTGATGGCGGCCGTCCAGTCTTCGAACGTTCCTGTGACCTCGGTTCCGAATTGTGTGACCGTGAGGCTGAGCGTTCCACTTTGCACGGTCCAGTCTGATTGCACTTGTTCCAACGCTGCAGCGCGTGGGCCGTCGCTGTGTGGGGTGTAAGCGCCAAGAACGGCCCCGACCGAAAGGGCCGTAGCCCAAAGGGTGAGGGCAAGAATAATAGGGATGACATGCGTTTGCGTATGGCGCGATGCGGTTGCATCCGATGTGCCGAACCACATGCGCCGTAGGGTGGCGTCTTTGTCGATCACATGGTGTTTGAGAGCGCCTGCGATATGCAGCAGCAATGACAGGGCAAGCACTTTGGTCAGCACCCAGTGCGCGCCGCCGAATAGGGCCGCGATGCCTTCGGATTTGGGCACCATCGGCAAGTTTTGACCTAGGGGCCACCAAATGGGCGCAAAGCCGGATGTCGCGGCGTGGTGAATCCAGCCCGACAGTGGCACTGCGACAAGCGAGCCATAAAGCAGCCAATGCACGGTTTCCGCCGCAAGGCTTTCTATGCGCCGATCCGCGTTCAGCAGTCCTGGCTTGGGTTGACTGATGGCCCACGTAATCCGTGCGATGGCGACAAAGAACACCGTCACACCAAGCGTTTTATGCAGGGAAAATAACCACGCCTTTTGCGCAAGCTGTTCTGACGTGTCGTAGGCCATTGCATTGGCGATCAACCCAAGCGGAAACAGCGAAAGGATCAACAAGGCGGTCAACCAGTGGAAGGTTTTGGAAACGGAGCCGAACCGGTCAATGCTGTTGGCGATCGCCATTGTGTCTCTTTCTGCGCAAGGGTGCTCTTTGTAAGAACACGTCATGTTCTAATTCTATGCGATGACGTGCAGGTTCAACCGTTATTTCCGCCGCAATAGGCTGGCAGCGGGTGCTTGTCTGGACCGAGACAGACCATTACACAATGGGGCAAAGCAATCTTAAGAGGCAGACCATGAGCATCGCATTTGTATTTCCCGGACAGGGCGCACAGACTATTGGTATGGGGCGCGCATTGGCAGACGCGTACCCCGCGGCGCGTGCGGTTTTTGATGAGGTGGATGATGCTTTGGGCGAGCCACTCAGCCAGCTGATCTGGGAAGGTGATCAAGACGCGCTGACCCTCACGCAAAATGCGCAGCCCGCGTTGATGGCGACGTCTATGGCGGCACTGCGGGCATTAGAGGCCGAAGGCATTGGCATGGACCGCGCAAGCTTTGTGGCCGGCCACAGCCTAGGCGAATACGCGGCGCTATGCGCGGCGGGTGCGTTGTCGGTGGCGGATGCAGCACGTCTGCTGCGCACACGTGGGCAGGCCATGCAAGAAGCCGTGCCTGTGGGGATCGGGGCAATGGCCGCAATTTTGGGGTTGGACTTTGCCGCAGTGACGGCTGTCGCCGAGAAAGCCGCGCAAGGCGAGGTGTGTCAGGCGGCCAACGACAATGACCCGGGTCAAGTTGTGGTTTCAGGCCACAAAGCCGCGGTGGAACGTGCCTGCGAAATCGCCAAAGCCAAAGGGGCTAAACGCGCGATGCTATTGCCGGTCTCTGCTCCGTTTCATTGCGCATTGATGGCGCCTGCGGCGGACGTGATGGCCGAGGCCTTGGGTAAGGTGCATTTAAATGCACCAAGCGTGACGGTGGTGCCAAACGTGCGCGCGCAAGGCTGCGATGACGCCGATGTGCTGCGTGGGTTGCTGGTCGATCAGGTTACCGGATCTGTGCGCTGGCGTGAAAGCGTGGCGTGGATGGCTGGCCAAGGCGTGACCGAAATGTGGGAAATCGGGGCTGGCAAAGCACTGTGTGGTATGGTCCGCCGCATTGACCGTTCGATTGCCACGCGTGCCGTCGGTACACCCGACGACGTGATTGCTGTGCGCGATGCCTGAACTGGTGTCGTTTGAGGCAACTCAGATGGGTGGCATCATTGATCGCGTGCCGATGATTGCACGTATGCAGATGATTCCGGGCTTGTTTGTGCGTCTCGATGAGGCATTGGACCGGGCGAATGTGTTTTATGCCGGACCTCAAACCGCGCTTTATCGCATCCATGGCGAAGAAATGGAGGTCCGTGTCGGCGTCCCTCTGTTTCGGCCCATCGAAGGGTTCGAGATGTTTGAAGCCCCGGCGGGTCAGGGGTTGTGCGAACGTGTGTTAGGGCCTTTGGATGATCTGCCAGCCACCTACCGCGCCATTACAGATGAGATCAACGCGCGGGGCATGACGCGCGGTGTTTGGGCCCGCGAAACCTACAGGTTCATTGCGCGTGATACCGCTATGAATGTGACGGATGTCAGCATAGACATCACGGATCGCGTACACTGAAATAATATATGGGAACTTCGAAATGAGTTTTGCAGAAGCAATCGCCGCACAACCTGCTTGGATTGGCATTTGGTTGAAAGTTTTGTTCGCGGGCGGTTTTGTGTTGCCATTGGCGTTGTTTATATGGCGCGAAACGCGATTGACTGCGCTGTTTGCCGTTCTGGGTAATGTTGTGAACATGTTTGGCGTGCAGTGGCTGTTTGCCAAGCTGGGCTACGTCAAGTTGTTGGGTTTGCCGCATATTTTGATGTGGGGCCCTTTGGTGGTCTACCTTGTTGTACTGGCGCGCCGCCCCACCACGCGAGTTTGGCCGCGCCGGGTGATTTGGGTGATTGTGACGATCCTTAGCATTTCGTTGGCCTTTGATATTGTGGACGTTTTGCGCTGGATCTTGGGGGAGCGGGCGGCCTTTGAACTGCCTGCGTGACTTGCACAGCCGCGTGACCCGTGGCAGGGCTGGGACAAATCGATACTGAATACGAAGGAACCATCATGTTTGATCTGACAGGGAAATGCGCGCTTGTAACTGGCGCGTCTGGCGGCATCGGTGCCGACATTGCGCGCACATTGCACGCAGCAGGGGCCACTGTTGGTCTAAGTGGTACGCGGGTGGAACCGCTGGAAGCCTTGGCCGCTGATCTGGGCGAACGCGCCCATGTGCTGCCGTGCAACCTAAGCGATGCAGCCGCAGTTGATGCGTTGCCTAAGGAGGCTACCGCGGCCATGGGGGCCGTTGATATTCTGGTCAACAACGCCGGTATCACACGTGACAACCTGTTTATGCGCATGTCAGATGACGAATGGCAGTCGGTGTTGAACGTCAACCTTACGTCGACCTTTAAGCTGTGCAAAGGTGTGATGCGCGGCATGATGAAGGCGCGTTGGGGCCGGATCGTGAATATCAGTTCGATCGTTGGTGCGACGGGGAACCCTGGTCAGGCGAACTATGCGGCCTCAAAGGCGGGTATGATCGGGATGTCAAAAAGCCTTGCCTACGAGGTGGCAAGCCGCGGCATTACCGTAAATGCCGTTGCGCCCGGTTTTATTGCCACGGCCATGACAGAAAAGCTGACAGACGACCAAAAGGCTGCAATCATGGGGCAAATTCCAGCTGGCCGTATGGGCGACGCACAAGAGATCGCATCGGCTGTCCTGTATCTTTCGAGCCCTGAGGCATCTTATGTTACCGGTACCACCTTGCACGTGAATGGCGGCATGGCCATGTTGTAGGCGCGCGCACCTCAAGCCTTGCCATCTTTTTGGTTTGTGCTAAATGGGGCGCAGATTTCGACTTTGGGCGGGTTTGCAATGCAGGCACGCTACAATGTTTCACCGCTCCTCACTGGGGGCAAAGACCAGAGCCCCTAAAAATGTGGGGGACACCATTTGGAGGCACTTTTGGGTCTCCGGCAGAATGAGGACAGTCATATGAGCGACATCGCAGATCGTGTGAAGAAGATCGTTGTAGAACACCTTGGCGTGGAAGAGGACAAAGTGTCCGAAAACGCCAGCTTCATCGACGACCTGGGCGCAGACAGCCTGGACACCGTGGAACTGGTGATGGCATTCGAAGAGGAATTCGGCATCGAAATCCCTGATGACGCCGCTGAAACCATTCAGACATTTGGCGACGCCGTAGGCTTCATCTCCAAAGCGTCCTAAGCTTTTAGCCTATGACCTTCGGGTCATGAGCAAGACGGCGCTCTTCCTGTGCGGAAGGGCGCCGTTTTTTTGTACCTGCCGCCTGAGTGGCTTGCCTTTTGCCCCCTGCGTCCGCAAGGTTGGCGCAATCAACAAAAGAGATGGGGCAGGACGCCATCCATGAGCAGAACGATACCGACAATCAACACCGCCCGTGCCACGTTGCGCGCGATGCGGCCGGACGACTTTGACCGCTACGCCCAGATTTGGGCGATGCCCGAGGTCGTGCGCTTTGTCGGCGCGTGCCCGCAAAGCCGCGGCGAGTCGTGGAATGGATTTTTGCGCAATGCGGGGCATTGGCAGGTCACGGGCTTTGGTCAGTGGGCGATCGAGGATCACGCTAGCAAGGCCATGGTCGGTCAGGTTGGTTTTTTCTATGGTGCGCGGGGCTTGGGTGAAGACTACGACACCTATCCTGAGGCGGCGTGGTTTCTTGACCCCGCATTTTCCGGCAGCGGTTTAGCGAAAGAGGCAGCATTGGCAGCACACGACTGGTTTGACAGGGTTGTAACCGGCCCGCTGGTCTGTCGCGTCGCGGAGGGCAATACTCGATCCCATAAGCTGGCCGAAAAGCTGGGGTATGCCCATCTGCGCAAAACCGTTTCCGACGGGCGCGATTATGTATTGATGTTTCGCAAGTCGCCGCCGCAGGTTTGACAGGGCTGTGGGTGATTAGAAAAGAACGCATGAACACTGGTCGCTTTGTGATTTAGTACGAAGGATGCTGTATGCGTAACCAAGCGACGCAAGCCTCAGGGCTTGAACAGGGGCCATGCGGCGCGGTATGAGGCGACAAGAGAATTAAGAGGGCATGAGCAGATGCGCAGAGTAGTCGTGACGGGATTGGGGCTGGTGACGCCTTTGGCGGATGGGGTTGAGGCCTCGTGGAGCCGTATTCTGGATGGGCAATCCGGGGCGGGGCCGATTACCGGCTTTGACACCACGGGTCTTGCCACCACCTATGCCTGCGAGGTGCCATTGGGTGATGGGACCGACGGCACGTTCGATGCGAACGCCTATATGGCGCCCAAAGAGCAGCGCAAGGTCGACACCTTTATCTTGTTTGGCTTGGCCGCAGCACAGCAAGCGGTCGAGGATTCGGGTTGGATGCCCGAAGATGACGAGGGCCGCGAGCGCACTGGCGTTTTGATCGGCTCTGGCATCGGTGGTTTGAATTCCATCGCCAACACGGCAGTCATGATGGAAGAAAAGGGGCCGCGCCGCGTCAGCCCGTTCTTTGTGCCCGGAGCATTGATCAACTTGATCTCGGGTCAGGTCAGCATTCGCTATAAATTTAAGGGCCCCAACCATTCGGTTGTGACGGCATGTTCGACGGGTGCCCACGCCATTGGTGATGCAGCGCGTTTGATCATGTTGGGGGATGCCGACGTGATGGTTGCTGGCGGGGCTGAGGCTGCCATTTGTAAAATCGGTATTGCGGGTTTCAATGCTTGCAAGGCGCTATCTACCAAACGTGCGGATGATCCCAAGGCGGCAAGCCGCCCTTATGATGACGACCGCGATGGGTTTGTCATGGGCGAGGGTGCCGGCATTGTCGTGCTTGAGGAATATGAGCACGCTGTCGCGCGCGGTGCAAAAATTTACGCCGAAGTTTGCGGCTATGGTCTGTCGGGTGATGCTTATCACATCACGGCACCTTCAGAAGATGGTGATGGGGCCGAGCGTTCTATGCGTGCGGCTTTACGAAATGCGGGGCTGGAGCCTGAGGCGTTGGATTACATCAACGCCCACGGCACATCGACCATGGCGGACACCATTGAATTAGGTGCAGTGCAGCGGATGCTGGGCGATCATGCGGGCAATGTGACAATGTCGTCGACCAAATCTGCGACCGGGCACTTGTTGGGTGCTGCGGGCGCGATTGAGGCGATCTTTTCTATTTTGGCGATCCGCGATCAGGTTTGCCCGCCGACTATCAATCTGGACAATCCGGCAGTTGAGACGCCGATTGATCTTGCGCCCAATGCCAAGCGCGAGCGCAAGGTGGACTATGCGTTGTCCAACAGCTTTGGCTTTGGCGGCACCAATGCCAGTGTGATCTTTGGGAAAGTCGGCTGATGTGGCGCTCGATCGCGTCTAACGCGATGACGTTTCTGATTGTGGCGCTTTTTGTCCTTGGCGGGGTGATCCTGTGGGGACGTGGGCAATACGAAAGTGCCGGGCCGCTGGACCAAGCGATTTGTTTGCAGGTGGACCGTGGGTCGAATTTTCGCCGGGTGAGTGTTGATCTGGAAAAACAAGGTGCTGTGAGCAGTGCGTCGCTGTTTCGGATTGGCGCGGATTATGCCGACAAGTCGAGCCAGCTGAAGGCGGGCAGCTTTCTGGTTGAGCCGGGCGCGACCATGGAAGAGATTGTCGAGTTGGTCACCCAAGGTGGTGCCAGCACGTGCGGCACTGAGGTTGTCTATCGTATCGGGGTCAACCGGTTGAGCGCGCAGGTCCGCGAGTTGGACCCGACCACGAACCGTTTTGTCGAATTGGTCGAATTTCAGCCCGGTGTTGAAGAAACGCCTGCGGTTTATACTGAGATCAAAGAGGGGCAGGACACGCGCTTTCGCATTGCTTTGGCGGAAGGTGTGACCAGTTGGCAGATTGTGACGGCTTTGCGGGGCATGGATGTGTTGAGCGGTTCTGTGCCTGACATCCCCCCTGAGGGGGCGTTGGCACCGAATAGCTATGAGGTGCGTCCGGGTGACGAACGCGGTGACGTCTTGGCGCAGATGCAGGAGCAGCAGGAATTGTGGGTCGCGGCGGCTTGGGAAGCGCGTGATGCTGATTTGCCTTTGAACAGCCCTGAGGAATTGTTGACCCTTGCGTCTATTATCGAAAAGGAAACCGGTGTTGCGCAAGAGCGCGGGCAGGTGGCGTCGGTTTTTGTGAACCGTTTGAACCGCGGCATGCGTTTGCAGACCGATCCAACGGTCATTTATGGTATCACCAAAGGGCAGGGCGTTTTGGGTCGTGGTCTGCGACGTTCCGAATTGCGTGCGGCGACGCCTTGGAACACCTATGTGATCGAAGGGTTGCCGCCCACACCGATTGCAAACCCGGGCCGTGCGAGTTTGATGGCGGCGGCGCAACCTGAAGAGACGCCGTTTGTGTTCTTTGTGGCTGATGGCACCGGTGGGCATGCGTTTGCCGAGACATTGGACGAGCACAACAGCAATGTGGCGCGCTGGCGCGAGATCGAAGCGGAACGTGCTGCTGCAGGCGATGATGGGTAGCGTGCGGGTTTATCGCGCGCACTTTGCTGCAACGGGTTGAACGTGGGATCATGGTGCACGATGAATGTGCACCTTACGGTTTGCAACTTTGGATTGTGTATAGATTTCAGCGCGCTGCGTAATCTTCGCGCTTCATCTTATTGAAAAATAAAGGTTTTGTTAACTCGTGCGCACGGTGGGTGCGCGTTTAAGTTGTGCAATTCGCTTGACTCTGCGAACGACCACACGTATAACTTGTGTCAAGCTAGGAAAAGTGGGTCAGCGGCATCAGAGAAATCTGAGGTCGCTTTTTCATTTTGCTCGTGCGGGGGAACCCCAACGCATGAGAGGTTTTGCACATATGACACTTATCACCCCGGGGCTTGAAGAAGCGCGCACGGATGAGCTTTTGCTCGACGTGCACAACTCACTTCGCGATTTGCGCCGTGAGTTTAGGGCCTTCAAAGAAAGGGTCGAAGCGGGGGAGGACGTCAAGAATGCTGAAGTGAAATCCAAGGCTACGGATTTAAATTCAGTGCTGGTGAATTGCCAAAAGTTGGAGACGACGCTTGCAGAAGTTAGACAAAAACGCAGTCGCATCGCGCAAGGGGGTTACGCCCTCGATCTTGATGCTGCCAGAGTTGAGGTGCGGTGCGCGCTTGGTCGCCTCCGCACCTGTGCGGGTCCAAGAGACGTTTCTGGATGAGTTGGGAGAGGGCGCCTTGTGCGCCCTCCCTTTTTTATTCGAGTTTTGGGCCATGGAGCATCAGTTGCCCCCCGAGGGGGATTGGCGCACTTGGGTCATTATGGGCGGGCGCGGTGCGGGTAAGACCCGCGCCGGTGCTGAATGGGTGCGATCCATGGTTGAGGGTTCAACGCCCTTGGATGAGGGGCAGGCGCGCCGTGTGGCGTTGGTCGGAGAGACGCAGGATCAGGTGCGTGAAGTGATGATTTTTGGCGATAGCGGTATTTTGGCTTGTTCGCCCCCCGATCGCCGCCCCACTTGGCAGGCGAGCCGCAAGCGTCTTGTTTGGCCCAATGGTGCGGAGGCGTCAGTGCATACGGCCCATGATCCCGAAGGGTTACGGGGGCCGCAGTTTGATGCCGCTTGGGTCGATGAGATGGCTAAGTGGAAGAAGGCGCGCGAGACGTGGGATATGTTGCAGTTTGCGTTGCGATTGGGTGAGCGCCCGCAGGTCTGTGTCACCACGACGCCACGCAATGTGGGTGTTTTGAAGGGGTTATTGGATTTACCATCTACAGTTCTGACCCACGCCCCGACGGAGGCCAATGCCGCGAATTTGGCGGGTTCGTTTTTGGAAGAGGTGCGGGAGCGTTATGCCGGAACGCGCCTTGGGCGTCAGGAATTGGATGGTGTTTTGCTGAGTGATGCTGAGGGTGCGCTTTGGACCAGCGAGATGTTGGAAGCTTGCCATAAGAAAGAGACGGTTGAGTTTGATCGGGTGATTGTTGGGGTGGATCCGGCGATCACGTCCGGGAAGTCTTCGGATGAGTGTGGGATTGTGGTTGTTGGTGCTGTGATGCAGGGCCCGCCGCAGGATTGGCGGGCGCATGTGATTTGTGACGCTTCTGTGCAGGGTGCGCGCCCGTCAGAGTGGGCGGCGGCGGCTGTTGCAGCGGTTGAGACGTTTCAGGCGGATCGATTGGTGGCAGAGGTCAACCAAGGTGGTCAGATGGTGCATGAGGTTGTGCGTCAGATTGATCCGATGGTGCCTTTTAAGGGGGTGCATGCGTCTCGGGGGAAGGCGGTTCGGGCGGAACCCATTGCGTCGCTTTATGAGCAGGGACGTATCAGCCATGCGCCTGATTTGGGACCACTTGAGGATCAGATGGTTTTGATGACGCGTCGTGGGTATGTTGGGGAGGGGTCACCGGACCGTGTCGATGCGCTTGTGTGGGCATTGCATGAGTTGATGGTTGAGCCTGCGCGAGAATATCGCAGGCCCGGGGTGCGCGCCCTTTGATGTTGGAAAACGTTTGAGAGCGGCCCTTCGGGGAGAGTTTATTTGGCAAGATGAAGCGGGGGATGTCCCCGGTTTGTGAGGGCGGCACCGGCTTGGTGGGCGCCCTTTTTCTTTGGAAATTGGCGGGCGTTTGGCCTGGGGCAACGGATAGGAGACCCATCATGGTGTTTGATTTCTTTCGGGGACGGGCGGCAGCTGATGTGCCTGAACAGAAGGCCAGTGCGACTGGCAAGGTTGTGGCATGGCAGACGGGGGGGCGTGTGGCCTGGAGCCCGCGCGATGCAGTGTCTTTGACCAAGTCTGGTTTTTCCGGAAACCCGGTTGGGTTTCGATCCGTCAAGTTGATAGCGGAGGCGGCGGCGGCGTTGCCTTTGGTGTTGCAGGATGCAGCACAGCGATTTGAGGTGCATCCGCTGTTGGCGTTGATGCGTCGACCCAACATGGGGCAGGGGCGGGCCGAGTTGTTGGAGGCGCTTTATGCGCAGCTTTTGCTGTCTGGAAACGCTTATGTGGAGGCTGTAGCGGGGGAGAGTGGCGCGCCGCTTGAGTTGCATGTGTTGCGTTCGGATCGGATGTCGGTGGTGCCGGGGACTGATGGGTGGCCTGTGGCCTATGAGTACAAGGTGGGTGGCAAGGTGCATCGTTTTGATGCCAGCGGTTCTGTCAGCCCGATTTGTCATATTAAGTCGTTTCATCCGCAAGATGATCATTACGGGTTTAGCCCGATGCAGGCTGCTGCCATGGCGTTGGACGTGCACACGGCGGCAACGCGGTGGTCGAAATCGCTGTTGGATAACGCGGCGCGTCCGTCGGGTGCGATTGTATATCGTGGGCAGGATGGCCAGAGCCAGCTGAATCCGGACCAATATGATCGTCTTGTGAGCGAGATCGAGAGCAACCATTCTGGTGCGCGCAATGCGGGGCGTCCGATGTTGTTGGAGGGCGGTTTGGATTGGAAGCCTATGGGGTTCTCTCCGTCTGATATGGAGTTTCAGAAGACCAAGGATGCCGCGGCGCGTGACATTGCTTTGGCTTTTGGGGTGCCGCCGATGCTTCTGGGCATTCAGGGTGATGCGACCTATGCCAATTACCAAGAGGCCAATCGGGCGTTTTATCGTCTGACTGTTTTGCCTTTGGCGACGCGGGTGGCAGCGGCTTTGGCGGAGTGGCTTGGCGGGTATACGGGCGACGACGTCGTGTTGGCCCCCGATTTGGATCAGGTGCCAGCCTTATCTGCCGAGCGCGATGCGCAATGGGCGCGTGTGGCGGGAGCTGATTTCCTGACTGAGGTCGAAAAGCGCCGTCTTTTGGGCCTTCCTGCCTTGAGCGTGGAGGGTTCGGATGGATGAAACTATTTTTGAACGGTTCGCCTGTGCTCCGGGCTTGCGTCTTGAGGCGCATGAGCGGTTGACTACGGTTCATTTTGAACACCTTGAGCGGCGTTTGTGTCGGATCGAAGAGCTGATGGAGCGGTTAGAAAAGCGCTTGTGGCTGACGGTTTATGGCGTGGTCGCGATCGTTTTGGCGACTGGGTTTCAATCGATTATGGCCGCCATTCCCCACTAGGCCGCCCGTTTTTCAAACAGTTGAATAAAGGAGATCCGAGATGCAGGTTGAGACCGGTCTGGAGACAAAATTCGCCCGCTTTGGCGAAGGTATCACGGTGCAAGGCGATCATGTGATCGAAGGCTATGCCAGCCTGTTTGGTGCCTGTGATCAGGGCGGCGATGTGGTGGGCAAGGGGGCTTATACTGCGTCCCTGAAGGCCCTGACCGCGCAGGGCCGCAGCGTTAAGATGCTGTGGCAGCACGACCCGGCCCAACCCATTGGCGTGTGGGACGAGGTCCGTGAGGATGGCAAGGGCCTTTGGGTGAAGGGCCGACTGTTGCCGGACGTCGCCAAGGGCCGCGAAGCAATTGAATTGATCGTGGCGGGGGCCATTGATGGGCTTTCGATCGGGTATCGCACCGTTAAGGCGACAAAGAATGACAAGGGCCAGCGGCTCTTGAATGAACTGGAGCTTTGGGAGGTGTCGCTTGTGACCTTTCCAATGCTTCCCAGTGCGCGGGTGGCAGCCAAATCTGAGGAAATGACCTCGGATGAGGATGCAACCTTGCGCAAAATGGCGGCGACCTTACGGGGCGTTCGCGCGAGCCTGGCGCAGCGCTGACGCGTCTCGCCAATTTCAAAACAATTCGAAGGACGTGCTCATGAGCAAGACCGAAGAAAAGGTTCGGGCCGGGGAAGGTTTGTCTCCCGCCCAGGACGTGGCTGAAGCAATGCAAGGCTTTGTCACGGAATTCAAAGGCTTCCAAGCCGAACTTCAGACCAAATTTCAACAAACAGAAGAGCGACTGACCATGCTGGATCGTAAAAATATGACTGCTGCACGTACACCTTTGGCCGGTGGCGTTGACCACGGTGCGCCTCATCAGAAGGCGTTCAATGCCTATGTGCGTTCGGGTGATGATGATGGCCTGCGCGGCCTTGAGTTGGACGGTAAGTCGCTGTCTACGGCTGTGAATTCGGATGGTGGTTATCTTGTTGATCCAGCCACATCCGAAACTGTGCAATCGGTTTTGAATTCCACGGCGTCAATCCGTTCGATTGCGTCCGTCGTGAATGTAGAGGCGACATCTTATGATGTGTTGGTCGATCACGGTGACATCGGATCTGGTTGGGCGACTGAGACGTCGAACCTGACGGAGACTGACACGCCATCCATCGATCGCATTACCATTTCGCTGCATGAGCTTTCGGCATTGCCCAAAGCGTCGCAGCGTCTGTTGGACGATGCCGCGTTTGATATTGAGGGTTGGCTGGCGGGTCGCATTGCGGACAAGTTTGCCCGTGCCGAGGCCGCGTCGTTTATTAATGGCGACGGTGTGGACAAACCCAAGGGGTTCTTGGCGCACACATCTGTCGACAATGATGTCTGGGCGTGGGGCAATCTGGGTTATGTCCCGACGGGTGTGGATGGCGCTGTTACGGCAGATGCGATCATCGAGCTGGTCTATGCACTGGGCGCGACGTACCGCGCCAATGCGTCTTTTGTCATGAATTCCAAAACCGCTGGTCTGGTGCGCAAGCTAAAAGACAACGACGGCCGTTTCTTGTGGAGCGATGGTTTGACGGCTGGTCAGCCTGCGGTTTTGATGGGTTATCCCGTTTTGGTGGCCGAAGACATGCCTGATGCGGCGTCTGGTGCGGATGCGATTGCCTTTGGTGATTTTGCCGCCGGTTACACCGTGGCAGAACGCCCTGATCTGCGCATTTTGCGCGACCCCTTTAGCGCGAAACCACACGTGTTGTTCTATGCCACCAAGCGTGTTGGCGGCGACGTGAGCGATTTTGCTGCGATCAAATTGCTGAAATTCGCAACGGCCTAACGGCTGAAGTGGATGGCTGGGGGAGGGCGCAAGCCTGACCTCGGTCTCTGGGTGCGTGCTGGAAGTGCGCCGCGTTGTCTAGCTGCTCCCCTCCGTCCGAGCAACGTGGACTGGTACGCACCCGGATTTTTGGAGCTGAGGGAGAAGATTTTTCTTGGAGACGTTCCATGATGTTGATCGAAGAGACCACGGTGCCTGATGCCGCACTGCCGGTCGAAGAATTCAAGACGCATTTGCGTCTAGGCAGCGGGTTTGGCGCAGACAGTTTGCAAGATGCTGTGTTGGTCGGCTTTCTGCGGGCGGCTGTGGCTGCCATTGAGGCGCGTACCTCTAAGGTTTTGATTGAGCGGGACTTTACCTTGTCGGTCAATGGTTGGTGTGGCGCTGATGTTCAAAACCTGCCTGTGGCTCCTGTGACGGTTGTGACCGGCATGGCGCGTATTGACCGCGCTGGCGTGCGCAGTGAAGTGGCGCCGGATGTGTATTGGTTGGAGCGCGACAGTCAGCGCCCGCGTGTTCGTTCGGTCGGGTCGGCTTTGCCGGTCGTGTCTGAGGCGGGCACGGGCGAAGTTGCGTTCCGTGCCGGGTTTGGCACGGGTTGGGAGGCTTTGCCTGCCGATCTGGCGCAGGCGGTGATGTTGTTGGCGTCCCACTACTATGAATTCCGTCACGAAACCACGTTAAGCGAGGGCTGCATGCCCTTTGGTGTGACCAGCCTGATTGAGCGCTATCGTGTGATGCGTTTGGGCGGTGGGGGTGCGCGGTGAGTGCGCCGCGTCTGAACCGGCGCCTGACTTTGGAAAGCCCTGCGCGGGTGTCTGATGGCGCCGGTGGTTTTGAACAAACGTGGACTGCATTGGGTGTGCTTTGGGCCGAGCTGACGGCTCGTGCGGGGCGTGAGACGCAAGTGGCGGGGGCGGCTTTGTCGTCGGTGCCTTGGACGGTTGTCGTGCGTGGTGCCCCCGTGGGGCATCCCGAGCGCCCTGTTCCTGCGCAACGTTTTCGCGATGGCGGACGGGTATTTCACATCCGTTCTGTGGCTGAGGCTGACCGTGAGGGGCGGTTTTTGGTCTGTATGGCGGACGAGGAGGTGGTGCGATGAGTTATGCTGTTTCTGCGGCGCTTCAGAGCGCAGTTTTTGCCACCATCAGTTCTGATGTTGATGTTGTGGCTGCTGTTGGGGACGCGGTTTATGACGCTATTCCCAGTGGGGTTTTGCCAAGCCTTTACATCAGCCTTGGGTCTGAGGTCGTGCGCGAGCAAGGCGACAAGACCGGGGCCGGAACCGCGCATCAGTTCGTCGTTTCGGTGGTGACGGATGTGCCGGGTTTTCGCGTCGCTAAGGAAGTTGCAGGCACTGTCTGTGACGTCCTTGAAGATGCGGACCTGACCCTGACACGGGGTCGATTGGTGTCCTTACAGTTTCGACGTGCGCGGGCTTTCAAGATTGATAAAGGCGCTGGTCGTCAGATTGACCTGACCTTTCGCGCACGTGTTGAAGACAACTAAATCATTCAAAATAAACGGAGAAAACCTATGGGTGCTCAAAACGGAAAAGACCTGCTGATCAAGGTTGATATGACTTCGGATGGCCAGTTTGAGACCATTGCGGGTCTGCGTGCCACGCGTGTTAGTTTCAACGCCGAAGCGGTGGATGTGACCAGTCTCGAAAGCCAAGGCGGTTGGCGCGAGCTGTTGTCTGGCGCTGGTGTGCGGTCGGCCAATATCTCGGGGTCGGGTGTCTTCAAGGATGAGGGCACGGATGAGCGTGCGCGTCAGATCTTTTTTGACGGTGAGACGCCGAATTTTCAGGTGATTGTGCCCGATTTTGGCATCATCGAGGGCCCGTTTCAGGTCACAGCGCTGGAATACAGTGGCAATCACAATGGTGAGGCGACGTATGAGGTGTCTTTGGCCTCGGCCGGTGCGTTGATCTTTACAGCGCTGATTGCTGACGAATGAGCAATCCCTGGAGGGGAGAGGTGAACCTTGTCGTTAATGGGCAGGTTTGCGTGATGCGCCTGACCCTTGGCGCTTTGGCTGGGCTTGAGGCTGCCTTGGCGGAACCGTCCTTAGTCGCATTGGTTGAACGCTTTGAGCAGGGTCGGTTTTCAAGCACTGATGTGTTGGCGTTGTTAAAGGCGGGTCTGCAGGGCGGCGGATGTCCTGTCGCCCCTGAGGCGTTGGATCATGCAGACATTGAAGGTGGTCCAATGGGGGCGGCGCGTGCGGCGGCTGAGTTGATTGCCCGTGCGTTTGTGGTGCCTGCCTCATGAAAGACGGATTGGACTGGCCCGCGTTGATGCGGGCCGGAATGCAAGGGCTGCGCCTGACACCGGATGCATTCTGGGCGCTGACCCCCGCGGAATTGCAAGTGATGTTGGGCGATCCGGGGCAAAGTGCCCCGCTGCTGAGCGATGGGCTTGAGGCGTTGATGGCGGCTTGGCCTGACGGTCCACCTGACACAACACCTTAGAGGGAGCTTTGACATGAGCGACTACAGAGATGAGATCGAGGGGCTTGAGGAGAACACGGATGGTTTGCGCCAGACGTTGGATGCCACGTCCGTCATGGTCACGAGTTTTGACAGCGAATTGCGCCGGATGCGCGAGAGCCTGAGTGCGACGGGCAAGGATGTGGCCACCCTGGAAAAAGGGCTGTCGCGTGGATTGCGCAAGGCCTTTGACGGGTTGGTGTTTGATGGATTGAGCCTGTCGGAGGCATTGCAGGCTGTTGGCACGTCGATGATGAACGCGACTTATAATGCGGCGATCAAGCCTGTCACGGATCACGTTGGTGGTTTGCTGACCTCTGGTGTGGGCAGTTTGGTGCAGGGCATTTTGCCTTTTGCGGATGGTGCGCCGTTTTCGCAAGGTCGGGTCATGCCGTTTGCGTCTGGCGGCATTGTCAGTTCTGCGACTCCGTTTGGCATGCGTGGGGGCATGGGCGTTATGGGCGAGGCGGGGCCAGAGGCTATTATGCCGCTAGCGCGTGGTCCGGATGGCAAATTGGGTGTCCGCGGCGGTGGTGGGTCATCGGCCAATGTCGTGATGAACATCACTACGCCTGACGTACAGGGCTTTGCCCGTTCACAAAATCAGATTGCAGCACAGATGAGCCGCGCCCTTGGGCGTGCCAATCGCAATCGTTAAACCACTAGGGGAGCCAGTATAATGGAATTTCACGAGATCCGCTTTCCCGCGTCCTTGAGCTTTGGTTCGGTCGGGGGGCCTGAGCGTCGCACAGAAGTTGTGACCTTGGCCAATGGGTTTGAAGAGCGCAACACGCCGTGGGCGCATTCGCGTCGTCGTTATGATGCGGGGCTGGGGTTGCGGTCGCTGGATGATATTGAGTTGTTGATCGCCTTTTTCGAAGCTCGCATGGGCCAGATGTTTGGGTTTCGCTGGAAGGATTGGTCGGACTTCAAGTCTTCGGCGGCAAGCGGTGCGCCTGCTTTTGAGGATCAGCTGATTGCCAAGGGCGATGAGGTGCAGATCGCGTTTCCGTTGATCAAGACCTACCTTTCCGGGCCAAGCAGCTATGCGCGCCCCATCACGAAGCCTGTTTCTGGCACGGTCCGTATCGGTCTTGGCCGAGATGAGATGAAGGAAGGTATTGATTACGAGGTCGATCTGAACACAGGAATTATAACGTTTCAGCATCCGCCTGATCGCGATGTTGAGATCACGGCAGGCTTTGAATTTGACGTGCCTGTGCGCTTTGACACGGATCAAATCCAGACGTCTGTGGCCAGTTTTCAGGCAGGGTCAGTGCCAAATGTGCCCATCATTGAGGTGCGTGTGTAATGGCTGGTCAAAGCGAAGAGTTTCTGGCCCATGCGGCCACGGGGTTAACAACGTTATGCCGGGCTTGGGCCATTACCCGTGCGGATGGTGTGTCGTTTGGGTTTACGGATCATGATCGGCCTTTGTCCTTTGAGGGGGTGACCTTCAAGGCAGAGACTGGGTTGACGGCCTCTGCTTTGGCACAATCGACGGGGTTGAGCGTCGACAATACCGAGGCGCTGGGCGCGTTGACTGACGCCGCCGTGCGTGAGGATGACATTGAAGCGGGTCGTTTTGATGGTGCTGAGGTGCGCGCATGGTTGGTGAATTGGGCCGACCCTGACACCCGTTGGTTGCAGTTTCGTGGCACCATTGGCGAGCTGCGCCGTGCGGGTGGTGCGTTTCATGCAGAGTTGCGTGGTTTGACTGAGGCTTTGAACCGTCCTTTGGGGCGGATTTATCAAAAGCCTTGCACGGCGGTTTTGGGCGACGGGAATTGCACGTTTGATGTGACCCAACCCGGGTATCAGTTTGAAGGGCCCATTGTTCGCGTCATCGATGGGCGTGTGTTTGAGTGGGATGATTTGAACGGCTTTGAGCCTGCGTGGTTTCAGCGCGGACGTTTGGACATTGTCGATGGGCTCTCTGCTGGGTTGTGGGGCATGATCAAGCGCGACGTGTTTGAGGCTGGTGTGCGCCGCATTGAGTTGTGGGAACCTATTCGTGGGGCTTTGGAGGCGGGGGATGAGCTGCGCTTGACGGCGGGTTGCGACAAGCGATTTGAAACATGTCGACTGAAGTTCAACAACCTGCTGAATTTCCAAGGTTTCCCCGACTTGCCTGGCGATGATTGGGTCATGGCTTATCCGAGCAATGGCGGCACCAATTCCGGGGGGAGCCTGCGATGAGTGTGATGGTCAACGAGATTGTGGCTGAGGCGCGCGCTTGGATTGGTACGCCTTATGTCCATCAGCAAGCTGCCAAGACGGCGGGATGCGATTGTTTGGGACTTGTGCGCGGTGTTTGGCGGGGGGTGTACGGTTCTGAGCCTGAATGCCCGCCTGCCTATTCTATGGATTGGTCTGAACCGCAGGGCGAAGAGCGGTTGTGGGACGCGGCGTTGCGTCACTTGCGCGCCAAGCCGCTGGATGCGCCAGAGGTGGGTGATGTGGTGTTGTTTCGCATGCGAGCGGGGTCTGTTGCCAAACATCTTGGCATTCAGACGCAAGTGGGCGCGCAGGCGGCCTTTGTGCATGCCTATAGCGGCCATGGGGTGGTCGAAAGCCCCATGAGTGCACCATGGGCGCGGCGCATTGTGGCGCGATTTGAATTTCCGAACAAGGAGGTCTGCTGATGGCAACCGTTGTACTTTCAGCCGCGGGTGCTGCCGTTGGTGGTTCGCTTGGCGGGACGGTTTTAGGACTGTCATCTGTTGCGATTGGGCGCGCTGTTGGCGCGACTTTGGGCAAGGTTATTGATCAGCGCCTTATGGGGCAGGGATCTGATGTTGTTGGGCAGGGGCAGGTGGATCGCTTTCGCTTGACCAGTTCGGGCGAGGGATCGGCTATTTCGCAGCTTTATGGGCGCATGCGTTTAGGTGGGCAGGCCATTTGGGCCTCAGACTTTCTAGAGACGGTGACCACCACGACCAGTGGCGGCAGTGGCAAAGGCACACCGAGTGGCCCGACGACGAATACGTACAGCTATACGATCAGTCTTGCGCTGGCTGTTTGCGAAGGTGAGATCACCCGTATCGGTCGTGTTTGGGCAGACGGCGAAGAGATTGCCATCAACGATTTGAACATGCGCGTTTATACGGGCGCGTCTGATCAGTTGCCGGACCCTTTGATGGAAGCGATTGAAGGTCAGGGGGTGGTGCCTGCCTATCGCGGCACGGCCTATGTGGTGATTGAAAACCTGGCCCTTGGTAACTTTGGCAATCGTGTTCCGCAGTTTTCCTTTGAGGTGGTCCGCCCGGAGCAACCGGAACAGGCGGGTGCGCAGGACGAGATGACGCGTGCCGTGCGCGCTGTGGCACTTATGCCGGGAACTGGCGAATATGCTTTGGCAACTACGCCGGTGAACTATGTGGACGCGAACCGGGGGCGTTGGAGTGCGAACGTCAACACGCCCGCTGGTCAGACAGATTTTACCGTCTCAATGGACAGCCTTGGGGATGAGTTGCCCAATTGCGAGGCCGCTTCGTTGATTGTGTCTTGGTTTGGGAATGATCTGCGCTGTGGGTCATGTGAGTTAAAGCCCAAGGTTGAGCGTAAGGATATTGAGGGTGAGAAGATGCGTTGGACAGTGTCCGGCATCAATCGCGCCGCGGCGGATCAGATTGAAACTGTTGATGACCGCCCGGTTTACGGTGGGACTCCATCTGACGCATCTGTGGTCGAAGCGATCAAGGCGATGAACAGCGCGGGCAAGGCTGTGATGTTTTACCCGTTCGTTTTGATGGATCAGTTGGAAGGCAACACGTTGCCGAACCCCTATGACCCGAGCGGCACGCAACCGCATTTGCCGTGGCGCGGGCGGATAACGTTGTCTGTCGCACCGGGTGTGGATGGATCGCCCGATGGCACAGCTGCTGCGGATGCCGAGGTTGACGCGTTTTTTGGCACGGCGACAGCGAGTGATTTTGCTTTGGGAACTGCGCGCTACAGGGGGCCACAGGAGTGGACCTTGTCGCGGTTCATTCTGCACTACGCGGCTTTGTGCGTTGAAGCGGGTGGCGTTGATGCATTCTGTATTGGGTCAGAATTTCGTGGCCTGACCCAGATACGTGGTGCTGGGAATGCGTTTGTTACGGTGCAAAAACTGCGCAGTTTGGCCGCCGAGGTGCGGGCTATTCTGGGACCGGACACCAAAATTTCGTATGCGGCTGATTGGACTGAGTATTTTGGTTATCAGCCTCAGGATGGCAGTGGGGATCGTTATTTTCATTTAGATCCGCTTTGGGCCGATGCGAACATCGATTTTATCGGCATCGACAATTACATGCCCTTGTCTGATTGGCGTGACGGACAGGACCATGTGGATGCGGAGTGGGGTAGCATTTACGACCTCGATTATCTGCGCGCAAACATTGCGGGCGGTGAGGGGTATGATTGGTTTTACCATTCGCCTGATGCGGCGGCGGCGCAAATTCGCACCGAGATCACGGATGGCGAATATGATGAGCCATGGGTGTGGCGTTATAAGGATATTCGTAATTGGTGGTCTAATGTGCACTATGAGCGGGTCAATGGTGTACGCGCGGCTGGTCCGACGGCGTGGGAACCTTGGTCAAAGCCAATTTGGTTTACTGAACTTGGATGCGCTGCCGTTGATAAAGGGACAAATGAGCCGAACAAATTTTTGGACCAGAAGTCCTCGGAAAGCAGTTTGCCCAAGTATTCAAATGGCGCGCGGGACGATCTGATTCAAAAACAGTATTTGCGCGCGATGCATTCGTATTGGGGGGATGAGGCCAACAACCCAACGTCTTCCGAGTACGATGGTGCGATGGTTGATATGACCCGTGCCTTTGTTTGGGCATGGGATACGCGGCCTTATCCGTTTTTTCCCAACTCGGTTGAGACGTGGTCGGATGGAGAAAACTACCCACGCGGTCACTGGATCAGCGGGCGCACGTCGGCGCGTTCGTTGGCGTCGGTTGTCGGAGAGATTTGTGATCGCGCTGGGCTGAGTGATTATGACACTTCTGGCCTGTATGGCTATGTCCGTGGCTATCTGGTTGAGGATGTGGCTTCGGCACGCAGCGCGTTGCAGCCTTTGATGTTGCGTTATGCTTTTGATGCGACCGAGCGCGATGGTGTTTTGAAGTTCATGATGCGAACGGGGTTAGATGCGACGCCTTTGTCGTCCGACGGCTTGGCCATCAGTGCGGATCTGGATGGCCGTTTAGAGCAGTCACGCGATTCAGAGGCGGATTTGGCCGGGCGGGTGCGGTTGCGGTTTGTGCAGACGGACGGCAATTTTGACATTTTGTCGGAAGAGGCCATCTTGGCGGATGATGCGACACATGCGGTGTCGACCTCGGACATACCGATGGCATTGACCCGCCCTGAGGGGCGTCAGGTCACCGAACGGTGGTTAAGTGAGGCGCGGATCGCGCGTGAATCGGTGCGTCTAGCTTTGCCTCCTTCGATGATTGGCGTCGGGGCTGGGGACATTATTGAGGTGAGCGCGGATCAGTCGGAAGGTCCGGGTCTTTATCGGGTCGACCGGGTGGAACATGGCGAGATGCAATTGCTTGAGGCCGTTCGGATCGAACCTGACATTTATGTGCCTTCAGAGTTGTCTGACGAGCTTGCTGGGGTGCGGGAGTTTGTACCGCCGGTTCCTTTAACCTCGGTGTTTTTGGATTTGCCTTTGTTGACCGGGGATGAGGTCGAACATGCGCCTTATACGGCGATCACCGGCACACCTTGGCCTGGAAGTGTTGCCATCTATCAGTCGCCTTCGGACTCAGGGTTCGTTTTAAATTCCATTGTCGCGGCGAGATCTAGTATCGGGTTCACCAAATCATCGATGTCACGTGCGTGTGCTGGGTTGATCGATCGTGGCGATGCATTGGAAGTTGAAATGGTGCATGGCACGCTTGAATCCACAACGGATGCGGCATTGTTGAATGGTGCGAACCTTGTTGCCATCGGCGATGGCTCGCCGAACAATTGGGAGCTGTTTCAATTTCGCGATGCGGAGTTGATTGCTCCGGGGCGGTATTTGCTGAGCCACCGTTTACGGGATCAATTAGGAAGTGACGCAGTGGGGCCGGATATTTGGCCTGTTGGGTCGTGGGTTGTTGCGATGAATGGCATCCCGTCTCAGATCGAACTGGCCCGCACTTTGCGCCGCGTGTCGCAAACGTTTCGTATTGGTCCGGCGCAGCGGGGGTATGATGACCCGTCTTATGAGGAGTTTTCGCTTGCTTTTGATGGCAATGGTTTACGGCCCTATCGTCCCGTCCACATGAAAGCCATTGAAAACAATGATGATTTGGATGTCAGTTGGATCAGGCGTACCAGATTGGATGGGGATGAATGGGAGCTGGTTGAGGTGCCTTTGGCTGAGGAAAACGAAAGTTATACAGTGCGTGTTTTGCAGCATAATCGGGTTGTGCGCGAAGTTGTCGTTGGTACCCAAGCGTGGACATATAGTGCTGTTGCGCGCACCGCGGATGGGTTGGTGGGGTTGTATGACATTGCTGTTGCTCAGAATTCTGTGCGTTACGGGGTCGGGCCCTTCAAATCGATTTCGGTTTCGGTGTGACCTCTTCGTTCGATGGGGCATAGAACGCTACAATAGGTGGTTTGATCGCCTATTTAACGGTGCAATTCTCGGGCATCCTTACGGAAAGGATCACATCTGATTGATCGGGCTACGCGATATTACGCATCACAGGTTTGCATTTGGAAATTCGACGTTATGTAAGGTATGGACAGGTCGAAAGGACATGCCATGGCTGATCTAAGAACGAACATCACGTCGATTGACCCAATGTGGGAGCAGATCAACGAAGAGGCGAAGCAAGCCGTTGTTGATGAGCCGCTGATAGGTGGCTTTGTCCACGCATGCATTTTGCACCACAAGTCCATCGAAAAGGCATTGTCTTATCGCATCGCGGCCAAGTTGGCTTCGAACGAGATGTCGATGGTGGTGGTCAGAGAAATCGTCGAGGAAGCGTATCAGAAATCGCCAGAGTTGGTGAAGGCGGCGCGTTCAGATTTGGCGGCAGTGTACGAACGTGACCCGGCCTGTCACAGGTTGGTGCAGCCGATCCTTTTTTTCAAAGGATATCAAGCCATTCAGGCGTACCGTGTTGGTCACTTCCTGTGGACTGAGGGGCACGTCGACCTTGCGTATTTCTTTCAGATGCGTGTGTCAGAGATTTTTGGCGTCGATGTTCACCCGGCCGCTGTCATTGGTCAGGGCATCATGATCGATCACGCGCATTCTATTGTGATCGGTGAGACTGCTGTCGTGGGCAACAATGTGTCGATGTTGCATTCTGTGACCCTTGGCGGGACCGGTAAAGAAGAAGAAGACCGTCACCCAAAGATCGGTAATGGTGTTTTGATTGGGGCTGGCGCGAAAGTTTTGGGCAACATTCGGGTCGGCGATTGTAGCCGTATTGCGGCGGGATCGGTTGTGCTTGAAGAGGTTCCGCCTTGCAAAACCGTTGCAGGTATTCCAGCGCGGATCGTGGGCGAGGCGGGATGTGACCAACCGGCTGTGTCGATGAACCACATGTTAGGCAAAGACCAATAAAGACCGTCTTTTAAACTGGTCGATCAAGGTTTGTTGCGTATCGCGTCTCGTTTTAGGCGTCGTTCTTCGCGGCGTTTCGCGCGCAGTTCAATCCGCTTTTTCCGTTCTGCCTTTAGTTGCGCATTTGATTTGCTGCCATGGGTATTTTGCGCGGTAAATTCTCCGGGGAGTACGTTGGGTTTGGCATTCGCATTGGGAGCTGTCACGGAGAGGGCAACGCCCAGAGCAATGCTTGCGGTGATTAAACGGCTACTTTTCATTTTACGCCTCCCTTTGGGTGTGTCTTACTGAATAGGTAGTGCGCCTTGTGTCGATCGTACAGAGAATGGCCACTCACGACGCTTCACGAAACGTATGAATGGGACGGTCAGATATAAAAATGGCCCCGCATTTGCATGCGAGGCCATTATTTAGAATTTACTCAGTTTTTAGGCGAGCATCGCGAGAGGGTTCTCAAGATTGGCGACAATCGCGTTGAGCAATTCAGCACCAAGCGCGCCGTCGATCACACGGTGATCCACAGACAGTGTGACAGACATAACGGTCGCAATGGCGAGTTCACCATCTTTGCCAACCACAGGTTTCTTAGCACCGGCACCAACTGCCAAAATGGCACCATGAGGTGGGTTGATTACGGCGTCGAAGTTGTCGATGCCAAACATGCCGAGATTCGAAATCGCAAAGCTGCCGCCCTGATATTCGTGTGGCGCGAGTTTGCGGTCGCGGGCACGGGTGGCGAGATCTTTCATCTCGGCTGAGAGGGCCGAAAGCGACTTTTGGTGAGAGTCTTGTAGAACCGGTGTGAATAGGCCGCCTTCGATTGCTACAGCAACAGCGACGTCTGAGGGCGTCAGTTTCAAGATGCGGTCACCTGCCCAAACGGCATTGGCATCCGGAACCTGTTGCAACGCGAGTGCGCAGGCTTTGATGATGAAATCGTTGACCGACAACTTAATTTTGCGATCAGCCAATTGGCCGTTCAGCGTACTGCGAAATTCCAACAGCGCGTCGAGCTTGATGTCGCGGCGCAAGTAGAAGTGCGGGACTGTCTGTTTGGCTTCCGTAAGGCGTGCTGCGATAATTTTGCGCATGCCGTCGAGTTTGACTTCTTCGTAGTCGCGGCCTTCGTACATTTTTGCGATGGCATCACTGGATGGGCCTGCAGGTGCCGAAGGTGCGGCGGCCTTGGGTGTATCTGCCGTCGCCGGAGTTGCTTGAGCATTTTCGACGTCGGATTTGATGATCCGGCCATGAGGACCGGAGCCATTGATCGCAGATAAATCCAGACCTTTTTGGGCTGCGATGCGACGCGCGAGAGGTGTTGCAAAGACGCGCGTTCCGTCATTGGATTTCGGTGCTGCCGGAGCAGCAGCCGCAGCGGCGGGTGCGCTTGCCGGAGCAGGTGCTGCTTCTTCCTTGGCTGCAGGTTCTGGCTTAGAGGCAGGCGTTGCGCCGATGTCGCTGGCGCTTTCCCCATCTTCTAACAGCACGGCGATGGCGGCGTTCACTTTGACGCCTTCAGTGCCTTCTTCGACCAGAATTTTGCCGATCGTACCTTCATCTACGGCCTCGAATTCCATCGTGGCCTTGTCGGTTTCAATCTCGCACATCACGTCACCCGACGCGACTGTATCGCCTTCTTTCACCAACCATTTGGCGAGCGTGCCTTCTTCCATCGTGGGCGACAGGGCGGGCATGAGAATTTCTATCGGCATCTCGGGCTCCTCAGCGGTAAGTGACTTGTTTGACAGCGGCGATGACCTCATCGGTGGTCAGCAGCGCGTGTTTTTCAAGGTTGGCGGCGTAGGGCATCGGGACGTCCTTGCCAGTGCAATTGATGACAGGCGCATCAAGGTGGTCAAACGCTTCTTGCATGATGACGGACGTGATGTAGTTGCCGACGGAACCTTGCGGCCACCCTTCTTCGACTGTCACGCAACGGTTTGTTTTCATAACAGAATTCAGAATTGCAGGCGTGTCCATCGGGCGCAGGGTGCGCAGGTCAATCACGTCGCAATTGATACCTTCTTCGGCCAGTTTTTCAGCCGCGGCCAGCGCGTATTGCATGCCGATTCCAAAGGAGACGATCGTACAATCATCGCCTTCACGCCAGATGCGAGCCTTTCCGAACGGAACCGTATAGTCATCCATATCCGGTACGTCGAAAGTACGTCCATAAAGGATTTCATTTTCCAAGAAGATAACTGGGTTCGGGTCGCGGATAGCAGTTTTCATCAGGCCTTTGTAGTCTGACGCCGAATAAGGCATGGCGACTTTGAGACCTGGGATTTGCATATACCACGCTGCATAATCTTGGCTGTGCTGAGCACCGACGCGGGCCGCCGCGCCGTTGGGACCGCGGAACACCATGGGTGCGCCCATTTGGCCACCCGACATATAAAGCGTTTTGGCAGCGGAGTTGATGATGTGGTCAATCGCTTGCATGGCGAAGTTGAATGTCATGAATTCAACGATGGGTTTCAATCCGCCAAAGGCTGCGCCGACACCGATCCCGGCAAAGCCGTGTTCTGTGATTGGTGTATCGATAACGCGTTTTGGTCCGAATTCATCCAACATCCCTTGCGAGATTTTGTACGCGCCTTGATATTCGGCGACTTCTTCGCCCATCAAGAAGACAGTGTCGTCGCTGCGCATTTCTTCGGACATACCATCGCGCAACGCTTCGCGCACGGTTTGTTGTTTCATCGCGGTGCCATCGGGCCAGTCTGGGCTGGTGTCGATCTGTGGTGCGGCGGGCGCTTCTGAGACGGCGGCGGCGGGTGTTGCTGCTTCGGGTGCTGCTTGCGCTGCCGGGGCAGGGGCCGCTTTCACGTCGTCCATGCTTTCGCCGTCTTCCAGCAGAATTGCGATGGCTGTGTTGACTTTGACGCCTTCACTGCCTTCGTCGATCAGGATCTTACCGATGACCCCTTCATCGACGGCTTCGAATTCCATAGTCGCTTTGTCTGTTTCGATTTCGGCCATGATATCGCCGGACGACACTGTGTCGCCTTCCTTGACGAGCCATTTGGCCAATGTGCCTTCTTCCATCGTTGGGGAGAGGGCGGGCATGAGGATTTCGGTTGCCATTTGTATCTCTCCCTTACGCAGTCTGCGAGGCGGTGTCGTCCGCGTAAATATCTGTCCAAAGCTCTTCTAGGGCGGGCTCGGGGCTTTCTTTGGCGAATTCAGCAGAGGCGTTCACGACCTCTTTGATTTCTTTATCGATGGCTTTGAGGTCTTCTTCGGTGGCGTGTTTACCTGTCAGCAAAAGCGAACGAACTTGTTCGATCGGGTCGCGTTCGTCACGCATTTTTTGCACCTCTTCGCGAGTGCGGTACTTGGCCGGATCCGACATCGAGTGGCCGCGATAGCGATAGGTTTTGATTTCCAGAATGTAGGGGCCTTTGCCCGCACGACAGTGTTCCACGGCTTTTGTGCCCGCCGCTTTGACGGCCATCACGTCCATGCCGTCCACTTCTTCGCCCGCAATGCCATAGGCAGCGCCACGTTCCCAGTAGCTAGAGGACTTGGTCGAACGTTTGGTCGATGTCCCCATAGCGTACTGGTTGTTTTCAATGACAAAAACCACTGGCAGCATCCACAGCTCAGCCATGTTGTAGGCCTCATAGACCTGACCTTGGTTCGCTGCGCCATCACCAAAGTAGGTGAATGTTACGTTGTCATTACCCTTGTACATGTCGGAAAAAGCAAGGCCCGCACCCAAGGGCACCTGCGCGGCAACGATGCCGTGGCCGCCATAGAAATGCTTCTCCTTGGAGAACATGTGCATTGAGCCGCCTTTGCCTTTGGAATAACCGCCCTCGCGGCCCGTCAGCTCAGCCATCACTCCGTTGGGGTCCATGCCACATGCAAGCATGTGACCGTGGTCGCGATATGATGTGATGCGTTTGTCGCCGTCTTTGGCCGCGGCTTCTAGGCCAACAACCACCGCTTCTTGCCCGATATACAGGTGGCAAAAGCCGCCAATCAAACCCATGCCATAAAGCTGACCCGCCTTTTCCTCAAAACGGCGTATCAATAGCATGTCACGGTAGTAGCCTTTCAGCTCCTCCGCTGAAACATTCGGTTTTGACTTGGCTTTGCGCGCGGCCATATGGGCACTCCTCGAGACGATATAGTTTAGCGTTAAACTATTATGTACAGGATTCGCGCGGAAGGAGCGAGTGCCAATGTGCTACAATGTAAAATCGGGGCTAACATGTTGTTAACGAAGAGTTTAGCGGATCACGATTTCGTCGCTGCGCAACATGCCCAAAACAGAACGCGTCTGTTCGTCCAACAAATCCAGATCGAGATAGTCATCAGACAAGCGACGCGTCAGGTTCTCCATTTCGGCAACTTGAGCCTGAACGGCTGCAAGGCGGATGCCTAAATCCTTAGCCTCAGCATCGATTTCGGCACGGCGAAACAGGCCATAGTCACCTTGCACAGCAGCGAAGGTGAAATAGATGCCCAAAGCAAAGGCAATTGCAAAAAAGAGGATCGTGCCCAAAGCGGGCCGTGCGGTGCGTTTCATGGATCTGCCTGTAATTGTCGCCTCTTGTGGGCGATCTGCGAGCAGTATGGCACAGGTGATTCGTGCTGTGAATCCTCTTTTTCGTTTATTCTTAGTGTTTTCCCATAATTAGGGCTGTGACCCGCGTCGTCAGCGCACGCGGCGTAATGCGAGGTAGGAACGCAAATGCCTTGTTCATCAAACCCGGAACAATGATCCGTTTGCCGATCAGCGCGCCTTGCCAACCCTGTTTGGCCACGGCGGCTGCGTCCATCGGCTTGGCGACCTTCAACAGGCGCACATTGTGCATATCGGCCTCATTGAAGAAGTTTGTCTGCGTTGCGCCGGGGCATAGCGCGGAAATCGTCACGTTAGAACCGCGCATTTCTTCGGCGACGGCTTCGGACAACGACAAAACATAGGCTTTGGTGGCGTGATACACCGCCATGTTCGGTCCCGGCGTGAAACCAGCAACAGAAGCGACGTTTAAAATATGCCCCTTTTCAAGGGCTTGCATGTGAACAATCGCCAGTTTCATCAGCCGTGTCAGCGCCAGCATGTTCACGTTGATCGAACTTAGTTCACGTTCCCAATTCTGGCCCGTCGCAAAATCCCCGTTCGAGCCAAGCCCTGCATTGTTCACCAATACATCGATCTCACGGCCATCCGTGGCCTCAGCCCACAACCGTTCAACTTCGGTCATGTCCGACAGGTCGGCGGGGATCACCAATGCCTCGCCCCCAAGGGCACGCACCTGTTCAGCGACGGCGTTCAACTTGTCCTTGGACCGCGCAGCAAGGATCACATTGCGTTTTTCCTTGGCGGCGAGAAGGGCGAATTCAACGCCCAACCCTTCGGATGCGCCCGTGATCAGTGTCCAAGTTGCCATGCCATGTGTCCTTAAGTGCGTTGTGCGTTGCCCATTATATTGTGGCGCGTGGCCTGTTTAAAAAGGCACAACGCACAAAGAAGAGCAGATTATTGCATCAAGGCTGCAACGCCGGGCAGTTCCTTGCCCTCCATCCATTCCAAAAACGCACCCCCAGCAGTCGAGATATAGGTGAAATCATCCGCCACGCCTGCTTGGTTAAGGGCGGCAACCGTATCACCACCGCCTGCTACGGTGATCAACTGCCCAGCATTTGTGCGCGCCGCGGCTGCTTTGGCCGCAGCAACAGTGGCTGTGTCAAACGGTGCGATTTCAAATGCACCAAAGGGACCGTTCCAAATCAACGTTTTCAAAACGGCAAACTCGGCTTCGACAGCCTCAATCGCCTCATCGCCTGCATCCAGAACCATCTGATCGCTGGCCAGTTTGGTATGTGCGTTCAGTGCCACCATTTCAGATGCCGCTCCGGCTTTGAACTCCCGTGACACGCGCCCGTCAACAGGCAGCACAATCCGACAGCCAGCCGAGGCCGCCTTGTCCATAATGTCGCGCGCGGTATCGTGCAGATCGGCCTCTTGTAACGAAGCCCCAAGGTCGCCGCCTTGCGCCGCGATAAAGGTGTTGGCCATGCCGCCGCCGATGATCAAAACGTCGATCTTTTCGACAAGGTTCATCAACAAGTCCAGCTTGCTTGACACTTTTGCACCGCCCACAACGGCGCCAACAGGGCGCTTGGGGCTCGATAGGGCCGCTTCCAGTGCGCTCAACTCGGCTTGCATCAAGCGACCGGCACAGGACGGCAGCAGATGCGCGACACCGGCGGTTGACGCATGGGCACGGTGCGCGGCGGAAAACGCATCGTTGCAATATACATCCCCAAGCGTGGCCAGAAATCCTGCCATAGCTGGATCATTGGCTTCCTCCATCGGGGTGAAGCGGGTGTTTTCCACCAAGATAACGGCGTCTTTGGGCTGGGCGTCGATCCATTCGCGGCTTGGGCGTTCAACAAATGTGACGGTGCAACCAAAGGCGGCCTCAAGGGCAGGGACCAGGGGGGCCAGCGACATCTCGGGCACGAATTGACCTTTGGGTCGGCCAAAGTGCGCCAACAAGACCGGGCTGCCACCTTGCTTGCGGATGTCGGCGATGGTTGGGACGATGCGTTCGATTCGGGTGGCATCTGTGACGCGGCCATCTTCCATGGGAACGTTAATGTCGACGCGTGTCAGCACGCGTTTGCCATTCAAATCCATATTATCCAGTGTTTTCCAACCCATCGTCCGCTCCTTCTTCGTTTCATCTGTGTGCCTTGCATCGCGAGAATTGGCGCATTGGTCAATGCGCGACTTGTCCCGGCTTGCGCGTGCGCATAGGTAAGTGCGCAAATGACCAAAGGAAAGGCACTCAAAATGGCCGAGATCAAAGACCCCGAAAACACCATCCTCATGGAACTCAAGGGTGGGACCGTTACCATCGCGCTGTTGCCCGATGTAGCGCCCAAACATGTTGAGCGGATGAAAGAACTGGCGCGTGCCGGCGAATATGACAACGTCGCCTTTCACCGCGTGATTGATGGCTTTATGGCGCAAACGGGCGACGTACAGCACGGCGATATGGAAGACGGCTTTAACATCCGCATGGCTGGCACCGGCGGTTCGGATAAACCTGATGTTCCCGCTGAATTTTCAAAAATCCCGCACGCACGCGGATCCCTTGGTGCGGCGCGTTCGGCCAACCCAGACAGTGCCAACAGCCAGTTCTTCATCAACTTTAAAGACAATGATTTCCTGAACGGTCAGTACACTGTCTACGGTCAAGTCATTGAAGGCATGGATCATGTTGATGCGATCGTAAAGGGCGAGCCACCGGCCGAACCTGACCGCATGATCAGCGTGAAGGTGGCTGCCGATGCGTAAGACACTGACACTTCTGGCGCTGTTGGGCGCGACACCTGCTTTGGCCAGCGGCCTCGACATCACTGTCGAGGGCGAGGCAAACGGCGTGATCTCGATCGAGTTGTTTGACGATGTTGCCCCTCAGCACGTGGCCCGCATCAAACAGTTGGCCGAGACGGGCGAATACAACGGTGTCGCCTTTCACCGCGTGATTGATGGCTTCATGGCGCAAACTGGCGACGTGCAGTTTGGCGACACCACGGATGGCTATAGCGCGACAAGCGCGGGACGGGGGAAATCATCCTTTGATGACCTGCCTGCGGAATTCTCGGACGCGCCTTACAAGCGCGGCGTTGTGGGGATGGCCCGTTCGCAAAGCCCAAACAGCGCCAACAGTCAGTTTTTCATCACCTTCGACGAAGCACCTTTCCTGAACGGTCAGTATACCGTTGTGGGGGAGGTGACGTCTGGGCTTGAAGTGCTGGATGCCATCAAACGGGGCCACCCGCGTTCGGGCGCAGTCGAAGGCACGCCGGATGTGATGTCGTCGGTCACAGTGACTGAATAAGGTCCCAAGGACCAATAGCATACAAAACGGGCGCTGCACTTGAATGTGCAGCGCCCGTTTTTTCATGCCTAAAAGGTGTTTAGACTTATTCTGGTTTCGCAGCAGGTGATGGCTGACCAGCTGGACGCGCAGGCTTGTTGCCAACATTCAAGGGATCGTCCTGACGTTGGACGGAACCTTCAAAATGCGCACCGCTTTCGATCGCGATTGTCTTGTGGATGATGTCGCCTTCGACCCGAGCGGTCGAAGTTAAACGCACTTTCAAACCACGCACGCGGCCAACAATGCGGCCGTTGACGACAACATCATCGGCAATCACTTCGCCTTTGATTGTCGCGCTTTCACCAATGGTCAGCAGGTGGGCGCGGATGTCACCCTCGACTGTGCCTTCAACATTGATGTCGCCAGTTGTCTTCATGTTGCCCGTGATGTGTAGATCAGCCGACAAAAGCGAAGCGGGCGGCTTGGGCTTAGGAGCGCTGGCCTTGAATTCGCTTTGCTTTGGAGCTGCCGCAGGTGTTGCAGACGTCTCGGGGGTTGCTGGCTTTGGTGCATCTGCACTGGGGCCGGGTTCGTTGATTTTGCTCTTAGAAAACATCGTTCGCTGCCTTGATATAGATCATCGGGTTTACGGCTTTACCACCAACGCGCACTTCGTAGTGGAGATGTACGCCAGTCACCCGTCCAGAAGCTCCCATATCACCAATACGATCGCCGCGCGAGACCCTTTGACCAACTTTAACGTTAAGTCGTGACAAGTGGGCATAGCGGGTTTCGATGCCAAACTCGTGTTGTATCTTCACAAGGCGCCCGTAGCCGGACTGCCAGCCCGAATAGGTGACAACACCGTCTGCCGTCGCATAAAGTGGGGTGCCATTGCTGGCGGCAAAGTCGACACCGTTGTGCATGCGGCGTCCACCGGTCTTTGGGTCGCGGCGGAAGCCAAAGGATGATGTAAAGCGGAAGGCTGATTTCACAGGTGACGCAAAAGGCGCTTTTTGGGCTGCGATGCGGTACAAGTTCAACCGATCCATCTGGTTCAACAGACGGTTGGCACGCAAAGCGTCAACGCTTGGTTCTTCGCCACTGGTGGAGAAAGAAAGAGGGGTCAGTGGGCCACCTTGGCCAGAATATCCCCGACGCACCTGTTCGATAATGCGGTCCGTGGGCATGCCCGCGGCGCGGAACATCTTGTCCAAAGGCGCAACAGATACGGTCATTGCTTCTTCCAGTTGGCGGAAGATTTGGTCGTTTTGTTCTTTCATGACTTCGATTTCCGACGCCATGGCATCTGCGGCAAGCAGCGCCACCTCTGCATCTTGGACAACTTGATCACGCTCTGCGGCAGTTTTGGCCAGCGCTTCAGCAACGAAATCCATCGGAGCGTTGGCGCCAGAGGATGCCAACGCAGCAGCGGTGCCGCCAGTTTCTATCTGACCTTCCAATTCGGCCACTTTGCCACGCGCTTCTTCGCGGGCCTGCATGGTGCCACGCAGGGTGGCTTGAATGACTTCGATACCCGTTTCCAATTCGCGGCGACGGGTTTCAGAGGCAAGTAATTCGCTTTGCATCACCGAAATTTGGTCAAGTGCTGCGTTAAATCGGGCTTGCGCAGCGAGCGCTTCTTCGGCCCGCGCATCGCGTTGGCCCGACAAGTCGTTCAAACGCGCTTGGTAGGTGCTTTGATCTCGTTTGGCCTGTTCGCGGAAGTTTCCCGCACCAATACTGTCCATGAGCAAAATGGCTGTGGCGACAATCGCCCATGCCACGACAAACGAACTTCCTGCAAAAGCAGCAAGCTGCGTTGCAGGGCGCAATCGAATAAAGCGCGTATCGTTGTCTGATTTCAGAAAGACCCGACGTTCTGGAAAATAATATTCCAAAAGTCCGTGAATTTTAATGCCGAGGCGTGTTCGCACTGCGCTCGTTCCTTGTCCCGTCCCAATTCTAGCAGGCGCATCCCCCAACGCGTTGCCCTGCCGCTCGTGCATAAGGGTGTGGTCCGCGCGCGGCAAGCCTCATCCCCAACTTGGCAAAATACTGCATCTAAACTGTGACAAATTGGCGGAAATCCGCGCACAAAAACCTTATGGATCAGTCGGCTACAGCCAAAGGCCAATAGAAATCGGGCGGAAGACCGGCGTCGGCGCGCTTCTCTTCGTTGAAGGGTGGTTTGAGAGGGCTGTGGAAGTAACGCTGCACCAATGTGTGAAACGCTTCCTTAGGATCCATCTCGTGACGGCCACACAGAAAGTGAAACCACTTCGATCCATAAGCCACATGAGCGACTTCTTCGGAGTAGATGAGTTCAAGTGCAGCAACGGCCTGATCCGCCTTTGCGTTCTGAAAAATCTTGATCATGCCGGGGGTTACATCCAATCCGCGTGCTTCAAGCACCATTGGCACGACGGCCAACCGGCCCATGAAATCAGTCGCAGTGTCTTCAGCTGCGCGCCACATGCCAGCATGGGCTGGTAAAGCGCCGTAATGGCTGCCAAGTGCTTCAAGACAATCGCACATCAGATTGAAATGTTTAGATTCTTCGTCTGCAGCCTTTACCCAATCATCATAAAAACCCATCGGCATGGGTACGTCGGTAAAGCGTGCAATGATATCCCAATGCAAATCCACCGCATTCAGTTCGATATGTGCAACGGCATGTAGCAACGCGATCCGACCTTCCGGGCTGCCGGGACGGCGGCGTGGCACATCACGCGGGCTTAGCAATTCGGGCTGCGCAGGGCGGGCGGGGTGCATGGGCGGGTCAGCAGGGCCGATCTCAGGGAGCGCGCCATCCGCTCGCGCCGCTTTCCATTCTGCCGCCAGTTTGCGCGACAATGCAGTTTTTTCGCGCCCATCAGCGGTGCGCAATACAGCCTCGGCCATTTGCGCAAGGGGCAGCATCACAACGCCTGCACCGCAGCCAAAACCGCATCGACGTGGCCATCCACTTTGACCTTGGGCCAGGCCATCGCCACTTCGCCATTTGCGTCAATAAGATACGTTGTGCGTTCAATTCCCATGAATTTTTTGCCGTACATGTTCTTTTCTTTCCAAACACCATAATCCTCGCAGACCGTGCCATGCTCGTCCGACAACAACGGCACGCTCAGGTCTTTTTTGGTGGCGAACTTTACGTGGCTTGCCACTGAATCTTTGGAGACACCGAACACATGCGCACCCGCAGCCCGAAACGCATCAAGATGCGCCGAAAAAGCGATGGATTCCGTGGTGCAACCGGGCGTGTCATCGCGTGGATAAAAGAACAATACAACCGGTCCCGCTTTCAACGCGGACAAGGTCACATTACTGCCATCTCCCGCGGGTAAGGTGAAATCAGGGGCTGGTGTGGCTATATCAAGCATGAAAAATCGCCTTTTTGATCACGGTTAAGAAAGATGTGATTGGCATGATAGGTCGCAGCAGACAAGAATAAAGAGATGAGCAACGTAGAACCGACACTTTCAGCACCAAGCAAAGTGCGCGCGACCCTTCGAGTTTTGGGTCGTGGGATCAGTGTGTTCATCACGTTGATCCTGACAGCTCTGCTGGGGCTTGCGATCTATGTCGGTATCGGGCGGCCGGTGTCGGTACCAGATTGGCTACGCACCGAAGTCGAGGTGCGCGCCGCCGAAGCCTTGGGTGCGGCGACTGTGCAATTCGACAAGCTAGATGTCGTTATGGCCGAAGGCCAGACTCCAAGCGTGCGAATGACGGATGTGCGGCTCTACGCTGATACTGGCGCCGAAATTGCCGCGTTTGGAATGTTGCGGGCGGGTGTGTCGTTGCCTCAATTGTTGAAGGGCGAAGTTCGGGTCAGTCAAATCAACCTTGATGGTATCTTTGCCAAACTATTGCGCGATCAGGATGGTTCATTTTCGCTGTCTGGCGGCGTCGATTTCTCCGCGCCCTCGCAGCGGGCAGATTCATTTGCGCAACTGATCGAACGCATCGATGCGGTGTTCGAACGCCCGGCTCTGGCCAGCTTGCAGGATGTGGATATCCAATCCCTGAACCTGCGCGTTGAGGATCGGCGTTCAGACCGGGTTTGGACAATTGATGGCGGGCGGGTGCATCTGACACGCGTGGATGATGCCCTTGGCATCACGGCTGATGTTGCTTTGTTAAGCGGCGGGCAGGGGGTTGCCACGCTTCAAGCCAGTTACGACAGCAACATTGGGTCTCCGGCCGCGACGTTTGGCGTGATCGTCGATGATGTCGCCGCGGGCGATATTGCCACTTTGGCCCCACCTTTCGCATGGCTTGAAGTGCTGCGCGCACCCATTTCAGGGGCGTTGCGCGGCGGCGTGCACGAGGACGGCAGTGTTGCGCCGCTCAATGCCACCCTCAGCATCGGCCAAGGGGTGATCCAACCCAATGATGCCACGCGTCCTGTGCCGTTCAACAGTGCCAGCAGCTATTTCACCTATGATCCAAAGCAGCGGGTGCTGACCTTTGATGAGCTGTCCGTTGACAGCGCGTGGGTCAAAGGCCGGCTCGAAGGTCAAACGGTGATTGGCGTGGGCGCGGATGGGCGGCTTGAGGACATCGTCGGTCAGTTCAGCTTAAATGGGCTCAGTGCCAATCCCGATGGTTTCTACCCTGAACCGGTCAGCCTTGATGCCGCTGAAATGGATTTTCGCATGGCGCTCAATCCGTTCCGACTGGATGTGGGGCAAGCTTTGCTGCGCGACCAAGGGCAGCTGTTTCAAGTTCGCGGTATGCTCGAAGCCGCACCCGAAGGCTGGACCTATTCTGTGGACGGTCGCCTTGATGGAATGTCGCCGGAACGCTTGATGGAACTTTGGCCCGTGCGGTTGGTGTCTAAAACACGCAAGTGGATTTCAGAAAACGTAGTGGCGGGCCGCTTGCACGATGTTGATTTGGTGTTGCGGGGGCAGCCTAACGCGCGGCCGACCGTCTATGTCGGCTTTGGCTTTGAAGACGCCGAAGTGCGTTACGTCAAAACACTGCCCAACATCACAGGGGCAAGCGGCACGGCCAGCCTTCTCGACAACCGCTTTGTGGCGTTCATCAATGACGGCATCGTCACAGCCGCAGAGGGGGGACAGGTCACCGTAGCGGGTTCGTCTTTTGCCATTCCAGATGTCACAATCAAAGGCGGCGTGCCTGCCGTTGTGCGTCTCGAAACACAAAGCTCGATCACGGCTGGTTTATCGATCCTCAATCAACCGCCGCTCACGGTGATGGATAAGGCAAACCTTGCCCCCAACTTGGCCGATGGCCGCCTAAGCGTGTCGGGCACGCTGTCTTTGCCTTTGCGTCGGGGACTGAAACTTACTGATCTGGTCTTTGACGCGACGGGCATTGCGCGCGACGTTGTCAGCACGACCTTGCTGACAGGGCGCAGGCTGACAGCAAGCGCGCTGAACGTGACGGCGACCAATGAACAAGTGCGCGTGGGTGGCCCGGGCACGTTGGATGGCGTGCCGTTTGATGCCACATGGACGCAAGTCATCGGGCAAGGGCCGCAACCAAGTCGCGTGGCAGGCAAAATCGAATTGTCCGAGCGCACGATTGATGCGTTCCGCATTGGTTTGCCTGCGGGCATGGTGCGTGGGCAGGGCAGCGGTGAATTTGTGGTTGGCCTACCGTTGGGGGGGGCTGCGCCCACGTTTACGCTGGATACAAATCTGCGCGGTTTGCGTCTGTCTTCGCCGCCATTGGGGTGGAACAAGGGCGCAAACCAAACGGGCACCTTGTCGATTGCGGGCCGTTTGGGCGCGCGTCCCAGCGTGGAGCGGTTGAATATCGATGCGGCCGGTTTGCGCGCGACTGGCTCTGTTACGCTGACGCCTGGCGGCGGGCTTGAACGGGCGCGGTTTGATCGTGTGCGCGTTGGGCAATGGCTTGATGCGCCGGTGGATTTGATTGGGCGCGGCGCAAATAGGGCACCGCGCGTCGATGTGCGCGGCGGGTCTTTGGATTTGCGGCGGGCCGATTTTGGCGGCTCAAGTTCCGGCAATGGCCGCGCGCAAGGCGGCGGTCCATTGTCGCTGGCGTTGGATCGCTTGCAGGTCACCGATGCGATTGCACTGACCGGCATGAGCGGGCAGTTTAACCTTGCTCGCGGCTTAGAAGGCGATTTCACGGCAAAAATCAACGACGGAGCAGACATCAAAGGGCAAATGTTGCCGCAAGATGGGCGCAGCGCCATCCGTGTGACAGCACAGGATGCGGGCCGCGTCGCGGCCTCTGCGGGGATCCTGAAACAGGCGCGGGGTGGCGCATTGTCGTTGACGCTTCGGCCTGTGGGCTCGGCCAGTTTTGACGGCACATTGACCATCGATGATACCCGCATTCAGGACGCACCTGCCATTGCGGCACTACTAAATGCCTTAAGCATCGTTGGCCTATTGGAACAGTTGGACGGTGCAGGGATACATTTTCAGCAAGTCGAAGCCGCCTTTCGTTTGACGCCCTCGACGATGACATTGACGCAAGCCAGCGCGGTTGGGCCGTCTATGGGGCTGTCGATGTTCGGAACCTATGATGTTACGCGTTCGATTTTAGACATGAAGGGGGTGATTTCACCTCTGTTTCTTGTCAATGGTATCGGCAGCATTTTTACCCGCAAGGGAGAGGGGCTGATCGGTTTTAACTACAGCCTCAGTGGTGCTGCCTCTAATCCACGGGTGCAAGTGAACCCGTTGTCCGCACTTACACCGGGACTGTTTCGCGAACTTTTCCGCCGTCCGCCGCCGAAAGCTCCGAAAGTCGAAGGCGTGCTGCCATCCGCACCAAATTCCGTAAGCAAAAGTTTTGCTGCCACAGAACGGCAGGAAACGAATTCAGAGCGGCGGCGGCGCGAACAACAGGAAGCGGTTGATCGCCGCTAAGACCTTGGATACGTGGCGGGCATGAAACTCAGTGACTTTGATTTTGAACTTCCCGAAAACCTGATCGCGACGCGCCCCGCCGTGCCGCGATCGTCTGCGCGCCTGCTTGTTGCCGATGGCGACACGATCCATGACCAGCGCGTGACTGATTTGGTGAACTGGCTGCGCCCCGGCGATTTGTTGGTGCTCAATGACACAAAGGTCATCCCGGCGCGCCTTTTTGGCACGCGGGCGCGGACGTCGGCCCAAGGCGACACCACGGCAAAGATCGAAGTCACCCTGTTGGAACCGCGCGCAGACGGCACATGGTCTGCATTGGTGAAGCCGCTGAAGAAAGTAAAGCAAGGCGAGGTCGTGCAGTTTTCTGATGCGCTTTCTGCCACCTTGGAAGGGACCAGCGACGGACAAGGCCACCTGTTGTTTAACCTCGTAGGGGACGACTTTGACGCAGCACTTGCACAGGCGGGAGCGATGCCTTTGCCGCCCTATATTGCCGCCAAACGCGCGGCGGATGCGCAAGATAAGGTGGATTACCAAACCATCTGGGCTGCCAAAAGCGGCGCTGTTGCCGCTCCGACCGCGTCTTTGCATTTTGACGATGCATTGATCGACGCGCTGACGGCGCGCGGTGTTCTGACCACGCATGTGACGTTGCATGTGGGGGCCGGAACCTTCCTGCCCGTCAAGGTCGACGACGTCACCACCCATAAAATGCATGCAGAATGGGGACAGGTTAGCGCGGCGGCCGCCGCCGACATCGCAGCTGCCAAAGCACGCAAAGCCCGCGTGATTCCGGTCGGCACGACTGCGCTTCGACTTATCGAGACCATGGCGCGGGACGTTGGGATCGCGCCTTGGGAAGGCGAAACAGATATTTTCATTTACCCCGGATTTACCTTTGGTGTGACAGATGGGCTGATGACCAATTTTCACTTGCCCAAGTCGACGCTGATGATGCTGGTTTCTGCTTTGGTGGGACAGGACCGCGTGCGGCGAATTTATGATCATGCGGTTGGCACCGGATACCGCTTTTTTTCCTATGGGGATGCTTCTTTACTGTTGCCGTGAACTAGCAAGACAAAACCGACACGTATTGGTCGTATTAAGGCCCGACAGACTCATCCTAGCCGTGCGAGGCCGGGCGCGAATAACGTGTAAAGGAATCGGCCGTGAAACAAGTATTTATCAGCTCGTGGGCGCTGCTGCTTGGTATGTGCCTTTTGATGGTCGGAAACGGCATGCAAGGCACGCTTTTGGGGATCCGAGGCGAGATTGAAGGGTTTTCGACCTTTCAGATGTCAATTGTCATGTCGGCCTATTTCGCAGGCTTTCTTGGCGGCAGTCGTCTGGCGCCCGTCATGATCAAACGCGTTGGGCATGTGCGGGTGTTTGCCGCTTTGGCCTCACTGATTTCTGCTGTTATTTTACTTTATCCGACATTTGCCAATCCCTGGGTCTGGTCGATTGGACGGATCTTAATCGGCTTTGGGTTTTCGGCCGTTTATGTGACGGCCGAAAGCTGGCTGAATGACGCGGCCGACAATTCGAACCGCGGTAAAGCACTGTCGCTTTATATGATTGTCCAGACGTTGGGCATTGTCGCCAGTCAGGCGCTGTTGTTGACGGCTGATCCGTCGGGTTTTGTGCTGTTTGTCATCCCATCCGTGCTGGTATCTTTGGCCATCACACCTGTTTTGCTGTCGATCAGCCCAACGCCGGCCTTTGATACAACCAAGCCGATGACGCTGCGCGCGTTAGCGACGTTTTCGCCCTTGGGTTGTTTCGGAATGTTCATACTCGGGGGCGTCTTTGCAGCGCAATTTGGCATGTCGTCAGTATACGGCGCGCAAGTGGGGCTAAGTGTCGGACAAATCTCGACCTTTGTGGCGACGTTTTTTGTCGGTTCTGTTTTGCTGCAATACCCGATTGGTTTGGTTTCGGACCGCATGGATCGCCGTGTGTTGATTATCTTTGTCTCAGCTATAGGCGCGTTTGGGGCATTTGTGGGACTGACGTTTGGACCTGACTTTAAGATGCTGCTGGTCGCCGCATTCATTGTCGGGGGCATGTCGAACCCGCTTTATTCGCTGTTGCTCGCGCATACCAACGACTTTCTAGAACACGACGATATGGCCGCCGCATCCGGGGGATTGATCTTTATCCACGGATTGGGCGCTATCTTTGGCCCTTTGATTGTGGGCGCAATGATGGAGAATTTTGGATCAGGCGGGTTCTACCTGTACACAGCAGTGCTGTTCTTGATCCTCGTTGGTTATGCATCCTATCGCGCGACCAAACGGGCATCCATTGGGGCAGACGATACTGGTGCGTATGTCGCCATGAGCCAAGGGTCCGTCACACCCGTAAGACTGGAGATTGCGCAAGAATACGCCATTCTGGCGGACCTTGAGGACGAAGACGCCTAGAACACTGCAACGTGTTATAAATCGTGATTGGGCGAATTCGAAAACCTGTGTAACGATTTTTTAGTAAACGTGTAAACCGAGGTATTTAGTTATGGTTGGCCCCGACGAAATTTTGCGCTTCTGGCTGGATGAATGCAGTCCAAAACAGTGGTTTGTTCAGGACGATGAGTTCGATCAAATTATACGGGATCGATTTCTAGAAACCTGGGTTGCTGCCACCAAAGGCGAATACGCGCTGTGGTTGACCTATCCAAACGGGGCGTTGGCTTACATCATTTTGACCGACCAGTTTCCACGCAATATGTTCCGCGACTCTGGTGCGGCCTTTTCGACAGATCGTGCTGCACTTGCGGTTGCGAAATCTGCCATCGCAAAGGGGTGGGACATGCGCATTGATCCCCCTGCACGTCAATTCATGTACATGCCGCTCGAACATTCAGAAAACCTAAGTGATCAGGATCGGGTGGTGCGGCTGACCTGCGAGCGGATGCAGGATGACAGCTTTTTGTTGCATGCACAGGCGCACCGTGAAGTGATCCGATTGTTTGGTCGCTTCCCGCATCGCAATGTTGTGATGAACCGCACATCCACCGCCTCAGAGCAGGCCTATTTGGATGCGGGCGGATATGGTGCAGTGCTGCGCGGACTGCAACGAAACGCCGCCTAAAGTGCCGCCGCCTAAGGTTTAGTCGATTTGTCGCGCAGATGGTCCGTTGAGGTGCAGGCAAAATTAGTTTAACGGTAAACTAATTTCTGACGCAAGCCTGGTGAGGACATTGATATGGCGACGAAATCCTTTGATGTAGTAGTGATAGGCTCTGGTCCCGGAGGCTATGTGGCTGCCATTCGTACTGCACAATTGGGGCTGTCCACATGTGTGGTCGAACGCGAACACTTGGGCGGCATTTGCCTGAACTGGGGGTGTATCCCGACGAAAGCGATGTTGCGCAGTTCCGAAGTGTTTCACCTGATGCACCGCGCCAAAGAATTTGGCCTGAAGGCTGACAACGTTGGCTATGATCTGGACGCCGTTGTCAAACGCTCGCGTCAAGTTGCTGGTCAGTTGTCCGGCGGTATTGGCCATTTGCTTAAGAAAAACAAAGTGACCGTAATCATGGGCGAGGGGACAATCCCCGCCAAAGGCAAAGTGTCCGTCAAAACTGACAAAGGCGTCGAAGAGATCACGGCCAAGAACATCATCCTTGCCACTGGCGCGCGCGCACGCGAATTGCCGGGCCTTGAGGCTGACGGCGATCTGGTCTGGACTTACAAAGCGGCGTTGACACCAAAACGCATGCCGAAAAAGTTGCTCGTCATTGGATCGGGCGCAATCGGCATCGAATTTGCCAGCTTTTACAACACATTGGGTGCTGACACGACTGTGGTCGAAGTTATGGACCGCGTGTTGCCAGTAGAAGATGCTGAAATTTCGGCCTTCGCCAAGAAGAGCTTTGAAAAGCAGGGCATGAAGATCATGCAAAAGGCGATGGTCAAAAAGCTTGACCGTTCTAAAGGCAAAGTCACGGCTCATATCGAAGTGGGCGGCAAAGTTGAAAAACACGACTTTGACACCGTAATTTCTGCTGTGGGCATCGTCGGCAACGTTGAAAACCTTGGGCTTGAAAAGGTCGGCGTCAAACTTGACCGCACGCACGTTGTCACAGACGAATATTGCCGCACAGGTGTGGATGGGCTTTATGCCATCGGCGACATCGCAGGCGCGCCATGGCTTGCCCACAAAGCCAGCCACGAAGGGACCATGGTGGCCGAGCTGATCGCAGGCAAAAAGGCCCACCCGATCAAGCCAAACTCGATCGCGGGCTGCACCTATTGCCACCCGCAAGTCGCCAGCGTCGGTCTGACCGAAGCCAAAGCCAAAGAGGCGGGATACAAAGTCAAAGTCGGCCGCTTCCCCTTCATCGGCAACGGCAAGGCGATTGCATTGGGCGAACCCGAGGGCATGATCAAAACCGTCTTTGATGAAAAGACGGGTGAACTGCTTGGTGCGCACATGATCGGTGCCGAAGTGACCGAGCTGATCCAAGGGTATGTGGTGGGCCAAGCCCTTGAAACCACAGAAGAAGACTTGATGCACACTGTCTTCCCGCATCCCACGCTGTCGGAAATGATGCACGAATCCGTGCTGGATGCCTACGACCGCGTCATCCATATGTAGTGCTTGCAGCGTGCGGCGTTCGGGCTTAGGCCCGGACGTATGGCAACGCGCACTTCCTTCCCCCTAATCCTGTGCCTTTGGGGCGCGGGATTGGGTGCGGCTGGGCAATATGCCAAAATTAGCGTTATTTTTGATCAACTTGGGGCCGTTTACCCGAATGCGGGCACGGCCTTGGGCTTTATTGTGTCGCTGGTTGGTTTTGTCGGTATCCTTTTGGGCGTCGTCGCAGGCCTAGTCGTTGCGCGCATCCGCTATCGCCGCGCGATGTTGTGGGCGCTGTGGGCCGGGGCCGGGGTGTCGCTGTTTCAGGCCTTGCTGCCAAGCCTGCCATTGATGCTGGCCAGCCGGGTGATCGAGGGCGTTTCGCACCTTGCTATCGTGATTGCCGCCCCCACATTGATCGCGCAATTCAGCGAAGACCGCCACCGCGGCCTGACGCTCACCTTGTGGAGCACGTTTTTCGGCGTCGCCTTCACGCTACTGGTGGCTTTAGGGCTGCCATTGGTCGAAGCACGCGGGCTACCAGCTCTGTTCATCGCACACAGCATCTGGATGGCAGCGTTTGCCCTTGTACTGACAGTGTTCCTGCGCCCGCTCGAAACAGCACAAGAGGGGCTTTTGTCGCTGCGCGGCATTCTGAAGGATCACCTGACCATCTACCGTTCGCCCAGCATCGCCGCACCGGGGGCGGGGTGGCTGTTTTACACCTTCTGCTTTTTGGCGATCCTGACGGTGCTGCCGCCTTACATCGCGCCGGAATGGCGGGCTTGGGTGATGGGGGCGATGCCGTTGGTATCTATCGCCGTGTCGATGACGTTGGGCGTTTTTGCATTGCGGTTCATCAGTGCTGTGATGTTGGTACAAATCGGGTTCGCGGGTTCGGTCGCCGCGCTTGTATGGCTGCTGGCCGCACCCGGATTACCCGTCGCGTGTTTGTTGCTCGCTGCCGCATTGGGACTGGTGCAAGGTGCGACGTTTGCAGCAATCCCGCAACTTAATGAAACCGCAACGACACAATCCCAAGCCTACGGCGCGTTGGCGCAAACCGGCAACTTGGGGAACACCATCGGCACACCAGCGCTGCTCGTGATTCTCAGCATTGCGGGCTATTCGGGCCTGATCTGGACATCGATCATTGTGCTTGCAGGTGGCTTTGCGGTGCATGCTTGGATGGCGAAACGCCGCGGCCACTGACAACTTGTGTCATCAGAATGCATGTTCTTGATGTGTTCTCTCTTTTTCATTGGCGCTCCGGCCCCATCGGGCTATGTACGAATTGTTAACCCGGGGGGCTAAACATGGCCGAGCAAAAGAACATCGAGGTGCGCGGTGCGCGCGAACACAACCTCAAATCTATCGATGTGGACATTCCGCGCGATCAACTGGTTGTAATTACAGGGCTTTCCGGGTCGGGCAAGTCCAGCCTCGCCTTTGATACGATCTATGCCGAAGGGCAGCGGCGCTATGTGGAATCGTTGTCCGCTTATGCGCGTCAGTTCCTTGATATGATGCAAAAGCCGGATGTGGATCACATTTCGGGCCTCAGCCCCGCGATTTCGATCGAACAAAAGACCACATCAAAGAACCCCCGTTCAACCGTCGGCACCGTGACCGAGATTTACGATTACATGCGCCTACTGTTCGCACGTGTCGGAACGCCCTATTCGCCAACGACCGGCAAACCCATCGAGGCACAGCAAGTGCAAGACATGGTCGACCGGATCATGGGGCTAGAAAGCGGTACACGCGCCTATCTGCTTGCCCCGATCATTCGTGATCGCAAAGGCGAATACCGCAAAGAATTCATCGAGTTACGCAAGCAGGGTTTTCAGCGGGTCAAGGTCGACGGCACGTTCTATGAACTCGATGAGCCGCCCACGCTCGACAAGAAGTTCCGCCACGACATCGACGTGGTTGTAGACCGGATTGTGGTCAAGGAAGGGCTGGAAACGCGGCTTGCTGACAGCCTGCGCACCGCGCTTGACCTTGCCGACGGCATCGCCATTTTCGAAACGGCCCCGACCGAGGGCGACCCTGATCGCATGACGTTTTCGGAAAAATTTGCCTGCCCCGACAGTGGGTTCACGATCGCCGAGATCGAACCGCGTCTGTTTTCCTTTAACGCACCTTTTGGGGCGTGCCCGTCGTGCGACGGGCTGGGGCAAGAGCTGTTTTTTGACGAACGCCTCGTGGTGCCAGATCAGAACCTGAAAATCTATGACGGAGCACTGGCGCCATGGCGCAAGGGAAAATCGCCGTATTTCCTGCAGACAATCGAAGCGATTGCGGCACATTACGAATTTGACCAACAGACCAAATGGAAAGACCTGCCTGCCTTTGTAAAACAGGTGTTTCTATACGGATCCGGCGACGAGGAAATCCCGTTCCGTTATGACGAAGGCGGCCGCGTCTATCAGGTCACTCGTGTGTTCGAAGGCGTGATCCCCAACATGGAACGCCGCTATCGTGAGACAGACAGCAACTGGATTCGCGAAGAATTCGAACGCTATCAAAACAACCGCCCTTGCGGCGATTGCGGTGGCTATCGCTTACGCGCCGAAGCATTGGCTGTGAAAATCGGGCCAGTCGATGGTGCCGCCGAAGATCGCCTACATGCGGGCCAAGTGGTGCAGATGTCGATCCGCGAAGCGTACGCGTGGTGCGCGGCCGTGCCAGAGCATCTAACAGTACAAAAGAACGAGATCGCGCGCGCCATCCTTAAGGAAATTCGCGAGCGTCTTGGTTTTTTAAATAACGTTGGATTAGAATATCTTACGCTATCACGCTCAAGTGGAACTTTAAGTGGAGGCGAAAGCCAGCGCATCCGTTTAGCCAGCCAAATCGGGTCAGGTTTGACGGGTGTTTTGTACGTCTTAGATGAGCCATCTATCGGCCTACACCAACGTGATAATGATCGCCTTCTCGACACTTTGAAAAACTTGCGCGATCAGGGCAACACCGTGATTGTTGTCGAACACGACGAAGAAGCGATCCGCGAGGCCGACTATGTCTTTGACATCGGGCCTGGCGCTGGGGTGCATGGCGGGCAAGTCGTGGCACACGGCACGCCCGAAGAGGTCGCATCCACCCCCGAATCCGTCACGGGCCAATATCTGACAGGCGTGCGCGAAATCGAAATCCCGACCAAGCGCCGCAAAGGCAAGAAGGGCGCCAAAAAGCTGACTGTTGTCAAAGCGACGGGCAACAACCTACGCAATGTCACAGTCGACTTTCCTTTGGGCAAGTTTGTGTGCGTCACCGGTGTGTCCGGCGGCGGCAAATCCACACTAACCATTGAAACACTGTTCAAAACCGCCTCAATGCGGCTGAATGGTGCGCGTCAAACACCGGCTCCTTGTGAGACGATCAAAGGTCTAGAGCACCTCGATAAAGTCATCGACATCGACCAACGCCCCATTGGTCGCACGCCGCGTTCGAATCCTGCGACCTATACCGGCGCGTTTACCCCGATCCGCGATTGGTTTGCGGGCCTGCCGGAATCCAAGGCGCGCGGTTACAAACCCGGTCGCTTTAGCTTTAACGTCAAAGGTGGGCGATGCGAGGCCTGCCAAGGTGATGGCGTCATCAAGATCGAGATGCACTTTCTTCCCGACGTTTATGTGGAATGCGAAACCTGTAAAGGCGCGCGCTACAACCGCGAAACGCTTGAAATCAAGTTCAAGGGCAAGTCCATCGCTGATGTGTTGAACATGACGGTCGAGGACGCGCAGGGTTTCTTCCAAGCCGTGCCAAGTATTCGCGAAAAGATGGATGCGCTCATGCGTGTTGGCCTAGGCTATATCAAGGTGGGTCAGCAGGCGACAACGCTATCGGGCGGTGAGGCGCAGCGCGTGAAACTGTCTAAGGAACTTAGCAAACGTTCTACTGGGCGTACGCTTTATATTCTGGATGAGCCGACGACGGGTTTGCATTTTGAAGATGTGCGTAAGCTATTGGAAGTGCTTCATGAATTGGTCGAGCAAGGCAATTCTGTCATCGTGATTGAACACAATCTGGACGTTGTGAAAACAGCCGACTGGATCATCGATATCGGCCCTGAAGGTGGCGACGGTGGCGGGCAAGTTGTGGCCACGGGCACGCCGGAGGCTGTGGCCGATGTTGGCGAAAGCCACACCGGTCACTACCTTAAGCAGATGTTAAACGCGCGCAATGTGGCGGCGGAATAATCGTTAGGATCGCCCGCGCGTTTCAAAGCGAGGCAGCATCGCGCTAAAGTCGCGCCCTTTGCCGCCTTCGTCCTCGACGAACTGACGGTAAAGCTCAAGCGCGCGTGCACCCATTGGTGTATCGGCGTCCACGGCTTCTGCCGCTTGCTGGCTTAATCCAAGGTCCTTTAGCATCAATTCTGATGCAAATCCGGGGGCATAGCCGTTGTCCGCCGGACTTTGCGGGCCGACGCCGGGGGCGGGGCAATAGGCGTTCATTGACCAGCTATAACCCGAAGACGTGCTGGCCACGTCAAACATTTTTTGCCGCTCAAGGCCCAGTTTGTCTGCCAATGCAAAGGCCTCGCAGGTGGCGATCATTGTGGCACCTAGGATCATGTTGTTGCAGATTTTGGCGGCTTGTCCCGCACCCGCTTCGCCGCAATGCACGGCCTTTTGGCCCATAATATCGAACAAGGGTTGCGCGACGGCAAAGGCCTCGGTGCTGCCTCCGGCCATGAACGTCAACGTGCCACCAGCCGCGCCGCCAATCCCACCAGAAACGGGTGCATCAACGGCCAACATGCCCGCAGTTTGCGCTTGGTCCGCCACAGCGCGCGCGCTGTCCACATCGACGGTTGAACAATCGATAAGGGTCGCGCCGGATTGCATGGCCGGGATGATGTCGCCAGCGACGGCGCGCAGGATGTCGCCATTGGGCAGCATGGTGATAACGATGTTGCGCTGCGCGGCTGCCGCAACGGCGCTAGCAACGGGCGTGACGCCCAAGGCGGTGGTGCCGGCGACGTCAAATCCAACCACGTCATGTCCGGCGGCCGCAAGGTTTGCAGCCATGGGTGCGCCCATGTTGCCAAGGCCAATAAATCCGATCTTCATTCCCGTTTCTCCCAGTTGCAGCGCCATTTTTCCAAGTGGCATCAACATCTTGCTGACGGCAGTTGGGGGCACGTTTTGACCCTCGAATTGCCATTTGGGGCTGCGATCCTTATCGATGATGGCGGCCCGGATGCCCTCAAGGAATTCTCCTTGTTCCATCGCGCGCGCCGTAAAGCGATATTCTAGGTCCAGCGCCTTTTCCAACGTCAAACTTGGCCCGCGCAGGCGGTGCAACGCCTCGATGGTGCAGGCCATCGACAACGGGCTGTTGCGGCCCATGCGTTTCAGCGTGTCGCGGGCAAACTCACTGTCTTCGGCGCGCAGCGTGGTCAGGATGTCACTTAAAGACGCGCCATAAAAGTGGCGGTCAATGTCGGGTTGCGCGATCTGGATGGGGCCGGGGGCAGGGGGCGTGACTTGTTTCAAGCACGCAGGTTTGCCCGTGGCCTCAAGTGTGGCGATCAGGGGCGGCCATTGGTCTTCGGGGATGTAAAGGTCTGCAAAACCGAAAAAAATCGCATCCGCCGCATTCATCCGCGCCCCTGTTGTCCCTAGATATTCGCCCAATCGCCCGGGCGCGAGGGCCAACATCAACGAGCCACCGACATCGGGCACAAGGCCGATGCCGCATTCCGGCATGGCGATTTGGGATGTGTCGCCCACAACGCGGTGCGAGCCGTGACACCCAATGCCAACGCCTCCGCCCATGGTGAACCCTTGCAGGAAACTGACGAACGGTTTGGGGTATTGGAAAATCTTGTGGTTCAGGCGGTATTCGTCGGCCCAGAACTTTTGACCATAGGCATAATCGCCGCGTGAGCCTGTGTCGTAAAGTTCCGCAATGTCGCCCCCCGAACAGAACGCGCGATCGCCGATCGCGTCCAGCACCACGACATCAACGCGCGCGTCATTGCGCCAATCGTCCAATGCAGCCTCGATGGCCAGACACATCTCGTAGGACAGGGCATTCAACGCCTGTGGGCGCTGCAACGTGATCCGGCCCGCGCGCCCGGTGATGCGGATATTGATGTCAGTCATGTGGTGCTTTTCCAAACGTCGAGTTCATATTCTGCTTTTTTGCGCATGCGTTCAGCTGGGCCGAAGCGCCCGAATGTCAGGGCGATCACTGCAAAATAGGCGGGAAAGAAATCCAAGAAAACAGATACTGTGATTGGAAGTATCATCAACAGTGACAAAACTAAGATCGAATAAGTAACTGTTATCGATGGGAGTGCTCCAAGCGAGAGTGTCGCGAATAGCAGGAGAAAAAAGATCGCACCCGGCACAACCACCCACCAAAAAATCAAAGGTATTACAACTAAAAATATTGAGAATATCGATAGTTTCGGCGCGACACGCCAAGACCAAGCACGGACTTTTAGATAGCGGCCGTACAGCATGCTTTGTTGGAACCAAGTAAAATACCCGATCATCTATTCTTCAACATATCGCGCGCCACGATAACGCGCATGATCTCGTTCGTGCCTTCCAAAATCTGATGCACACGCAAATCGCGCACCAGCTTTTCGATGCCGTAGTCCGCCAGATACCCATAGCCGCCGTGCAGTTGCAGGCATTGATCAACAACCTTACTGCCTGCATCGGTCACGAACTTTTTGGCCATGGCGCAGAACTTGGTCGCATCGGGCGCGTCGTTGTCTAGCTTCCAAGCAGCGTGGCGCAGAAAGGTGCGGGCGGCTTGCAGTTCGATCTCCATGTCAGCCAGCCGCCATTGCAGCCCCTGAAATTGATCGATGGGTTGGCCAAAGGCCTTTCGCTCGCCCATATATGCGAGGGTGGCGTCCAGTGCAGATTGCGCGGCACCCAAAGAACAGGCCGCAATGTTCAAACGGCCGCCATCCAGCCCTTTCATCGCATATGTGAAACCTTTGCCTTCTTCTCCAACCAAATTTCCTGATAAAATGTTGCAATTGTCAAACTGTACTTGCGCTGTCGGTTGGCTGCGCCAGCCCATTTTGTCCTCAAGAGCGCCAAAACTCAGCCCCTCGGCGCCGTCTTCTACATAGACAGTGGACACGCCCTTGGGCCCGTCATCGCCGGTGCGCACCATGCACACGTATGCATCGGAATATCCCCCGCCCGAGATAAACGCCTTGGTGCCGTTTAGCACATAACCTTCGTTTGTGCGTTCGGCGCGGGTGCGCAGGGCAGCGGCGTCAGATCCGGAGCCGGGTTCAGTGAGACAATAGCTCAGCACGGTTCCCATGCTCAGCACGCCGGGCATTACGCGGGCCTTCAGCGCGTCATCGCCAAAACTGTCCAGCATCTTGGCGCACATGTTGTGGATCGAAAGGAACGCCGCAACAGAAGGGCAGGCCATCGATAGGGCCTCAAACACCAGCGTCGCATCCAGTCGGCCCAGGCCCGCGCCGCCAGCGTCCTCAGATACATAAAGCGATGCAAAACCAAGCGCGCCGACCTTGGGCCACAGATCTTTGGGGATGGTGCCTGCGGCTTCCCATGCGCGGGCATAGGGGGCGATTTGATCCTGACCAAAGGCATAGGCCATGTCGAAAATTGCTGTCTGTTCTTCGCTTAGGGCAAAGTCCATGATGCCTCCGTTCTGGTTCGGCTCAATCCGGAGG